>NZ_JBSFCQ010000011.1:0-334912 GCF_053891435.1 Streptomyces sp. NPDC002276 | reverse complement strand
AGGAACCTCGCCACCGGACAAAGTGTCCGATGAACGGGGTATCAACATATCTGGCGTTGATTTTTGGCACGCTGTTGAGTTCTCAAGGAACGGACACTTCCTTTGTACTCACCCTCTCGGGCTTTCCTCCGGGCTTCCCTTCGGTGTTCCAAACTCTATCAGTGTTTTTCCGGCCCCCTGACCACCATCCTGCAGGCATGCAGAAGGTGACCCCGGGATAGGATCTGACAAGTTGGGTGCTGCCAAGCCAAGCAAAGACGCTTGGTCGCGTCGCTCGGCCTCAAGCAGGAGTACGACTGTACATGCGGCCGTAGAGCAGGTGCAAATCGATTAGAGGTGTGGTCTAGACCACTAATCCAGACCTCTCGGGCGGAACCGGTACTACATATGACATACCCTGCTGCTCAGTGTGCCGTCCGGGACAGGTAGTGACGGCCCCATCACATTTCCACCCCTGGGAGGCTTCCCATGACCACCGTGACGTCCCCGCTCGCAGGACGAGCCATCGGACTGACCGAGGTGCCGGATCCCGTCTTCTCCGGGGCCATGGTCGGCCCCGGCACCGCCATCGACCCCGTACGTGAGCCCTCCGAGGCCGTCTCTCCCGTGGACGGAGTCATCGTCTCCCTCCACCCTCACGCCTTCGTCGTCGTGGACAGCGAGGGGCATGGTGTTCTGATCCACCTCGGTATCGACACCGTGCAGCTCAATGGCGAGGGTTTCGAACTGCTCGTCAGCAAGGGCGACACCGTGACCCGGGGTCAGAGTGTCGTGCGCTGGAACCCCGCCGCTGTCGAGGCCGCCGGCAAGTCCCCGGTGTGCCCGATCGTGGCCCTTGAGGCCGCTGCCGAGTCCCTCTCCGAACTCCGCGAGGACGGCGATGTGAAGGCCGGCGACAGGCTCTTCTCCTGGGAGTGACGTCAGTGCCGTCGAAATGACGGTGTGCAGGACAACCACCGCGGCGGCGGGACCCGCCGCACTATCGGAGACGGGTGAGATGGAGACAACGCTGCGAGGCGTCGGTGTGAGCCACGGTGTGGCGATCGGCGAGGTTCGGCACATGGGGACGGCGGTTCTGGAACCGCCTGCCAAGCAGATTCCGGTGGAGGACGCGGAGCGTGAACAGGGGCGCGCCCGCCAGGCCGTGGACGCTGTGGCGGCCGACCTGATGGCACGCGGCAATCTGGCGGGGGGCGAAGCCCAGGCGGTGCTTGAGGCCCAGGCCATGATGGCCCAGGACCCCGAGTTGATGACGGACGTGGATCGCCGTATCTCCGTCGGCAGCACGGCCGAGCGGGCCGTGTACGACGCCTTCGCCGCCTACCGTGCCCTGCTGGCCGGTGCCGGTGACTACCTGGCCGGTCGGGTCGCCGACCTCGATGATGTGCGGAACCGTATCGTCGCCCGGTTGCTCGGGGTGCCGATGCCGGGTGTTCCGGACAGCGACGAGCCGTACGTCCTGATCGCTCGTGATCTTGCGCCTGCCGATACGGCGCTGTTGGACCCGGCCCTCGTGCTCGGTTTCGTCACCGAGGAGGGCGGGCCGACCAGTCACAGCGCGATCCTGGCGCGGGCGCTCGGTGTGCCCGCCGTGGTGGCGCTGCCGGGGGCCGGCGAGTTGGCCGAGGGGACGGTTGTCGCCGTGGACGGCAGCACCGGCGAGATCTTCGTGAACCCGAGTGATCAGAAGAAGGCCGAGCTGGAGGCCGCGGCTGCCGCGCGCAAGGCCGCTCTCTCCTCTTCGACGGGGCCGGGTGCCACCTCCGACGGGCACAAGGTGCCGTTGCTCGCCAATGTGGGCGGTCCCGCTGATGTGCCGGCCGCGTTGGCGGCGGGGGCCGAGGGTGTGGGGCTCTTCCGTACCGAGTTCCTTTTCCTGGACGACAGCAAGAACGCGCCGTCCGAGGAGAAGCAGGTCGAGGCGTACCGGCAGGTGCTTGAGGCGTTCCCCGAGGGGCGGGTCGTCGTGCGGGTGCTGGACGCCGGCGCGGACAAGCCGCTGGACTTCCTGACGCCCGCCGACGAGCCGAACCCGGCCCTGGGTGTGCGCGGGCTGCGTTCGTTGCTCGACCACCCCGACGTGCTGCGGACTCAGCTGACCGCGCTCGCGAAGGCCGCCGAGGGACTGCCTGTCTACCTTGAGGTCATGGCTCCGATGGTCGCGGACCGTGCGGACGCCAAGGCGTTCGCGGACGCGTGCCGGGAGGCGGGTCTGCGGGCGAAGTTCGGCGCGATGGTGGAGATTCCGTCGGCCGCGCTGCGGGCGCGCTCGATTCTGCAGGAGGTCGAGTTCCTGTCGCTGGGGACCAACGACCTCGCGCAGTACACCTTTGCCGCCGACCGTCAGGTGGGCGCTGTCTCCCGTCTTCAGGATCCGTGGCAGCCCGCGCTGCTCGACCTGGTGGCGATGTCCGCCGAGGGGGCGAAGGCCGAGGGCAAGAGCTGTGGTGTCTGTGGTGAGGCCGCGTCCGACCCGCTGCTGGCTTGTGTGTTGACCGGTCTTGGAGTCACCTCCCTTTCCATGGGTGCCGCTTCGATTCCTTATGTACGGTCGACGCTGGCGAAGTACACGCTCGCCCAGTGCGAGCGGGCCGCGCTGGCGGCCCGGGCCGCGGACAGTGCCGAGGAGGCACGTCAGGCGGCTCAGGCGGTGCTGTCCGGCGAGTAGCCGGACAGGAAGCCGTCCGTCGGCTCTGGTCCAGGGGCGCCTCACCACCGGGTGGGGCGCCCCTGGTGTGTTCAGTGGTGGTGTCCTCCCGGAGGCTGTTCCAGGTCGCCGAGGTCGGGCGGCACGCAGTAGTCGACGCCTGATTCGGGCGAGATCAGATCTCCGGATTCGACGTCGGTGCAGTAGGCGTCGAAGACCTCGCCGGCGGTCAGGGGTTCCAGGCCGTCGCCGCGCAGGCGCCAGCCGTAGATGCAGTCGGTGGTGTTGGGGCTGGTGGTACGCATGACCAGGCCGCCGGGGCTTCGGGTGGCGATGCCTAGAGCGAGGATGCTGGTGAATTCGAGGGCTTCGGCGTCGTCCAGGTGGGTGGCTCCGTCCTCGTCCTGGTCGGCGTGGAGTGCGGCGACGATGGTTTCCGGTGTTCCCGAGACACTGCACACCAGATGTCGGTTTCCGGGGCGGGCCGTGTCGAGGATGCGGACCAGGAGGCCGGAGGCTCGGGTGAAGGCCGCGCGGCCGATGTCCTCGCCGCAGGTGACGCAGGTGCCGAGGCGGGCCAGGAGCGTGGTGACGTACTCCCAGGTCGCCTGGCGGACGGCCTCGTCGACGAGGGCCGGTAGGAGGTCGGCGAGCGGTTGGCCGTCGTAGGGCAGGGTGGGGCCGGTGGTGGCGAGTTCGGCGGTGAAGCGGGTGCGGCTCGACGGGTTGTCGGGGTCCAGGCCGCTGTCGGCGCAGAACTCGGCGTATTCCTGGGGGTCGAAGAGGGCCACGCTGGTGTGGCTGCCCTGGGCGGCTCGGCTCCTGAGGAGTGCTTCCACTTGTTGGAGGTAGGCGGTGTGGTCGTCGAAGGTGAAGCTGCGATAGCGCCGCATGGCGCGGAAGTCCTGCTCGTCGGTCAACAGGCCGATGGTGCCGGCGATTTCGCGGCGCAGAACGCGTCGCATGGTCTGGTGGTCGGTGTGCGCCATGTTTCCCCCTGTGCGCTGTCGATCAATGCTCACTCACAGTAACCGGCGCCACTGACAACGGCGTCCGAGCCAGTGGTCGGCGGAGCAGTCGGTGCTGAATCACGCAGGTCAGAGCGATGACAGCACCGAAGGCGGTCCAGCCGAGGGGGCCGGTGGCGATGGCTGCGGTGACCGCCAGTGGGCCGATGCTGCGCTGGGTGGACTGGGCGAGTCCGTGCACGCCGAGGTAGGTGCCTTGCGCGGTGCCGGGTGCGAGGGCGACGGAGAGTTCCCACGAGACGGTGGCGTGCAGCATTTCCGCCATGGTGAAGGCGGCGGCAGAGGCGGTGAGGAGCACGGTCGCGGTGACGGCTC
Source organism: Streptomyces sp. NPDC002276 (assembly GCF_053891435.1). Taxonomy (NCBI): domain Bacteria; kingdom Bacillati; phylum Actinomycetota; class Actinomycetes; order Kitasatosporales; family Streptomycetaceae; genus Streptomyces; species Streptomyces sp. NPDC002276. Next base: position 330,922 of record NZ_JBSFCQ010000011.1, on the reverse strand, counting down.
CGCCGGTGGCCGAGAGGGCGAGGGTGGTCCCGCCCAGGGCGAAGGCGGCGGAGAGCGGAATCAGCAGGTCGCGGGCGGCTGTGGTCGTGGTGCCGAAGCGGGCCAGGGGGACCTGGAGGGCCACGACCATCACGTTGTTGAGGACCATCAGCAGGGGCGCCAGGCCGTGCGGTGCCTCGCTGGCGTGGGCGATCCACAGTGGCAGGCCGACCTTGAAGACGGCGTCGTCGAGGAAGAGGACGGTCTCGGTCGCGACGTAGGCGAGATAGGTGCGGTCGCACCAGGGGTTCGGGGGCTTGTTCGCGGGCGGAGCGTCCTTCGATGTCGCGATGACGCGTTGTGGTGACGGGGGTTCGCCGCAGCGCACGGTGAGCGTGGCGACGGCGACGAAGGAGAGGGCGTCGCCGAGAAGGAGCCAGTGGTAGGCGGCTGTTGTGCCGAGGGCGAGTGCGGCCGCCGCGGCGAGACCGCCCAGGGCCCAGCCCGCGTTGGCGACGGTTCGGCTGATGGCCTGGTAGCGGATGCGGTCCGGTCCGGCCACGCGGGTGGCGTAGAGCTTGGTGAGCACGTTGGCGGCGCGGTCACCGAAACCGCCGGCGGCGGAGAAGGCGATCAGGAGGACGTAGTTGTCCGTGGTGAGCAGGGCAAAGGAGGCGAGGGCGCGCAGGAGTTGGAGGGCGGTGAGGACGCGGGTGAGCGGGAACCGGTCGGCGAGGCGACCGCCCAGGGGTGCGCCTGCGATGCCGAGGGCTCCCGCTATCGCGGCGAGGGTGCCGACCTGGGCGACGGAGAGATGCGAGACGTAGGTGAAGTACAGGACGGACACGGAGGCCCACAGGCCGCTGCCGGTGCGGTCGACGAGGGCGATCGCGAGCATTCTGCGGCCGTCGCGTCCTCCGGGTATGCGTTTCGGCCGTGCGGCTGTGCGGCGGGTCGTGCTCACTGTTCCCCCTTGCGTCGCATTATGTATTGATACATAGTTGATGACGTGGCAATACAATATGGGATCAGTGGTACGACGGCCAAGGGGATTGCCGCGTCCGTCGAGCGGTCCGTGGCCGAGGGCGTGTTGGGGCCGGATGCCGCGCTGCCTCCGGTTCGGCGGCTCGCGGACGAGCTCGGGGTGAGTCCGGGCACGGTCGCCACCGCGTACAAGGAGTTGCGGCAGCGGGGCATCGTCGTCACGCGTGGGCGGGGCGGGACCGTGGTGGCACAGGCCCCCTCGGTGGCGTCCCGACGGCCGCCCCGGGTCCCGGAGGGTCTGCGGGATCTGGCCGGCGGGCACCCCGACCCGCTCTTCCTGCCCGCGCTGGTGCCGCCCTCGCGGCTGTCCCCGGGTGCGCGGTCGCACCGGTCGACGCCTCGGTTGGCGCGGTTGGAGGATGTCGTACGGGACTGGCTTCGGCCTGACGGTGTGCCTGTGGAGCAGGTGACCTTCGCGCACGGGGCGCTGGATCTGATCGGGCGGTTGCTGTCGGTGGAGCTGCGGCCCGGGGACGCGGTGGCCATGGAGGATCCCGGGTATCACCATCTGCTGGATCTGGTCACGGCGTTGGGGCTGCGGAGCGTGCCGGTCGCCGTGGACGACGAGGGGTTGCGTCCCGATGCGCTGCGTATGGCGCTGCGGGCCGGTGTGCGTGCCGTGGTGTGCAGTCCTCGGGCGCAGAATCCGTACGGCGGCGGTTTCTCGGCCGCGCGCCGTGACGCCCTTGTCGAGGTGCTCCGGGACGGGCCCGAAGTGCTCGTCGTGGAGAACGATCACGCGTCCGCCGTGGCGGGCGCTCCCCTGTGGTCGCTGGCTTCCGGCGGGTTGCCGCGCTGGGTGCATGTGCGGACGGTGAGCAAGTTCCTCGGCACCGACCTGCGGTGGGCCGCGGCGGCCTGCGACCGGACCACGCTGGCGCGGCACGACGGGCGGCTGCTGCTGACGTCCGGCTGGGTGAGTCATCTCCTCCAGGAGACCGTCCAGGGGCTGATGACGGACGACGGCACGCGCGCGTTGGTCACGCGTGCTCAAGAGGCTTACGGACTGCGGCGGGAGGCCCTCCGCAGGGAGCTGGGCGGGCGGGGGATCGCGTCGCACGGCGCGAGTGGGATGAATCTCTGGGTGCCGGTGCGGGACGAGTCCGCCGTGGTCAACGGGCTGCGATCGTACGGCTGGTGGGTCGCCGCGGGGGCGCGGTTCCGGCTGTCGTCCGAGCCGGGGGTACGGATCTCCGTCGCCGAACTCGAACCGGCCGACGCGGTGCGGCTGGCCTCGGACTTCGCCGCGGTGCTCGGCGAGGGCGAGTCCGAGGCCACCTATGGGGGATGATCGGTCGTGATCGGCCTCTACGGGAGGGCGATCAGGCGCGTTTGCGGGCGAGGTCCTCGTAGAAGCTCAGCAGGTCGAGGTTGTCGATGGAGCCCGGGTTGACCGCCTTCTCCAACGGGGTGCCCTGGAGGAGGCGTTTGACGGGTACCTCGATGCGTTTTCCGGTGAGGGTGTGCGGGACTCCGGGGACCTCGATGACCTCGTCGGGGACGTGGCGTGGGGAGAGTTGTTCGCGGATCGTCTGCTTGATGCGGCCCAGGAGGGCGTCGTCCAGGACGGCTCCGGGGGCGAGGTGCACGAAGAGGGGCATCCAGTAGCCGCCGTCGGGCTGTTCGATGCCGATGACGAGGGACTCCTTGATCTCCGGGAGCCGTTCGACCGCTTCGTAGATGTCGGCCGAACCCATGCGCACGCCTTGGCGGTTGAGCGTGGAGTCGGAGCGGCCGTGGATGACGACGGAGCCCCGGGAGGTGACGGTGATCCAGTCGCCGTGGCGCCACACTCCGGGGTAGGTGTCGAAGTAGCTGTCGTGGTAGCGGGTGCCTTCGGGGTCGTTCCAGAAGTAGATCGGCATGGACGGCATGGGGTTGGTGACCACCAACTCGCCGACCTCGTCGACCAGGGGGTCGCCGTTCGGGTCCCAGGACTGGAGGTCGGTGCCCAGGCCGGGGGCCTGGAGTTCGCCGATGTACACCGGGAGGGTCGGTACGGCTCCGGCGAAACAGGAGCAGACGTCCGTGCCGCCGCTGACCGAGGCGATCCACAGGTCGTCGCGGACCTCGTCGTGCAGCCAGCGGAAGCCGTCCGGGGGCAGCGGTGATCCGGTGGTCGCGACGCACCGCACCTGGGAGAGGTCGAAGTCGCGGGAGGGGTGCACGCCGGCCTTGCGGCAGGCCATGACGTACGCGGCCGAGGTGCCGTAGAGGGTCGCTCCGGTGCGTTCGGCGATGCGCCACTGGGCGGCCGTGTCGGGGTACCCGGGGCTGCCGTCGTAGAGGACGATCGTCGTGCCGGTCAGGAGGCCGGAGACGAGGAAGTTCCACATCATCCAGCCGGTGGACGTGTACCAGAAGAAGCGGTCCCCGGGGCCGAGGTCGCAGTGCAGGCCGAGTTGTTTGAGGTGTTCTACGAGGATGCCGCCCTGGGACTGGACGATGGCCTTGGGGAGGCCTGTCGTGCCCGAGGAGTAGAGCACCCAGAGGGGGTGCTCGAAAGGGACCTCTTCGAAGACGGGTTCCACGTCGGCCGAGGTCAGGGACGACCAGTCCATGGCACCTTCGGGAGCGTCGGTGCCCAGGAGGGGGATGTGGACCACCGCGCGGAGGGTGGGCAGTTCGCGGCGGAGTTCGGCGACCGTGTCGCGGCGGTCGTGCTCCTTGCCGCCGTAGCGGTAGCCGTCGACGGTGAACAGGACGACCGGCTCGACCTGTTGGAAGCGGTCCAGGACGCTGCGGGCGCCGAAGTCGGGGGCGCAGGACGTCCAGACGCCGCCCACGGCGGCTGTGGCGAGGAGGGCGACGACGGCTTGCGGGATGTTCGGGAGGTAGCCGCTGACGCGGTCTCCGGGGCGTACGCCGAGGGTGCGCAGTTCGGCGGCCAGGGAGCCGACCTGGCGGCGCAGTTCGGCCCAGGTGACCGGGCGTGGCTCGTGGGTCTCGTCGACGTACAGGAGGGCCGGTTCGTGCGCGCGGGTCGCGCTCGCGCGCAGGGCGTGCTCGGCGTAGTTGAGGGTCGCTCCGGGGAACCAGTGGGCGCCGGGCATCGAGCGGTCGCCGAGCACGCGCGCGTAGGGGGCCGAGAAGCGGACGTCGAACCACTCGGTGACGGCCTGCCAGAACGTGTCCAGTTCGTCGACGGACCAGCGGTGCAGTGCCGCGTAGCCGCCGTCGGCGGGGGCTCCGTGGTGTTCGGCCGCCCAGGCCTGGAACCTGGTGACCTGTGCCTGGGCGATGCGTTCCGGATCTGGCTGCCAGAGGGGCAGGGGGTTCACGGTCGACATGGGGCGGCTCCCGGGACTGTGCGCGTCGTGTGCGTCGGGCGCGCACGTGCGGGGGTGTGCGCGTGACGCGGCTGACACGGACGATGCCATGTGATCGACTTCTGCACCAGGGCACGCTCCACATAGTCCGTGCCGTGAAGATGTGGTCCCACCACGGGTGAACGGAAGTTGAACGAAGCGGTGATCCGCGACCCGTAATGGCAGGGTGAGCAGCATGGATGGTCGTGACCTGGTGCGTTCGGTGAAGGTGGTCGGTTCGGCGGGGGCGGCGCAGGGGTTGCGTACCGTACGGGCCGCGTGGCGCAGGAGGCGTGCCGACGCCACCGGGTTGCCCGCGCGGGGGGCCGAGCGGGCGCGTGTGCCCGGGCCGGTGCGGGAGGCGGAGCCCGGGCCCGGTGGCGGAGTCGTCCGGTTCAGCCGTTCCGAACTGCGCATCACCGTCGCCGTGAACGGGGCGGTCTTCTGGGGCTGGGACGGGGCCGCTCCCGAGCCCTCGTACGCGCTCGCCGGGCGATGCCCCGAGCCGGACCCTCGGGCCGTCCTGGAGCCGGACAAGGACGGCGGCTGGCGGGTCGTGGCGGAGCGGGTGACGGTCGCCGTGTCGCGGCACGGCGCGGTCGAGGTGCGTACGCCCGGTGGTGTGACGCTGCGCCGGGATCTGCCACCGCGCTGGTGGGAGCCGGTGGGCGGCGGCACGGCTCGCTGGATGCAGCGGTCGGAGGTGGCCGCGGACGCCCGGTTCTTCGGGCTCGGTGGGCGCGCGTCGGGCCCCCGGCTGCGCGACGGGACGTACCGGCTGTGGAACACCGACCCCGGGCATGCCTTCGGGCCGGGTGACGATCCGCTGTACATCACGATGCCGGTACAGCTTGTGGTGGCCGACGCGGCCACGCATCTGGTGTTCCACGACACCTCCTGGGACGGCACGGTGACGCTGCGGGAGGGCGAGGAGGGTGCCGGTTCCGGGCACGACCGGGCGGGGTCGTCCGAACTGCGAATGGACGGCGGTCCGCTGCGCTGCTGGGTGATCGTGGGCACTCCCGCGCGCGTGCTGCACGCCTGGGTCTCGCTGACCGGTGCTCCCGCGCTGCCGCCGGCGTGGGCGCTGGGGCACCATCACGCGCGGTGGGGCTTCGGCGGTGAGCAGGAGGTGCGGCGGATCGTCGCCGGCTACCAGGAGCGTGGTCTGCCGCTGGACGCCGTCCACCTGGACATCGACCACTACGACGAGCACCAGGTGTTCACCGTCGACCACGAGCGCTTCCCCAAACTGCCGGTGCTCGCCGAGGAGTTGCGGCGGGACGGCATCCGGCTGGTGTCGATCGTCGACCCGGCGGTGAAGGCCGAGCCCGGGAACGCCGTCTACGACAGCGGCACGGCCGAGGACGCCTTCGTGCGGGACGCGTCGGGGCGATTGGTGCGGGGGGTCGTATGGCCCGGGGAGGCGGTTTTCCCGGACTTCACGCACGCGCGTGTGCGGGAGTGGTGGGGCGGGCTCTACCAGGAGCGGCTCGGGCAGGGGTTCGCGGGTTTCTGGCACGACATGAACGAGCCCACGTCGTTCGCCGCCTTCGGGGAGTCGACACTGCCGCGTTCGGCCCGGCACGACCTGGAGGGGCGGGGTGGTGACCATCGTGAGGCGCACAACGTGTACGCGCTGTGCATGGCCAGGGCGGCCTATGAGGCGTTGCGTGAACTGGCGCCCCAGGAGCGGCCGTTCCTCTTCTCGCGCTCCGGGTGGGCCGGGATGCAGGCCTACGGGGGCACCTGGTCCGGCGATGTGGCCACCGGCTGGCCGGGGCTGCGGGCCTCGCTGTCGCTGGTGATGGGGCTGGGGCTGTGCGGGGTGCCGTACTCGGGTCCGGACGTGGGCGGCTTCGACGGGAGTCCGTCGCCCGAGCTGTATCTGCGCTGGTTCCAACTGGGCGCGTATCTGCCGCTGTTCCGTACGCACGCAGGTCTACGCGCGGGGCGTCGCGAGCCCTGGGAGTTCGGTGCCGACGTGCTGGAGCACGCGCGCGTGGCGCTCGTCGAGAGACGGCGGCTGCTGCCGTACTTCCTGACGTTGGCGCATCTGGCGCGGCGGACCGGGGCGCCGTATGTGCGGCCCCTGTGGTGGGGTGCTCCGGAGGATCGTGCGCTACGGGACTGCGAGGACGCGTTCCTGCTGGGCGACTGCCTCCTGGTGGCGCCGGTGCTCACCCCGGGGTCGGACCGGCGGGCGGTGCAGTTGCCGCGGGGGCGCTGGTACGACACGGAGACGGAGCGGGCGTACGAGGGGCCGGCCCAGGTTCTCGTCGATGCCTCGTTGTCGCGGATTCCGGTGTTCGCGCGCGCGGGTGCCGTGCTGCCGGTGCGCGGTGCGGACGGCGGCCTTGAGCTGGAGGTGTGGGCGCCCGCCCGTGGGCGGACCGGGGGCGGGCTGGTGGTGCCGGACGCGGGCGACGGCTGGGACGAACCGGAGATCGAGCGGTACGTCGCCCGCTGGGAGGGCCGGCGGGTGGTCGTGGAGCGGGAGTCGGAGGACGGCGTGAGCACGCCGTCCTGCCCGGTGCGGGTGCGCGGGCTGGGTGAGGGCTGACCTCAGATGTACCGGCCTTCGAACCAGGCCCTGACGGCCACGGAGTGGAGCGGGAAGGCGAGCTCCTCGGGCCTGCGCAGGAGGTGCCAGCCCTCCGTCTCGTCGGTGGCGGCGGACTGGGGCAGGGTTTCGACCGGGCGCTCGGGGAGGACTCCGAAGAGCAGGAGATGGCCGTCGGGCGAGCTGATGGCGTCGACGAGTCGTACGTCGCGGCTCGCGGCCTCGATGCCGGTCTCCTCCCTGAGTTCGCGCACGAGGGCCTGCCGCCAGTCCTCGCGGTCGTCGACGTAGCCGCCCGGCAGGGCGACGCCTCCGCGCGCGGGGGCGACGGTTCGGGTGATGACGACCAGGGCGGTGCCCTTCGTGTCGTACACCGGCTGGAGTGCGACGGCGACGGGCAGCGGGTTGCGGTAGGCGACCGTGCCGCAGGCCGGGCAGGTGCGGGGCCAGCCGGAGACGCCCTCTCCGTAGGGCGATCCACAGCTCGAACAGTGGGAGTCCGGCGCGGAGTTGGGGACGGAGGCTTGAGTTTCGGACACCCGGCGGACTGTATCCGATCAAGCGGAGGGCGTCTTTCCGGGGGCCGCGCGAGTAAACGGGAAACGGCCGGAACCACCCCCGTGGGCCCCGGCCGTCCCTCCCGGTATCACGACGCCATAAGGGGCTCGATGGTTCACCGAAACGGCCTGCTCATTTTCCGTTGCCCGTGGCACACTTCTGACGTTCCGTCAGATCCAGTGCTGTGGAGGGACGTTGTCGCGGACACGCACACCTGTGGTCACCGATTGGTTCACCGGGGACGGGGACGACTTCCGGCTGCTCGGCACGTGCTGTTCCGGATGTGCGTCGGTCTTCTTCCCGCGTGAGGACGGCCATTGCCGCAATCCGGGCTGCCCGGGCGGCGACCTGGAGGAGGTCCCGCTGTCGCGGCGCGGCCGTGTCTGGTCCTACACGGACAGCCGGTACCGGCCACCGTCACCGTATGTGAGCGATCCGGAACTTCCGTGGGAACCGTACGCGTTGATCGCTGTGGAGCTGGAGTCCGAGCGGATCGTGGTGCTGGGACAGGCGGTTCCCGGGATCACCGTCGCCGATCTGACGGTGGGCATGGAGGTGGAGGTCGTCCCCGGTGTGCTCGACGAGGACACGGAGACGACCTGGACGACCTGGCACTGGCGGCCTGCGGGGGTGGGGGCATGACAGCGGACGTGGCGGTGCTCGGTGCGGGCATGCACCCCTGGGGCAAGTGGGGGCGGAGCTTCGTCGAGTACGGGACGGCGGCGGCCCGGGCGGCGCTCGCCGACGCCGGGCTGGAGTGGCGGGACGTCGGCTCGATCGTCGGTGCGGACACGGTGCGTGGCGGATACCCGGGGTATGTGGCGGGCGCGACGTTCGCGAAGGCGCTGGGCTGGCAGGGTGCCCGGGTGGCGAGCGTGTACGCGGCGTGCGCGTCCGGGGCGCAGGCGGTCAACGCGGCGCGGGCGCAGATCCTTTCGGGGCTCGCGGACGTGGTGCTGGTCGTCGGCGCCGACGCCGCGCCCAAGGGGTTCTTCCGGCCGGCCGGCGGGGACCGGCACGACGATCCGGACTGGCTCCGCTTCCGGGTCCTCGGGGCGACGAACCCGACGTACTTCGGGCTGTACGCGCGACGGCGGATGGCCCTCTACGGGGACACCCCGGACGACTTCGCCCAGGTGAAGGTGAAGAACTCCGCCCTGGGGGCGCTGAATCCGTACGCGCGCTACCGGAAGCGGGTCGCCGCGGAGGAGGTGGCCGCGTCGGCGGTGGTCGCCGATCCGCTGCGGCTGCTCGACATCTGCGCCACCTCGGACGGCGGGGCCGCCCTGGTGCTGTCGAGCATGGAGTTCGCGCGCCGGCACGGGGCGGCGGACCCGGTACGGATCCGCGCGGTGTCCACGGTGACACCGCGCTACCCCAACACGGTGCTGGACCTCCCGGACATCGCCACGGACTCCGCGGCGGCGGTGGCACCGCCGGACGAGACCTTCCGGGCGTCGATCGCGCGCGCGGCCTACGAGGAGGCCGGCATCGGCCCCGAGGACCTCTCCCTGGCCGAGGTGTACGACCTGTCCACCGCCCTGGAGTTGCAGTGGTACGAGGACCTGGGGCTGTGCGCGGAGGGCGGGGGCGCCAAGCTGCTGCGGGAGGGCGCGACGGCCCTGGGCGGGCGCACACCGGTGAACGCGAGCGGCGGGCTGGCCTCCTTCGGGGAGGCGGTACCGGCGCAGGCGATCGCCCAGGTCTGCGAGTTGACCTGGCAGTTGAGAGGCGACGCGGGTGACCGGCAGGTCGCGGGGGCCCGGGTGGGGATCACCGCGAACCAGGGGCTGTTCGGGCACGGATCGGCGGTGCTGGCGGTGCGCTGAGCGGCGGAGTGCCGCCCGAGCGGTGTGATCGGCCCTCCAGCTGCGTGAACGTCTTATGAACTGGGCCTGGGCGTACGCCGGTGGCGTCATCATGCTGCCGTGCGCTCCAGGACGGACACTCTCCGCTTCGCCTTCCAACCGGTGGTCAATCTGACCACCGGCGGAATCGCGGGCCTGGAGGTACTCGTCCGCCCGGAGACCGGCGACATCCTGGCCGAGGCCCGCCGCGATCCCGAACTCGACGGCAAGCTGGCCGTGTTGGCGGTCCGTGCCGCCGCCCGCAAGGAGACGCTGCTCCCGCTGCACATCAATGTGTTCGCCGGCACCCTCGCCGACCTCGGCGGGCTCACCGCCCTGCACAGCGCGGTCCGCGAGGCGGGGCGGCTGCCGTGGGAGGTGACGGTCGACATCGTCCCGCCCTTCACGCACGTGCCGCGACGGGCGCTCCTGGAGGCGGTGTCCGCGCTGCGCGGCCAGGGGTTCCGGATCAGTGCCGACGGCGTCGGCGACGGTGACATCCCCCTGCGGCTGCTCACGGACCTCGCGCCCGACCTGGTGAAGCTCGACGCGTCGCTGCTGGAGCGGCCCGCGGCGGTGCGCGCGATGCGGACCCTGTGCGAGCAGTTGGGCGCCCTGCTGTCCGTGGAGGGGGTGGAGACCGAGGCGCAGTGCGCGACCGCGCGATCGGCCGGGGCGCAGCTGGCTCAGGGCGAGCTGTTCGCGCCGGCGACCCGGGTTCCCGCGGCGGACGTATACGTTCCGCCCCGGCCGCCCGGCCTCGCGACGACACCGCCGTCCGGGCCGTGGGTGCGGGAGTTCGTCCGCCCGGCCGCGCTGTTGCCCGACACCGCGTCCGCCGACCAGGTCCGCGCGCTGCTGACCGGCTCGCCCGACGTCTCCGGAGTGGTGCTCGTGGACCGGGACGGGGTGCCGGTCCGGTCGGTGCACCGGTCCCGCTTCCTGCTGTCGATGTCGGGGCGCTACGGGCACGCCCTGTACGCCGACCGGCCCGCCGCCAAGCTCGGGGACGTGCCGCGGACGATCGGCGTCGACGCGACCGCCTGGGAGGTCCTGGACGTCGTCGCGGTCGGCGACGCGGACCGTACGTCGGACGACGTGGCGGTCGTCGACCGGTACGGGCGGTGCGTGGGGGTCGTACGACTGGCGGATCTGGTGCGGGCGTTGGCCGAGACGCGGGTGGAGGAGGCCGCGGGGCTCAATCCGCTGACGCGGCTGCCGGGTTCGGACGCGATCACCGGGGAGGTGGACCGGCGGATCGCGGACGGGCGGGCGTTCGCGCTGAGTTGGCTGGATGTCGACCACTTCAAGCAGGTCAACGACGGGGCCGGTTTCGCGGCGGGCGACGAGTTGATCCGCTCGGTGGGGCAGGCGCTGCAGCGGGCCGCGACCGGGCACACGCGCGTGGGGCACATCGGCGGCGACGACTTCCTGGTGCTCACCGATCCCGAAGGGCTGGAGCAGTTGGCCGGCGCCGTGCTGAACGTGCCCTGGGCGGCGGGCGGCAGGGCGGTGACGCTGTCCCTGGCCACCGTGCTGTGCGTGCCGGACAGTGTGGCCGACCACCGGCAGGCCGCCGCGTATCTGGCGCCGCTGAAGAAGGCGGCGAAGTCGCTGCACGGCACGAGTTGGGTACTGAGCCAGGCGGGGCTGGGCGAGTACGAGATCCTGCGTGGCACGCCTGTGACGCCCGTACAGGCCGACCGCACGGCGGCGGAGTCGCACGGGCGCTGAGAGCGGCTCAGGGGCTTCCTACGGGGCTCCAGGGGCCGTCAGGGCGGGTGTCACCGTTGCCGTCCGCGACCTTGACGCTCCCTGGGCGCCGGTGAACACTTCCCGGTGTCGGTCGACATCGCCGTACATTCTCGGCGTACCAGGCACTGCGCCGCGCGGGCTGCGCCTGCGCTCGGGCCCACTCCCCCAAGGGCGATCTCGGCTGCGACGGCACGCTCGTCACGGACGCCGGGCGGGGCTCGGGACCCTCCCTGCCTTCGGCTGAAGTCGCCAAGGGAACCGCACCCTGCACGGAGGACCGGGGCCGACAGTCCCGGGCCCGGGCCTAGGAGCCGCCATGAGCAATGGAGACATATTCCTCGGTGAGGTCATCGGCACCGCGATCCTGATCCTCTTCGGCGCCGGCGTGGTCGCCGCCGTCGTACTGAACTACTCCAAGGCACAGAACTCCGGTTGGATCGTCATCGCCTTCGGATGGGGTTTCGGCGTGATGGCCGGGGCGTACACGGCCGCGCCGCTGTCCGGCGGGCAGCTCAATCCGGCGGTCACGATCGGCATCGCCATCGACACCGGGAAGTGGGACAAGGTCCCGCTCTACATCGCGGGGCAGATGGTCGGCGCCATGCTCGGCGCGGTGCTGTGCTGGCTGGTCTACTTCGCGCAGTTCCAGGCCAACGCCGAGGAGGAGATGGCGCAGCCCACGCTCGGGATCTTCTCCACCTCACCCACGATCCGCAATGTCGTGGCGAACCTGATGACGGAGATCATCGCGACCGTCGCGCTGGTGCTGCCGATCCTGGCCTTCGGGCTCACCAAGGGACTGGGCGAGTCCGGCACGGCGGTGCTGGTCGTGTCGTTCCTGGTGGTCGGTATCGGTCTGTCGCTCGGCGGGCCCACCGGGTACGCCATCAACCCGGCCCGCGACCTGGGTCCCCGCATCGTCCACTCGCTGCTCCCGATCCCCAACAAGGGCACTTCGGACTGGAGTTACGCGTGGATCCCGGTGGTGGGGCCGCTGATCGGCGGGGCACTCGCCGGAGTGATCTTCAACGCAGCCTTCTGACAACGGTCTTCGAGCAGTCATCCGAGAGCAGCTCTCGCAAGGATCCGAGAGAAACGACAAAGGGGTCGTCATGACGGACAGGTTCGTCGCCGCAATCGACCAGGGCACCACCTCCAGCCGCTGCATCGTCTTCAACCAGGACGGCGCGATCGTCGCCGTCGACCAGCGTGAGCACCGCCAGATCTTCCCCAAGCCGGGCTGGGTGGAGCACGACGCCACCGAGATCTGGTCCAAGGTGCAGGCGGTGGTCGCCGGGGCGCTCGCCAAGGCGGGACTGCGCGCCGACCAGCTCAGCGCGCTCGGCATCACCAACCAGCGGGAGACGACGGTCCTCTGGGACCGCGCCACCGGCAAACCCGTGCACAACGCGATCGTGTGGCAGGACACCCGCACCGCGGCCCTGTGCAAGCAACTGGGCGGCTCGGACGGGCCCGACCGGTTCCGCGAGCAGACCGGGCTGCCGCTCGCCAGCTACTTCTCGGGCCCCAAGGCGGCCTGGCTGCTCGACAACGTGCCCGGCCTCAGGGACCGCGCCGAACGCGGCGAGATCGCCTTCGGGACGATCGACTCCTGGCTGATCTGGAACCTCACCGGCGGCACCGACGGCGGCAAGCACGTCACCGACGTGACCAACGCGGGGCGCACCATGCTGATGAACCTGGAGACGCTCCAGTGGGACCCGTCCATCCTCGCCGCGATGAACGTCCCCGAGGTGATCCTCCCCGAGATCAGGTCCTCGGCCGAGGTCTACGGGACCGCGGTCGGCCAACTCGCGGGCGTGCCCGTGGCATCGGCCCTGGGTGACCAGCAGGCCGCCGTGTTCGGGCAGGCCTGCTACGACGTGGGCACCGCGAAGAACACCTACGGCACGGGCAGCTTCCTGCTGCTCAACACGGGGAACCGGCCGGTGCCCTCGAAGAACGGGCTCCTCACGACGATGGGCTACAAGATCGGCGACGAGGCGCCGGTCTACTGCCTGGAGGGATCAATAGCCATAACGGGCGCGCTCGTTCAGTGGTTCCGGGACCAACTCGGCATCATCCGCAGCGCCGACGAGATCGAGAGCCTGGCCGCGAGCGTGGACGACAACGGGGGCGCGTACATCGTGCCCGCGTTCTCCGGGCTGTTCGCGCCCTACTGGCGCTCGGACGCGCGCGGTGTCGTCACGGGGCTGACGCGGTACGTCACGAAGGGCCACCTCGCGCGCGCGGTGCTGGAGGCGACGAGCTGGCAGACGCGGGAGGTCGTGGACGCCATGTTCCAGGACTCCGGGGTGCAGATCACCACCCTGAAGGTGGACGGCGGCATGACCAAGAACAACCTGTTGATGCAGCACCAGGCGGACGTGCTCGACGTACCGGTGATCCGCCCCAAGGTCTCCGAGACGACCTGCCTGGGCGCCGCCTACGCGGCCGGACTCGCCACCGGTGTGTGGAACGGCCTGGACGAGCTGAAGTCGCACTGGCAGAAGGACGTCGAGTGGACGCCGTCCATGGAGTCCTCGGTGCGGGACCGTGAGTACCACAACTGGCGCAAGGCCGTGGAGAAGAGCTTCGGCTGGCTGGAGGAGGGCGACAACTAGGCACACACGCGTGCGTGTTGATCGTGCGTGTCGATGAGGCACACGCGCGTGCGTCCTTCGACGAGCTGCGGCCCGTACCCCGGTCGGCGGAGGTACGGGCCGCTCCCGCGGCTCAGCTGGTGACGCTCTGGCGGCGCTTCGCACCGTAGGCCATCGCGTGCTGGACGACCTCGATGAGGACCTCCTTGACCGAGGACCGGTCGCGCGCGTCGCACAGCATGAGCGGTACGTCCTGGTCGAGGTCCAGGGCCTGCCGTACGGTCTCCACCGGGTAACGGGCCGCGCTCTCGAAGCAGTTGACGGCGACGACGAAGGGTATGGAGCGCCGCTCGAAGTAGTCGAGGGCGGCGAAGCAGTCCTCCAGGCGGCGGGTGTCGGCGAGTACGACGGCGCCGAGCGAGCCCTCGGAGAGCTCGTCCCACATGAACCAGAACCGCTCCTGACCCGGGGTGCCGAACAGGTAGAGCACCAGGTCCTCGCGCAGGGTGATGCGGCCGAAGTCCATGGCCACGGTGGTGGTGTGCTTGCCCTCCACACCACTGGTGTCGTCGACCGGACGCCCCGCCTCGGTGAGCAGTTCCTCCGTGCGCAGCGGCCTGATCTCGCTGACCGCGCCGACGAGGGTGGTCTTGCCCACGCCGAAGCCGCCGGCCACCAGGATCTTGAGCGTGACGGGCTCGACCGGAGGCTTGCCTCGCTCAGAACGCCCGAAGATCATCGATCTGTTCTCCTGCTTGATGGGTGGGGCGGGTCGGATTCCACGCCGCTCACAGGGCCCGCAGGCCGCTGATGACGTCGCGGAGAATACTCTCGTCGACCAGTTCGGCCGGGGGTACGGGCCGTGAGACATGGACGAGTTCCTCGTCCACGAGGTCTCCGATGAGGACCCGTATCACGCCGATGGGCAGGTCGAGTTCGGCGGCGAGTTCGGCGACCGACTGCGGGGCGTCACGGCACAGACCGACGATGTCCACGTGCTCCGGGGACAGCGCCTGGTCCGCCTCGGAGTCGTCCGCCCAGGATTCCGCGACCACCACCGCGATCAGGTCGAGGCGGTGCTGTGCCGCACTGGTGGTACGGCCGCGCGTCATGGCGTACGGACGGACGACCGGTCCGGCCTCGTCGTCGAACCAGTGGCCTCTTCCCTGACCGTCTCTGCTCATGTCACTTCACTACCCGCCGGAGGACAGATCGGTGCGCGGAGCGGCACCGAGATGCACACCGACCCGTTTCACGAGCAGTGTCATCTCGTAGGCGACCTGTCCGACGTCCGAGTCCGCGTCGGCCAGGACGGCGAGGCAGCTGCCGTCACCGGCCGCCGTGACGAACAGGAAGGCCTCGTCGAGCTCTACGACGGTCTGCCGTACGCTGCCCGCCTCGAAGTGACGGCCGACGCCCTTGGCGAGGCTGTGGAAGCCGGAGGCGACGGCGGCCAGGTGCTCGCTGTCCTCGCGGGTCAGATCCTGGGACACGCCGGTGGGCAGACCGTCGCCGGAGAGCACGATCGCCTTGCGGATGCTGGCTACGCGCTCGACGAGGTCGTCGAGGAGCCAGTTCAGCCCGCGTTGGTCGGTCGTGTCGTGGCCGGTCGCCTTTGGTGCGGTCATCGACCGTCCCCCTTAGTTCCTTGTGCTGTGCCGCCTTGGACGTCGTCGCCCTCGGCGTTCTCCTCGCGGCCACGCTGCCAGCCGCGTTGGAGTGAGGCCATGCGGCTGCGTACCTCGTCGGCGTCGCGCTCCACGACCTCCGCCGGATTCGTGGTGCGCCGTTCGGGGTCCTTCTTCAGCTGCGGGGCCAGGTTGGCCTGCCGCACGCGCCTGGGCAACGCCCCCAGGTCGGGCCCGTTCGCGTCCGGTGAGGTGCCGGAGTCCGGAATGCTGGACGCGATCTCGGCGCGGCGTGTGCGTCGGGGCAGGGCGGGAGTCTCGGGCGGCTCGCCCGATCGGCGCCCCGGGGAGGCCGAAGGGGCCGCGGGTACGTCGGTACGGCGCCGTAGCGGCGTGTCGCCTCGTCGCCGGGCCGGCAGCTGCGCCGGGGCCTCCGGGTCGGCTCCGGCCGGGCCCCGGGTCGTGGAGAGACCGTCGAAGCCACCGTCCGCGGAATCCCCTGGGTCCCGTCGCGAGCGCTGCTCGACGACCGGGCGTCCGTGCGAGCTGACGAGCTTGGGCGTCCGGCGCCGGGGCAGCGGAAGCGGATCGCTCCGGTGGGCGTCCCCGTCCCCGCGCGGTCCGTCGTGGGCCTCTGAGAGCTGCTGGCGGGGCTCTACGGGGCGGACGGGGGCGAGGTCGTCCCGGAGGCCCGGGCGGCGCGGACGGAAGACCTCGCCGCGTTCACCGTCCTCGTCGTCGAGGGCGTCCGGGAAGCCGGCGAGGGCGTCCAGGTCGACCGGGGCCTCCAGTTCGACCGGCCCGTCCAGGAGGGCGGGCGGCAGGCCGGGAAGCTTCGCGGACACCTGGGAGAGCGTGGAGCGCTGGCTCTCCTCGTACTCGGCCTCCTTCGTCGGCTGGGGCCGGTCGAGGCGGAAGCCGATGCCGTTGGTGTCCGGGACCTCGTCGCTCAGCAGGGCGTCGGGGATGAACACGACGGCGGTGGTACCCCCGTAGGGGGACGGCTGGAGGGAGACGCGGACGTTCTGCCGCTGGGCGAGGCGGCTGACCACGAACAGGCCGAGCCGGTCGGTGTCGGAGAGTTCGAATTCTGGTGTCTCGGCGAGCCGGAGGTTGGCGTCCAGGAGCGCGTCGGCCGCCATGCCGAGGCCGCGGTCGTGGATCTCCAGGGTGAAGCCGTTGGCGACCCGCTCCCCCACGACCTGGACGGCGGTGTGCGGCGGGGAGAACACCGTGGCGTTCTCCAGGAGTTCGGCCACCAGGTGGGTGAGGTCCGCGACGGCGGGGCCGGTGACGGCGATCCTCGGCAGTCGGCGGACCTCGATGCGCTCGTAGTCCTCGACCTCGGCGACGGCCGCGCGGACGATGTCCATGAGCTGGACCGGTTTGCGCCACTGCCGGGACGGGGCCGCCCCGGAGAGGATCACCAGGCCCTCGGCGTGGCGGCGCATACGGGTCGTCAGGTGGTCTAGGCGGAACAGGTCGGCGAGTTCGTCGGTGTCCTCGGTCCTGCGCTCCATGGTGTCGAGCAGGGTGAGCTGCTTGTGCAGCAGGACCTGGCTGCGCCGGGCGAGGTTGACGAAGACCTCGGAGACGCCGGAGCGCAACTCGGCCTGTTTCACGGCGGCTTCGACGGCGGCACGGTGCAGGGTGTTGAGGGCCTGGCCGACCTCGCCGATCTCGTTGCGGTCGTACTCCAGGCGCGGGACCTCGGTCTCCACGTCGACGACTTCGCCGACGGACAGGCGGCGCATCACGCTGGGCAGCCGGACACCGGACGCCTCGTGGGCGTCCAGGCGGAGTTGACGCAGATCGCGGATGAGGCCGCGGCCGATGCGCACGGACAGGAAGAGCGAGAGGAGCAGCGCGATCAGGCCGAGGACGCCGGCGACGGCCGCCTTCAGGATGACGCCCATCGCGACGGGCCGGACGCGGTCCTGATAGCGGTCGTTGGCCTGGTCGTCGAGGGTGCCGAGCTTGTCCAGCACGGCACCGGCCGCGGTGTTCCAGGTCTGCGCGGTGACGTTGCGGGGCTCGCCGGAATCGGCGGAGGCGGCGGCCTGTTCGGCCACGCGCAGCGGGGCGCTGGCCGCGTTCTTCCAGAAGCGGTCGAAGTGGGCGCGCTCCGAGGAGGGCAGCAGCGGCAGGTTGACGTCGTACATCAGGGTGCGCTGGGCCACGAGGTCGGAGACCGCGCGGGTCTCGTCCCGGGTGAGTTTGCCGACGATCAGCGAGGAGCCGAGCAACGCGTCCTCACGGGAGAGGAGTTCACGCGCGCGTGCCAGGTTGACGAGGGCGCGGTACTGCTTGTCCATCTCCACGTTGTCGACGACATGGAGGTTGGTCAGCAGCACGTAGCAGGGGTCGACCAGGCGGTTGTAGAGATCGAGGGCCTGGGCGCGGTTGACCGTGCCGTCCTCGATGCTGCGGCGCAGGGACGTGAGGCCGTCGAAGGCGTCGAGCACGGCGGAGACGCGGCTGTCGGTGGTCTGGCCCATCGCGTCACGGACGTCGGGATTCCGTGCGTTCTTGCGGATCTTGGCGACGGCCGCGTCGGTCGCGGCGCGGCTGCGCTTCAGGTCGCTGAGGCCGTCGGCAGCGCGCGGGTCGGCGAGATAGACGAGCGACTGGCGCCGTTCCTGCTGGATGACGCGGACGGTGTCCTCGGTGGGATAGCCGATCTTCTCGACGACCGACGACACGTTGAACAGGTCTCCGGCCGCCCGGCCGGTGAGGACCGTGGCGAACGCCCAGATCGCGGTCAGGGACACGAGCGGCACGAGAAGGAGCGCCACGATCTTCCGGCGGATGGACTTCCCGCGAAAGCGCATGGCCTCCCCCAGCTGGACCCCCGCCGGCCGGGGGTACACATGTGCGTCAACAAACGGCGCGAGCCTACTACTGACACACAGGTAACTCGAAGAGCTGTCCGGAGCGTGAACTTCCGCACCTGGGACCGGACATGGGGAGGTGTCAGGGCATTACGGGAGATTGCCGCCCTCAATCCGCGAGGTTCGCCGGACCTGACCGGATAGACCCGCTTGGCCAGTTGGCTGGAATTTTTCGTTCGTTGGGAATCTTCGTGGGATGTTGTTCGTCTTTCTCTACGGGATATGGGTGCGGAACCGGCCACAGGAGCCGCATCCGCATCTGGGCGGCGTAAAACAGGGCAGGCCGGGCACCCACTGGGGAGTCGGAGTCTTCGGACTCCGGGGCGAGTGGTGTACCGGCGGTGGGGAGGACACGTTGATGGGCACGGCGGAGCGGCAAGAGACGCTTGAGGACGGCGTGGCGGCGCGGTCGACGGGGGACGGCGAGGCTCCGGCGCGCTCGGGCGCACCGAAGGCGGCGGGGTTCGAGGGGCCGCGTGCGGCCCGCGCGACAGCCGAACAGCCGGAGTACTACAGGCCGTTGTGGATCGAGGAGCCCGCGCGTCGGCGCCGGCTGCCCGATCCGGTGCGTACGGCGGCGGTGCGGGCGGTGCTCATCACCGCCGTGACGCTGATCCAGGCGACGGTGGCCTTCCTGTGCACGATGGCCGGGTCCTGGCTGGCGTTCCCGATGGTGATCAGCAGCGTGGTCAGCACGGTGGTGGCCACCTGGGGCGTCCTGGACGTCTGGGTGACCCGCCAGATGTGGAACCAGCGCAACGGCGTGGTCTCGGAGCCCAGCAGCACGGCACGGGCCCTCCGCCGTGAGCGGCGTCGGGCCCAGCGTCAGGCGAAGGCCACCCGGCGGGCGCAGGAGCGGATAGCCCGCAAGGGCGGCGCCGGGCAGCTGTCCCAGTCCCACTCCTGAGGTTCGCCTACGGGGTGGTCGGTGCCGGTCGCTTGAACATCCGGGTGGCCGTGATCTCGCTGTGCACCGACTCCCCTTCTCCGGCGGGGGCCTGCTGCGGCAGCCCCGGCCGGAGGTGTTCCTCCACGCTGATGTACTTGAGTCCGGCCCGGAGGTCGGCGTCGTTGCGCAGCCGGATGACCAGCGGGAACTCGGCCAGGGCCGTCGTGTCGAACAGGCCGGTGGTGTACAGGAGTTGGACGCCGAGCGCGTCGGACACGGCGCGCTGGAGCTCCAGCAGATAGGTGGCGTTGGCCCGCCCGATGGGGTTGTCGAGGAAGAGCGTGCCGGCATGCCGGTGCTTGTCGCGGCCCCGGTCGTTGGAGCGCAGCGCGGCCATCGTGCAGTACAGGGCGATGGCCGCGGTGAGCAGCTGGCCGCCGGAGAAGACGTCGCCCATCTGCCCGACGGGGACGCGCTCGGCGCGCAGTACGGCGTCCGGCTTGAGGATCTCGACGGCGATCCCCTTGGGCTCCAGGGCGGCGCCAACTCCCCTCAGCAGCAGGGACATTCCGTCGCGCCGCATGTCGGAGTTCTTCTTCACGGCGGCCCGGGTGGCCTCGTCTACGACCTCGCCGAGCCGCTCGGTCAGCGTGGCCTGGTCGGGCTCCTCGAAGCGGATGCGCAGGAACTCCTGCCCGGACCACTCACCGAGCCCCTCCGGCAGCCGGGACAGCCGCTGCGCGGACCTCAGGGTGGCGAGCGCCGACTCGACGAGCCCGCGCAGTCGGTCCACGATCGAGTCGCGGTTGCGCTCCAATTGCGCCAACTCGTCGGTGAGGACCCGGAGTCGGGGCGCGAAGGCGTCGGCCCACTTCTGCGCGTGCTCGGGCAGGGAGGACGCCGGCAGCTCACGGATCTGCTGCCGCGCGGGGGTGCGTACCTGCTCGTAGCGCGTGGAGTTGGCGTGCCGCACGAGCACATCGCTCGCTTCCCGTACGGCGCCCTCGGCGGCGGACAGGTCGGCGGCGCAGCCGCGCAGCGAGCGTCGGGCCTCGGCGGCGGAGTGCCGGGCCTCCTCCACGCTGCCCGGGTACGGCTCGGGCTCCTCCTGGTCCTCGTCCGAGGTGTGTTCACGCAGCAGGTCACGCAGCATCGCGGCGGTCTCGTCGAAGCCGCCGGCCCCGTCCTCGGCGGCGCGATGGGCGTCGAGGAGTTCGGCGTGCGCCTCGCGGGCCTGGCCCAACGCGTCCGTGCGGGAGGCGACTTCGGCCGTGGCGGTGCGCAGCAGTGCCTGGGCGTGCTCGGCGTCGCGCGGGACGAGTTCCTCGGCCAGCTCGGTGTGTGCCTCGCCGTCCTCGGGCGCGTGCCGTTCGGCCTCGCCGCGCAACCGCCCGAGCTGCTCGCTCGCGTTCGACACCCGGGTCTCCAGCAGCTGCACCAGCTCCTCGGCGCGGGCCGCGGCAGCCTGCCGGGACGGCCCGTCGGAACCGTCGGGTGACTCCAACAGCTGGGCCGCGCGGGTGCGGACCTTGTTGCTGACCCGGTCCAACTCGGCGATGGCCGCGCTCTCGTCGCTCTCCGCCCGCGCCTGCTCGGCCCGTAGATCGGCGCCGACGCCGACCTTCTCGTAGAGCTGGGAGGCGGCGCGATAGGCCTCGCGCAGAGCGGGCAGCGACGGCTTGGGAGCGTCGGCGTCGTCGGCCGGTACGTCGTCGGGGGCGCCCGCGATCTCGGAGCGCTCGGCGCGCAGCGCACGCGCCGTACGGCGGGCGTCGTCGGCGGCGCGCTGGGCGGCGCGGCGGTCCTCGTCGGCGGCGCGGGCACGCTCCAGGCAGGACTGGGCGCGGGCCTCCGACTCGGTTGCCTCGTCGGCGAGTTCGCGGAGCTTGACCTGCCAGCCGGCGCGCTCCCGCAGCCGGAAGGCGAGTCCGGCGAGGGCGTCGGCGGCACGCCGGGCCTTCTGCGCGGTCTCCTGCCGCTCGTCGCGCACCTGGGCGGCCTCGGCGGCGGCTTCGTCGGCCTCGGCGCGCACGGTCCGCGCCTCGGCGAGCTCGGCCTCGGCCTCCTCGGCGAACCCGCGCGTGTCCTGCGCGGACCGCGCCAGTTCGACCAGCCGTCCGCTCGGACAGCCGGTGCGCCAGGAGGCGAGCCGCGCCGCCAGCTCCCGGTCCTTGCCGAGCCGTGCGGCGAGCGTGCGGATCTCCTCGTCCCGCTCGCCCGCCCGCGCGCGTAGCGCCTGCCGCTCCTCGTCGGCGGCGTGCTCGTCGTGCATGGCCGGGTTCGGCGGTACGAGGAAGACGTCACCGTTCCCCGCGTCGGGCGCCGGGGTCGGGGCCAGCAGGGCGGCGGCCGTACCGACCGCCACGGCGGACCGGGGCAGCAGGGCCGCGTCGGTGAGCGCCTCGCGGGCACGCGCGTGCGTGGCCGGGTCGGTGATGATCACACCGTCGACCAGTTCGGGCCGGGCGGCCAGCACGCGCGCGTGGTCGACGGGGTCGACGGCCTGCGCGAGGTAGCGCCAGCCGGGCAGGGCCGGGATGCCGTGCTCGCCCAGGTACTCGACGGTGGCCAGTACGTCCGGGCCGGGCGGCAGCAGTCCGCCGTCTCCGAGGGCCCCGAGGATCCGGGAGTCGTCGGCGGCGGCGGTACGCAGGTCGAAGAGCTGTC
Organism: Streptomyces sp. NPDC002276; assembly: GCF_053891435.1. Lineage (NCBI taxonomy): Bacteria > Bacillati > Actinomycetota > Actinomycetes > Kitasatosporales > Streptomycetaceae > Streptomyces > Streptomyces sp. NPDC002276. Next base: position 309,190 of record NZ_JBSFCQ010000011.1, on the reverse strand, counting down.
GCTCGCCGGCGGCGACCCCGTCGTCGAGCAGTTCACGCAACTCGTCGGCGAAGCGGTCGAGTTCCTCGGGGGTGAGGGAGCCTTCGGCGAGTGGGCGGGAGGACTTGGTGGCGCCGGAGGAGGTGAGGGAGGCGGTGTCGGCGGCGGAACTGCCGCTCACCGCAGCCTCGTTGGCCCCACGCGGCACCGGCACACCACCGGCACCACCGGCACCACCGGCTCCCGGCAGGCTGAGCAGTTCCGCCAGCCGCTCCTCCCCCGCCAGTCCCTCCGCGAGGCGCCGTTCCGCGTCGTAGGTCCGCGCGGCGGCGGTCGCCGCGTCGGACGCGCGGGCCGCCGTCAGCTCCGCGCGGGACTCGGCGGAAGCCGCTTCGCGCGCGTGCTCGGCCGCTCGCCGTGATGCCTCGCGCGTGGTGTCCCAGGCGGCCACGGCGGTCTTCTCGGCGTCGCTCGCCGCGAGGGCCGCGCGGGCCGGGTCCGCGTCGGGGGCGCTGTCGTCGAGCCAGCCCGCGCGTACCGCCTCGGCGGTCTCCTGCTCGACCTCGGACAGGCGCTGGCGCAGATGCCCGATCTCGCTGCGGGCGCGCTGTGCCTCGGTGGCGGCGGAGGTCGCGTCCCGGTGGGAGGACTCACCGACCTCCTGGAGTGCGGCGGAGCGCTCCTCGCCCTCGTTGGCGAGGTTCTCGGCGCTCTCCGCGGCCTCGTGCAGGGCTCGTACGAGGTCGACGGCGGCCTTGGCGCGGGCGGCGAGCGCGGGAGCGGCGTCCCGCTCCGCCTCGCGGATGGCGACGGCCACGCGCGCGGAGCGGTCGGCGGCCGCGCGGTGGCGCAGTACGGCCTCGGCAGCCTGCCAGGCGGAGTGCAGCGTGCGCGCGTCGGCGAGTTCGCGCTTCTGCGCGGCGGCGGACTTCTCCGTGGTGGCGAGCGCCAACGAGGCGTGTCGGTAGGCCAGTTCGGCGGCGATCAGCGCACTGCGCTCGCGCGCTCCCTCGGAGTGCGTGACGGCGTACGCGGCGGCGGTGACCCGCTGGGCGAGGTCGGCGGCCCGCACCCGCTCCTGCGCGCCCCGCGCGGACAACCGCCGTGCCAACGTGCGGGTACGACGCTCGGCGCCGGCGTGGATGTCACGCGCGCGTGCCCGCCCCTCCGCCGCCTCGACGATGCGGCCGAGCAGGTCCACGGACCCCGCCGTGAAGTCCCGTTCGGCGATGAGTTCGGCGCGTCGCCCCAGCTTGTTGCCGAAGCCACCGACCAGGTCGGCGAGCCCGTCGGTGTCGCGGGTGTCGGTGACCGCGCGCAGCAGCAGGTCGGTGAAGTCGGAGTCCTTCTTGACCGCGAACAGGCCGGCGGCCTCGCCCTCGTCGGCGTTCATCTCCCGCTGGTAGCGGAAGAGTTCGGGGTCGAGGCCCAGGTCGCCCAGGTGCTCGATCCAGCGGTCGTGGATCTCCTCCCAGTGGACTTCGAGGTGGGGATACGCCTTGCCCGACTCGGTGATGGCGTCCCGGAACCCCTTCATGGTGCGTCGACGGCCCTGCGCCCCGGACGCGCCCTCGACGGGCGGCCGGACGGAAGTGGCCTCGGCGACGGGGAGGTTGTCCAGGCTGAGTCCCGGACCGGGCCGGAACGAATACCAGGCCTCGGCGAACTTCCGCGGGTCGTTGGAGACTTGACGCCCCCGCCACTCGCTGACCTTGCCGACGACCACGCACTCACCGGTCAGCGTGTGCTGCCACTCCAGGGCGACATGTCCGCAGTCGTCCGCGAGGAGGAACTTGCGCAGCACGCCGGAGCTGGCGCCGCCGAGTGTGTTGCGGTGTCCCGGCAGCATCACCGAGAAGATCAGCTTGAGCAGGACGGACTTGCCGCCGCCGTTCTCCAGGAAGAGCACACCGGCGGGCGCGGGGCGGCGCGGCGGTCCGACGGGCTCGTCCTCGAAGAACTCCGCCTGGGTGGGCGCGGGGTCGGGCACGGGCTTGCCCACGCCTCGCAGGTCAAGCACGGTGTCGGCGTAGCGCGCACCGGCGGGCCCGATGGAGTAGAGGCGGACCCGGGACAGCTCGTACATGGCGGACTCTCGTCGTAAGTCTTCGGCAGGTGTGGGGGGTTCGTAGGTCTTCTGGAGGGGCGGGGGGTCAGGAGTGGAACGGCAGCCCGGCGTCGGCCACCAGTTCCAGGTCCTCGGTGTCCTCGGCGGGCAGCAGGCTCGCGGTGCCGTCGGTGACCGGGACGACGCCCAGCTCCAGCAGCTCGGCCATGGCGGCGCTGCCGGCCATGTCACGGACCTGGAGCTGGTAGCGGGCGGTCGTGCGGTACGTACCGCCGTTGTCGTCGCCCGTGCGCTGGAGGAAGCCGGAGTCGGTGAGGAACGCGGCGGCCTTGCCGACGATTCCGGTGGTCGAACCGGCGAGTCTGCGGGCGTCCTTGGTGGCTCCGGTGGCGCTGCGTCTGACCCAGATCCGCCAGGCGGCCTCCAGGCCGGGCGCGTCGGTGGCCGGGTCGGTGTTCATGCCCTGCTCGTCGGCCCGCTCCTCAAGGCGCCGACAGGCCTGCCGTACGAAGGCGTCGACGCCGTTGACCGTGACACGCCCGATGTAGCCGTCGTCGGCGAGGTCCTCGGGGCGCGGGAACGCCATCGCGGCGACGGAGAGATGCGCGAGCCCGTGCAGGAAACGGTCCCCGGAGTCGGCGGCGGTGCGGCGCGCGTAGTCGCCCATGCGGACGGCGAACACCGAGTCCTCGGCGGCGGTCACGGCCATCCCCGCGCGCGGGGACACCTCCAGGACGACGAGCCCGAGCCCGGCGGCCACGGCGTCGGCGAGCCGCGCGAACGGCGGGTCCTCCCGGTACCGGCGCAGCAGCTCCGCGTACTCCTGGTCCCGCGCGGGCTGCAACTTGGGCTGTAGCCCGAACGCGACGAGCCGCGCCGCGTCGGCGGCGTCGGCGGGCGTGATGACGGCGGTCACTGCCGGGGCCGTGGCCGCCGGCTCACTCCATTCGACGTGCTCGCTCACGGTTGGGGCTCCTTGCTGAGGTGGTTCATGTGAGGGTCGTTCACGTGACGGTGGTTCATTCCTCGGTCGTTCATGCCCTACGCCGCCTCGCTCCGCCCCGCCGCCATCCCCGCCGCGTCCAACAGGGCCATCCCCACGATCAGATCGGCCCCGCCGAACTCGGGATCGTCCAGCTCGACCCCGTCGTCCACGGCGAACAGCAGCTTCGGCTCCCCCTGCCGATACGCCGTACCGACCGGCGGACTGGCCGCGTGCACGGCCAACAGGGCGACCAGATACGGCAGTTCGGGATCCTGGCGCCGAGCGTCCGCAAGCAACCCCGACAACCTCCGAGGCGCGTCCGCCGGCAGATCGAGCAACTCCATCGCCGCCGCCAACTGCTCCTCGCTGAAGCGGCTGTCGTCCGGCGTGGCGATGAGATCCGGCTCCGGCATCTCCGCACCGAGGTGCTCCCGCTCCTGAGGCGGCGTCAGCAGTATCTCGACGAGGTCGCCCACCCGGACCGACACGGGCGTGCGCAGCCCCGTCCCGCGCGCGAAGAACGCGTCCGTGACCCGGATCGCCTGCTCCAGGGGCAGCGGCAGCACGGGCGAGACGAGATGCCCGTAGAGGTCTATCCCCGATGTCGTCATGGGCGTGGCGAAGGCCTGCCGGTCCTGCTCGGCGCGGAACAGCGGCCCGGCCTCCAGGAGGCGCGACTGGAGTTGTGTGTGGCGTCGGATGCAGTCCTTGACGATGTCGACCAACTCGGCGGCGCGGCGCTTCTGTTCGGGGTCCTCGGACTCGTCGCGGGCCTTGCGGATGTTGGTGAGGATCGCGTTCTCGTGGCGGTAGCGGTCGGCCACGTGGTCGAGGGCCTCGGCGATCATGTCGGGCACGGCGTTGAGCCAGTCCACCGCGCGGACGTTGCGCCGGGTGGCGTCCAGGGCGCGGCGCAGGGTCTCCGAGTACTGCACGGTCCGGTAGCGGGCCTGCTCGGCGGCGAGTTGGGCGTCGGCGAGCCGGCCGCGGCTGATGAGGACTTCCAGCTTGACCTCGGCGGCGATCTGCGCGCTGGTGACGTCGGTGTCGAGGGCGCCCACGAGGACGTTGACGGCCTCGTCGGTCGTACGGAGGTAGACGCTGCCTCCGTAACCGGGGACCTCCTCGATCAGCTTGAAGTCGTAGTCGCGGCGCACATAGGTGCCGTCCTGGGCGAACGTGCCGTAGACCGTGCGGAAGCCGCGGTCGACGCTGCCGACGTTGATCAGGTTCTCCAGGACCCAGCGGGCCACGCGCTCGTGCTCGGCGACGGGGCGCTGGGGGGCCTGGGCGGCGATGCGCGGGATGAGCCTGGCCACTATCTGGTCGTGGTCGGCGCCGGTGTCGAAGTCCATGTTCAGGGTGACCAGGTCGATGGCGGCGAGGGCCACCTCCGCCATGCCGTAGACCGAGTACTCACCCGCGAGGTTGGCCTTGCGCACGTCGAGGTCGTGCAGCGGCGCGGTGCAGGCGAGCGCGCGCAGTCGCCGCGCCAGTCCCTCGTCGGCGGCCGGGCCCGGTGCGGGGCGCGGCCCCGCGCTGAACTGGGGCGGAACGCTGTCCGTCGATGCAGGCGAAGTCACGCTGCACAGACTAGGTCCTCGGTCTGACAACGACCCAAACGACGCAGAAGCGACTACCGCCACAGCCGTGTGCGGGGGTCCGACGGACACTGTGCGAGGTTCCGCCGGGCGCCGTGCCGTCGTCAGCCGAGGGCCGTCCCGTCCTCGCCGACCCGCTGCCGGTAGGCGTCGACGACCCGTTGGAGCGAGTCGTCGAGGTAGACCGCGAGCAGTCTCTCGGCCTCGGCGGCGTCGCCCGCCTGGAGCGCCTGGAGGATCAGGCGGTTGCGCTGGAGGTACGGCTCGTGGAGCGCCTTCGGGTCGTCCACGAGGTGGAAGGCGAGCCGGAGTTCGGCGAAGACGCTGCGCATCAGCTCGTCGGTGCGGGCGCTGCCGGCGAGGGCGACCAGTTCCCGGTGGAAGTGGATATTGGCCGTACCCACTCCTTTCCAGTCATCCTCGACGGACGCCAACTGCCCCTCGGTCACGGCCGCGGCGAGTTGCTGGAGGGCGTACGGCGGTTCACCGAGCCCCCGCACGACGGCGCACTCGACGAGGCGGCGGGTGCGGTAGATGTCCTGGACGTCCTCGACGCTCAGGACCCGGACGAAGACGCCCCGGTTCAACTCGTGGACGAGCAGTCGCTCATGGGTGAGCAGCCGGAACGCCTCACGGAGTGTGTTGCGCGACACACCGAGCGCCCCGCCGATGCTGTCCTCCGAGAGCCGGGCGCCCGGCGGGAAATAGCCCTCCGCGATACGGCTCCTGAGGATGTCCGAGACGCGTTCCGCGGTGCTCGTACGGCCCAGGAGGGCGCGGTCGTCGGCCAGTCCCGCCATCTGCTCTGCCATGCCCGGAATTCAACCGCAGATACAAGAACGAAACAACATGCCTCTTGAAGGATCGTTCAACGATCCTCTACTTTGCTTCACATGGCGCCACCCGCTCACCCCGGCGCCGACGGCCTCCGCACGGCCCGGCTCAGTCCCAGCACCCTCCGTCCTCCCTCTGCGAGGTGCACATGAGCACGACCCCTCCACCTCAGGCCCTGAACACCGGAACGCAGCCCGACGCGGACGAACTGACCGCCGACGACGGTGCGTTGGCCTGGTTCCGTGCGCTCGGTCCGAACGGCCGCCGGGCCTTCGCCGGCGCGTTCGGCGGCTATGCGCTGGACTCCTACGACTACTTCACGCTGCCGCTGAGCATGGTCGCGCTGGCCGCGTACTTCGGCCTGGACAGCGGCCAGACGGGCCTGTTCACCACGGTCACGCTGGTCGTCTCCGCGGTCGGGGGCGCCGTGGCGGGCGTCTTCGCCGACCGGGTGGGCCGCGTCAAGGCCCTGATGATCACGGTGATCACCTACGCCGTCTTCACGGTGGCCTGCGGCTTCGCCCCCAACTACGAGACCCTGCTGGTGTTCCGCGCCCTCCAGGGCCTGGGTTTCGGCGGCGAGTGGGCGGTCGGCGCGATCCTGGTCGCCGAGTACGCGAGCGCCAAACACCGGGGTCGTACGCTCGGCGCGGTCCAGAGCTCCTGGGCGGTGGGCTGGGCGCTGGCCGCGGTCGTCTACACGCTGGTGTTCTCGTTCCTCGGGGACGACCTGGCCTGGCGGGTGATGTTCTGGACCGGCGCGCTGCCCGCGCTGCTGGTGCTCTGGATACGGCGCCGGGTGCACGACGCCCCCGAGGCAACGGCCGTGCGCGAACAGAACGCCCAGAAGGGCTCGTTCGCGGCGATCTTCAAGCCGGGTACGGCCGAGGCGCCCGGCCTGCTGCGGACGACGGTCTTCGCGGGCCTGCTCTCGACGGGCGTCCAGGGCGGCTACTACACCCTCGCCACCTGGGTGCCGACGTACCTCAAGACGGAGCGCGGCCTGTCCGTCGTCGGCACCGGCGGCTATCTGACCTTCCTGATCTCCGGCGCCTTCCTGGGCTACCTGACCGGCGGCTACCTCACCGACGTGCTCGGCCGCAAGCGCAACATCTGGCTCTTCGCCCTGCTCTCGGCGATCTGCATCCTGGTGTACACACACATCCCCAACGGCGCCAACACCCTTCTCCTGGTGCTCGGTTTCCCGCTCGGGTTCTGCATGTCGGCGATCTTCAGCGGCTTCGGCTCGTACCTGAGCGAGCTGTACCCGACGGCCCTGCGTGGCACCGGACAGGGCTTCACGTACAACACCGGCCGCGCGGTCGGCGCCGTCTTCCCGACCCTGGTGGGCTTCCTGGCCGACAGTTGGGGTGTGGGCGGAGCGCTCGTCTTCGGGGCCATCGGTTACGGCATCGCGGCACTGGCGCTCCTGGGACTGCCGGAGACCCGCGGAAAGGAACTGGCGTGAACCGTACGGAGGACCGCCCCTTGACCCTCGTCGACGAGCACGCGCACGCGTGGAGCCCGCGTTCCGCCCGGACCCGCTTCCGGGCCGGGCTGACGGGTCCCACGGCCGGGGTCGCGGCGGGCCACACCCAGGTCAACCTGATCTCGGTGCCCGCCGACTGGGCGTACGACATGCTGCTGTTCTGCCAGCGCAACCCGAAGCCGTGTCCGGTGCTCGACGTCACGGACGCGGGCTCCTGGGAGACCGTTCTGGCCGACGGCGCGGACCTGCGCACCGATCTGCCGCGCTACCGGGTGTGGCGGGACGGCGAGTTGGCGGACGAGCCGACGGACGTGCGGGCGTACTGGCGCGAGGACCTGGTGTCGTTCCTGATCGGCTGTAGCTTCACCTTCGAGTGGTCGTTGAGCGAGGCGGGCGTCCCGGTCCGGCACATCGAGCAGGGCCGCAACGTCCCGATGTACGTGACGAGCCGCCCGTGCCGCCCGGCGGGGCGGCTGCACGGCCCGATGGTCGTGTCGATGCGCCCGGTGCCCCCTGAGCACCTGGCGACGGCGATCCGGGTGACCGCGCTGCTCCCGGCGGTGCACGGCAGCCCCGTACACTGCGGCGATCCCTCGGGACTCGGTATCGAGGACCTCGGCCGCCCGGACTTCGGTGATCCGGTGGACGCCGCGCCGGACGACATCCCGGTGTTCTGGGCCTGCGGAGTGACCCCGCAGGCCGCGGTGATGGCGTCCCGCCCGCCGTTCGCCATCACGCACGCGCCGGGCCAGATGTTCGTCACCGACGCCCGCGACGAGCAGTACCGCGTCGCCTGACCAGGAGAGATGATGATCGATCTGAACGCCGACCTCGGCGAGGGCTTCGGCCGCTGGCATCTCACCGACGACGAACAGCTGTTGTCCGTCGTCACCAGCGCCAATGTGGCCTGCGGCTTCCACGCCGGGGACCCGGTCACCATGCGGCGGGTGTGCGAGCTGGCGGCCGAGCGCGGGGTGCGGGTCGGCGCCCAGGTGTCCTACCGGGATCTGGCGGGCTTCGGGCGGCGCGCGATGGATGTGCCGTCCGCCGAGCTAGCGGCCGAAGTGGCGTACCAGATCGGTGCCTTGGAGGTGTTCGCCCGGGCGGCGGGCACGCGCGTGTCGTACGTCAAGCCGCACGGCGCGCTCTACAACCGGGTCGTGCACGACCCCGAGCAGGCCGCCGCGGTGGTCGAGGGCGTGCTCCTGGCCGACGCCTCGCTGCCCGTGCTCGGGCTGCCCGGCTCGGTCGTCCTCGACCTGGCCGCCAAGGCGGGCCTGCCGGCCGTCACGGAGGCGTTCGCGGACCGTGCCTACACCGACGAGGGCACGCTCGTGCCGCGCGGCCGGGACGGCGCGGTGGTCACCGACCCCGAGGCCGTCGTAGAGCGCTCGCTGAGCCTGGCCCGCTCCGGGACGGTCGAGGCGCTCTCCGGGGCGCGCATCGAGGTGCGGGCCCGCTCCCTGTGCCTGCACGGGGACACGCCCGGCGCGGTCGAACTGGCCCGCAGGGTGCGCGCACGGCTCCTGGAATCGGGTGTCCCGGTGGAGGCCTTCGCGTGAGGACGCTGCGCGTCGGGGACGACGCACTGCTCGTCGAGGTCGCCTCCGGGGAGGAGGCCGAGGCCGTCCACGCGGAGTTGCTGCGCCGCCGCGCGGAGGGCCTCCTCACCGTCCGCGAGATCGTCCCCGCCGCCCGCACGGTCCTGCTGGACGGTCTCGCCGACCCGGCCCGGCTGGCCTCCGAACTGACGGCCTCCGACGTACCTCCCGCGCCCCCGCGCGCGGGAGAGGTGATCGACCTCCCGGTGCGCTACGACGGCCCGGACCTCGCCGACGTCGCCGCCCTGTGGGGCGTCCCCGAGCGGGAGGTGGGCCGCATCCACGCGGCCACCGAGTTCCGCGTCGCGTTCTGCGGGTTCGCCCCCGGCTTCGGCTACCTCACCGGCCTCCCGGCCCGCTACGACGTTCCGCGCCGTGCCACCCCGCGTACGGCCGTGCACGCCGGTGCCGTGGGCCTGGCGGGCCCGTACACGGGCGTGTATCCCCGTGCCTCGCCCGGCGGTTGGCAGCTGATCGGTACGACGGACGCGGTCCTGTGGGACCATACGCGTGTGCCTGCCGCGCTGCTGTCGCCGGGCACGCGCGTGCGCTTCGTCCCGGTGGCGGACGTATGACGGACCGCGCACTCGCCGTCGTCCGGGCCGGGGCCCTGACCACGGTGCAGGACCTGGGGCGGCCCGGACACGCGCACCTGGGGGTGCCGCGTTCGGGGGCGCTCGACGGGCCCGCGGCGGCGCTCGTCAACCGGCTGGTCGGCAATCCGCCCGAGGCGGCCGTCCTGGAGACGACCCTCAACGGGTGTGCCGTACGGCCTCGTTCAACGATCCTCGTGGCGGTCGGCGGCGCGCCCTGCCCGGTCACGGTCGACGGACGGCCCGTCGCCTGGGGAGCACCCGTGCACGTGCCCGCCGGAGCCCTCCTGGACATCGGAACAGCCTTCTCCGGAGTACGCGCCTACGTCGCCTTCGCCGGCGGTGTCGCCGTGGAGCCGGTGCTCGGCAGCCGTTCGACGGACCTGCTGTCCGGGCTCGGTCCGGCGCCGCTCACGAACGGCGCCATACTGCCGCTGGGTTCCCCGACCGGCCTCCACGCGCGCGTGGACTTCGCCCCGCAGCCGCGCCCTCCGGTCGAACTCGTCCTCCGGGTGACGTTCGGCCCCCGCGACGACTGGTTCACGCCGGAGGCGGTACGGGCGTTCACGTCACGCGTCTATCAGGTGTCGTCGGCGAGCAACCGCATCGGGCTGCGCACCGAGGGCCCCGCCCTGGAGCGGGCCCTGACCGGTGAACTCCCCAGCGAGGGCATGGTCCTGGGCGCCGTCCAGGTCCCCCCGGACGGCCGTCCCGTGGTCTTCCTCGCCGACCATCCGACCACCGGCGGTTACCCGGTGATCGCGGTCGTCCGCCCGACGGACCTCCCGGCCGCCGCGCAGGCGGTGCCCGGAACCCCGGTCCGTTTCGTGGCCGTACGACGCCGCTGAGGCCCTGTACGCGCCCCGGGGCCTGTCCGGCGGATCCTGTCGCAGACGCGGGGTGCCCCCACCGTGTCGCCCGCGGCGGAGCCGCTGATGTCAACGTCTCCTCCGCCTTGCGGTCGGACGCACCGGACCCCGCCGACCTGCGCTGATCAGGCACGGTCACTCTGCTGCGACCTGATCCGGCAGACAGGCTCTATGCGGCGTCCGGCTGTTTCTCCCCCACCGAGAGGGCGGCCAGTGCCGCCGACACCGCGTGGGACGCGCTCAGGTCGAGCCGCGCGCTGGTGCCCCGCGCGCGGTGGCGCATCTCGTCGGCGGCCAGCCTGAGGAGCTGCGGCAGCAGGTCGGTACAGCGGCGGGCCACCCAGCCGGTGCCCGCGGTCGCCAGCCACCACAGGCTGGCCGACTTGGTGGGGGCCGGGAACTCGGGCTCGGGCGAGGGCGCGGCCCCCGTGGCCACACCCTCCTCGGCGAGCAACGCGTGGAACCGCAGGGCCAGTTGGCGGTGGCCCCGCTCACCGGGGTGCAGCCGGTCCGCGCTCCAGATCGCGCGGTCCATGATCCACTCACCCTCCGCGGCGTGCAGGTGCACGGCCCCGTACCGCTCGGAGAGCGCGTGCACCACGGTGTTCACCGCTCGCTGGCGCCGGGCGAGCGGGCGGGCCAGTGCGCCCGGGAGGCCGAGCATGGCGCCCGGGTCGGGCAGACAGGCCGTCAGGAGGACCGCGCCCTGTGCCGTGAAGGCCGCGTAGACCTTGTCGAGCCGGGCGGCCAGAGCCTGGATGTCGAAGGTGCAGCGCAGGGTGTCGTTGACGCCTATGACGACGGACACGACGTCCGGCTTCAGGGCGAGCCCGGCCGGGGTCTGCCGTTCCAGCACGTCCCGCGACTGTGCCCCGCTGACCGCGAGGTTGGTGAACTCCACGGTGTCTTCGGGCTGTTGGGCCAGCCCGCCGGCGAGCAGCGCGGCCCAACCGCGCCATGCCTCGCCGACGGGATCGCCCACGCCCTCGGTGAGCGAGTCACCGAGGGCGACGAAACGGACCGTTCTCATGCCACGCCTCCGGGCACGAAGCGCCGTACCGGTACATCCGCGTCGTGTGCGGCGAGGAACGCGTCGACCGCCGTGTCCCAGCCGAAACACTCCGCACGCGCGCGTGCGATCTCCCGCCGCTCCGCCTCGGAGCGTTCGAGCAGCATGTCCACGGCGTCCGCGAAGGCCCTCCCGTTGTCCGCGGCCGTGGCACCGGCGGAGCCGATGACCTCGGGGAGCGCGGACGAGGCGCTGGCCACCACGGGCGTGCCGCAAGCCATGGCCTCCAGGGCGGCGAGCCCGAAGGTCTCGGCGGGCCCGGGTGCCAGGCACACGTCCGCGGAGGCCTGAAGCGCGCCGAGCAGCCGCCGGTCGGACACGTGCCCGAGGAAGGTGACCGGCAACCCGCGCTCCCGCGCCCGCTGTTCGAGCCGGGCCCGCAGCGGTCCGTCCCCGGCGACCACGAGGACCGCCCGCCGCCCGCGCCGTACCAGCGCCTCCAGGGCGTCGAGCGCCGTGCCGGGCTTCTTCTCCACGGAGAGCCTGGTGCAGGTCACCAGCAGAACCTGGTCCACGCGCGCGTACTCCGCGCGCACGACCGGGTCCCGCAGTGCCGGAGTGCGCCCCACCAGGTCGACGCCCAGCGGGGCCCGTACGACGTTGCGGGCGCCGATGCGGACGAACTCCCGCTCGGCGAACTCGGTGGTGCACACCACGCGCGCGTAGGTGTGTGCCGTGCGGACGTTGAGGGCGTCGGCGGTGCGCCGGGACATGTTCTCCGACAGGCCCCAGGTGCGCAGGACGCCGTCGGCGGTCTCGTGGGACACCATCACGGCGGGGATGCGGGCCCGCCTGGCCCATTTGCCGGTCCAGCGCAGGGTCGTACGGTCGGAGACCTCCAGGCGGTCGGGGGCGAGTTGTTCCAGGAGGCTGGCCACGCGCCGCTTGTCGGCGAGGACGCGGTAGCCGCCGGTGCCGGGCAGCAGCGGCCCGGGCAGGGTGATGACCCGGCCCTGCTCGGTCTCGCGGTCGGTGTGGCGCTCGCCGGGCACGATAAGGACCGGGTCGTGCCCGGCCTCCTTGAAGCCCTTGCCCAGCTCGCGCAGGGCGGTGCGCAGCCCCCCGGAGGAGGGGGCCACGAAGTTGGCGAGCCTGACGATCCGCAGCGCAGCGGTGTTCACGCCGCCACCACCACCTTGCGGGCGGCGAGGATGTCGCCGTAGTGCGCGATCAGCTGGTCGCCGACGGCCGCCCAGGTGCGGCCCTCGACCATGGCCCGCGCGGCGGTGCCGTACTCGGCCCGGAGCGCGGGATCGGCGGCCAGGGTCCGTACGGCGTCCGTCACGGCGTTCTCGTCGCGCGGCGGGAAGAGGAACCCGGTGCGCCCGTGGGCGACCAGGTCGAGCGGACCGCCGGCGGCGGGCGCGACAACAGGGACGCCGCTGGCCATGGCTTCCTGGACGGTCTGACAGAAGGTCTCAAAAGGTCCGGTGTGCACGAATATGTCCAACGAGGCGAAGATACGGGCGAGCTCGTCGCCGGTACGGCGTCCGAGGAAGACCGCGCCCGGCAGCGCCTCGGTGAGGTGCGGCTGGCTGGGTCCGTCGCCGACGACCACGACCTTGACGCCCTGGAGACCGCAGACTCCGGCGAGGAGTTCGATCTGCTTCTCGGGGGCGAGCCGGCCGACGTAGCCGACGATCAGTTCGCCGTTCGGGGCGAGTTCGCGGCGCAGCGCCTCGTCCCGGTACTCGGGGCGGAAGCGCTCGGTGTCGACCCCGCGCGGCCAGAGCCTGACCCGGGGCACGCCATGTGCCTCCAAGTCGCCGAGGGCCGCGCTGGAGGGCGCGAGGGTGCGGTCGGCGGCGGCGTGGACGGACCGTATGCGCCGCCAGGCGGTGGCTTCGCCCGCGCCGACGTACGTACGGGCATATCCGGCCAGGTCGGTCTGGTAGACGGCCACGGCGGGGATGCCGAGCCGGGCGGCGGCGGCCATGCCGCGGACGCCGAGGATGAAGGGGCTGGCCAGGTGCACGATGTCGGCGCGGTGTTCGGTGATGGCCGCGGCGACGCGTCGGCTGGGGAGGGCGACGCGGACCTGGGGGTAGCCCGGGAGCGGTAGGGAGGGGATGCGGATGACAGGGCACGGCGACTGGGCGTCGGGCCCGGAACCGGCCGCGGTGGCCGGCGCGACGACGAGCGGATGATGACCGCGATCCACGAGGTGCCGGGCGGTCTGGAGCGCGCAGTGGGCCACGCCGTTCACATCGGGGGGAAAGGATTCGGTCACGATGACGACACGCATACCCGTGTTGTCGCCGCGCTGGACGTGCCCGCGTCAACGTGGATCTATGCGAACGGTGAACGTCCCATGAGCGTTACGCTGCGCACCCGAGCAGGTCAGACGGCGTCCATGCCCGTCTGACCCGCGAGTCATCCCGTGTTCACACTGCGGGGGCGTCGGGCCCGATCCGGCTCCGAACGGCTGTCTGGACCTCCGCTTCCTCGGCCGGGTCCGCGGCGAGCCTGCGGAGCTGTTCCACGACCCGTGCGTCACCGGTCTCGGCGTGCCGGGCGGCGATCTCCCGGGTGGTCTCCTCGCAGTCCCACAGGCACTCGACGGCGAAGCCGGTGGGGTAAGAGGGGTCGGTGGCGGCCAGGGCCCGGGCGGCCCGGCCGCGCAGATGGGACGAGGCGGTCTCCCGGTACACATGGCGCAGAACGGGTGCCGCGCAGACGATGCCGAGGCGGCCGGCGCCGTCGACGAGGGTCCACAGGGTGGGGGCGTCGGGCCCTTCGCCCATGACGGCCTCCCTGAGGGCGCCGAGGACGAGGTCGCTGTCCTGGGCTCCGCCCCGGCAGGCGAGCATCCGGCCGGCGGCGGCGCCGAGCGGGTCGGGCCGTCGGGCCCAGCCGCGGGCCCGGTCCACGGCGGCCACGGAGCGCATCCGTTCGAAGGCGTCGACGGCAGCCTCCACGACGGGTGCCGAGCCGGTGGCCACGGCTCGCTCGATGAGCTGGAGGGCTTCGGGGTCGTTGCTGTCGGCGAGATACCGAAGGGCGGTGCAGCGGGCTCCCTCGCTGCCGTCCTCGGCCGCCGCGACGATCTCGGGCCGGTCCTCGGGGCCGGCCACCGCGCTGAGGCAGCGGGCGGCGGGGACGTGCAGCGCGGAGCCGCGTTCGATGCCCTGTTGGGCCCATTCGAACACCGCTTGCACGCTCCACCCCGGACGGGGCCCGGTTGGTCGCATCTGCCGTTGCCAGCGGTCGAAGCAGCCGGCTTCCTGGGCGGCACGCACGCGCGTGGCGATCGATTCCCGTGAGTCCTCGGCCCACAGCCGCCAGGGCCGGGGTTCGAAGGCGTCCCGCACGACGGTGGCCAGTTCGGCCTCGCCCTCGGGATCGGCCGGGAAACGCGCCAGCACGGGAGCGGCGAGGGCGCGCAGGCCCGCGTCGTCGTCCCTGAGCGCGAGTTCGTCGAGCGCCCAGGCCCAGTTGCTGCCGGTGGCCGCGTATCGGCGCAGCAGCGTGAGCGCGTCCCGCCTGCCGTAGGAGGCGAGGTGCCCGAGGACGGCGAGGGCGAGTCCCGTGCGGGACTCCTCGGTGTCGAGGACGTCCTCGGTGTCGAAGAGGTGGGCCTCGACGGCGTCCAGATCGCCGCCCAGATCGAGGTACAGACGGGCGTAGTACAGGGAGCGGTTCTCCACCTGCCAGTCGTGGCGGGGGTCGCGCAGCACACAGTGGTTCAGTGCCGCGAGTGCCTCGGCACGGGGTGCGGTGAGCGCGTGCAGTGTGCCGTCGCCGCGGCCCCGCTGAAGCAGGCCGAGCAGCGTACCGCTGGGCGCTATGACCGGATCGAACATGGGAAACAGCCTCACATCAAGCGTCGACGCAACCGGGGGACGTGCACTACCTGGCCGCGTGACAACACGTCGGGGCGCCCGCCGTTTCCTGCTTGCTGTAGACCATTTTCCTCTGCCTCTCGTCGGTGGCCCAAGCGGACCCTCACGGTCCGCGCGGTGCGGCAACACCTGCCCGGCCATCGCGTCCGTGAATCACGACGTCATGATGACCCGGCAGTTCTCGCTGCCGCGACCGAAATTTCGGGCGGCCACGTGCTGCCTTCCCCCGTTTTCCCCCGTTTTCCTTGTCGTGCCTGGTCACAAGGCCCGTCCCAGTGAATGACGGACCACACACTTCAGTGCGCGCCGAACAGCTCCAGCAGCTCGGCCTTGCCGAACATCCGCGCCGTGTCGAGCGCGGACGGTGTGCCCGCGGCCGGATCGGCACCGGCCTCCAGCAGGACTTCGATCACTTCCTGCTCGCCCTTGAAGACGGCTCCGGCCAGCGGGGTCTGCCCCCGGTCGTTGATCCGGTCCGCCTCGGCCCCCCGCGCCAGCAGGGCCCGTACGGCGTCGGCGTGCCCGTGGTACGCGGCGAGCATCACCAGGGAGTCACCGCGGTCATTGGTGAGATTGGCCGGAACACCCGCGTCCACATACGCCACCAGCGCTTCGGTCCCGCCCTGGCGGGCCAGATCGAAGATCTTGGTCGCGAGCTCCACGACCTCGGGGTCGGGGGCTTCACTCATCGGCCTGACCGCCTCTCACTAGTACGGGTGAATCGCCAGCGTACTGGCTCCGCCGACACATGACCGGCGCTCTCCGAGGCAAAGATCACCGCAGGGCCCGACACAGGTGAAACCCCTGCTCAGACGGCCCGAATGCGCTCCGCCATCAGAGGGAAATCCGACGAAATTCACCCACTTGCACCTTTTATCGTATGGATACATCCTGTGATCCTGGAAGAACTCATGGTGACTGTCCCCACGAACCAGGAGAGCTCAAATGATCCTGTCCATGTCAGGCGTCGTCCTTCTCGGCATCATCGTCTTCCTCTTCTTCAAGAAGGACGGACTCAAGGCCTCGCACGCCCTGGTGGCCGCACTCTTCGGCTTCTACATGGCCAGCACGGCCATCGCGCCGAGCATCAAGGCCGGCGGGGAGAGCCTGGCGAGCCTCCTCGGTGGCATCAAGTTCTGACGCAACCACCCGTACGCACCTCCAGGAGACAGCAGTGGCCCGGCGCCCCCTCCCCCGCATCCTGAGCAACGGCAGCGCACAGATCGCCCGGAGCCGGGAGCTGGCCCGGACGGCGGCCGACAGCGCCACCGACGTCCTCCATCCGCTGATCACGATCACTCGCGGTCTGCGCCGACTGGCATCCGCCGGGCGGCGCAGATGGGCCGACACCCCCAAGGACAAGCGCGGGCCACTGCTGTTCCTGGTGGCCTCGGTGGTCCTGGTGGTGGCACTGGTGCCGTACGGCCCGCTGCTCGCCGTCATCGTCCTGATGGCGGCGGCAGCATGGCACGGCCGCGACCGCACCCCGCCGGCGCCCGAAGGGCCCGACGAGTCCCAGACGCAGCGTCTGCGGTCCCTCTACGAGGCGCTGGTGCCCTACTTCTCCATCGCCGAGGACCCGGCGCCCCTGTTCGCCCACGGCGGAGACTGGGAGAAGGCCTTCCCCGCCCACGAGTTCGACGGCGCGGGCCGGATCACCCACCTGGTCGTCCGCTACCCGGCCTACTTCACCGACGGCGAGGCCGACTCCCGCGCGCGGATCGAGCAGCTGCTCACCGCGAAGTCCGGGCGCGGCCGTGAGTACCGCTTCGAATGGGACGAGGAGGGCAACCAGCTCACCATCGGCGTCCTCGCCCCGCTCCCCACCGACATCGCCGCCCAGCGCTTCGTCACCGCGCCCGGCGAGACCGTCCTCGGCTTCACCGACCCGACCCACGTCCACCGCACGCTCCCGCTGACCCACGGCACGGAACAGCGCGATGTCCCGCCCGTCGTCTGGCGCACCGGCATCCGCTCCACCGAACCGAACCTGCTGGTCATGGGCCAGCCCGGCAGCGGTACCTCCACCCTGCTGCGCTCCATCGCCCTCCAGGCCCTCCAGTACGGCGACGTCCTGATCGTGGAGGGCGGCGGCACCGGCGAGTACGCGTGCCTCACCGGCCGGGACGGGGTCCTCGCCGTCGAGTGCGGGCTGACCGGCACCCTGGCCAGCCTGGAGTGGGCCTCTCAGGAGACCGAACGCCGGCTGATCGCGGCCAACCACGCCCGCCAGTCGGGCCATCCGGCGCCGGACGACACCAGGCGCCCCCTGTGGATCATCCTGGACCGCCCGAGCGCCTTCGCCCACCTGGCCGCGGCCGACGGCCGCCAGGACCCGCAGTCCCTGCTCCAGGTACCCCTGCGGCACGGCCGCGCGGCCCATGTGACGGTGGTGGTGGCCGACCAGTTCGACAGCGCGGACACCCTGAGCGACGCCGTACGACAGCACACACGCGCGCGTGTCGTCCTCGGCCCGGCGACCGCAGCCCAGTTGGAGGCGGTCCTCGGCGCTTCCCCGCCCACCACGCCGATCGCCCAGGTGCCGCCCGGCCGCGGCTATGCCCGCCTGGGCAGCGGCCCGGTGCACCGCCTCCAGGTCCCGGCGACCCCGGACCCGTACGACGACGCGACGAGCGACGCGGACCGCCAGGCGGTGCTGGCCCTGCTCCCGCCGCGCACGACACCGGCGGACGCGGCGGAGACGATGCCGACCGAGGCGCTGCCCGTGGAAGCGGCCGTGGAGGCCGCTGTGGCGGAGTCTTCGTAGAGACCGGCCTTCGGGGCGGGCGGCCGGGAGTCGCCCGCCCCGAACCCCGGGGCTACGCCACGAACGTCCGCGGCGACTCGCTGCCGCCCCCGCCGACCCCGTTCTCCACCAGCCGGGCCGCCGCGGCCAGCCGTGCCGCAGCCTCCTCGGCCACCGCGCCGCCCACGGTGAACGGCAACCGCACATACCCCTCGAAGGCCCCGTCGACGCCGAAGCGCGGCCCGGACGGGACGCGTACGCCCACCCGCTCCCCCATCTCGGCGAGCCGGGAGCCCGACAGCCCACCCGTGCGGACCCACAGCGTGAGCCCGCCCCTGGGCACCTCGAACTCCCAGCCGGGCAGCTCCCGCCGTACCGCCGCGACCAGCGCGTCCCGGTTCTCCCGGGCCTGGCCACGCCGGATGTCGACGGCCTGTTCCCAACCGCCCGTGCTGAACAGCCAGTTGACGGCGAGCTGTTCCAGGACCGGGGTGCCGAGGTCGGCGTAGGCGCGGGCCGAGACCAGGCTGCGGATCACGTCCGGGGCCGCGCGCACCCAGCCGATGCGCATGCCGGCCCAGAAGGCCTTGCTGGCGGAGCCGACGGTGATGACGGTGGAACCGGCCGGGTCGAACCCGCAGACAGGGCGCGGCATTTCGACGTCGTCCAGCCACAGCTCGGTCATCGTCTCGTCGGCGACGAGCACGGTGCCGGCCGAGCGGGCCGCGTCCACGAGCTGCCGCCGCTGGTCGTCGTCGGCGAGGGCTCCGGTCGGGTTGTGGAAGTCGGCGACGACATAGGCGAGTCGGGGCGCCGCGTCCCGCAGCACCTGCCGCCAGCGGTCCATGTCCCAGCCCGTCAGCCCCTCTGCCATCGCCACGGGCACCAGCCGGGCGCCCGCCTCCCGCATCAGCTGGAGAATGTTGGCGTAGGAGGGCGACTCGACGGCGACCCGCTCGCCGCGCCCCGCGAAGAGATGGCAGATGGCGTCGATGGCGCCCATCGCACCCGTAGTGACCATGATCTGCTCGGGCATGGTCGGGATCCCGCGCAGGGTGTACCGCTCGGCGATCATCGCGCGCAGCGCGGGCAGCCCGGCCGGGTAGTCGCCGTGCGTGTGGGCGTACGGCGGCAGCTCCTCCAGGGCGCCCTGCACGGCCCGGGTGAGCCACGGCTCGGGCGCGGGCAGTGAGGCGCAGCCCAGGTCGATCACCGAACCGAGGGCCTCCGGGGGCAACGGCTCCAACCCGCGCGCGGGGAGCGGGTTTCCGGCCGGTACGGCGGTCCAGCTGCCGGCCCCGCGCCGGGACTCCAGGAACCCTTCGGCGCGCAGTGCCTCGTAGGCGGCCGCGACCGTGGTGCGGCTGACGGACAGCGCGAGCGCCAACTCCCGCTCGGCGGGCAGCCGGGCGGCCACCGGGACGCGCCCCTCCAGCACCAGCAGGCGGATGCCGTCCGCGAGCGCGCGATAGGCGGGCGGTCGGCGGGTGCCGGGCCCGGCCGGGCGGTCCTGCTGGGAGTTGAGCAGCCGGGCCAGCTGCGCGGCGCCCATCGCCGAGGTCCACTGCGCCATGGAAACCAGTCCACCTTCCCGGAATTGGCCATGTATGACGTCTGTTCTCAAGCCACAGAGTGTCATGCGTCAGGCCACTACCACCACCAGGGGGCACCCCTTGTCCACGCGGAACCGTCTCGCCCGACGGTTGATCCGGCTCTACGTCGGACTCGCGCTGTACGGCGCCAGCTCGGCGCTCCTCTTGGTCTCCGGACTGGGCCTGGAGCCCTGGAACGTGCTGCACCAGGGCCTCGCCGAACTCACCGGCCTGACGATCGGTGTCGTCTCGATCATCGTGGGCGCGGTGGTGCTGCTCCTGTGGATCCCGCTGCGCCAGCGCCCGGGCCTCGGCACGGTCTCCAACGTGTTCGTGGTCGGCCTGGCCATGGACGGCAGCCTCGCGCTGATCCCGGACGCGCACGGTCTGACCGTACGGATTCCGCTGCTGATCGCGGGCATCGTGCTCAACGGGGTCGCCACCGGGCTCTACATCTCCGCGAGCTTCGGGCCGGGCCCGCGCGACGGGCTGATGACCGGCCTGCACAAGCTCACCGGCCGGTCCATCCGCCTGATCCGCACGGGCATCGAGGTCTCCGTCGTGGCCACCGGCTTCGCGCTGGGCGGCACGGTGGGCGTCGGCACCCTGCTCTACGCCCTGGCGATCGGCCCGCTCGCCCAGCTCTTCCTTCGCGTCTTCGCCGCCCCCTCGGCATCCGGCGGCAGCACG
Organism: Streptomyces sp. NPDC002276; assembly: GCF_053891435.1. Classification (NCBI taxonomy): domain Bacteria; kingdom Bacillati; phylum Actinomycetota; class Actinomycetes; order Kitasatosporales; family Streptomycetaceae; genus Streptomyces; species Streptomyces sp. NPDC002276. Next base: position 289,232 of record NZ_JBSFCQ010000011.1, on the reverse strand, counting down.
GTCGTAGCCACCGGGTCACCGGAACGGGCGATACTGCCCGGGTGACCACGCTCATACGTCATCCGTACCTCGACCATCCCGGCCCCATCCCCTTCGCCCACCGGGGCGGCGCGGCGGACGGCCTGGAGAACACCGTGTTCCAGTTCCGGCGCGCGGTCGAGCTGGGCTACCGGTACATCGAGACCGACGTCCACGCCACGGCGGACGGGAAGCTCGTCGCCTTCCACGACGAGACCCTGGACCGGGTGACCGACGGCGCGGGCCGGATCGCGGACCTGTTCTGGTCCGACGTGAGCCACGCGCGCGTGGCGGGCAAGGAACCGGTGCCCCTCTTCGAGGAGTTGCTGGAGACCTTCCCCGAGGTGCGCTGGAACGTCGACATCAAGGCGGAACCGGCGCTCCGCCCGCTCCTGGACCTCCTGGAGCGCACCGACTCCTGGAACCGCGTCCTTGTCGGCTCCTTCTCCGAGAAGCGTGTGATCCGCGCCCAGCACCTGGCCGGGCCGCGCCTGGCCACGTCGTTCGGCACGCGCGGGGTGTTGAATCTGCGGCTGCGCTCCTGGGGAGCGCCCCTCCCGGTGCGTCGCTCCGCGGTGGCCGCACAGGTGCCCGAGGAGCAGTCGGGCATCCCTGTTGTTGACCGGCGCTTCGTAAACGCTGCCCACGCGCGCGGGGTGCAGGTCCACGTGTGGACCATCAACGAGGCCGATCGCATGCACCGGCTCCTGGACCTGGGCGTCGATGGCATCATGACCGATCACATCGACACACTGCGCGAGGTCATGGTGGAGCGGGGCGTCTGGGCCTGAGCCCCGGAGCCGACGCGTCCACGGGGAAGCGAGGGCACGGGTGGGTACCGACACCCTGCGGTCACCGGAGGCCGACGAGGCAGCCGAGCGGCGGCGCGAACAGCGCGGCTGGTACTTCTACGACTGGGCCTGCTCCGTCTACTCGACGAGCGTGCTCACCGTGTTCCTGGGCCCCTATCTGACCTCGGTCGCGAAGTCGGCGGCCGGCCCCGACGGGTTCGTGCACCCCCTGGGGATACCGGTCCGGGCGGGCTCCTTCTTCGCCTACACCGTCTCCGCCTCCGTGATCGTGTCGATCCTCGTCATGCCCCTGGCGGGCGCGGCGGCGGACCGTACGGGTCGCAAGAAGCCCATCCTGGCGCTGGCCGCCTATGTGGGCGCGACGGCCACCACGGGCCTGTTCTTCCTGGACGGCGACCGCTATCTCCTGGGCGGCTTCCTGCTGATCGTCGCGAACTCCTCCGTGGCCGTCTCGATGGTCGTCTACAACTCCTACCTTCCGCAGATCGCCCCGCCCGAGGAACGCGACGCGGTCTCCTCACGAGGCTGGGCCTTCGGCTACGCGGCCGGTTCCCTCGTCCTGGTCGCGAACCTGGTCCTGTTCACCGCCCACGACTCCTTCGGCCTCTCCGAGTCGATGGCCGTCCGCATCTGCCTCGCCTCGGCCGGCATCTGGTGGGGCGCCTTCACTCTCGTACCGTTGAAACGACTGCGCGACCGCGGCCGTACGACGTCCGAGGCGCCCACGGCGCAGGGCTGGCGGCAGCTGGCGGCGACCGTCCGGGACATGCGCGGCAAACCGCTCACCCTGTCCTTCCTGTTCGCCTACCTGATCTACAACGACGGCATCCAGACGGTGATCTCGCAGGCGTCCGTGTACGGCTCCGAGGAGCTGGGGCTGAGCCAGTCCACGCTCATCACGGCCGTGCTGATGGTCCAGGTGCTGGCGGTGGCGGGTGCGCTCGGGATGGGGCGACTCGCCCGGACCTACGGGGCCAAGCGGACGATTCTCGGCTCGCTGGTGGCGTGGACGGCGACGCTGGCCGCCGGGTACTTCCTGCCCGCCGGGGCGCCCGTCTGGTTCTTCGTGCTGGCCGCCGGGATCGGCCTGGTCCTGGGCGGCAGCCAGGCGTTGTCCCGGTCGCTGTTCTCGCATCTGGTGCCGCCCGGGAAAGAGGCCGAGTACTTCTCGGCGTACGAGATGAGCGATCGGGGCATGAGCTGGCTGGGCCCACTTCTGTTCGGGGTGACGTACCAGCTGACCGGAAGTTATCGGGACGCGATCATCTCCCTGGTGGCCTTCTTCATCGCGGGATTCGTGCTGCTCGCACGGGTTCCGGTGGCACGGGCGATCGGCGACGCGGGGAATCCTCTTCCCGAGAGGATTTAGCGCTGGAGGCGAAAGGGCGGTAGTGTACGCGTTTGGCCTGCCTGGCGTACCGTTACTGCGCGTCAAAGATGACGAATCGCTAGGTGACATCTGCTAGTAGATGTGACAAACCGGGCGCTGGTGGGTACAACAAGGGGCGGCTACGACGGCGACGCATGACCCCGTACGGGAATCTTTACCGCCGACCGGACGTTGACCGGATGACGACGACAGCGACACCTGTCCTGTGGGCGACAAGCCCGGGAGGCACGATTCATGAGTGAGCGAGCTCTTCGCGGCACGCGCCTCGTGGTGACCAGCTACGAGACGGACCGCGGTATCGACCTGGCACCACGCCAGGCCGTGGAGTACGCATGCGAGAAGGGACATCGCTTTGAGATGCCCTTCTCGGTCGAGGCGGAGATTCCGCCGGAGTGGGAGTGCAAGGTCTGCGGGGCCCAGGCACTCCTGGTCGACGGCGATGGCCCTGAGGAAAAGAAGGCCAAGCCCGCGCGTACCCACTGGGACATGCTGATGGAGCGGCGCACCCGCGAGGAACTCGAAGAGGTCCTTGAGGAGCGTCTTGCCGTTCTCCGTTCCGGCGCGATGAATATCGCGGTTCACCCGAGGGACAGCCGCAAGTCGGCCTAGTCCCGGAGGTGCGGAGCGGTTCTACCGCACACGCAAGTAGCACAAGCAAGTAAGCGCGGGCGCCGTACGAACCTGTACGGCGCCCGCGCTTTTGCCTGCCCGGATGTCAGCCGGTGAGCGGCGGGCGCGGGCCCTGCGGGGCGTCACCGCCCGGCTCGTCCCGGACGATGACCTCACCCTGGACGACCTTGCCGTCCGGGCGGTGGATCCGGGCCTGCTGGAAGGCGTCTCCCAGGGTGCCCGGGGCGGCCTTGCGCAGCTTCCGCTCGACCGTGCGCTCCGCGAAACGCCCCAGGGCCTTCTGCACCGGCGGGATCAGCAGGAGCAGTCCCACCGCGTCCGAGATCAGCCCCGGGATCATCAGCAGCAGGCCGCCCAGCATCATCAGGCCGCTGCCACCGCCGCTGGCCGGGGCGGTGCCCTGCTGCACGGCCTGGCTCAGGTTCTGGAAGGCCCGCCGGCCCGCCCGCTTGATCACCACCGCGCCGAGCACGAACCCGGCGAGCAGCAGCAGGAAGACCGTAAGACCGCTCGACGCGCCCGCCACCACGGTCAGCAGCCAGATCTCCAGCACCAGCCACGCGACGATGCCCAGCGGCAGGAACCTGCGCAGCCGGGAACGCGGAGTTCGGGCGGCGGAGGAAGGGGTGGATGCGCCAGTCGTCATACGTCCAGTGTGCCTGGGCCCGGCTCAGTGCGGGATAAGGGGACGATCAACGAGGCCTGTGAGGTCGCGGGGCTACGACTGTGAGGGCTTTCTTCCGGAGTTGCCCCGGCCGCGGAGCTTGCCGACCCGCTCCCCCACGCCCCAGGTGGTGACCCGCCACAGGGCCTCGACGAGGATGTCGCGGCTCATCTTGGAGTCGCCGTGTTCGCGCTCCACGAAGGTGATGGGGACCTCGACGACGTGGTAGCCGGCCTTGACGGCGCGGCGGGCCAGGTCGACCTGGAAGCAGTAGCCCTGGGAGGCCACGTCGTCCAGGCCGAGGCCTTCGAGGGTCTCCTTGCGGAAGGCGCGGTAGCCGCCGGTGATGTCGCGCAGCGGCAGGTCGAGTGCCACGCGCGAGTAGAGGCTGCCGCCGCGGGAGATGAACTCGCGGGACTTGGGCCAGTTCACCACCCGGCCGCCGGGCACCCAGCGGGAGCCGAGCACCAGGTCCGCGCCCTTGAGGGCGGTGAGCAGCCGGGGCAGCTCCTCGGGCCGGTGGGAGCCGTCGGCGTCCATCTCGACGAGGACGCCGTAGCCGTTGTCGATGCCCCAGCGGAAGCCCGCGAGGTAGGCGGCGCCGAGGCCCTCCTTGCCCTTGCGGTGCAGCACCTGGACCTGTTCGTCCTCGGCCGCCAGCTCGTCGGCCAGCTTGCCCGTGCCGTCGGGGCTGTTGTCGTCGGCCACGAGGACATGAGCCTCGGGGACCGACTGCCGCACCCGCCCGACGATGGCCTTGATGTTCTCCGCCTCGTTGTAGGTCGGGATGATCACCAAGGCCGTGCCGAGCGGGCCGAACTTCCGCCCCTGGGCCTGTGCCGCGAGGGCTCCGTCGCCGTCGTTCACTGCTGCCCCTTCATGTCCGTACGCAGGCGTCCACCATAGTGGCCGCCGCCTGGGATGACGTGCCACGTCGTTCGTACGGTGGTGTCGATTCGACAAGAACGGGGTAAGACTGTGCCTTTTGGGTACTGGTGTGCTGCGGATGGGGGCCCGGCGCCCTTCGGGCCGACCTGGGACCCGCCGGCTGCGGGTCGACCAAGGCCGTTGTCTACTGGACGTCCGGGCCCCACCCGGGTCACACCAGCCGACCGGCCGGAACGTTCCCTCGCCGTGGCGCGGGCGCTGAGCCTGGCTCCCAGTGGCGGTGCCCCGGTGCGGCACACCGTCCCTGACCCAGCGGCGCTTCGGCGATTGTTCGGAGGTTCCCCGGTCGGGCGTCCGGTGGTGGACTCGGACGAACCTACCGGCCCCCCGCGCCCGCCTGTCAACAGCCGTCTGATCTGCGCTTTCTCCCCCAAATGGCTGGTCAGGGCAGAGGATGCGCAGGTCGCGCGACAGGGCGGCGGGCGTGGATCGGGGGCGCGCCACCCCGGGAGATCACTCGCCCGGCCGTACGAACACCGTCCGTCCGCCCACGACGGTCCGCAGGCAGACCGGAAGCGCGCCGCCCGGTGTCAGGTCGGGCAGTCCGGGTGTGCCGGAGCGCGGGTCGGTCGACCAGCGCGCGACCCGGTCGTCGGGCGCCTGCACGACCAGGGCGTCGGTCCGCCAGACGGCGTAGTCGGCGGGCGCGCCGGGCACCAGAACACCCGCGTCGTCGCGTCCTACGGCCCGCCAGCCGCCCCGCGTATGTGCGGTGAACGCGGCCCGCGCGGAGACGCGGTGTTCAGCCGTCCGGTGGAACGCGGCGGCGCGGACCGTCCCCCAGGGGTCGATCGGGGTGACCGGGCTGTCGGAGCCGAAGGCGAGCGGGACGCCGGCCCGCAGCAGGGCCGCGAAGGGGTTCAGGGCGCGGGCCCGTTCGGCGCCCAGGCGCTGGGCGTACATGCCCTCCTCGCCGCCCCACAGCGCGTCGAAGGCGGGTTGTACGGAGGCGGTCAAACCCAGTTCGGCGAAGGCGGCGATGGTCTCCGGGGTGAGCATCTCGGCGTGTTCGACGCGGTGCCGGGCGGCCCGGACGCGGGCCAGGCCGACCTTCTCGGCGGCCGCGCGGACGCCTTCGACCACGGTGGTGACGGCGGCGTCCCCGATGGCGTGGAAGCCCGCCTGGAGGCCCGCCTCGGTGCAGGCGACGACATGCGCGGCGACGGCGTCCGCGTCGAGGTAGGCGATACCGGTGTGCCCGGCGTCGGAATACGGCTGGTGCAGACAGGCGGTGTGCGAGCCGATGGAACCGTCGACGAAGAGGTCCCCGGCCGCCCCTACGGCGCCCAGCTCCCGTGCCTTGGCCACGTCCCGCTCGGCCCAGTAGCCGACGACCCGCGGCCCGGGCTCCTCGGCGGCGAGCCGCAGCAGGCCCGTGAAGTCGTCCTCGGAGGAGATGTCGGGCCCGGCGCACTCGTGGACCGAACCGACGCCCAGGGAGGCCGCGTGGGCGAGGGCGGTGCGCTGGGCCTGGAGGCGCTGCTCCGGGGTGATGGCGGCGAGCGCGGTGGCGCGGACGGTGTGATGGGCGTCGGCGGTCAGGGGGCCGTCCGGGGCCTCGAAGCCGGGGACGAGGTCGAGCAGGGCCGTGGTGACGACCGCGGAGTGGACGTCGATGCGGGAGAGGTAGAGCGGGCGTCCGCCGGTCGCCGTGTCGAGTTCGGCGCGGGTCGGCGGGCGGCCCCCCGGCCAGCGGGCGGCGTCCCAGCCGTGGCCGAGCAGGACGCGGTCGGCCGGGCGGGCGGCGGCGAAGTCCCGGACGAGGGACAGGGCCGTCTCCAGGGAGGGGGCGTCGGACAGGTCGAGGCCGGTGAGCGCGAGGCCGGTGGCGGTGGTGTGCACGTGTGCGTCGGTGAACGCGGGGGTGACCAGCGCGCCGTCCAGGTCGACCACCTCGTCGACCCCGTCCGCGAACGCGTCGGCGGCGCCCTCGGAGCCGACCCAGGCGACCTGGCCGCGCTCGACGACCATCGCGGTCGCGAACGGGTCGGCGGGGCTGTGGACTTCGCCGCGGCGGAGCAGGACGGTGGCCGGTTCGGGGGTGCGCTCACTCATGGGGAACAGTCTCGCGCCTCACCGGCGCGGCCCCGCACGCAGGTCGGTCAGATGCGCGGCGGGCGGGCCTCGTACGGCGTCGAGAGGACCACCGTGGTGCGGGTCGAGACGCCGGCCAGGCCGCGCAGCCTGGCGAGCAGTTCCTCCAGTTCGTGCGGGGTGGAGACCCGCACCTTGAGGATGTAGTTCTCGTCGCCCGCGACGCTGTGACAGGCCTCGATCTCGGGGACGCCGGAGAGGCGGTCCGCGATGTCGTCGGGGGCGCTGGGGTCGAACGGTGTCACCGAGATGAAGGCGGTCATGGGCAGGCCCACCGCCTCCGGGTCGACGACCGCGGCGTACCCGCGGATGACGCCACGCTGTTCCAGCCGGCGCACCCGCTGGTGCACGGCCGACGTGGACAGGCCCGTGGCCTTGCCCAGGTCTGTGTAGCTCATCCGCCCGTCCTTGACGAGCAGCTGCACGATTTGTCGGTCCAGCTCCTCCATGGCGCAAGAACTTACATGGCCGCTGATCTCCTTCGATACCTCAGCGGCGCAGGTCATACCCGGTTCGTGATGTGGCGGAGCGCGGCCCGTGAGTCAGCTGGGGACAAATCCACCGCCCAGGGCATCTGCGGGCGGCATGTGACGAACGCCACAGGTCCCGAACGGTCTCCGTGATGCTCTCGTGATTACCGCGGAGACGGGACGGGAAGTGCTTGCTGTGGTCGAGGCCGCAGCGCCTTCACGGCCCAGCCCAGTAGGGGGAGAAACCCATGCAGAGTCTTCAGCGCCCTGGACGCACCGCGCCCAAGCGGCCGCAGCTCGTCGTCGAGTACGAGCCGGAGGGCGTCGAGTCCGACGGTTTCGAGGCCGACGAACTCGACGAGTACGACACCTTCGAGATGTACCGGGTGATCTGCCCGGACTGCGTGCAGCCCATCGCGCTCCTCGCGGACGAGGAGGTCCTGCCGGAGCACGCGCTGTGCGCCTCGCCGTGGAACCCGTTCGGGCTGACGGTCTGCGCCGGTACGGGCCGTGAGGCGGCCGACGCCCGGTCCGCCGACGAGTCCGCGGAACCCCAGGAGCAGGACACCGCGCTGCTGTTGACGCTCCCTCAGGGGCTCGACTGGCGGACGCAGCCCTTCTCGCACGTCGGCGGCCCCAGCTCGCGTCCGATGCGGGTGCCCGACATGCGCCGCGCCGCCTGAGCGCTCTCGCTCAACCCCAGTAACTGCCCTGCACCATGGCCCGCAGGCTGCTGTGGTGCAGGATCAGCGTGTCCGGGTCCGCCGGGACGGCGCTCTCCCCGAAGTGCACCTGCCGGTAGGCGACGCGCAGCATCACGATCGCGTGCCGCAGGGCCGCGTACAGGGTGTAGAAGTCCATGTCGCGCGGGGTGTGGCCGGTGAATTCGGCGTACCGGGCCTCCACCCGGTCCCGGCGGAGGAACTCCGGCAGGCCCGCTTGGCCGAAGGCGGCCGTGAGGTCCTGGAAGAAGCGGTGCAGATAGACGGTCCAGCCGAGGTCCACCTCGCGCGGGGCCGGGGCCGCCATCTCCCAGTCGAGGACGGCGACGGGGTCGAACCCGTCGTAGACGACGTTCCCGATGCGCGCGTCGCCCCAGTTGAGGACCGTCTCGCCGGGGTCGGACGGCCAGAGTTCGGTCAGCCGGTCGAAGGCGCTCTCGATGAGCGGTGAGCGGGCGAGTCCGTCAACCACCCAGTCGTAGTAGGCGCGTTGGGCCGCGACGTGGCGGCTGAGGGCGTCGCCCTCGCCGGGGAGGGTGAGGAACTCGGCCTCGGTGGGCGGGACTTGGTCGTGCAGGCGGGCGATCAGTCCGATCGAGGCAGCCTCCAGGTGTTCCCGCTCCGCGTCGGTCGCCGCGTGCAGCCAATTGCCCTCGTACGTATAGGGCATGACGTCCGGCGGTACGCGTCCGGCCACACGTTCCATGACGAAGAACGGGGCGCCGAGCGGGCCCGGATCCTCCTCCAGCCAGCGGACTTCCGGTACCGGGAGGTCCGTGCGGTCGGCGACCAGGCGCATGGTGCGGAACTGGCGCGGCATGTCGTAGACCGGGAAGACGGTGTACGCCGCCGGGTCGGCCGCGAGTCTCAACGCGCAGGCGCGCAGCGGTGGTTCGGGGTGTTCGATGTCGAAGAGGAGGGTCTCGCTGGACATGCCGTTCGACGCGGGGACCGTGATGTCGACGGCCTTGGCGCCGGGCAGGCGGGTGTCGAGCCAGGCGGTGAGGCGGTGGGCGAGTTCCTCGGGGTCGCGGGTGGTGGTGCGCGGGCGGGGTGCCGTGGCCATGGGTCAACTCCCTTGCGGTGCTTCCGCGTCGAAGCCGGTAAGACCGACGGGCTCGGCGCCGGAAAAGCGGGATTCGCACCACGCCGTCGGACGACAGTCGAGTTCCTCGGGGTCCCGGGTGGCCATGTGCGTCAACTCCCCTACGGTGCGACCGATTCGAAGCCGGTGAAGCCGCTCGGGTCGTGGCGGCCGAAGGAGCCGTGCTCGAAGATGCCGTGGCCCACCCGGCCGTCGAGGCGGAAGCGGGCCGCGTGGTCGGTGACTCCGTAGGCGGCGAGCGGGTTGGGCCGGGTGAGGTCGTAGGTGCGCGTGTCGGTCCAGCCACGGCCGCGCCAGGTGCCGTGCTGCCAGTCGTCGGCGGGTGGGTAGCCGGCGCCGATCGCGAGCGGGGACGAGGTCAGGATCTCCACGTCGAGTTCCTGGGGCTTGCGGGCGTCCCCGAGGTGGACGAGGGCGCGCTCGGGGTGCCGGGTGCCGGAGCGGTAGGTGATCTCGGCCTGGGGCCAGCCGAGTTGGCGGTCCCGGTGGCCGGGGCGGACCACGGTCGCCTCGTTCAGGGTGCGGTGACCGTCGGCGTCCTCCTGGACGATCACCATGAGGAAGCGGTCCTCGAAGCGGACCGGGCACCAGATCCAGTGGAAGCCCTCGGTCGGGTGGTCCGCGGCGAGCCGGCCGCCCTCCTCGCCGGGAATGGGCCGCACGCCCCAACTGCGGTCGCGGGTACCGGTCCAGCCCTCGGCGGTGACCCGGAACTCCTCGTCACCGGCGCGGATCACGCCCTCCACACCGCCCGCCTGGACGAAGCGGCGCCCTTCGAGGGTGAGCCGGTCGCCGCGGTACTGGACGTGATGGGGTTCCCAGAGGGCCGGGAACTCGGCGGTCCAAGTCAGGTCGTACGAGAGGGAGTTGTCGTCGCAGCGCAGGCGCAGTCGGCGCAGTGGCTCCTCGACCTCGATGTGCAGGGGGCCGACCGCGAGGTGCATGCGGTCGTCGCCGAGGGCGTCCGAGGCGCGGACGGCGTGCAGGGTGTCGCCGGTGCGGAGGGTGGCGTAGGCGTCGATCACGCCGACGTTGGGGTAGACGCCGAGGCCGAGGATGAGCAGGGCGCGGCCCTCGTGGTCGAGGACGTGGAAAATGCAGCGGTCGTAGGCGTTCCGGTCGCCGGTCGCGACGTGCTTCATCGACAGGGGGACCTGGTGCACGGGGTACTCGTCGAGGGGCACGGGACGGTCGTCTGCCACGGCTAACCTCCCCTGGGGACAGTGGAGGTGACGGTACGTCAGGTTGTGTGCGGTAGCCAGAGGCGAGAGCCGTACGCCGGTGAACTCACGCTCGAATACCCGCGCCGGTGACCTGTCAACGGGCCTTTACGTTGCCCCGGGTATGACCGCCACCTATGCGTCGACCGAGCGCCGCCGCCGCATCTTCGTCCCCGCGCCCGACCAACCGGCGCCGCCGCAGGACCCGCCCATCTACCGTGATCTCATGCGGACTTGGGCCGACCGGGGCCGCACCCTGCCGGGGCGGCACGATCCGGAGTGGGTGCGGCTGGCGGAACCGCCGGTCGGGCTCAGCCAGTTCGGCGGGCTTCAGGACCCGCCAGGTGGCGGGCGATGACCATGCGCTGGATCTGGTTGGTGCCCTCGACGATCTGTAGGACCTTCGCCTCGCGCATGTAGCGCTCCACCGGGAAGTCCGCGGTGTAGCCGTATCCGCCGAGCACCTGGACGGCGTCGATGGTGGCCTTCATCGCGGTGTCGGTGCAGTGCAGCTTGGCCATGGCGGCCTGTTTGGCGAACGGCCGGCCCGCGTCGCGCAGCCGGGCCGCCGCGAGGTAGAGCGCCCGGCCCGCCTCGATCTGGGTGGCCATGTCGGCGAGCATGAAGCGCAGCCCCTGGAAGTCGGAGATCGGCCGCCCGAACTGCTGCCGTCCGGTCGCGTACGCCAGCGCCTCGTCCAGCGCGGACTGGGCCAGGCCGATCGCGCAGGCGGCGATGCCGAGCCGTCCGGAGTCCAGCGCGGACAGGGCGATCGCGAAGCCCTGGCCCTCCTCGCCGAGGCGCCGCTCGTCGGAGACGCGGACGCCGTCGAAGTGGACCTGTGCGGTGGGCGAGCCCTTCATGCCCATCTTTTTCTCCGGTACGGCGCCACTGAGACCGGGCGCGTCACCGGGCACCAGGAAGGCGCTGATCCCGCGCGGGCCGTCCTCGCCGGTGCGGGCCATGACCGTGTAGAAGTCGGCGATGCCGCCGTGGGTGATCCAGGCCTTGGTGCCGTCGATCACCCAGTCGTCCCCCTCCCTGACCGCCTTCGTGCGCAGGGAGGCCGCATCCGAACCGGAGGACGGCTCGGAGAGGCAGTAGGCGCCCAGCAGTCCGCCGCCGAGCATCGCGGGCAGGTGCTCGACCTGCTGCTGCTTGGTGCCGTAGTTGGCCAGCGCGTGGCAGGACAGGGAGTGGACGCTGACGCCGAGGCCGACGGTGAGGCGGGCCGCCGCGAGTTCTTCGAGGACCTGGAGGTAGACCTCGTACGGCTGGTCGCCGCCGCCGTACTCGGAGTCGTAGGGCAGGCCGAGCAGTCCGGAGTCGGAGAGCAGGGTGAAGACCTCGCGCGGGAAGTGTCCGGCATCCTCTTCCTCGGCCGCCCTCGGGGCGATCTCACGCTGCGCGATGTCGCGGACCAGCGAGATCAGATCCCGGGCCTCGTCCGTGGGCAGTTGCCGGTCCACCGGCTGCGGGGCGCGGTCGGGCATGGCGACGCTCTCCTCCCTGTCGGGACATCGGCGGGCGTACGCCTGGGGTCGAGGCGCCTGCGCGGGATGTCGCACGGGTACGGCCGCTGCTCCCGCTCCCGGGTCTCGGAAGCGGCTGACCAGCGACTCTGCGCTGTGAGTATGCCCGATCGGAGGTCTCTCGTCACCAGTTAACGACCGCTCACTTCGAGAATAACCCGGTCGTCCGGAACGGGGCGGGAGCGCCTGTTCAGCCGTCCCGGCGGGCGGGGGCCGGCGCCGGATACGTCGGGTCCAGTTCCTCGATGGCGCGCAGGGTGCCGCCGAGGGTCTTCACGAGGAGCTCGCGCATCGTCTCGCGGGACAGGTCGGGGCCGCTGATCCACTCCAGGGTCGCGCCCTCGACGCTGCACACCCAGCCGAACAGGCCCATGCGCGCGAGGCGGGAGATGTCGCTGCGGCCGTAGGCCCCGTCGGCGATGGTCTCGACGATGGCGGCGCGCACGCCGTCGCGGATGGCGTGCACCTCGGCGTCGAAGCCGACCCCGCCGCTGACGATGGTGCGGTAGGCGGCCTGGTTGTGCTCGGCCCAGCGGAGATAGCTGTCCATCGTGCGCTGTACGCGGTCCAGTTGGGGCAGTTCGAAGCCGCTCGCCGCGAAGGTCACCAGGTCGGCCACGGAGTCGTTGATGATCGCCAGGTAGTAGCCGCGCTTGGACTGGAAGTAGTAGTAGATCAGCCCCTTGGCGACATGCGCCTGCCGCGCGATGTCGTCCATGGACAGCGCGTCGTAGGACGTGTCGGCGAACAACTTCCGGCCAATGGCGATGAGTTCGGCGCGGCGCGCCAGGGAACGCTCGGTGCCGCGCGCCCGGGGACGTACGACGTCACGCTGCTGACTGATTTCCAATTTCGACTCTGGCTCTCCAACTGGGCTTGGTCAACCGCAGTATGGCAGGTCAAGTATGCGTCAGGTCACAGCAGGCCGATTTGAGTCACGAGCATCGCGATCACCACGACGAGGGTCCAGCCCATGATGTGTTCGACGATCTTCGGGCCGTCGCCCTTGGGGCCGCCGGTGCGGATGCGGGCGCGCGCGGCGCCGGCCGAGTGTGCGGTCATGATGGCTCACAGAGGTCGGATGTGCGGTGGACTCCCCCGTTCTGTCCACCTTGCCATCCATATCGCCTTCCGCACCGGAGACCTTGGTCACAGCCCCGGGGTCAGCGCACGCCCACCGCCGCGAGTGCGGTGCGCTGGCGGGCGGTCGGCCGCGCCGGGAAGTAGAGGTAACAGACGCCGCCGGTACCGGAGGAGAGGTTGCCGGAGGAGTTGTACCGCTTGGTGCGCAGCCAGATGTTCTCGAACTCGCGGCGCCTGTAGACGCGGCGGACGGCCGGGTCGCTGGGTGAGTTGGGGTCGTTGGCGATCACATCGCCCGCGGCGGTGAAGCCGATCACGGTCATCAGATGGCCGGAGGTGCCGTACCCCGCGCCGGTCAGCTCGCCGCTGAGGAACGACTGTGACGTTATGGCCGGGATGCCCGCCGCGATCAGCGTCTCCAGGTCGGTGAGCGAGCCGAGCCGGGTGACCACGCCCTGGAGGTCCTGGTACGTGGCCGCGTAGGCGGCGTTGAACGGCCAGTTGCCGCAGCCTTTGTACTGGTGGTCGTAGGTGAAGCGGGCCGCGTTGTCGACCTGCGGGTCGGCATAGCTCGGGTCGACCCAGGCCAGTTGCTCCGGGGTGAGCCGGCCGCCCCAGTACTCGATGATCATCTGCGAGGAGGTGGGGCTGCACCAGGCCTCGCCGCCATTGTCGTACTCGGGGTACTGGCCGATGTGGATCTCCTGCGAGTAGCGCGGGACGATCAGCTCCTGGGCGAGTCCGGGCACGGAGGCCGGGACGGTGAAGCGGTCGGGGACGTCAGATCCCATCGCACCCAGCCGCCACACCGTGGGGGTGAGCTTGGTGCCGGGCTTGCGGTAGAGGGTCAGGCGCAGCCGGTACGACGCCAGGCGCAGGCCCGTGGTCGCGTCGTCGATCGCGAAGGTGTCCGTCCAGACGGCGGACTTGCCGTCCTTCTGGTCGTCGACGGAGGTCCGCTTGATGTCCTGGTCGCCGGCGGCCCAGCGGCCCATCACGTACCAGGGGGTGTCCGTGCCGTCGGAGTACGTGCCGCGCAGTTCGACCTGGATCCAGGTGCCGGCGGGGGTGTGCGCGTTCCAGGAGGCGATGGCCTCCGTCGCGGGGACGGAGAGCCTGTGGACGGGGGACGTCCAGGTCCCGTACTCCCAGGCGGCGGTCCTGCCGGTGTGCGGGTCCGTGTAGTCGACGCTGCCGAGGGCGGCGCCGATGGCGAGGCCGGGGCGGGAGCCCGGGACGGCCCGGGTGCCCCTGGCTTTTCCGCGGCACCAGTCGTCGTAGGTGGTCCACGCGTGGTTGTCGACCGTGGGGGCCAAGGCGGGGCCACGGCCGGAGTCGCCGACGTCGGTCGCGGTGTCGGCGGTCGCGGGGCCCGTGCCGCTCACCACCGCGGCGCCGACCGCCGCGGCCAGGACGGTTCTGCGGGACGGATGTTCGGCTCTGCTCATATGCGGAAGACCCCCAAGGCGTTCCGAGTCGGGACAGATCCAGTGCACGGTCGTGCGCCAACTATGTACGCCGACGGCATGCCCCTGCCAGCACCGCGAGCCATGTCACGCCCACCAATATTGGTCTCGACCACTGGCATCGACCACCGGCATGACCTGGGGCGCAGCCCGCCGCTCCGTAGAATGCCGGGGCGACCTGCGACATCGGCCCACGACCTCCGGGACCCCTCATGCACGACCTCGCCCACCGGCTCCGCCGGCTGCCCCCGTCCTGCGGCCCGGTCCGGCTCGTCGGTGTCGACGGGCACGCGGGGTCCGGGAAGTCCACGTTCGCCGGGCGGCTGGCCGCGGCCCTGGGCGGGGCACCCGTGCTGCACCTGGACGACCTCGCCACCCACGACGAACTGTTCGGCTGGACCGACCGGCTGCTGAGCCACGTGATCACCCCGCTCGGCCGCGCCGGGAGCGCCCACTACGCCCCCTACGACTGGCACACCCGACGCTTCGGACCACCTCTCGCGCTGCCCTCCGCGCCCGTGGTCCTGATCGAGGGCGTCGGCGCCGGACGCCGGGCGGTACGGCCGTTCCTCGCGGGGCTGCTGTGGATGGAACTGCCCCGGGAGGGGTCCTGGGCAAGGGGACGGCTGCGGGACGGAAGTGAGCAACGGGACTTCTGGGACGGGTGGGTCGAGGCGGAACGCGAACACTTCGCCGAGGACCCTTCGCGGCCGTACGCGGACTTCCTGGTACGGCAGTTGCCGATGGGGTACGAGGTGCTGCCGGGGCCCTCCGGGACGATTGGACCGGACCACGAAATCACCCACGGTGACGGACCGCCCGCAGTGTGCTGAACTTGTGAAGACCGTCATGCTCGAACTTGCCTGAGTGCCTCAACTCGGCTTGACCCAGGGGCCGTACAGGTCTTACGTTCTGAATGTGCGGCCGTTCGGAGCCGCCCAGAGTCGCGAAGCCCCCGGTTGTTCCCCCGTGATCGGGGGCTTCGTTCTGCTCTCAGCGTCGTTTCCGGCCGCTACGACCCGTGATTCGCTCACCCTGGGTCACCATTCCGAGTGCGCCCCATCTGCTCCCACCTCGCCAAACGGCCTGTGCGGCACCCTTCGAAGCGCGACTGCCCCGCAGGTACGATGCCCAGGGTGCGACCGACGGACGGCTGCTTCGCGCACCACGGCAACTCCCGTCCGCGGCACAGCGGTTCGACCCAGACTGCCGACGGGCGCCGGCCCGGCGGCGAATCAACGGGGGCACGGTTTGTGGGGGGACGTGATGGACTTCGGCACGCAGGGCCCCGAGGCCCCGGCCGACCTCGCGTGGCTGCGAGGCGTGGACGCCTACACGATGGGCGCTTATCCGCAGGCGGAGGAGGAGTTCCGCACCGCGGTACGGATGGATCCCGGGATGGCCGACGGCTGGCTCGGACTGCACGCGCTGCGCGTCGACACGACCACCGCGCTGCTGCGGATGTACCGGCACCGGGAACGCTTCGGGGAACAGCGCACCAGACACCGCCGGACGCTCAACTCCTGGTACTGGCTGGGCTGGTGGGTCCAGCCCGTGCTGGAGAGCCCGCGCGATCTGCTGCTCGCGCACGCCTCGCACTGGCTGGACGGCCGCCATGTGCCCGAACTGGACCGCGCGTTGGCCGGACTGCCGCCCGTCGACACCGACCACCAGGTCCGCTTCCTGCACGCCTGCCGCGCCTATCTGGTCAAGGACTGGGAGCAGCTGGTCCGGCACACCGATCCGCTGCTGAACGACCAACTCCTCGGCATCGAGGCCGGGTTGTTCGGCGGGATGGCCCGGGTCCGGCTTGAGATGTACGGCCAAGCCGAACCGCTGCTGTCCTCCGCGCTGATGCGCTGTCGCAGCGAACAGCCGCAGCGCAAGGAGTTGCGGTACTGGCTGGCACGGGCCCACGAGGGCACCGGCCGCAGCGCCGCCGCGCTCCCCCTGTACCGGGCGGTGCACCGCGTCGACCCCGCGTTCATGGACACCTCGGCGCGGCTCGCCGCGATCACCGACTCCGACGGGTACGACGGCTCCGAGGACGTGACCGACCTCGCGGCGATCACCCTCTCCGGCGGGGCGGACGCGCTGGAGGGGCCGGACGGGCTCGATCCGCTGTTCGGCGCGGAGGGGCGCGATCTGAAGCTGTCGGAGCCCGGTCTGCCGCCGACCGGTCCGCTGCCCTCGGCGGCCGACTCGGTGCGCGAGAAGACCTCGGTGCCCGTGCCGCCGCTGCCCACCGGACCCACCGACCCCGTCTTATTGGAGGAGGCGCTCAACGAGCTGGAGCGCATGGTGGGGTTGGAGCCGGTCAAGCGCCAAGTGAAGGCACTGTCCGCCCAGTTGAACATGGCACGGCTGCGGGCCGGACAGGGGCTGCCGGTCCAGCCGCCGAAACGGCACTTCGTCTTCTCCGGTCCCTCGGGCACCGGCAAGACCACCGTGGCCCGGATACTCGGCCGCGTCTTCTACGCGCTCGGGCTGCTCGGCGGCGACCATCTCGTCGAGGCGCAGCGGGCTGATCTCGTCGGCGAGTACCTCGGTCAAACGGCCGTGAAAGCCAACGAGTTGATCGACTCCGCGATCGGTGGCGTCCTCTTCGTCGACGAGGCCTACTCGCTCTCCAACTCCGGTTACGGCAAGGGCGACGCGTACGGCGACGAAGCCTTGCAGGTGCTCTTGAAGCGGGCCGAGGACAATCGCGACCACCTCGTGGTGATACTGGCCGGCTACCCGGAGGGCATGGACCGGCTGCTCGCCGCGAACCCCGGACTGTCGTCCCGCTTCACGACTCGCGTCGACTTCCCCTCGTACCGTCCCCTCGAACTCACCTCCATCGGGGAGGTGTTGGCCGCGGAGAACGGGGACGTGTGGGACGAGGAGGCGTTGGACGAGCTGCGGTCCATCGCCGGGCATGTGGTGGATCAGGGGTGGATCGACGAGCTGGGGAACGGGCGGTTCCTGCGGACTCTGTACGAGAAGAGCTGTGCGTATCGGGATCTGCGGTTGTCGGTGTATCCCGGGATGTTGACGCGGGATGACTTGTCGACTTTGCGGTTGCCGGATCTGATGCAGGCGTATGGAGAGGTGTTGTCGGGGCGGGGGCCTGCCGGCGGCTGAGCGGTACGCGCGATCTCGGGTGGCTGTTGTTCGTTCGCGAGTGCAGGTGCGTTGTGGCTGGGCGCGCAGTTCCCCGCGCCCCTGGGTGGGGACAGGGAACGCGCGCCAGCCAGTACCGTCAGCTCGGTACCGTTTCCTTCAGTTTCTGGGTCGGGACCTCCCTGTGGGCCGGGTCCGTCACCTCGCCCACCAACAACTCCAGTACGTCCTCCATCGCCACCAGGCCCAGCACCTTGCCGGAGGCGTCCGCCACCTGGGCCAGGTGCGTTGCCGCGCGGCGCATCACCGTCAGGGCGTCGTCGAGAGGGAGTTCGGACCGTAGCGTCGTCATGGGGCGCCAGATCTGTTGCGGGACCGCCCTTTCGGATTCCTCCAGGTCCAGGACGTCCTTGACGTGCAGGTAGCCCATGAAGGCGCCGGTCTCCGCCGCGACCGGGAAGCGGGAGTAGCCGGTGCGGGCGGTGAGGGCGACGATCTCGCCCGGGGTGACCGAGGGGCTGACCGTGACCAGGTTCTCGCGGCGCAGCAGGACGTCGGTGACCGGGCGGGAGCCCAACTCCAGTGCGTCCTCCAGGCGTTCCTGTTCCTCGGGGTCGAGGAGGCCGGCCTGGCCCGAGTCCTCCACCAGGCGGTTGAGCTGTTCGCTGGTGAAGACGGCCTCGACCTCGTCCTTGGGCTCGACGTGGAAGAGCCGCAGGATGGCCTGGGCGACGGCACCGAGGGCGATGGTGATCGGCTTGCAGACCCGCGCGAAGGCGACCAGGCCGGGGCTGAGCCACATCGCGGCCTTCTCCGGGGCGGCCATCGCGAGGTTCTTCGGGACCATCTCGCCGATGACCAGGTGGAAGAAGACCACGGCCGCCAGGGCGAGGATGTAGCCGAGGGGGTGGATCATGCCCTCGGGCAGGTGCATCCACTCGAAGACCGGTTCCAGGACGTGTGCGACGGTCGGCTCGGCGACCGCGCCCAGGGTCAACGAGCAGACGGTGATGCCGAATTGGGCCGCGGCCATCATCTGCGGGAGCCGCTCCAGGCCGTAGAGGACCTGGCGGGCGCGGGCCGTGCCGAGGGGTTCGATCTGGCTGCGGCGGACGGAGACGAGGGCGAACTCGGCGCCGACGAAGAAGCCGTTGGCGAGCACCAGCAGTACGGCGAAGAGGAGTTGGAGGACGGTCATCGGGCCGCCTCCATGGAGTTCACGGCGGGGGCCGTGCGGACCAGACGGACGCGTTCGGCGCGGTAGTGGCCCACCTGTCGGACTGACAGGCGCCAGCCGGGGAGTTCGGCCTTGTCGCCGGGGGCGGGGATGCGGCCGAGGAGGTCGGCGACCAGTCCGGCGACGGTCTCGTACGGTCCTTCGGGCACGTCCAGGCCTATGCGTTGGAGGATGTCGACGCGGCAGCTGCCGTCGGCGTCCCAGGCGGGTTTCCCGTCCTCGGGCGGTACGGCGGCCAGTTCGGGCGGTTCGTTGAGCACGTCGTCGTGTTCGTCGCGGACCTCGCCGACGAGTTCCTCGACGATGTCCTCCAGCGTGACCACACCGGCCGTACCGCCGTACTCGTCGACGACGACGGCGATCGGCTGCTCGCTGCGCAGCCGGGCCAGGAGGGGCTGGACGGGCAGGGTCTCGGGGACCAGCACCGGGGACTTGGCGATGCTGGTGACGGGGGTGCGGAGTCTGGCGTGCGCGGGCACGGCCAGGGCGTCCTTGAGGTGGACCATGCCCACGATCTCGTCGATCTTCTCGCGGTAGACCGGGAAGCGGGAGAGACCGGTGGCGCGGGTCAGGTTGACCACGTCCTCGGCGGTCGCCGAGGACTGGAGCGCGCTGACCTTCACGCGCGGGGTCATGACGTGCTGCGCGGTCAACTCGCCCAGCGACAGGGTCCGTACGAAGAGATCGGCCGTGTCCTGTTCCAGGGCGCCGGCCTGCGCGGAGTGGCGGGCCAGGGAGACGAGTTCGCCGGGGGTGCGGGCCGAGGCCAGCTCCTCGGTGGGCTCGACTCCCAGGGCGCGGACGAGCCGGTTGGCGACCGCGTTGAGCGCGGCGATCACCGGGCGGAACAGCCGGGCGAACGCGTGCTGCGGTGCGGCGACGAAGCGCGCGACCTGGAGGGGCCGCGACACCGCCCAGTTCTTGGGCACGAGCTCGCCGATCACCATCTGCACGGCGGAGGCGAGCAGCATGCCGACGACCACGGCAACACCGGAGACGGCGCCCTCGGGGATGCCGATCGCGCTGAACGGGCCGTGCAGCAGCTGGGCCAGGGCCGGTTCGGCGAGCATGCCGACGACCAGGGAGGTGATGGTGATGCCGAGCTGGGTGCCGGAGAGCTGGAAGGACAGCTCCTTGAGCGACTCGACGACCGTGGCGGCCCGTCGGTCGCCCTCGGCGGCGGCCTTCTCGGCCTCGGGGCGCTCCACGGTGACGAGCCCGAACTCGGCGGCAACGAAGAAGCCGTTGGCCAGAATCAGCAGGATCGCCGCTCCGAGGAGCAGCAAGGGGATGGTCATGCCGCCGCCTCGATATGTCGGGAGGGGGCGGCGCAGGTACTACAGGACGATCCGTCCATCGCTGGAGGGAGTCACTCCTCGGGTAGCAGGGGGCCTCAGGAGACAGGGGGGAACACCGGTGGCGGAGGCGCGAGGAAAAACGCCACCGACAACAGATTAATCAAGACATGGCCATCTACGGCAGATCCCTTGTCGAGTGGGCCTCTGTGAGCGCCCGCAGCGTGCGTGCGTCGGCGATGGCCCGTTCCTTGGCGATGCCGGGCTGGATGCCGAGCACGGGGAGGCTGGTGCCGTCGTTGAGGTTGAGGAACACCCAGGGGTCGCCGGGGCGCAGGTTCACCTGGAGGATCTCGGCCCACTCCAGATGCCGCCTGCTGGCGATGTTGACGACGGTGACACCGGTCTCGTCGGCGACGACCTTCACGCGCGCGAGCACGGCCAGCACTCCGAAGAGAAGGGCACCTGTGAGGACGAAGCTGAGCTTTTCCCCGGGGCCGAGCTGCTCCAGGAGCAGTGCGACGGCCGTGATGACGACGAAGATCGCGGCGCCCGCGGTGAGCAGTACGGCCCGGGTGCGGCCCGGCCTGAACGTGACCGGCAGGGCGGGGAGTTGAGACATGGCTGGCGTGTTCCTCAGAGACGGCAGGCGTGGATGGCCGTCGTCAGGATGGCGCGGGCGCCGATGTCGTACAGGTCGTCCATGATCCGCTGCGCCTCCTTGGCGGGGACCATCGCGCGGACGGCGACCCAGCCCTCGTTGTGCAGCGGGGAGACGGTCGGGGACTCCAGGCCGGGGGTGAGCGCGACGGCCTTCTCCAGCTGCTCGACCCGGCAGTCGTAGTCCATCATCACGTACGTCCGGGCGACCAGGACGCCCTGGAGGCGGCGCAGGAACTGCTGGACCTTGGGCTCCTCGACATCGGCGCCCTTGCGGCGGATGACGACGGCCTCGGACTTCATGATGGGCTCGCCGAAGACCTCAAGTCCCGCGTTGCGCAGGCTGGTGCCGGTCTCGACGACGTCCGCGATGACCTCGGCGACGCCCAGCTCGATGGCCGTTTCCACGGCGCCGTCGAGGTGGACCACGGAGGCGTCGATGCCGTTGTCGGCGAGGTGCCCGGCGACGATTCCCTCGTACGAGGTGGCGACCGTCTTGCCCTTGAGGTCCGCCATGCTGCTCGCCTCGCCCGGCTTGGAGGCGAAGCGGAACGTGGAGCGGGCGAAGCCGAGCGGGAGGATCTCCTCGGCGGAGGCGGCGGAGTCGATGAGCAGGTCGCGGCCGGTGATGCCGATGTCGAGGCGGCCGGACGAGACGTAGATCGCGATGTCGCGGGGGCGGAGGTAGAAGAACTCGACCTCGTTGACCGGGTCGACGATCCGCAGTTCCTTGGACTCCCGGCGCTGCTGGTAGCCGGCCTCATGCAGCATGTCCGCCGCAGGTCCTGACAGGGAACCCTTGTTGGGGACGGCGATGCGCAGCATGAGGTCGGCTTCCTTCGCGTGAAATGGGGTGATCTGTCGCAAACGGTTCTGAACTGGTTTTACAGGTGGGCGTAGACGTCGTCCAGCGAGATTCCGCGGGCGACCATCATCACCTGGACGTGGTAGAGCAGCTGCGAGATCTCCTCGGCGGCCGCCTCCTTGCCCTCGTACTCGGCGGCCATCCAGACCTCGGCGGCCTCTTCGACGACCTTCTTGCCGATGGCATGGACGCCCTTGCCGACCAGCTCTGCGGTGCGGGAAGTGGCGGGGTCGCCCGTGGCGGCCTTCTGCTGGAGCTCGGTGAACAGCTCCTCGAACGTCTTATTGGACATGGTGCTGCCCACCCTATTGCAAACAATCGTGGGCTTAACGCCACGGTTCAGATACTGAGCGGAGGGTGGCCGCCGTCGCCACGGCCGCCGTCACCGCCTCGTGCCCCTTGTCCTCGTTCGAGCCTTCCAGGCCCGCCCGGTCGAGGGCCTGCTCCTCGGTGTCGCAGGTCAGGACGCCCATGCCGACGGGGACGCCGGTCTCGACCGAGACCTGGGTGAGGCCCTGGACGACGCCCTGGCACACGTACTCGAAGTGCGGGGTGCCACCGCGGATGACGACGCCGAGGGCGACGATCGCGTCGTAGCCCCGGCCCGCCAACACCTTTGCCACGACCGGGAGTTCCCAGCTGCCGGGGACCCGGAGCAGGGTCGGCTCGTCGATCCCCAGGTCGTGCAGGGCGCGCAGGGCGCCGTCCACCAGACCGTCCATCACCTTTTCGTGCCACTGTGCCGCGATGACGGCGACCCGCAGGTCCCCGACGTTGCGTACGGACAGTTCCGGTGCGCCCTTGCCGCTCACGTTCTCTTGTCTCCTAAGAGGTCTGGTAGAGGTCTGGTTACTGGTTGCCGCAGGTGGACACGGGGGCCGGGTCCAGCCAGGGCAGGTCGTGGCCCATCCGGTCCCGCTTGGTGCGCAGGTAGCGGAGGTTGTGCTCGCCCGCCTGTACGGGCATCGGCTCCCGGCCGGTGACCTTGAGGCCGTGCCGGACGAGCGCGTCGGTCTTGTCGGGGTTGTTCGTCATGAGGCGCAGGCTGCGGACGCCGAGGTCCTCCAGGATCTGCGCGCCGGCGCCGTAGTCCCGGGCGTCGGCGGGCAGGCCGAGTTCGAGGTTGGCGTCGAGGGTGTCCCGGCCGCGCTCCTGGAGTTCGTACGCCCTGAGCTTGGAGAGCAGGCCGATGCCGCGCCCCTCGTGGCCGCGCAGGTAGACCACCACTCCCCTGCCCTCCTCCTGGATGCGCTCCAGGGAGGCCTCCAGCTGGGGGCCGCAGTCGCAGCGCAGGGAGTGGAAGACGTCGCCGGTGAGGCACTCGGAGTGGACCCGGACCAGGACGTCCTCGCCGTCGCCGATCTCACCGTGGACGAGGGCGACGTGCTCGACGCCGTCGACGGTGGAGCGGTAGCCGTAGGCGGTGAACTGGCCGTGGCGGGTGGGGAGTTGGACCTCGGCCTCGCGGCGGACGGTGGGTTCGGCGGTCTGCCGGTAGGCGATCAGGTCCTCGATGGAGATGATCGTGAGGCCGTGCTTGCGGGCGAACGGGATGAGTTCGGGGAGACGGAGCATCCGGCCGTCCTCTCCCGCGATCTCGACGATCGCGCCGGCCGGGCGCAGGCCCGCGAGGCGGGCGAGGTCTACGGCGGCCTCGGTGTGGCCGTTGCGCGTGAGGACCCCGCCGGACCGGGCGCGCAGCGGGAAGATGTGGCCGGGGCGAACGAAGTCGTCGGCCTCGGTGGTGCCGCTCGCGAGGAGCCGGAGCGTGGTGGCGCGGTCGGCGGCCGAGATGCCGGTGGTCACACCGTGGGCGGCCGAGGCGTCGACCGACACCGTGAACGCGGTCTTCATGGACTCGGTGTTGTCCTCGACCATCTGCGGGAGCCGGAGCCGGTCCAGCTCGTCGCCCTCCATGGGGGCGCAGATGAGGCCGCGGCACTCGCTCATCATGAAGGCGATGATCTCGGGGGTGGCCTTCTCGGCGGCGATGACGAGGTCGCCCTCGTTCTCGCGGTCCTCGTCGTCGACGACCACGACCGGGCGGCCGGCCGCGATGTCGGCGATGGCCTGCTCGACCGGGTCGAGCGAGAAGTCCTCGAAACCGTCTGTGCTGTACAGGATCGGTGCCGTTGTCATGCCGGCGCTCCTTCCAGGACGGGCTGCGGGGCCTTGCGGGAGCGCAGCCACCAGTCGCGCATGCCCCACAGGACGAGTGCGCCGTAGATGACGTAGACGAAGCCGGAGAAAGCGAAGCCGTTGGCGAAGTTGAGGGGGACGCCGACGAGGTCGACGAGGAGCCAGGCGAACCAGAACTCGACCATGCCGCGGGCCTGGGCGTACATCGCGACGATCGTGCCGACGAAGATGTAGGCGTCGGGCCACGGGTCCCAGGAGAGGGACGGGTACGCCTTGAAGAGGGCGGCTACCGCGACCGTTCCTACGGCTGCCGCGCCGACGAGGATCGCGCGTTCGCGCCAGGTGGCGAAGCGGGGGGTGATGTGACCGTCGGCGGAGCCGCCCCTGCCGCGGTTCCACTGCCACCAGCCGTAGACCGCGACGACCATGACGACGATCTGCTTGCCCGCGCTGCCGGAGAGGTGGGCGGTGGCGAAGGCGGCGAAGAGGATCACGCCGGAGACGAACTGGGTGGGCCAGCTCCAGATCGAGCGCCGCCAGCCGAAGGCCAGGGCGATCAGGCCGACGACGTTGCCGATCATGTCCGACCACTTGATGTGCTGGTCGAACAGGACGAACGCCTCGGAGTTGAGCCAGTTCACGGGGTCACCTCGCGGTCGCCCATGAGCCGCTCGACGTACTTGGCGATGACGTCCACTTCGAGGTTGACCGGGTCGCCGGGCTGCTTGAGGCCGAGCGTGGTCAGGTCGAGGGTCGTGGGGATGAGGCTGACGGTGAAGTAGTCGGGGCCCGCGTCCACGACGGTGAGGCTGATGCCGTCGACGGTGATGGAGCCCTTCTCCACGACGTAGCGCGTGAGGTCGGCGGGGAGGGAGATCTTGACGAGCTCCCAGTTCTCGGACGGCTTGCGCTCCAACACGGCGCCGGTGCCGTCGACATGGCCCTGCACGATGTGTCCGCCGAGGCGGGCGCCGAGTGCCATGGGGCGTTCGAGGTTGACGCGGGAGCCGACGGCGAGGGCGCCGAGGCTGGAGCGGTTCAGGGTCTCGGCCATGACGTCGGCGGTGAACTCGTCACCCTCGTGCTCTACGACGGTGAGACAGACGCCGTTCACGGCGATGGAGTCGCCGTGCTTCGC
Source organism: Streptomyces sp. NPDC002276 (assembly GCF_053891435.1). Lineage (NCBI taxonomy): Bacteria > Bacillati > Actinomycetota > Actinomycetes > Kitasatosporales > Streptomycetaceae > Streptomyces > Streptomyces sp. NPDC002276. Next base: position 264,639 of record NZ_JBSFCQ010000011.1, on the reverse strand, counting down.
GCCCTCGGTGACGATCGGGCCGCGCAGACGAAAGCGGGAGGCGTCGTCGAGACTCTCGACGGCGGTGACCTCACCCAGCTCTTCGACGATTCCGGTGAACACTTCCCGGGTCCTCCTGCCACATCGGGGCACGGACTCCGGGGCCTGTCGAAGACGACAGAATGAAACGAACGGAAGCACCGAGGACGACGCCGGACAGGACCCGTCCACACAGGACGAGCCAATACGGCGGCGCGCACGAATGCCCGCCCGCCGCGCACTGCCTCCCATCCGGACTTTAACCGTCGGTCCAGGAATTCCACCTGGTCAACCGGCCGCTGAACAACACGGACGGGTCGCGGACTGTAACCGCCGGTTCGGACTTTCACCGACCCCGGAGTGCGCTGCTTCTGGTACACGGCAAGTGTGCCACGCCCGGCAAGGGTCCATCCAGGTGAAGTGTGTGGGCTGGCTCACAGAGAGCGTCGATGGACTTCTCAAGGAGCCCTCACCTGCTGGATCATCTGGTCTAGTCCTTTTCTGGATCTCGGACTCCCGATCTCGGACTCCAGGCAGGATCCCCATGATCCGGTCCGGCGGTGGTGACGACGGCCCTTGCCCACCGCCGGGCCTCTCAGCCGGACAGGCCCGAGCCCCTCAGCCGAACAGTTCGTCCTGCGCGCCGTCCTGCGCGGTCAGCAGCGCGCCGCGCAGCACGGCTCCATCGCCGAGCACGCTGGGGCGCACCTCCGCGGGCAGGGGTGACATGAGGGCGATCCGTTCGGCCACGCGTACGGCGAGTTCGTCGCCGCCCGCCTGCCCGACCCCGCCGCCGAGGACCACGCACCCGGGGTCCAGCAGCGCGACGACGGACGCGACACCGAGGGCGAGGCGCTCGGCGAGGGTGTCCAGGAAGCGGGCGGCGCGGACATCGGTCACCGTCGCGACCGCCCACCGCACGACCTCCGCCGCGGTCGTCCCCTCCCCCGCGCCTCCGGCACCCAACACGCCGCATTCCCGGGCCAGTTCGAGCACCGCGGCGGCTCCGGCCAGTGAATGGAAGCCCCCTTCGCAGTCCGTCGCCGACGGGAGTCCCCGGGTGCCCGGCACCGGCAGGAAGCCGAGTTCGCCCGCGCCGCCGGACGCCCCTCTGCGCAGTGCGCCGTCCAGCATCACCGCGGCGCCGATGCCCATGTCCAGCCAGAGGAGGACGAAGGTGTCCCGGTCCCGGACCGCGCCGTCGCGCATCTCCGCCAGGGCCGCGAGGTTGGTCTCGTTCTCGACGACGACACGGGCGTCGGGCAGCCGCTCCTGGAGGGCGCCCACCAGGCTGCGGTGCCAGGCGGGCAGGCCAGTGGTGTCGCGGAGTTCACCCGTGGCCGGGTCGATCAGACCGGGGGCGCCGATGCCGACCGTATGCAGACTGCCCCACTCGCGGCGCTGAACGCCCTTCTCCGCGAGCCCGGTTGACCCCGACCCCGCCTCCTTCACCGTCCGCTCCACCAGCGCGACGGCCTGCTCCACCGCCGGACCCGTCCCCGCGTCGGCGTCGATCGGTACGGACGCCTCGGCGAGGACCCGGCCGACGAGGTCGGAGACGAGGACGGAGACGCTCTCCAGGCGGACGTCCAGCGCGGCCAGATGGGCGCGGTCGCCGACGATGCCGTACAACCGGGCGTTCGGGCCCCGCCGTTGGGCCCCCGACTCGCCGACCATCTCGATCAGTCCGGAGGCCGTGAGGCGTTCGACGAGGTCGGCGACGGTGGGTCTGGACAGTCCGGTGAGCTGCTTCAACTGCCCTGCCGTCAGCGGGCCTTCGCGTTGCAGGAGACGCAGGGCGAGCCGGTCGTTGATGGCCCGTGCGGTGCTCGGGGATGCGGGCATGCCGGGAATCCTCCCAGATCGGGGGCGCGCGCCGGGCGGCTCGTAATTCTCTATCTATCAGGCAGGGTTCCTGATAGTTTACGCGACGCAGCTGAGGGCGGGGACGGGAATAGGAACAGCAGGAGGGGCCGGAACAATGAGCGAAGTGGTCTACGACCGACGCGAGGTGAAGCGCGCCCGGTACGCCGTGGCGGCCGTCTTCACCGTGCACGGCGCGGTCACCGGCTCGTTCGCGACCCGGGTGCCGTGGATCCAGGAGCACGCGCACGTCGCCGCGGGCTGGCTCGGCTTCGCGCTCGCCTTCGGGGCGTTCGGCGCGTCCTGCTCGATGCCGCTGGCCGGTTGGATCACCCACCGCTTCGGCAGTCGTACGGCGTTGCGCGGGCTGATCTCGCTGTGGACGACGTCCCTGGTGCTGCCGTCCCTCGCGCCGAACCTGGTCACCCTGTGCCTGGCCATGTTCATGTACGGGGCGAGCGCGGGCATGGCCGATGTCGCGATGAACGCGCTCGGGGTCGAGATCGAGCGGCTCCTCGACAAGTCGATCATGTCGAGTCTGCACGGCATGTGGAGCGCGGGCGCCCTGATCGGTTCGGCGGGCGGCACGCTGGCCGCGCACCTCGGGTCGGACGCGCGCGTGCACCATCTCATCGCGGCCGTGATCCTCACCGTGCTCGGTGTGACCGCCTGCCGCTGGGTGCTCGACATCCAGCCGGGGGTGGAGGAGGAGGCGCCACCGCGGTTCACGCTGCCACCCCGGTCCGCGCTGCTCATCGGTGCGGTGGGCTTCTGCGCGGTGTTCGCGGAGGGGGCCAGCCTCGACTGGTCGGCGGTGTATCTGCACGACCAGTTGGGCACGTCGGCCGGGCTCGCGGCGGCCTCGACGACCGGTTTCATGCTGACGATGGCGGTGGCCCGGCTGGTGGGCGACGCGGTGGTGAACCGCTTCGGCTCGGTGCGTACGGTCCGCGCGGGCGGGCTTCTGGCTGTGTGCGGTGGGCTGTTGATCGTCGTCGCGGACGGCCCGGCGCTGGCGATGGGCGGGTTCGCGCTGCTCGGTCTGGGCATCGCCGTGGTCGTCCCGCTGTGCTTCGCGGCGGCGGGTCACAGCGGGCCCAACCCGAGCCAGGCCATCGCGGGCGTGGCCACGATCACCTACACCTCCGGGCTGATCGCGCCGAGTCTGATCGGTGGGGTCGCGCAGGCGACGAGCCTGGTGGTGTCGTTCTGCCTGGTCACGGTGTTGGCGGGTGGGCTCGCGGTCTTCGCGGGGGTACTGCGCGCCGGGGACCGGGACCGCCCGAAGGTCAGCGCTCCGAGCGCAGCAGTGCCCGACCGGCAGCTCTGAACGCCTCGCTCCAGGGCGCGGGGCGCAACGTCTCCGCGTCCAGCCGGACCAGGACGCGGGTACCGGTCGCGTACGTCACCGAGCCGTCGGCGGAGCAGAGCCGGAACCCGTACGTCAGGCCGGTCGTACCGAGCCGGTCCAGCCACAGGTGGACGCCGTAGCCGCCGGGCTTGGTGACCGGCGCCTCGTAGCTGATGACCAGTTCCTTCACCACATTGCAGGCGTCACCGGCGGTCGCCCAGTCCCCGTCGAACCGGACGCCGTGCTCCTGCCACAGCTCGGTCCAGGCGCGCTCGACGAGGAGCGGATAGCGGGCGTTGTGCAGCATGCCGAGAGCGTCGAGGTCGTCGAAGTGGACGGCCACGGGGATGAGCCGCCCGTGGGCGAGGCCAGTAGCGGTGGCGATGTCGGTGGCGGACGGGCTTTCGACGGTCACGGCGGGGCTCCCGAGCGGTGCTGAGTGGGGCGATGGAGACTGTGGGGACACCCCATTCTAAGCAACCGCTCAGGAACCCCTGTTCGAGAGGGCCCAGGTCAAGCGGGCCGCGCGAACTGGTCGGACCGGTCGGACGAGGACAGGAGAGTTCGCGCGGGCCGGTCGGCCGACGACAGCCGGGTCCGCGCAGACCGGTCGGCCGACCTCGGGCGGGCCCGCGCGGACCGGTCGGACCAGGACAGGCGGACCTGCACGAGCCGGTCGGCCGGTGGCCGGCAGGCCTTCGCCGCCCGATCAGTCCGTTGATGGGCGAGTGCTCGTGGATTGGGCGGCCGACGGCGGGCGGGCTCCGCGCGTCGGTCAGCCGGTGATCGAGTCCAGTTGTTCCGCCGCCGGGCGCAGTGCCCACAGGTCGCCGGCGGGTGGTGTCTCCAGTTTCGGTACGGCCGCCTTGGCCCGTGCGTCGCCCGCGTCGGCCGCCGCGTGGACGATGTCGCTCGCCGCGTAGCGGTAGAACTCCAGCTCCGGATGCGACCACGCGGCGGCTCCGGTCGCGGCGGGCAGCAGGTAGTCCACGGCCTTCAACAGGCCCTGCCCGTCCGGGCCTTGGTAGGTCCACAGGTTCACGCCGACATGGCGGCCGATAGCCGCGAGCCGGGTGTACGCGACCAGGTCGAAGGTCGAGTAGTGCCAACTCCGGGTCCGCGCGAGCTCCTGCGGCTGGCTGCCGTCGCCCGCGATCTGGGGGTCGATGCGTTTGGCTCGCGCGTTCAGCACGGTCTGCCTGGCCAGTGCCTTGTCGCCGGTCGCGTAGGCGAGGGCGGCCAACTCCATGTCGTAGAAGGTGCCGTGGTTGTTGGCGGCGGCGCCCTCCTCCTTGCCGAAGGCGCTGTCCTTCAGCCAGCCGAGGAAGTCGGAGTTCCACCGGGCCATCGCCGTGCGGTCGGTCTTCGTCCAGCCCGGCGCGCCGGTGCCGAGGATCGCGATGGCGTCGACGACGCTGGTGTACGACTGCGAGAAGTCGATGATGCCGATGGCGCGGCCGTCGTACTTGCAGGGGATGAACTGGGCGTGGTTCAGGTTGGGGTTCATCCTCGTGGCCGGGTCGAGGAACCAGGTGCGCAGGACCTGGTCGGCCTTCCGCGCGTAGCGCTTGTCGCCGGTGTAGTACCAGGCGAGCGCGAGGTCGTACGTCGAGTCGAAGACCTTCTCGACGTCCTGGCGGTCGGTGCCCGTGTCGACCTCGGGGTTGCGCTGTCCGTCGCGCTGGACGTACGGGCAGCCCCAGGGGTTGGCGGCGGTCGGGGTGGTCGTGGGCCACCAGTACGGGGCCTGGCTCAGGTAGTCGTGAACATCGCCACCGGGGGCGGGCTTTGGTTTGTCGACGACCGTCCAGGGGCCCTGGTGCAGCCAGTTGTCGGCACGGGTCGTCAAGTCCCGTAGGGCGCGCCGGAGTTGGGGATCGCCGCGGTCCAGCCGGAGCTTGGTCTGCTGGAGGCGGGCACCGTCGAGGACGGCGGTCTTCGGGACTACGGGCGCCGCGTGCGCGGAGGCGGAGGGGACGAACACGGCGGTCAGTACGGCCACGGCCGCGAGCAGCACACCGAGGCGGGGTCTGGCACTCATACACCGACTCCAATCATGTATATGAACCATGTTCATGAATGGAACCGTGCGAGCGTAAGACCGTGCACCGGTCCTGACAATGGTCCGGACCGGATTCACGTACAGAGATGAAATTCAGCGCGCCAAGTCGTAGGCGTACGACGCTGTGAACGTGCCGGCCGCGCCCTTGCAACCGTCCGACTCCCCCGGCAACTTGACCCACAGATAGCCGTCGATCCGCGCCTCCCCGGTCTCCAGGGTCGGCGCCCGGCCGATCTTCCGGCCCGCCGGGTCGCACCACTGGCCGTCGGCCGGGGCGCCGTTGCCGTTGCGGCTGGTGTCGATGACGGCACCGAGGCCCGCGGGGCCGCCGAGGGCGGCGAGGACCTGGCGGTCGTAGGCGATCTCGGCCGAAGTGGCGTGGAAATTCGAGACGTTGCTGAAGATCCCGTCGGAGGAGGCTGTGGAGGCCGCGCCCGCCTGCTTGAGCAGGGACGCCTGCTGCCCGGCCGGGTTCCAGTCGGAGTGGCCCGCGTCGTAGTACACGCGCGCTTTCGGGTCGGCGGCCTTCAGGACGCGGCCCGCGCGGGCCAACGCCGCGAAACGGTCGGCGCGTTGGCCGTCGGAGAGGCAGTCGGACTGGGCTATGGAGTCGGGTTCCAGGATCACGACGACCTCCCCGGAGCCGAGCCCCGCCGCGAAGTCGTCGATCCACGCGTCGTACGCGTCGAAGTCGTCCGCGCCGCCCTCGGAGGCCCCGCCGCAGTCCCGGTCCGGGATCGCGTACGGCACGACGACCGGCACCCGGTCCTGGGCGGCGGCGCCCGAAGTGACCGCGCGGACCCGGGAGGTGATCGTCGACGGCGTGAAGTCGGCGAACCACACGGCCGCGGGCTGGTCGGCGATCCGGTCGGCTATGACCTCGGTGCGGGGGTCGTCGGGGTGGGCGCGGACCCAGTCGAGGACCTGGGACTCCGGGTGGCGGTAGAGGCGGGGCGAGACGGCAGTGGTTCGCCGGGGCTTCCGCGCGGTATCCGTCGCCGCGGTCTTCTTCGGGCGGGTGGACGAACTCGCCTTCGCGGACGGGGAGTTCGACACCGACGGCACGTCGGGCAGCGGCACCAGCAGCGTCGCACCGCTCGCGTCCGGCCGGGCCCGGTCCGTGCCGCGCTCGTCGTCCAGCGCTCGGATCATCCCGGTCACCGTGCCGACCGCGACCACGACCGACGCGGCCACGACCAGCACGTTCCGCCGGGCGGCCCGGCTCCGCCGTCGGCCACGCGAACCTGACACGCTGCCCCCTCGCGCCGCGCCCGTTCCCCCGTTCTGGGGAAGTGTCGGGCCCGGCGGCACCTCGGCCAGCCTAGGACTGGGACGCTGCCCCCATGGGGCAATTGGCACACTTCACCACACCCGTGGACAAGGTCGTCTCCCGGCTGCGCGCGCTCGACGAGGAGCTGCCCGCCGGGGACGGGATCGCGGTGTTCAACCGCGTCTACCTCGCCGTCACGGAGGCGGTCGACCGGAGCGTCGACGCCGGGCGGTTCACGGACGCGCGGGCCGCGATCACGCTGGACGTGCGGTTCGCGGAACGCTATCTGGCGGCCGTCGACGCGGTCGCCAACGGGCGCCGCGCGCCCGCCTGTTGGCGCCCGCTGTTCCAGCTGCGCCGCCATCCCGGTGTACGCCCGCTGCAGTTCGCGCTGTCGGGCATCAACGCGCACATCGGCCACGATCTCGCGCTCGCCGTCGTGGACACCTGTCGTACGCTCGACTGCGAACCGGCCGATCTGGAGGACGAGTTCGACCGCGTGGGCGATCTCCTCGTGGCGCTGGAGGAGCGCGTCCGCGAGGAACTGATGCCGGGCCCCGACCTGTTCCAGATCGCCGATCCACTGACCCATCTGCTCGGCTCGTGGAGTCTGGAGCGCGCCCGCGACGCCACCTGGACGGCGGCCCGGGCCCTGTGGGCACTGCGTGGACTGCCCGATGTCGCCGAGGAGTTCACCGAACGGCTGGACGCGGCGGTGGGGCTCGCGGGCCGCATGATGCTCACGCCACTGCCGGACTGATCCGGCCATACCGGGAGACAGGGCCCGCCGTGGGGCATCGTGAGCGTTACGTTGACGGCTGGAATGCCTGATGCGAAGGAGCACGAGCATGGCCACCAGGTTGGGTCTCACTCTTCCCCAGACACGGCAGTACGACATCGGCAAGGACGTCCCGGACGTGGCCCGCACGGCCGAGGAGATCGGCTACGAAAGCCTCTGGGTGTTCGAACGCGCCCTCTTCCCGGAGCCCGCGACACAGGGCCTCTACGGCATGCCGGGCGTCCCGTGGCCCGACGAGTACCGCTCGGTCGCCGAACCCCTGGTGACGCTGGCGCTGGCCGTGTCGGCCACCCGGCGGGCCCGGCTCGGCACCAGTGTCCTGGTGGCCCCGCTGCACGGACCGTTCCAACTGGCCAGGACGCTCGGCACGTTGGACGCGGCGAGCGGCGGCCGGGTGGTGGCCGGGCTCGGCACCGGCTGGTCGCTCGACGAGTACGCGGCGGCGGGCATCGCCCCGTTCGAGGACCGGGGCAGGTCCCTGGACGAGATTCTCGCCGTGTGCCGCGCGGTGTGGGGCCCGGACCCGGTGGTGTACGAGGGCGAGTTGAGCACCGTCGCCTCGGCGGTGGTCGGCCCGAAGCCCGCCCGGCCGATCCCCGTGCTGCTGCCCGCGATGAGCAGGAAGGCGAGGATCCGCCTCGTCGACCACGCAGACGGCTGGCAGCCGGTGGCCATGGGCGCCGGGCAACTGGCCGCCGAGTGGCGGGCGTTGCGCGAGCTGGCCGCCGAGCGCGGCCGTACCGAGCCGATCCAGTCGGTGGCCCGGATCAACCTGCGGTACACGCCCAAGGCGTACGAGGGCGCTGAACGCCCGCCGTTCCACGGCAACTTCGACCAGATCGTGACCGATCTCGTGGCCCATGTCGAGGTCGGTCTCGACGAGTACTTCTTCGAGTTCGCCGGTGTCCCGCGCGACGCCGAGGAACTCAAGGACCTGGCCGCCGAGCTGTACACGGCGGCCCGCGCGGCCGGGGTCTGAACTCCGGTCTGGACTCCGGCCTGAACTCCCGTCAGTCCTCAGGCAGTTCGACCGGCGCGAGGTCGTCGTAGACGTCTCCCGGGCCCGGGTTGGTCGGGTCGGTCGTACCGCCGAGCTGGTGCATGACGCCCCAGACCGCGTTCAGCGCGGTCTGGACGGCGCCCTCGGCCCAGCCGGCCGTCCAGGAGATGTCGTCGCCCGCGAGGAACACGCCCCGCTTGTCCGCGGGCAGCCGGTCCTGCATGAAGTGGGTGAACAGGCGCCGCTGGTAACGGTAGTGACCGGGCAGGTTGGCCTTGAACGCGCCCATGAAGTACGGCTCGTTCTCCCAGGAGACGGTCACCGGGTTGCCGATGACGTGCTTCCTGATGTCGACCTTCGGATAGATCTCGCCGAGCGACTTCAGCATGACCTCCATCCGCTCGTTGGCCGACAGCGGCAGCCACTTGAGGCTGTCGTCGCACCAGGTGTACGAAAGGCAGATGACGGCGGGCTTGTCCGGGCCGTCGTCGAGGAGGTAAGTCCCGCGCGTCATACGGTCGGTGAGGGTCATCGACATGACGTCCCGGCCCGTCGGATTTCCCCTGTCGTCGACGGCCTTGTCGAGCCAGAACGGCCGATCGACAGGCACGAACAGCTTGCTGGACTCCATGTAGTGGGTGCGCTCGATCGCCGTCCAGTGGTCGATCGGGAAGAGCGAGTCGTCGCAGGCGATCTTGGAGAGCAGCATCCAGGACTGGGCGGTGAAGATCGCCGCCCGGTAGGTGCGGATGTCGCCGTTCGCGTCCGTCACGGTGATCCGGTTGCCGGCCGTGCGGTGCAGGCGGGTCACGGCGGGGCGGGGTTCGCCGTTCACGTGCAGGGACGCGAGCGAGGTGCCGTAGGGCCAGTGGACGATCTTCTGTGGCTCGCGGTCCCAGAGCCTGAGCGGGAGTTGCTGGGAGCCGCCGACGATGCCTCGATGGTGGTCGTCGGCCTCCGTGTAGACGACGCGCAGGATTTCGAGGATCGAGTTCGGGAAGTCGGTGTCCCAGCCGCCGGTGCCGAAGCCGACCTGGCCGAAGATCTCGCGGTGCCGGAAGGACTTGAAGGACTCGGAGTCGCAGAGGAAGCCGTAGAAGGTCTGGTTGTCGAGTTGCTCGACGAGCCGCGACCAGATCTCGCGGATGCGCGGGACGTCGCGTTCGCGCATGGCGCGGTTCATGTCGGAGAAGTCGGCGCCCTCTTCGAGGCAGGCGTTCCAGGCGTGCATCACATCGCGGTAGACCTGCGGGAGGTCGTCGACGGTGGTCGCGTAGTGCGACTCGCCCTTGAGGTCTACGACCGTCGAAGGGGTCGCCTCCGAAAGGGGGTTGGGGAACGGGCGGGTCTCAAGTCCCACCAGGTCGATGTAGTGCTGGAGGGCGGTGGAGGAGGGCGGGAAGCGCATCGCGCCCATCTCGGCGGTCAGTTCCCCGGTGCCGGGGCCCTCGAAGCCGACGGTGCGCAGCCGTCCGCCGATCTGATCCGCCTCGTAGACGACGGGCTTGAGGCCCATCTTCATCAGCTCGTAGGCGGCGACGATGCCGGACAACCCGCCCCCGATGACGGCGACTTCGGTGCCGTGTTCGGTCGCGGGTATCTGGCCGAGGCCCGCCGGGTGGGCGAGGAAGTCGTCGTAGGCGTAGGGGAAGTCCGGCCCGAACATGGTGATCGGCGGCTGTCGCTCGTCGGCGTGCTGGACGGCGTTGGGCACCGTGGACGTCATGGGGTAGGGACTCCTTGCGACAAAGCTGGTGAGGGAGGCGGGAGTTCAGGCCAGGGACCCGTAGAGGCCGGGGCGGCGGTCCGTCAGATACGGGTTCGCGGCACGGGAGTCGGCGAGGAACGCGGGGTCCACGTCACCGAGGAGCAGTTCCTCGCCGGCGCCCGCCTTGGTGCGGGCGACTCCGTCCGGACCGGCGAGCGTGGAGAGGCCGAAGAAGTCGAACTCCCCTTCCTGGCCGATGCGGTTGATGTACGCCACGTACATCTGGTTCTCCCAGGCCCGCACCGGGACCACGGACTCGGCGACCAGCTGGAACGGAACCATGTTCGCCGTCGGGACGAGCAGCAGGTCGGTGCCGGCGAGGGCGTGGGCGCGGACCGGCTCCGGGAACTCGACGTCGTAGCAGATCATCAGGCCGATGGTCAGGCCGTTCAACTCGGCCTGGACGACGGGCTGTTCGCCGGGGGTGAAGTGGGCGCGCTCGAAGTCGCCGAAGAGGTGGGTCTTGCGGTAGTTCGCGAGGCGGTCGCCGTCGGCGGAGATCAGCTGGGCGGAGTTGTGGACGGCGTCGCCGTCGCGCTCCGGGTAGCCGTAGGCGATGGCCAGCCCGTGGCGGCCGGCGATCTCGGCGACCGTGTCGGCGGAGTCGCCGTCGGCGGGTTCGGCGAGGCGGTCGATGTCGTCGCCGATCGCGTATCCGGTGAGGAACATCTCCGGCGCGGCGAGCAGCGCGGCACCGCCGGCCGCGGCCCGGCCGGCGGCCTCGTCGAGGACCTTGAGGTTCTCGACGACGGAGCCGGGGCGGCCGGAGCTCTGGAGGAGGGCGGTGCGCATGTGGGTTCCTCACCGGTACGAAAGGGTTGAAGAGGCTGAAGAGGTTGAAGAGGCATCTTTCGGGGGCCACCTAGACGGTACGGCCGAGGGGGCGGGCCGGACAAGAAGGAGCCGTTGCGCGCCGGTGAGCGTTTCGTTGCGTGCGGGCGGGGTGGGGCGGCGATTCGTTGCGTGCCTGGTGGGAGCCGGTCGTTCGGGGTGCGGCGGACCCGTTGTCAGTCGTAGGACGTAGGTTTCCGCCCATGAATCCTGAACTGATCAACCGGCTCGCGCCGTTCCGTGCGGAGGCGCTGCGGCGCGGGATACCGCCGCAGGACGTCGAGGGCTGGATCGCCGACGCCCGTCCCTGCGCGACCCTCGTCACCCGTGGGGAAGGGCCGGTCGTCGGCAGGTTCGGCGGGCCGCTGCTGTTGCCGGCCGAGGTCCCCGACCCCTGGTTCCCGTTACTCGCCACCCTCGACTGCGCGGCGCTGCCGGAGGAGGTGACGGGTCTTCCGCTGCCCGCCGACGGCCGTCTGCTGCTCTTCGGCTTTCCCGAGCTGCCGAACTACATGGGACCGGCCGGAGAGGTCGTGTACATCCCCGAGGGGACACCCGTCGAGGAGCGGACCGCGAAGAACAACTACGACTACGAAGACCTCATATGCGAGCAGCTCCCGCAGGAGGAGCTGCGGCTGGCGCCCGATGTCTCCATGGCGTCCCACTTCCTGGCCTGGACCGAGGAGCAGGGCAGGGAGGTCGTCACGCTCCCCGGCCATCCCCATGCCGGGGAGCTGGCCGAGACGTGGGAGCAGACGTACGGCGACATCGTCGTCGACGGACCGCTGCACATCGGCGGGTACGCCTCCCACGAGTGCACGGAGACGGACCCCGTCCTGGACGCCGCCGACGAGGCGAAGGACTCTCGACGGTTCCGGGGCGACACCATGGAGCTGCCCGCCCCCGAGGAGTGGGTGCTGCTCGCCCAGTGGGACATCGGTCTCGACGGCCGGGAGGGTTCCACCCTGCACTGGGTGATCCCGCGCCAGGACCTGGCCGAGCGCCGCTTCGACCGTGCGCATGTGTCGTTCTTCTGGAATCCGTGACAGGGCGAATCCCTGACAGGGCCTACCTGTTGGGCACCGCGAAGACCGTGAGGACGGCCGCGTGGTCCGAGGGCCAGCAGTTGGCGGAGACGTCGGGCCAGGGGGCCGGGGTGCCGGTGACGAAGGTGCGGGAGTCGAGCACGGTCAGGCCCCGGTGCAGGACGTAGTCGATGCGGTCCTGGGGTTCGGGGCGCCCACTGCCGTCCTCGTGCAGAGGGTGGATCGGCGACCAGGTGTGACCGGGGTCGGCGACCGGGTCCGGGTGGGCCTCGCGGTAGCTGTCACGCAGGCCCGCGTCCGCCGCCGCCTTGGTGACCGGCCACTCCACGTCCGGCCAGTCCAGGTGCGAGGGGCTGTTGAAGTCACCGACCAGCACCACGGGGACTGCGTCGTCGGCCACCTCCGCGATCCGCCCGAGGGCATCCCGCATCTGGGCGAGCCGTACGTCCTCGTGGGCGATCAGGTCGGCGGCCGGGAGCCCGTCGAAGGCGGACTCGTAGGGGCCGTAGGGCGTGTAGTCGAGGTGGCAGGTCCACAGGTCGATCTGACGGCCCTCCGCTACGGCGATCCGGACCCCGGCGGCTCCGTAGAAGCCGACGTCCGGGTCGCCGAAGCGGGCGGTGATCGGGTGGCGGCTGATGACGCCGAGGTTCTCGCCGGCGCGGTGGTGGTGCCAGCCGAGCGCCTTGGCCAGTTCCTCGGCCGCGGTGCCGCCGGTCTCCTGGAGGCCGACCACGTCCGCGCCGGTCTCCGCGATGACCTTGAGCTGCTTGGTGCGGTGGTCGTCGACCTTGCTGCCGCCGAGCCAGAGGTTCCAGGTCAACACGCGTAGCTCGTGGGCCGTGCCCGGCGTCACCATCGCGCGCAGGTCCGCCGGGGTGATGCCGGCGAGGCTCGCCCGTACCGTCCGGCCGGGGGCCGTGTCGATCGGCGCCAGCGACGGTACGGCGAGGACCGCGCAGCCCGCCGCCTCGGCGGAGCTGACGCCGGTCTGGGTGTCCTCGACGGCCACGCAGGCCGCCGGGTCGACGCCGAGGGCGCGGCAGGCGGCGAGGTAGGGGTCGGGGGCGGGCTTGGTGGGCCCGGTGTCGTCGGCGGTGACGGAGACGGCGAAGCGGTTCGCGCCGAGGGCGTCGAGGACGGTGTCGGCGACCGCGCGGGGGGACGCGGTGACGAGTGCCGTGGGGACGCCGTCGCGGGCGAGGGCGTCGAGGAGGTCGAGCGCGCCGGGGCGGGGGACGATGCCGGTGCGGACGCGGGCGGCGAACTCCCGGTGCAGTTCGGCCGCGAGATCCGCCGCCGACGCGCCCGTGGTGGTGGCGAGCCAGTCGGCGGTGTGCTCGACCGGGCGGCCGAGCACCTCCGACTGGTCCGCGTCGGTGAGGGTTCTGCCCGCGACCTGCTCCACCGCCTCCCACCACAGCCGCTCGGTGTCGACGAGCGTTCCGTCCATGTCGAACAGGACGGCCTGGAGCGGGAGTTGGGTGTGGGGGGTCACGTTTCTCTCTTTCGGTACGGTTACTACAGGGGCAGCTACGGCCCTACGGGTTGATGCGTTCCGCCACGAGTACCGGCCGTTCCGGCAGTGACACCGTCACCGCGACTCCGGCGCCCAGGGCGGTGGCCTCGTGCGTGGGCAGGTCGGCCTTGACCTCGGTGGAATCGGCGAGCTGAACAGTGACACGAACGACCGCGCCGAGGAAGGCGGTTCCGAGCACGCGCGCGTCACCGGTCACGTCGGCGCGCACGTCGATCGCCTCGGGCCGGACGAGCACGTCCACGTCGGGTCCGGCCGGGGCCTCGCCGTCGACGGGGAGGCGCTGGCCGCCGAGCACTTCGACGACCCCGTCCGCGAGCCGTCCCGGGAGGCGGCTCATCGTGCCGACGAACTCGGCGACGAACGCGGTCGCGGGCCGGCCGTACAACTCGGCCGGTGCGGCGCACTGTTCGAGCTTTCCGGCGCGCATCACGGCGACCCGGTCGGCGATGGACAGGGCCTCTTCCTGATCGTGCGTCACGAAGAGGGTGGTGATGCCGAGTTCCTGCTGGAGGCGGCGGATCTCCTCGCGCAGGGACAGCCGCACCTTGGCGTCGAGCGCCGACAGCGGCTCGTCCAGGAGCAGCACGCGCGGGCGCAGGGCGAGCGCGCGGGCCAGCGCGATGCGCTGCTGCTGGCCGCCGGAGAGCTGGTGCGGGAAGCGCTCGCCCTTGTCGCCGAGCCCGACAAGATCGAGCAACTCGCCCGCGCGGGACCGTCGTTCGGCCGTACGGACCTTGCGCATGCGCAGTCCGAAGGCGACGTTGTCGAGCGCGTTGAGATGCGGGAAGAGGCTGTACGACTGGAAGACCATCCCGGCGTCACGGCGGTGCGCGGGCACGTCGGTGACGTCCTTGCCGTCGACCAACACCTCGCCGGAGGTGGGGTGTTCGAAGCCGGCGAGCATGCGCAGGGCGGTGGTCTTGCCGCAGCCGGAGGGGCCGAGCAGGGCCAGGAACTCGCCGGGGTTGACGGTCAGGTCGAGTCCGTCGAGGGCGACCGTCGGGCCGAACTCCCGGCGCAGGCCCCGGAATTCGACGGTGGCTGCGCTGTCCGTCGTGGTTTTCTCAAGCGTGGTGGCGGTCATGGTTCATCCCCGGGACTTGGCGGTTTTGTCGCGCCCGCCGACACCGGCGAGCGTGAGGAGGAGTGCCCAGGTGACGACCAGGCTGAGCACGGAGACGGCGACGGAGAGCTGGGCGTTGGACCCGCCGACGCTGTAGATCCACACGGCGAAGGGCTGGAAGCCGAGCAGCTGGGCCACGGTGAACTCGCCGAGCACCAGCGCCAGCGTGAGGAAGGACGCGTTGAGCAACGCCCCGCGCAGATTGGGCAGTACGGCCTGCACGAGGGCCTGCGGCCAGCCCGCGCCGCAGCTGCGGGCGGCCTCGACGAGGGTCTTCACGTCGATCGCGCGCAGCCCCGAGTCCAGCGCCCGGTACACGAACGGCAGCGCCATCACGACGTAGGCGAGGACGAGGATGAACGGGAAGCTCGGGTTCTGGATGGCGACGAAGGTCTCGAACAGCGGGGTCCGGGACAGGTAGTCGGGGCCCCACTTGAGGACGGTGGCGATACCGGCGACGAACGCGATCGGCGGCACCACCAGCGGCAGCGAGCAGATCACCTCGACAACCGGGCGCAGCCGGGGCGCTCCGAGTCGTAGCGCGACCATGGCGGGCACCATCAGGAGCAGGACGACGGCGATGGTGGCGGCGGCGAGTTCCAGCGAGAGGACCAGGCTGGAGGTGAAGCCGTCAGCGGAGACGATCTGGGTGTAGGCGTCGAAGGTGACGCCCTCCCCCGGCACGTCGACCGTGAAGATCACCGACGCGGCGAGCGGGACCAGGAAGTACAGGGCGGCGAGGCCGAGGACGACCCACCGCCAGATGTTCAGGCGTCCAGCCATCGCGCGCTCCGTCGTTGCAGGGGCAGGTACACGGCCATGACCAGGCCCGCGACCAGGACCATGTCGAGGCTGAGGGCGAGGGCCACGTTCTCCTGGCCGACCAGCACGTTGCCGGAGATGGCGTCGGCGATCTGGAGGGTGACCAGCGGGATCGAACTGCCCACCATGGCCGCGGCGGTGGCGTACGCGGCGAACGCGCTGCCGAAGAGGAGGACGAACCCGCCGAGCAGCGAGGGCAGCAGCACCGGCAGGGCCACGTGCCGCCAGTACTGCACGCCGGTGGCGCCGTTGTTCGCGGCGGCCTCGCGCCACTGGGTGCGCAGGCCCTCCAGGGCGGGGGTGATGGTGAGGACCATCAGCGGGATGAGGAAGTACAGGTAGACGAGGACGAGACCCGAGAAGCTGTAGAGGTCCCAGCCCTTGTCCTTGAGGCCCAAGTGGGTCGTCAGCACACCGGCGTTGCCGAGGGTGGCGACGAACGCGAAGGCCAGCGGGACACCGCCGAAGTTGGCGAGCACCCCGGAGGCGGTGAGGACGGCCTCGCGCAGCGCGCGGAAGCGGGAGGTGACGACGACCTGCGCGAGCGGCAGGCCGAGCAGGGTGCCGAGGGCGGCCGAGAGGGCGGACAGCTTGACGCTGCCGACCAGCGCGGTGAAGTAGGCACCCTGGAGCGAGTCGGTCAGGTTGGCAGTGCTGTACGAAGTGGCGCCCGTCGTCTGGTTCTTGACGGTGAAGGCGCCGTTCAGCATCGCGATGGCGGGCACCCCGAAGGCGACCGCGACGAACACGAGCAGCGGGACCACGGCTATCCAGCCGGGGACGCGACGCCGCCGCTTCTCGGAAGCGGCGGCGCCGACGTCGGCCCGCGTGAGCGTGGCCGTCATCCGGAGACGGCCTTCGCCCAGCCGGACGCGATGACGGTCTTGGCCTTGGCCTGCTGGTCCTCGGTCGGGAAGGACGGGGTACCGGTCACCTGCGGGAGCTTGGCGGCGGCGGTCTTGTCGAGCGTGCCGGCCGACTCCATGGAGGTCATCAGCACCGGACGGGCGTAGCCCTTGAGCCACAGGTTCTGGCCCTCGGCGCTGTACAGGTACTCCTGCCACAGGCGGGCGGCCGCCGGGTGCGGGGCGTCCTTGTTGATGGCCTGCGAGTAGTACTGCGCGTACTGGCCGTCGGTCGGGATGGTGACCTTCCAGTCGACGCCCTTGGACTTGAACTCGTCGGCGTAACCGGCGTTGAGGTAGTCCCAGTCGATGGAGATGGGCGTCTCGCCCTTCTCGACGGTGGCCGGGGTGGACTCGACGGGCGTGTAGTTGCCGTTCTTCTTCAGCTTGCCGAAGAAGTCCAGGCCGGGCTGGATGTCGTCGAAGGAGCCCTTGTTGGCGAGCGCCGCCGCGTAGACGCCGCCGAAGGCCGAACCCGACTTGGTGGGGTTGCCGTTGAGGGCGACCTGGCCCTTGTACTGCGGCTTCAGCAGGTCCGCGAAGGTGGTCGGACAGGTCTTCACGCGCTTGGCGTCGCAGCCGATGGAGATGTAGCCGCCGTAGTCGTTGAACCACTGCCCCTTCGGGTCCTTCTGGCCCTCGGGGATCTGGTCGAAGGAAGCGACCTTGTAGGGCGCGAGCAGGCCCTGCTGGGCGGCGCTGAGCGCGAAGGAGGAGCCGAGGTCGAGGACGTCGGGCGCACGGTCCTGGCCCTTGCGGGAGGTCACGGCGTTGATCTCGTCCTGGCTTGAGCCGTCCGGGTTCTCGTCCGTGATCTTGATGCCGTACTTCTTGGTGAAGCCGTCGATGATGGCGCCGTAGTTGGCCCAGTCGCGGGGCACCGCGATGATGTGGAGCGTGCCTTCCTTCTTGGCGGCCTTCTCCAGGGCGGCGAGCCCGCCGAAGTCGGCGGCGGAGGTGGCGGTGGCGGCGTTCTTGCCGTCTGCGGTGGTCGACGAGTTGGTGGGAGCGGCGCCACAGGCACTGAGGGCCAGCGCGGCGACGACGGCGAGGGAACCACCCAGGACGGCGTTTCTCGGCGGGGACACGGTCACGGTCTCTCCAGGGGTGCGCACGAGGGTTGAGCGGAGCGGAGAACTTGTCCGACGAACTTGTCTGAACAAGTTGGCCTCAGTACGCCCGGCGATGGTGTCTCGTTGGTAAACATTGGCGAAACCATGGCCCCTTCTTCTCTGCACACTCCTGGCTGACACGGATCACCAAGGGAACTCGACTACGCTGCTCACGCTGTGCACAGTGGTCAATTCGGAGGGAAAGCATGACGGCGCGACACGAGGAGATCGCCGACGAGCTGCGGAAAGCCATCGACCGCGAGGAGTACACAGTCGGCAGCCGGCTGCCCGCGGAGACGGACCTCGCGGCGCAGTACGGCGTCTCGCGCGGCACGGTCCGTCAGGCTGTCGCGGCCCTCACCGCCGAGGGGCTGATCGGCTCCCGCCAGGGCGCCCGCCGGATGGTGCTGGCCAGCCGCCGCAGCCAGAGCTTCGCGGAGCTGCGCAGCTTCGCCGAGTGGGCACGCGCGATGGAGCGCGAGGCGACCGGGCTCGTGGTCGAGCAGGAGTACCGCCCGGCCACCGCCGAGGACGTCGTACGCCTCCAACTCACCGAGAAGGCCCGGGTGTTGCACGTCCTGCGGGTACGCGGCCTGGACGGCGAGCCGGTCCTGCTGGAGCGGACCGTGTACGCCGACTGGATCTCCCCGGCCGTAGAGGCGATCGAACCGGACTGCCCGTCGGTCACCCAACGCCTGTACGACGACACGGGGTTGGTCTTCGCCTACGGCGAGCACGTGATCGACGCGGTGGCGGCGGGCGCGCAGGACGCGGAACTGCTGGGCATCCGCCGGACCAGCCCACTGCTGCGGGTCCGCCGGGTCACAACCACCCGCGAGGGGCGCCCCGTCGAGTGGTCGGACGACCGCTACCGCTCGGACGCGGTGAGCTTCAGCGTGCACAACTCGATAGGGAACAACGCGCTGGCGCGGAAGACGGCGGAGTAGGCCCGGGGAGCCTGGAGGTTCAACCGGCGGCCACGCAGAACTCGTTGCCCTCGGGGTCGGCCATCACCACATGGTGTCCGTCGAACTCCGTGAGCACCCGGCCGCCCGCGCCGACCAGCCGCTCGGCCTCGGCTCTGATCGCGGCCCATCTCTCGTCCGGGCCGCCCCGCACGGGCACCCTGATGTCGAGGTGCAGCCGGTTCTTCGCGGTCTTGGGCTCGGGGACCTTGAGGATGGACAGGCGCGGGCCGACGCCGTCCGGGTCGCAGAGCCAGGCACCGTCGTCCTCGGTCCCGTCGTCCTCCGGCTCGTAGTGGGCGATCCACTCGGCACGGGTGGCGAAGGGAGCGGGCGGTGGCTCGTCGACGTAGCCGAGGGCCGTCTTCCAGAACGCGGCGAGGAGCGGGGCGTCGTCGCAGTCGAGGGTGAGATCGATTCGTGCTGCCATGCCCTCGACGGTACGACCCGGCACTGACAGTGGCCCCGGGAGCAGGCTCTATGTGGGCGAGCCCGACGAGAATCTGCGCAGCAACGGGGACAGGACCAGTACGGACTTCGTCCGTTCCACGAACGGCTCCCCCGCGATCCGCTCCAGGACCCGCTCGAAGTGGCGCATGTCGGCGGCGAAGACCTGGACGACCGCGTCGGCGTCGCCGGTGACGGTGGACGCGGCGACCACCTCCTGGTAGGGCTCCAGGCCTCGTCGGATGGTGTCCGGGGAGGTGTTGTGGCGGCAGTAGATCTCGACGAACCCCTCCGTCTGCCAGCCGAGCGCCGCCGGGTCCACCCGTACGGTGAAGCCGGTGATCGCGCCGGTGGCCCGCAGCCGGTCCACGCGCCGTTTCACGGCGGGCGCGGAGAGGCCGACCAGGTGCCCGATGTCCGCGAAGGAGCGGCGGGCGTCCTCGGCGAGGGCGTGCACGATGCGTTCGTCGAGTTCGTTCAGCACTGCGGGCGGTTCACTTCTCTGCGCTGGCCGGGTGGGAGCGGC
The DNA here is from genome assembly GCF_053891435.1 of Streptomyces sp. NPDC002276. Taxonomy (NCBI): domain Bacteria; kingdom Bacillati; phylum Actinomycetota; class Actinomycetes; order Kitasatosporales; family Streptomycetaceae; genus Streptomyces; species Streptomyces sp. NPDC002276. The sequence goes on along the minus strand of NZ_JBSFCQ010000011.1, from coordinate 245,191 downwards.
GATGGCCGTATACGAAGTAGAACACGAGCCGGACGGCGATACCGATCGCGCCGTTCAGCCCTCGTCCGGGTCCCCCGCGAGGGCCCGCGCCTTCGCCAGGTCCTCCTCGTCGAACCCGATCCGTCCGGGCTGTCCGTGCACCTCCGCCTGCGCGTCGATCCAGCGCGTGTGCGCCTCCCACGCCGCCTGCTTGCTCATGCCGAGCGCGGCCCCGATCTGCGTCCAGGACGCACCGGCCTCGCGGGCCGCGCGGACGGTGAGCTGACGGCCGTAGGCGGCCTTGCGGGCGACGACCTCGCTCAGGGCGAGCAGTTCGAGTGTCTCGGTCCTGTCGAGGGCCTCGGCGTCGCTGCCGAAACCGGCGAGGGACTCGCGGGTGCGGAGTTCGTCGAGGCGGGCGACGGCGGTGAGGAGGGTGTGCTCGGGTTCGATGCTCTGGGGTGTGGTCATGGGTTCAGCGTTGCGTCAAGGCTGCTTGACGTCAAGGGGGCCTGACGCCAGGTCCTTGACCAGGAAGGTGCAGTGGTCGACGTGGTCGTACAGGAAGCCGTCGGCGCCCTCGTACGACCAGCGGTCGTAGTAGTCCGTCAGAGGTTCGTAACCGAGTCGCGCGTAGAGAGCCGCCGCACGCACGTTGTCCTTCTCGACTCCGAGGCCTACGTCCGTGAGCCCCCGCTCCACGGCCAGTTGCTCGGCGGCACGGATGAGCGCCGTACCGATGCCCCGCGAGCGGAGTTCCTCGGGCCACACACCGAGCCCGCCGATCTCCAGGCAGCCGGGCCGCGCGGCTCGTACCTCGCGCGCGTCGCAGCCGGTCCAGCGCAGCTCCGCATGCCCGACGAGCCGCCCGTCCAGCCAGGCGACGAGATACGTGCTCTCGCACCGCTCCTGACGCGCGAACCGGCGGGCGTGGAACGAGGTGGCTCCGGGCGTGCCGATGTACCGGTCGAGCAGCGCCACGTCGTCGGCACCGCAGACGGCTATGTCCATGGCTCCGACAGTAGGCGCCGCCACATGCCGACGGCCCCCGAATTTCCCGGATGCCGGGACAACAGGGGCCGTAGGAAAGCGAGTCGGGTCAGCTCCAGCTGGCGTGCAGGGGCTTGCCCTCCGCGTAGCCGGCCGCACTCTGGATGCCGACGACGGCCCGCTCGGCGAACTCCTCCAGGGAGGCGGCGCCCGCGTAGGTGCAGGAGGAGCGGACGCCCGCGATGATCGAGTCGATCAGGTCCTCGACGCCCGGGCGGGCCGGGTCGAGGAACATGCGGGAGGTGGAGATGCCCTCCTCGAACAGCGCCTTGCGGGCGCGGTCGTAGGCCGACTCGTCGGAGGTGCGGTTGCGGACCGCGCGGGCGGACGCCATGCCGAACGACTCCTTGTAGAGGCGGCCGTTGGCGTCCTGCTGGAGGTCGCCCGGCGACTCGTACGTGCCGGCGAACCAGGAGCCGATCATCACGTTCGACGCACCGGCAGCGAGGGCCATGGCGACATCGCGCGGGTGGCGGACACCGCCGTCCGCCCACACGTGCTTGCCGTACTTCTTCGCCTCGGCGGCGCATTCCTTGACGGCCGAGAACTGCGGGCGGCCGACGCCGGTCATCATGCGGGTGGTGCACATCGCGCCGGGGCCGACGCCGACCTTGATGATGTCGGCGCCCGCCTCGATCAGGTCCTTGACGCCCTCGGCGGCGACGATGTTGCCCGCCACGATCGGGACCTGCGGATCGAGGGCACGCACCTGCCTGATCGCGCTGATCATCGACTCCTGGTGGCCGTGGGCCGTGTCGATGACGAGCGTGTCGACGCCCGCGTCCAGCAACTGCTTGGCCTTCTGCACGAAGTCGCCGTTGATGCCGACGGCGGCGGCGATCCGCAGCTTGCCGTCCGCGTCCACGGCCGGCGAGTACAGCGTGGCGCGCAGGGCGCCCTTGCGGGTGAGGATGCCTGCGAGCCTGCCGTCCTTGTCGACGGCGGGCGCGTAACGGCGGTTGGCGCCGTCCAGTCGGTTGAACGCCTCGCGCGGGTCGATGTCCGCGTCGAGCAGCAGCAGGTCCCGGGACATGACCTCGGCGAGCTGGGTGAAGCGGTCCACACCGGTGAGGTCGGCGTCGGTGACGACACCGACCGGGCGCTGGTCCTCGTCCACGACGACACCGGCGTTGTGCGCGCGCTTGGGCAGCAGGGCCAGCGCGTCGGCGACGGTCTGGTGCGGGGCCAGCCGGATCGGGGTGTCCAGGACGAGGTGACGGCTCTTCACCCAGGACACGACCTCGGTGACGACCTCGATCGGGATGTCCTGCGGGATGACCACGAGCCCGCCCCGCCGGGCCAGGGTCTCGGCCATCCGCCGGCCCGCGATGGCGGTCATGTTGGCGACGACCAGCGGGATGGTGGTGCCCGTGCCGTCCGGGGAGCTGAGGTCCACACCCTGCCGCGAGCCGACCGCGCTGCGGCTCGGCACCATGAAGACGTCGTCGTACGTCAGGTCGTACGGGGGCTGGATGTCGTTGAGGAAACGCACGTGCCGCACATCCCAGTCGATCGAGGTGACCCCCGGACAGGTCAGCCAGGGGGAAGAGCACGTACTTCATTGTCCCATGTCAGGCGCAATGCCATGCCTCGGATCATCGTCCAGGCAGGTCACGGGGGGCTCTGGAGAAACGTCCAAGTGGGCCCCGCCTGGACAAGGGGGGGTCAGTACAGGAACCGGTGCAGCGGGGCCGACTCGGTCAGCAGCATGGTGAGCCGGTGGGCGAGGCGCTGCCACGCCTCGTCCTGCCCGTAGCTGAGTCTCACGTCCTCGCCGTCGGCCGCCTCGATCGCCGCGAAGAGGGTGGCCGTGTCGGCGTCGGGCGTGAGGTCCACCAGGGACAGCACCCGCGCCAGCGCGCCGACCAGGCCGACGGCGGTCTTCTCGGGCGTCAGGACGGTGCCGCGGACCGCGGCCACGACGCCCGAGGGGTCGGGCAGGTCCGGCGGTGCCACCAGGAGCCCGGACAGCTCGCGCAGCAGTGCGTACAGCAAGTCCGTGTCGTCGGTGGGCAGTTCGACGATGCGCAGGCCCTCGTGCTCCCAACGGCCGTTCGGCGTCCGCACCTTGGGGCCCCGGGCCACCGCCGCGGCGAGTGTCTCCCGCACCCGCCGGAAGACCACGAGCCCGTCCGCGAAAAGCGCGTGCTCTCCGGCTCCCCGCGCGGACTCGGCCAGCGGCGTCAGCAGGTGTTCCTCGACCCGGTCGCACTGCGCGTCGAGATCCGGATCCACGACCACGAGACGCACCGACGTGCGCTGCTCCTGTTGCTCCATACCGACCACTCTGCCAGCCGCCTCGGACAATGGGCCTAACGGCCGCTGTCTCCCAGCGCGAGCACCACGGACAGGTTCGGCGTCCGGTCGACCGCGTCACCGAAGACGTCGACCGCCGTCTCCCACTCCTCCGGCCGCGCCTTCGCGTACGCCCGCCAGTTCCGTACGACGACCAACAGGCCCTGTTCCACGGCCCCTTCGGGCCACACGGTGTGGTCGCCGAGGCTGTCGGCGAGGGCGTCCCAGTTGCGGCCGAACCAGTCGGGGAGCGCGAGGGCGTGAGCGACACCGTCCATCAGGCCGGCCTTGCCCGTGACCTCTCGAAGGTCGAGCGTGACCGCGAGCTGCGTCATCTCAGTACCGTCCTGAACGACTTGTAGTGATCATCGGTGTAGTAGATCTCGCCGCCCTGCCCGGTGACAATGCGCCGGGCCCCGCGATCGCGCGAGCCCGGCGTCCGGACGGTGTACTCGTGGTAGTAGCCGCGCTTCCGCTCCGGCAGCAGCTTCTCGTAGTTCCCGAAGACGACCCCGTCCTTGGCGTACGGGAAGGGGCCGCCCCGGTCAATGAGGGTGATGGTCTGCCGTGCCTCGGCGGGGAGTTGGGACGCCTTGACGGTCCCCGTGCCCGCGCTCGTGCCCGTGGACGAACAGCCCACGGGCAGCAGCACGGCAAGACAGACAAGAAGCACTCGGGAGACGAACCGCAGCAGCATGCGCCCGATGCTGCCACGGTCGTCCCGGTGAGAGCCGCTGCCAGGGCCCGTCAGATCCCGTCAGATCCCGTCAGATCCCATCGGGGTCCGTCCGGGCGAGCGCCGACTTCGGCGTCGCCCCGGCCGTCATCAGATAGTCCGCGGCGGCCGTGTCCGTCACCAGGCTGGTGACCAGCCCGGAGCGCAGCACCGCGTCGATCGCCGCCGCCTTCCGCTGCCCGCCCGCGATCGCGACGACCTCGGGGATACGGCGCAACTGGTCCGCCTTGACGGTGATGCACCGCTCGCCCAGGTCCCGGCCGACCCGGCGGCCCTCGGCGTCGAAGAGGTGCGCGGACGTCTCGGCGGCGACACCGAGGGACGAGTAGTGCGCCCGCTCCTCGACGCTGAGCATGTCGTACACCGTCGAGATGCCCGGCTCCCAGGAACCGATGGAGACACAGGCGACGGTGACCTTGTCGAAGTACTCGAAGGCCCGCGCGATCCCCGTCTGGTGGCGCAGCGCCTCCGCGGTGGCCGCGTCCGGGAGCAGCATCGGCGCGTAGATGGGGTGGGCGTCGCCGCCCGACACCTGCGCGGCCCGCCGTACCGCCTCGACCGAACCGCGCTCGGCGGTCCCGGCGTCGTACACGCCCGTCAGCTGGACCACCGTGCAGGGCGGCAGCCGGTCGAGGGCGGCGGCCATGTGGATGGTGGACCGGCCCCAGGCGAGGCCGAGCACGTCTCCCTCGTTGACCAGCTCGCCGAGCAGGTCGGCCGCGACCTCCCCGAGGTTCTCGGGGTCGGGCGACTCGTCGCTGACCTCGGCCGGGGACTCGACCACGACGGCGTGCCTGAGGCCGTAGCGGGCGCGCAGCGCGTCCGAGCGCTCCGCGTCCAGTTCGGCCGGTACTCGGATCTCGATGCGTACGAGATCCCGTTCGAGAGCGGTCTCCAGGACCCGGGCCACCTTGAAGCGGCTGACGCCGAACTCCTCCGCGATCTGGATCTTGGACTTGCCCTCAAGGTAGAAGCGGCGGGCCATGGCCGCCGCCTGCACCAGCTCTGCGGGTCCCATCCGCATGGCTGACCGGCCCGCCGACATACCCGACACGGCGATCTCCTCACTGCTCTTCACACTCTCGGTTCGCCGTTCATCCTTGCAGATCCGGCGCACTTGATCAGCCTTGATGGCCGCCGTTCACATACCTGCCGCTCAGTGGTCGCACGCCCAGGATGCCTTGCTCACGACCCCTTCGGCCTGTGTGCGCAATGCACGTACCGCCGCCGCCGGGTCGGATGCCCCGTACACCGCCGAACCGGCGACGAACACATCGGCGCCGGCCTCCGCGCAGCGCTCGATCGTCGAGGCCGAAACTCCTCCGTCGACCTGCAACCACAGCTCCAGCCCGTGCTTCCTGATCAACTCACGGGTCCGGCGGATCTTCGGCAGCATGATGTCGAGGAACGACTGGCCACCGAAGCCCGGCTCCACGGTCATGATCAGCAGCATGTCCAGCTCGGGCAGCAGATCCTCGTACGGCTCGATGGGCGTCGCCGGCTTGAGCGCCATGGAGGCGCGGGCGCCCTTGGCCCGAATCTCACGCGCGAGCCGCACCGGGGCCGCGGCCGCCTCGACGTGGAAGGTGACGGAGGAGGCACCCGCCTCGACGTACTGGGGGGCCCAGCGATCGGCGTCCTCGATCATCAGATGGCAGTCCAGCGGGGTGTCCGTCGCCCGGGCCAGTGACTCTACGACCGGCACGCCGAGCGTGAGGTTCGGGACGAAGTGGTTGTCCATGACGTCGACGTGGAGCCAGTCGGCGCCCTCGACCGCCTTGGCCTCGTCGGCGAGGCGGGCGAAGTCGGCGGACAGGATGCTGGGGTTGATCTGCACGGCCATGCCCCAAGCCTGCCATGTCCCGCGGGGGTTAGCGGCATCGGTCGGTGGCGGAGGGGGTCGGGTGCGGGGTGGGCACGAGGCCGGGTGCGGGGTACGGGGCCGCCGCGCCCACTGCGAGAATCCCTCCCTGAGCGACGAGGGAGAAGAGGGAGATGGCATGGGACAGCCGTTCGGCTCCTATCAGAACGAGATCTACTTCAACGGGCTCGGCGGCATCGTGCCGTCCTACCCGATGGCTTTCGCGGAGTTGGAGGAGCGGGCGAGCGCGGCACTCCCGCCCTCCATCTGGTCCTACGTCGCGGGCGGCGCCGGCGACGAACGCACCCAGCGCGCCAACGTGACCGCCTTCGACCACTGGGGGCTGGTCCCCCGGATGTTCGTCGGCGCGGCCCAACGCGACCTGTCCGTCGACCTGTTCGGCCTGAAGCTGCCCTCCCCGGTCTTCATGGCGCCGGTCGGCGTCATCGGCCTCTGCGCGCAAGACGGGCACGGCGACCTGGCGACCGCCCGGGCCGCCGCCCGCACCGGCGTACCGATGGTCGCCTCCACGCTCACGGTCGACCCGCTGGAGGAGGTCGCGAGCGAGTTCGGGGAGACCCCGGGCTTCTTCCAGCTCTACACCCCCACGGACAGGGACCTAGCCGCGAGCCTCGTCCACCGCGCCGAACAGGCCGGCTACAAGGGCATCGTGGTCACCCTGGACACCTGGGTCACAGGCTGGCGCCCCCGCGACCTCTCGACCGCCAACTTCCCCCAACTACGCGGCCATTGCCTGGCCAACTACACGAGCGACCCGGTCTTCAGGTCCCGCCTGACCCGCACCCCGGAGGAGGACCCCCAGTCCGCGGTCCTCCTCTGGACCCAGCTCTTCGGCAACCCCCTCACCTGGGACGACCTCCCCTGGCTACGTTCCCTCACCACCCTCCCCCTGATCGTCAAGGGCATCTGCCACCCCGAGGACGTGCGCCGGGCCAAGGACGGGGGCGTGGACGCCGTCTACTGCTCCAACCACGGCGGCCGCCAGGCCAACGGCGGCCTCCCCGCCCTCGACGCCCTCCCGTCCGTGGTCGAAGCGGCGGACGGCCTCCCGGTCCTCTTCGACTCCGGCATCCGCAGCGGCGCCGACATCGTCAAGGCCATCGCCCTGGGCGCCACCGCCGTCGGCATCGGCCGCCCCTACGCCTACGGCCTCGCCCTGGGCGGCACGGACGGCATCGTCCACGTCCTCCGCTCACTCCTCGCGGAGACGGACCTGATCATGGCGGTCGACGGGTATCCAACACTGGCGGACCTCACACGGGAGGCGCTTCGGCACGTCGCCTGAGGCACGGCAGGCGTCAACTGGCGCTGAGGGTGGGCGCGTTCGGCGATCTACGGGGCAGCCGGTCGTGGCGACGACGGCGACCTGTGACCTGCGACCTGCGACCTGCGACCTGCGACCTGCGACCTGCGACCTGCGGGTCAACCGGCCTTGGCGACAACGGCAACCTGTGACCTGCGGGTCAGCCGGTCCTGGCGGTGACGAGATCCTGCGACCTGTGGGTCAACCGGCCCTGGCGACGACGGCAACCTGTGACCAGCGGGTCAACCGGCCCTGCGGACAAGCGTGTTCCGTCATCCGCGCGTAAGCCGGTTCCGCAGACAGGCCCGTCCTGTGACCGGAGCGTCAGCAAATGCTGCGGCTGAACGCGTCTGTGCTCCGCACGGCGAGCGGTCCTGCCGACGACGGCGACCTGCGGCCAGCCCGTCAGCCAGTCCTGGCGACGACGGCCTCCGATGACCAGCGGGTCAACCGGCCCTGCGGACAAGCGTGTTGCGTCATCCGCGCGTGAGCCGGCCCCGCAGACAGGCCCGCCCTGTGACCGGAGCGTCAGCCAACGCTGCGGCTGAACGCGTCTGCGCTCCGCGCGGCGAGCGGTCCTGGCGACGACGGCGACCTGCGGCCAGCCCGTCAGCCAGTCCTGCCGACGACGGCCTCCGATGACCCGCGCGTCAGCCAACCCTGCCAATGAGCGCGTTCCGTGATCCGCACCTGAGTCGGTCCCGCAGATAGGCCCGTCCTGTGACCGGAGCGTCAACCGAAGCGGCGGCTGAGGCGTCCGTCATACCCGCGGCAACCGGCCCTGCCGTGACGACCGCACTCCGTGACCCGCGTGTCAGCCAGTCCTGCCGATGATGGCGCCCTGTGACCCGCGCGTCCGCCGACCCTGCGGACGAGTGCCTTCCAAGATCCGCCCGTGAGCCCGGTCCCGCAGACAAACCCGCCCTGTGACCGGCGCGTCAGCCAACGCTGCGGCTGAACGCGTCTGCGCTCCGCGCGGCGAGCGGTCCTGCCGACGACGGCGTCCTGCGACGCGCCCGTCAGCCGGTCCTGCGGATCAGTGCCAGGTACATCGCGTCGGTCCCGTGCAGGTGCGGCCACAGCTGTACGTCGGGGCCGTCGCCGAGGGCTGGGACGCCCGGCAGGAGCGGGCGGGCGTCGATCAGTTCGGTGTGCGGGAACTGCTTGAGGAGGTCGTCGACGACGGCGCGGGTCTCCGCGAGGTGCGGTGAACAGGTCGCGTAGCCGACGACTCCGCCGACGCGCACGGATTCCAGCGCGGTGCGCAGCAGCCCGCGTTGCAGGGGCGCGAAGCCGTCGAGGTCCTCGGGGCGGCGACGCCAGCGCGCCTCGGGGCGGCGGCGCAGCGCGCCGAGGCCGGTGCACGGCACATCCATCAGGACGCGGTCGAAGCTGCCGAGCCGCCACGGCGGCCGAGTCCCGTCGGCGGTGATGACCTGGTAAGGCCCGGGGTTCCCGGCGAGCGCCTTCGCCACCAGGCCCGCGCGGTGCGGCTGCTTCTCGGAGGCGAGGAGCGTCGCACCGCGCTCGGCGGCGACGGCGGCGAGCAGCGCGGCCTTGCCGCCGGGCCCCGCACACCCGTCGAGCCAGAGCTTGTCCGGCCCGTCGAGCGGCGCGTTGGCGAGCGCGAGAGCGACCAGTTGGCTGCCCTCGTCCTGCACTCCCGCCCGGCCCTCCTTCACCGCCGTCACGGCTCCGGGTTCGCCGCCCTCGCTGAGCCGCACGGCATACGGCGACCAGCGTCCCGGCAGCGCGGCCTCCTCGTGCAGCAGCTCGTCGGTGGTGGACCGGCCGGGCCTGGCCACGAGGGTCACCTCGGGCCGTTCGTTGTCGGCCTCCAGCAGGTCCTCGATCCCGGCGCGCGGTCCGCCGAGCGAGTCCCACAGCGCGGAGACGACCCAGCGCGGGTGCGAGTGCACGATGGCGAGGTTGTCCTCGGGGTCGTCGTCGTAGGGCGGCGCGACCCGTTCGACCCAGGTGTCGAAGTCGTCCTGCGCGACCTTCCGCAGCACCGCGTTGACGAACTTGGCCCGTCCGTCGCCGAGGACGACCCGGGCGAGTTCGACGGACGCGGACACGGCGGCGTGGGTCGGGATCCGCGTCCCTAGCAGCTGGTGCACCCCGAGGCTCAGCACGTCCAGCACCGGCGGGTCGACCTCACGCAGCGGCCGGTCGACGCACGAGGCGATGATCGCGTCGTACGTCCCCTGCCGGCGCAGCGTCCCGTAGACCAGCTCGGTGGCGAGCGCCGCGTCCCGCGCGTCGAAGTCACCCTTCTCGCGCGCCTTGCGGAGCAGGGGCGGCAGCACGAGGTTGGCGTACGCGTCCCGCTCGTCGACGGCCCTCAGCGCCTCGAAGGCGAGGATACGGACGGGGTCCTTCTGCGGCCGGCGGTAGGGCTTGCCGGGCTTACGGGGTCGCGGGGACTGCTCACTCACGAAAAAGGTGCTCCGGATTTCTGGCCGAGATGTGCCTCCAGCCTACGTCGCACCCGCCCGACCGCGCGCGGGACGTCACGCCCGGCCAGTTCAGAGGGTCCCGACCGACTCCCCCGCCCCGATCCGCGCCCCGCGCGCCCAGTCCGCCGCCCGCATCGGCTTCTTGCCCTGCGCCTGCACCCACAGCAGCTCGACGGCGTACGACCCGGTACCCACGTACACGTTGTTCTTGCCGACCGACAGCTCACCGGGCGCGAGGTCGGTCCGCTCCGGCACGGGCACGGCCTGCACGATCTTGAGCCGCTCGCCCCGGAAGCCGGTCCAGGCGCCGGGCGCCGGGGTGCACCCGCGTACCACCCGGTCCACCCGCAGGCCGGGGGCCGCCCAGTCCACCTGGGCGTCCTCGACGTTGATCTTCGGAGCGAGGGTGATGCCGTCGCCCGGCTGCGGTACGGCCTTCAACGTCCCGTCCTCGATACCGTCCATGGTCGCCGCGAGCAGGCCCGAGCCCGCGAACGCGAGCCGGGTCAGCAGATCGCCGCTGGTGTCGGTGGGGCGGATCTCCTCGGTGACGGTGCCGTAGACGGGCCCGGAGTCGAGTCCTTCCTCGATCAGGAAGGTGGAGGCGCCGGTGATCTCGTCGCCGGACATGATGGAGTGCTGCACGGGGGCGGCGCCGCGCCAGGCGGGAAGCAGCGAGAAGTGCAGGTTGACCCAGCCGTGGGCGGGGATGTCGAGGGCGACCCGGGGCAGCAGGGCACCGTAGGCGACGACGGGACAGCAGTCGGGCGCGATCTCCCGCAGCCGCTCCAGGAACTCCGGGTCACGCGGCTTGACGGGCTTCAGCACCTCGATGCCCGCCTCCTCGGCCCGCTCGGCGACGGGGCTCGCCACCAGCCTGCGCCCACGCCCGGCCGGTGCGTCGGGCCGCGTGACGACGGCGGCCACCTCGTGCCGCCCGGAGGCGATCAGGGCGTCCAGTGCGGGAACGGCGACCTCGGGGGTACCGGCGAAGACGAGCTTCATGGGTGCGTTCGGGCCTCTCGGGCGGGAGTGGGCGGGCAGCGCACCAGTCTATGGCGCGCGGGCCCAGGGGCCCACGTCGGAGGACGCACGGAGGACGCACGGAGCACGCACCGGACGCCCGCAGCGCGCACCGGTCCACCGGGGGCGTACGCATATGCCCCTACGCCCCCGTTGCGTGACCAGCGGAGCGCACACGCGTTGGTCAAGAAAGAGTTGACCACTATGGGCCGCATTCACACGGCCCGATCCTTTTCAACGCCGGTTCGAGAGGCTTGTTCATGGCCGACCACGCAACCCACGACGCCCAGGCTCGGGCCAGCCTGCACTTGCTGGTGCGGGACATCGAGCGGGTCCGCCGGCAGGTGGACGCACTGCGCACGCTCACCGCCCAGCTGGGCAACGTCTACCGCCCGCGCCGCTCCGGCCCGTCCACGGGCTTCGTCGTCTACGGGCGCGCTCCCGCCCCGACGGTCCGTCTCGCGCAGGAGTTGCGGGACAGTGTCGAGACCCTGGTCACGGCCGCCGTGGACTTCGACCGCTCGCTCGGTTTCTCGTGGGACGCGGTGGGCTCGGCCCTCGGGGTCACCAAGCAGGCGGTACACCGCCGCTACGGCGCCCGCCGCGCCGCGACCCAGGCGGCGGCCGACGCCGAACGCACGACGGAGGCGGCGACCGCCCGCCCGGTCACCGTGAACACGGGCCTCCCCACAATGCCCGCCATGCCCACGGTCCCCGCGGCGCGCTCCATGCCTACCCAGCCGACGGCAGGCAGCCCCACCCTCCGCGACGAGGCCAGGCCCACAGCCTTCCCGGGCCCGCGCAACGGCTGACCCGCCGACCGAACCCTGCCTGCCTCCCGGACGATAACCGGGAGGCAGCTGCACGCCGGGCGCACGAACGGCTGGCCGCCGACGGCGAGAACCCCCGCAAGAAACCCGAGCCTCTCAACGGACCGTAAACGGGCGGTGCGTGGGTGGGAGAAGATCCGAGGCCGAAGGCCGAGGCCCGTCACCCGATCACCTGGTCACCCGATGTCCGGCGGATCCACCCGCACCCGGACCCGCACCACATCCCCCCCACCCCGAGCCATCCGAGCCGCCTGCGCCCCCTTCAACGCGGCCGCCAACGCCCCCCCACTCCCCGGCCGCACCCGAATCAACGCCCGCTCCCACCGCTCCCCCACCGGCGGCGCCCCCACCCGCCGAGGCCCTCCCGCCATCACGACCGGTACCGGCACCGGCCCCAACACCTCGGCATCCGGCGGCAGTTCAACAGCCGCGAGGAACTCCGCGACCGCGTCCCCCACCCCCGCCACCGCAGCCATCCGCGACACCGGCGGAAACCCCAACTCCGCCCGCTCGGCCAGCTCCCGCACCGCATGCCCCACGGGATCCCACCGCACCAGCGCCTGCACGGGCCGCAAGGTCGGCTCGGCCACGACAACCACCGTCCCCCCAGCCCCCTGCGGCCGTACCAGCGAACTCGCCGCGATCCACCGCCGCAACGCGTCCTCCCCCGCCCGCAGATCGGGCCGCCCGAGCATCGCCCACCCGTCCAGCAGCAGCGCGGCGGCATACCCGCCCTCCGCAACCGGCTCGGCCCCCGGTGTGCTGACGACCAGTGCGGGAGTCCCCGGCACCGTGTCGAGCACCTGCTCCCGCCCGGACGTCCGTACCGGCACCGCGGGAAACGCCCGCCCCAACTCCTCCGCGGTCCGCCGCGCCCCCACGACCTGGGCCCGCAACCGGAACCCCCCGCACTCGGGACAGTGCCAGGAGTTCTCCCCGACCCCGCACCACGCGCACCGCAGCACGCCCGCGTCCTGCCCCTCCAACGGCCCGGCGCAGTGCCGACATCGCGCGGCGGCCCGGCACTGCGCGCACGCCATCCGCGGCACATACCCCCGCCGTGGCACCTGCACCAGCACGGGCCCGTGCTTGAGCCCCTCCCGCACGGCCTGCCAGGCCAACGTCGGCAACCGGGCCGCCCGCGCGGCCTCGTCCCGCGCCAAGTCCCCGTCCCCCACGGTCCGTACGAGCGGAGCGGCCACCCGCACCTGGTCGCGCGAGGCGACCAACGGCCGTGCCCACCCGCTCTCCACCAGCTGCGCGGCCTCCACCGTGCAGCTCCAACTCCCCAGCAGGAACGCGCACTTGTCCAAGGCGGCCCGCAACAGCAACACCTCCCGCGCATGCGGCTGCGGCGCGTGCAGCTCGCTGTGGCTGTCGTCCCCGTCGTCCCAGATCACGACAAGCCCCAGGTCCTGAACCGGCGCGAACATCGCGGCCCGCGTCCCGACGACCGCCCGTACAGCCCCCCGCCGTACGGCCAGCCACTGCCGGTACCGCTTCTCCGGCCCGGCGTCCGCGGTGAGCAGCGCGTGCCGGCCCTCACCCAGCAGGGCCGTCAACGCGGCGTCGACCCGCCCGGCGGCCCGCCCGTCCGGTACGACGACGAGCGCCCCGCGCCCCGAGGCGAGCGTCGCGGCGACGGCCCGCGCGATCTCGTCGCTCCACTCGGGCCCCGGCAAGGCGTTCCACACAGCACGCGGCGCACCCCCCGAGGCCAGCGCCTCCAGGAACCCGGCCCCCCGCTCGTACCGCCCCCAGGACCCCACACCCGGAACCCCCGGCGGCGGCAACGGCGCGGGCGACGGCTTCTGCTCGGCCCGCGCGCTGCGCGGCGGCACGGCCAGCTGGAGCACATCGGCGAGGCTCCCCGCGTACCGGTCGGCGACGGCCCGCGCGAGCCCGAGCAGTTCCTCGCTCAGCACCGGCTCCGGCGACACGACCTGCGCCAGCGCGGCGAGCGGCCCGGAGTAGTCCGACTCGGCCAGCCGCTCGACGAGGAACCCGTCGATCAGCCCGCCGCCTTCACGCCGCCCGTCCCGCACCCGGTGCCGTCCGGCCCCGAACCGCACCCGCACCCGCACCCCGGGCTGTGCGTCGGCGTCGAGCTCGGCGGGCACGGCATAGTCGAAATACCGGTCGAGATGCAGCACTCCCTTGTCGACGAGCACCCGCGCGACGGGCAGCTCCCCGGCCAGCGCGGCCCCCCGCCACGTCCGCGGCTTCGCCTTGGGACCCTTCGCCTGCCGCACACTCTCCCGAATCAGCGCAAGCTGCTCGGGCGGCGCGCCCTCCGCCCCGCCGTCCCGTTCCCCGTCCGCGCTGCTCACGCCTGCATTCTTACCAAACGCGACTGACAACGGCCGCCGCCCGCCGCACTCACTTGACCTTCCCGGCCTCGGCGAGAACCTGAACGACGTGGTCCTCCGCGTAGGCCATGTCCTCGTCGGGATCGCCGTCCCGGAACCGTCCGCCCGCCTCCGAGGCGGCGAACCCGAGCATGAACGTCGACAGCAGCCGCTCGGCCCGCGGAATCCGCTCCTCCTGGAGACCGGCGGCGCGCAGGGCGCCGTAGACCGCGTTCCGAGGCCCGACGGCCTCCGGGGTGACGGCCGGCCGTTGGAAGAGCAGCAGGAACAGGTCGGGGTGGCGCCGGGCCGTGGCCCGCATGCTGCGGCCGAGCAGACTCAGCTGCTCGCGCCAGTCGAGTCCGGGACCGGGCACCTCGATCTCCAGCAGCAGTCGCTCCACCAGGCCGTCGAGGAGGCCCTGCTTGTCACCGACGTGCCGGTAGAGCGTCATCGGGTTCACGTCGAGTTCCTGCGCGACGGCCCGCATGGTGACGGCCGGCAGCCCCTTCCGGGTCGCCAACTCCCATGTCACGTCGAGCACTTGATCACGACTGATCCGCCGTGGCGTCACTTGACATCCTCCCTCGAAGCTACGTATACACAGTATACGTATACGTTGTATATATCGAGGGAATCGAGGGAGTGACCATGCTGACCGTCAGCGGCCTGCGCAAACGGTGGGGTCCCGTCCAGGCCCTGGACGGCTTCGACCTGCGGATCGAGCCCGGCGAGATCTGCGGCCTGATCGGCCACAACGGCGCGGGCAAGACGACCTTCGCCCGCGTCGTCGCCGGCCTGGAACGCCCCGACGCGGGCTCGGTCCTCGTAGCGGGCCTGGATACCGCCACAGCCCCACACTCCGCACGCACCCTGATCGGCCTGGCGCCCCAGGAGTTGGCCCTCTACCCCACCGCCACCCTGCGCCAGAACCTCCGCCTCTTCGGCGGCCTCGCCGGCCTGCGCCGCACCGAACTGCGCTCCGAACTGGCCGCCGTAGCAGAGGAGTTGGCCCTCACCGATGTACTCGACCGACCGATCGCCACGCTCTCCGGCGGCCAGCAGCGCCGCGCCCAGGCGGCCACGGTCCTGCTGCCCCGCCCCCGCGTGCTGCTGCTCGACGAACCCACCGTCGGCGCCGACCCCACCACCCGCGAAGCGCTGCTACGGCTCGTCAGGACCCGCGCCGACGAAGGCGCCGCCATCTGCTACACCACGCACTACCTACCGGAGTTGGAGCAGCTCGGCGCCACGCTCGCGGTCGCCGCATCCGGCCGGGTGATCGCCCGCGGCGACCGCGCCGACCTCCTGGACGGCCTGCCCGGCGAGGTGACGGTGACCTTCACCGGCCCCGTACCCGAACACCTCGCCCAGACCTCAACCACCCCCGGGGAACTGCGTTTCAGCACCACGGACCCGGCCCGTTCCCTGGCCCGCCTCCTCCGCGACCTGGGCCCCGACACCACCCGGGTCCGCTCGGCCGCGGTCCGCGAACCCTCCCTCGACGACCTCTACCGAAGCCTGGCCACCGACCGACTCCCCACGGAGACCCACGATGCGGCCTGAACCCGCCCCGACCACGGCCCGCCGCACGTGGGCCATGACCCGCCACACCCTCGTCCTGCTGATCCGGGACCCCGGAACCCCAGTCGCCTACACGGTCATGTCCCTGGTCCTCCTGAGCGTGCTCCACCCGGTCTACGACCGCCTCGCCACCTCCGCCGTACCGGGCATCGTCCAGGCCGCTCCCGGTATCGCGGTGATGTTCACACTGCTCGCCCTGGACGTGGCCGGCCAACTCCTGCTCTCCGAACGCACCTGGCACACCTGGGACCGCCTGCGCTCGGGCCCCGCGACCCCCACGACAATCCTGACCGGCAAGGCCCTGCCGCTGATGGCACTGTTCCTCTCCCAACAGGCCGCACTCTTCCTCTTCGCGACCGCGGTCTTCGGTTTCCCTCTGACCTCCGGCACCTGGCGCCTACCGCTCCTGGCCCTCCTCTGGGCGGCCTGCGTGACCGCCTGCGGCCTGGCGCTCGGCGTCCACGCCCGCAGCCAGGGCCAGTTGGCCGCCGCCTCCGACATCGGCGCCCTCACGATCACCTGCCTCAGCGGCTGCCTGGTCCCCCTCACCGTCCTCCCTCACTGGGTCTCCACGCTGGCCCCCGCGACCCCGGGCTACTGGGCCCTGCACGGCTTCCAGGCAGCGGTCACCGGAGACCCGCGGGCGTACGCGCACGCGGCGGCGGTGATCGCTGCGATCACGGCGGCGGCCCTTTTGGTGGCCGTCCGCGGGACCCGCCGCTGACTCTCCCGAACAGGGCCTGGTGTACGCCGACTTGCGACCGGACCTGGCCGAAACCCCTTACTCGACACAGCAGTTCACGTCGGCTTCGCTCCGAATGAGGAAACGGGAAACACTCGTTTCGCCTTGTTCGGCCCAGTCGGCTGCCACACGCTGAATCGCGGCGCTCACCGGCTGTCGGTCGGGGAGTGACGGAGGTCGACGTGTTGGATCAGTCGCGCGATTTCGGGCCGGAACTGCGCAGAAGGCGCCTCGCCGCCCGGCTCTCCCTGCACCAACTGGGACAGCGCGTGCACTACAGCAAGAGCCAACTGAGCAAGGTGGAACGGGGAATCAAGCGCCCGACACCCGAACTGGCGCGCCTGTGCGACACCGAGCTGCGGGCCGGCGGCGCACTCAGCCGGCTCGTGACAGTGCGGACCTCCGAACCGCCGCTGCACGCTCCCGGAAGCGACGACGAGGTATGGCTGATGCATCTGCGCAAGGACGGTTCGAGTTCCTTCCAACCCGTGACCCGCCGTGGGCTCATCAGCGGCGGCGCCGCCTCGGTGCTGACCCTGCACACGGGCGACCCGCGCCCGCTCCCCCTTGAGGGCGCCGAGACCTACGCGGACGCCTCACGCATGCTGTTCGACCAGTTCCGGCGGCTCGGTCAGACATCGGGCCCCGCGAGTGTGCTGCCGCCGCTCATCGCCCAGACCCACAGCCTGGAACAGCTCTCCAGGCACAGCGGCCCACGCGGGCGGCAGACCCTGCTGCTCCTCGCCTCCCGCTATGCCGAGTACGCGGGCTGGATGGCCCAGGAATGCGGCGACGACACGGCCGCGCTCTGGTGGACGGACCGCGCCGTACACCTGGCCGCGGCCGGTGCGGACCCCGGGCTGGCCACCTACTCGCAGGTCCGACGCTCGCTGATCAGCCTGTATCGCGGGGACATCGCCGACGCCGTCCAGCTGGCCACCCACGCCCTGGAGAGCGACGCACCCGCCCGCATCCGCGGCCTGGCCGCCCAGCACCTGGCCCAGGGCGCCGCCGCCGACGGCGACCACTACACCTGTATGCGCAGCCTCGACCGCGCCCGCCGACTCCTCGAACAGGACGCCGTCGACCCCGCCGAACCGGTCCTCGGTGCCTCCCACGTACCCGACGTGGTCTCGATGTTCACCGGCTGGTGCCTGTACGACCTGGGCCGCCCGAAGCAGGCGGCCGAGCTGCTGGACCAGGAGACCGCCCGCATCCCGGAGCAAGCCTTCCGGACCCGGGCCCGGTACGGCGTCCGGCGCGCACTGGCCCACGCGTCGGCGGGAGAGATCGACCACGCCTGCCGGATCACCGCCGACATCCTGCCGTCGGTGCGGCTCACCCACTCCGCGACGGTCTCCGCCGATTTGCGCCGCCTCGCCCACACGCTCGGCAGACACTCCCGCAACGCCTCCGTACGGGCCCTGATCCCGGACCTGTCCGGCACGCTCACCCGCTCAAGGACCTCCTAGAAGGGTTACGACCATGCACGAGATCTTCGTCAACTACCGCACCAAGGGCGGCAAGGAGGTCGCCTACTCGTGCGACCGAGTGCTGTCGGCAAGGTTCGGCCCCGACAGCGTGTTCCTCGCCCGGAAGTCGATCGAGCCCGGCGACAACACCGGCGCCCTCGTCCGGGGCGCCCGGCGCAGTCATGTACTGCTCGCCCTCGTCGACGAGGAGTGGCTCGACGCGCCCGACCGGGACAGGCCGGACAGGCGGGCGCTCGACAACCCCCAGGACTGGGTACGGCGTGAGATAGAGGAGGCGCTGCTCTCCGGGGTGCTGATCGTGCCGCTGTTCATCGGCCGCCGGGTGGAGCAGCTCGACCCCGGCGTCTGCCCAGGTCGATCGCGGAGATCGCGGAATGCCAGTACACGCGGGTGGAGCTGCACAGCCTGGATGCCGATCTCGCCCGGCTCGCTGACCGTCTCGTGCGCCTGGTGCCGGCCCTCGCCGCACTCGACCGCGGTGCGCGAGCAGATGAGTCCACAGCCGCCGAACCCGACTTCACGGTGCGCAACGACCACCAGAGCGGCGGAATCGGCCAGGTCAGCGGCACCGTAGGAACGTATGTGCACGACGCCCGCGGTCCGCTCCACACGGGCGACGGCGATCAGATCAACGGGACGCAGATCAACGGCGACGGCACGAACCACATCGCCGGCGACAACCACGGCGGGATACGTCAGGGATTCGGCACCCGGACACCCCGCGGGGGCGAGGACCGGTGACCGAGACCTTCGGTTCGTACGTACACGAAGCCCACGGATCGGTCCACAGCGGCGACGGACCTCAGTACAACTTCTACTACGCCGCCGAGGCCCGGCTGGGCGAGCAGGCGAGCAGGCGTCCGCGGACCGTAGCAAAGGAGGACCGCGACCAGCTCGCCGCACGGTTCGTGCCGCCGCGCGGTATGCGGCTCGCGCGCGACCGGCTGGCCGAGCGCAACACAGTGCTGATCGACGGGCTGCCGGGCAACGGTCGGCGTACCGCCGCGATCATGCTGCTGCACGAACTCTCCGACACCCGCGGCAGTCTGCACGAGTTGCCTGACACCTCCGACGACACTTCTGCCGACACGGCCGCGTCACCGCTCGACGTCCGGGACATCGGTACGGGCGACCGGCTGCTGCTGGATCTCTCGGAGACGGAGGAGGCCCGGTATCTCGCCATCCAGAACGCGCTCTCCGACTTCCGCGACAGCCTTGTCCGGCGCGGCGCCCATCTCGTCGTGGTGCTCCCCCACCACCTGGGCTACCTCCTCCAGGGCGAACTGAAGCGCCTGACCGTGGAGATCGGCCGCCCCTCGGCACAGCGCGTGCTCGTCCGGCATCTGCGGCACGAAGGCATCGAGCCGACGCAGTCCGAACTGGGCGGCAGTGATCTCCTGAACTATCTGACGCAGGCCCCGATGCGTGAAGTGGCCGGACTCGGGGACCGGATCCGGCGCTGCCGGGACGTATCGCCGGCCGACCGGGGATTCCCCCACTGGCTCGCCGAGTCGCTGGTCGGCCAGCAGGACCAGCGCTCCCGCGTGGCGGCGGATCTCTCGGCCCGGCCGGACGGGCGGCACAGGGCGCTGCTGCTGTCCCTTGCCCTGTTCCACGGGGCAGCTCCGGAGTCCGTGCTCCAAGGCGCGAACGCCTTGCTACGGGTGCTCAGTCATCCACCGGATCCCACCCCCCGGCTCGACCGGGCGGACCTGTACGCCGAACTCTCCGACATCGGCGCCGAGACACGCGCGGACGGCCAGGTGCGGTTCCGCATCGCGGGATACGACCGTGCGGTGCGGGACCACTTCTGGACCTTCCTGCCGGACATCCGCAGACAGCTGCGCGACTGGTTCGACATGTGCCTGACCGACCCCTCGCTCCTGCGGTACGGCCGCAAGGAGGCCGTAGCCAGGTTCGCCGTCCAGAGCCTGCGCACCTCGCGTCCCGAGGATCTGTCCTGGCTCGCGCATCGGTGGACGTCGGACAAGGCACCGGCGCGCCTCGGCCTCGACGCGGCCCAACTCCTGGCATGCGGTCTCGACGACGAGCGGTACGGCCGCTACTTCCGACAGCAGATCTACGACTGGAGCACGTCGACGGAGACAAGCTACGGGCTCAGGCGAGTGCTCGTCCCTGTGTGCTCCACGACCATGGCCCTCTCGCATCCCGACCAGGCCCTCGTCCGGCTGCACCATCTCGCGCGGCGCACGAACGGCGTCGTGGGCGTGGATGCCCGCCGTGCCCTGCTGGATCTGGCGCGGTCGGACCACCGCCTGTACCGGCGGATGCTGGACCGGCTCGGTGCCGGGATCGCCCAGGGCCAGTGGGTCGAGGACATCGCCCTCTTCCTCGAACTCGCCGACCCCGTGCGTCTCGTGGAGCGGCACAGTGTCCGTGAGTCACTGGTCACCTGCTGGAACGGCGTCCTGCGCCATCCCGTCGAGTCCTGGGCCGCGGCCCTGGCACGCTGGCTGACCGCGAGCGAGGACGCCCGCCGTCGCGAGCTCGTGCTCAGAGTGCTGGCCGCCGCCTGCGACACGGACGTCCGGATCTCCGGTCGCCTCTACAACGGTGCCCGGCAATGGCAGTACGCCGACCCCAGCGCGTCCCGTACCAAGACCGTCTCCCTCCTGCTGCGGAAGATCAACACCGTGCAGGGCATCGAGTCCTACCCACTCGCCGTCTGACCGCGAGCACCCATCGGGGGCCTTCCATGAGTTCCGGACACAAGGCGATGACGCTGTTCCTGACCGTCATCGTCGGCCTGCTCCTCGTCATCCTCGGACTGTGCGCCGACTGGCCGCGCTGGGCCTGGTTCGCGTCCGCCGCGCTGCTGGCGGTCATCGGCGTGGTGACGCACCGGCTCCTCGCGCCGAAGCCCGAGCCGTTCCCGCGTGAACTGCTTCCGGAACCGGATCTCCCGCTCCCGGAAACCCTGCGGCAGGAGCAGCGGGTGGCCCATGTGGCACTGCCCAGCTCGGTCACCGACTACGACTTCTCCTTCTCCGCGACCGTGCGCTGGCTGGTGCTGGACGCACCGCCGAACGCGCCCTACATCAACCCCGGGGGCCTGGCGATCGACGGCGTCCTCCAGCGCGCCCGCGCGGTGACGACCCAACATCCGCCCCACCGCAGCGCGTTCGCACAGCACCAGCTTGACGGCGTCCTGGCGACCATGCGCGTCGACTCCACCGGCCGGATCATGGCGATGGCCTTCGATGTCGCGCTCAGCCTTCCGGAGCACGACCGCGAGCGACTCGCCAAGCTCTCCGACGTACGCAAGGACGAGGACGTCTGGGAGCACGAACGGAACTACGAGCGCAGCAAGCGGGTCTATCTCGGCGAGGACGTGCTCAAGGACACCGGCAGCGCCGTGGTGTGGTGGCTTTCCCGCAACGAGAAGGAGGTGGAGGGCGCGGTGGACCGAATCGGTCTGCTCGCCCAGCTCTCCGCCGCGGCCAAGAACGAACCGGTCGCGCCGCCGTTCGAGCACTTGGTTTCCCCGCCGAGGACCGTCTTCGCGGACAGCCCACAGTCGCCCGACTGGCAGCAGCCCTACGGCATCGGAGACGCGACGGCGTCCGACAACGGCTCGGGCGACGGTCTCTCCGTCGACTCGCTACTGGAGTGGTTCGGCTTCTCCGCCGCCGATCCGGATGTCGACCTGTTCGCGGAACGCCTGATCCACCTCGCGTCGGTGCACGGCAAGACGGATGCCGTCGACGAGATCAGGCGTCGCTTCGGCCACGACCCGCGGGAGGACGGAGACGACGACGGAGTGGGCGACTCCACCCCGCCCCCGGGTGACGAACCCCCACACTGACGAAACGCCGAGGCCCGGCTCCCCCAAAGGGAAACCGGGCCTCGCGACGGCAATCTCGGGGTTACAGCCCCGCAGCCTTCCGCAGCGCGTCCACGCGGTCCGTGCGCTCCCACGTGAAGTCGGGGATCTCGCGGCCGAAGTGGCCGTACGCGGCGGTCTGGGCGTAGATCGGGCGCAGCAGGTCGAGGTCGCGGATGATGGCGGCCGGGCGGAGGTCGAAGACCTCGTCGATCGCCTTCTCGATCCGGTCGGTGTCGACCTTGGCGGTGCCGAACGTCTCGACGAAGAGGCCCACCGGCTCGGCCTTGCCGATCGCGTACGCGACCTGGACCTCACAGCGCGAGGCGAGGCCCGCGGCCACGACGTTCTTCGCGACCCAGCGCATCGCGTACGCGGCGGAGCGGTCCACCTTGGACGGGTCCTTGCCGGAGAAGGCGCCGCCGCCGTGGCGGGCCATGCCGCCGTACGTGTCGATGATGATCTTGCGGCCGGTCAGGCCGGCGTCGCCCATCGGGCCGCCGATCTCGAAGCGGCCGGTGGGGTTCACGAGCAGGCGGTAGCCGTCGGTGTCGAGCTTGATGCCCTCGTCCAGGAGCGCCTTCAGCTCGGCCTCGACGACGAACTCGCGGATGTCGGGGGCGAGCAGCGACTCCAGGTCGATGTCCGAGGCGTGCTGCGAGGAGACGACGACCGTGTCGAGGCGGACGGCCTTGTCGCCGTCGTACTCGATGGTGACCTGGGTCTTGCCGTCGGGGCGCAGGTACGGGATGGTCCCGTTCTTGCGGACCTCGGAGAGGCGCTTGGCGAGGCGGTGCGCCAGGAAGATCGGGAGCGGCATCAGCGTCGGCGTCTCGTCCGTCGCGTAGCCGAACATCAGGCCCTGGTCGCCAGCGCCCTGCTTGTCCAGCTCGTCGTCGTCGCCCTCGACACGGTTCTCGTACGCCGTGTCGACACCCTGCGCGATGTCCGGGGACTGCGCGCCGATGGACACCGAGACGCCGCAGGAGGCGCCGTCGAAGCCCTTCTTGGAGGAGTCGTAGCCGATCTCCAGGATCTTGTCGCGGACGAGCTGCGCGATGGGCGCGTAGGTCTTGGTGGTGACCTCACCGGCCACGTGCACCAGGCCGGTCGTGATCAGCGTCTCGACGGCGACCCGGGAGGTCGGGTCCTCCCGCAGAAGCGCGTCGAGAATGGTGTCGCTGATCTGGTCAGCGATCTTGTCGGGGTGACCTTCGGTCACGGACTCCGAGGTGAAAAGACGACGGGACACAACGCTCCCTGAGGTTGCAGCGGCTGCTGGCTGATCATTGGCGGACGGGACGGGAGCTGCGCCCGACGTCGTCCGAGAACAGTTTATCGGTCGCGGTCGACAGACGGTCCCCCCGTCTCGTCTCTCGGGAAGCGCTGTGACCTGCGGCACGCGCATTTTGCCGAATGCCGAGGGCCGTTGGCCAGAGCCGCCACGCACGAATGTCAGGTTTCAGCGAACTGTCAGACGGCTGAAACAAATCAGGAGAGACGGTGTGCGACCAGGTCCCACACGGTCTCGGCCAGGGCTTCCTTCGGACCGTACGGCACCGCGGTCTCGCTGCCGTCGGCACCCAGCACGACCGCCTCGTTCTCCTCGGAACCGAAGGTCTTGCGCTCCCCCACCTCGTTCACCACCAGCAAATCGCATCCCTTGCGCGCCAGTTTGGTACGGCCGTTGGCGAGGACGTCGTCCGTCTCGGCGGCGAACCCGACGACCACCTGTCCGGGGCGGGCCCGGTCGGCGGAGATCTCCGCGAGGATGTCCGGATTTCGCACCAGCACGACGGGCTCGGGTTCCTTGTCGTCCTTCTTCTTGATCTTCCCGGTGGCGTACTCGGCCGGGCGGAAGTCGGCGACCGCGGCGGCCATGACGACCGCGTCCGCGTCCGCGGCGGCCTTCAGCACCGCCTCCCGCAGCTGTACGGCGGTCCCGACCTGGACGACGTCGACGCCTGCCGGGTCCGGCAGTCCCGTGTTCGCCGCGAGCAGGGTGACCCGGGCGCCCCGGGCGACGGCGGTGCGGGCGAGGGCGTAGCCCTGCTTGCCGGAGGAGCGGTTACCGAGGAAGCGGACGGGGTCGAGGGGCTCGCGGGTGCCGCCCGCGCTGACGACGACGTGCCGGCCCTTGAGGTCGGGTTCGGTGACGCCCCGCGCGAGCACCCGGCGGCAGACCTCGAAGATCTCGGCGGGGTCGGGCAGCCGGCCCTTGCCGGTGTCGACGCCGGTGAGGCGGCCGACGGCCGGTTCGATCACCAGGGCGCCGCGGCGGCGCAGTGTCGCCACGTTCTCCTGGGTGGCCGGGTGTTCCCACATCTCCGTGTGCATCGCGGGCGCGAAGACGACCGGACAGCGGGCGGTGAGGAGGGTGTTGGTGAGGAGGTCGTCGGCCAGGCCGTGGGCCGCCTTCGCCAGCATGTCCGTCGTGGCGGGGGCCACGACCACCAGGTCGGCGCTCTGGCCGATGCGCACGTGCGGGACCTCGTGGACGTCGTCCCACACCTCGGTCGAGACGGGGTGCCCGGAGAGCGCGGACCAGGTGGCGGCGCCGACGAAGTGCAGGGCGGACGCGGTGGGGACGACCCGGACGTCGTGCCCCGACTCCGTCAGTCTGCGCAGCAGTTCGCACGCCTTGTACGCGGCGATACCACCACTGACTCCCAGAACGACCTTGGGCTTGTCCACCGTCTCTCCCCGAGTTCGGAAACCTGCGTCCGACGCGTGCGAACCGTACGACTCCATGACACACCACAGGCCCGACAGTCGCTGCCGGGCCTGTGGATAAAGCTGCTGCGGCTCAGGTCGCGGGGCCCTCGACGGCCTCGGAGGTGAGCAGACCCGCGTTGATCTCGCGCAGGGCGATGGAGAGCGGCTTCTCGTGGACGTGGGTGTCGACGAGCGGACCGACGTACTCCAGCAGGCCCTCGCCGAGCTGCGAGTAGTACGCGTTGATCTGACGGGCACGCTTGGCGGCGTAGATCACGAGGCTGTACTTCGAATCGGTGGCCTCAAGAAGCTCGTCGATCGGAGGGTTGATGATGCCCTCGGGAGCGGTGATGGAAGAGGACACGCTCTGCCTTCCGAAAGATGGGATGAGATCGGAAAAACGATCACACAACTTCCATCAAGGCTAGCAGCTCGCGCGCTACGTCCTCGACGGAGGTGTTGACCAGGGTCGCGTCGAACTCGGGTTCCGCCGCCAGTTCGACCTTCGCCGCGTCCAGGCGGCGCTCGATCACCTCGGGCGGCTCGGTGCCCCGTCCGGTGAGTCTGCGCACCAGCTCCTCCCAGGAGGGGGGAGCCAGGAACACCGAGTGGGCCTCGGACATGGACTCGCGGACCTGCCGGGCGCCCTGGAGGTCGATCTCCAGCAGCACCGGCACACCGGACTCCAGGTGCTCCAGCACGGCCGTACGCGGTGTGCCGTAGCGGTTGCCCGCGAACTCCGCCCACTCCAGCAGCTCGCCGTTGGCGATCAGCTTGTCCATCTCATCGTCGCTGACGAAGAAGTAGTGGACCCCGTGCTTCTCACCGGGGCGGGGCTTGCGGGTCGTCGCCGACACCGAGAGCCAGACCTCGGGGTGTTCCTTGCGCATATGGGCGACGACCGTGCTCTTACCGACCCCTGAGGGGCCGGAGAGCACGGTCAGCCGCGGACGTTCACTCATGCAGCGATTATTCCAGCAATCCCGGGGTGCCCGGGACTCACGAGCCGGTGCTGCCGAACTCACGCTCCAGGGACGCGATCTGGTTGGAGCCGAGGCCACGCACTCGGCGGCTCTCGGAGATGCCGAGTCGCTCCATGATCTGCTTGGCGCGGACCTTGCCCACGCCAGGCAGGGACTCAAGCAGCGCGGAGACCTTCATCTTGCCGATGACGTCGTTCTCCTGGCCCTGCTTGATGACGTCATGCAGGGAGGCGCCGGAGTGCTTGAGTCGATTCTTGACCTCGGCCCGCTCCCGGCGAGCCGCGGCGGCCTTTTCGAGCGCGGCTGCGCGCTGTTCAGGGGTAAGGGGCGGAAGAGCCACGCCTACGTCACCTCGGATGTCGAACTGTCGGATACGGACCGGTGAGGAACCTAGTCGCCCCACACCTGGGGAGCTACGAGCAACACGCTTGCCCGTGGACTCTGCTCGGAGACTAGCGGCCAAGGGCGCCAGAGTCAGCGAGAACAGAGGAAAAGTCCTGGTCAGCCTGCGCCAGGCCGGACATTTCCGACATAACGCCCCGGATTTGAGGATGTATTCAGACTCAAGTCACTCCGGAGTCGGCCGTCGAGCCACTCATCGGAGGACTCGATCGACCCGTTCGAACACCTCAGACGGTCGCAAAGGCGACGCGGATCTCCTCCGCGAAGCGATCCGAGGCCGTTCGGAGCGCTCCGACATCGGGACCGTGACGTAGAACACCTCGGCTCACGTTCGGGACCACGTTGCGCAGCACCGACCCGAAAACCCCGGGAAGGTCGGCCGGAGTCGCCCCCTGGGCGCCGATACCGGGCGCGAGAATCGGACCGTTGACGGCGAGGTCGTACGACGACAGGTCGCCCAGGGTGGCGCCGACGACGGCCCCGAAAGAACCCAGGGGCGCCTCCCCCGCGTTCTCGGCGGCCAGGTGGGCCAGCATGGTCGCTCCGACGTTCCGTCCGTCCGCGCGGACCGCGTGCTGCACCTCGCCGCCCTCCGGGTTGGAGGTCAGCGCGAGCACGAAGAGGCCCGCGCCGCTCTCACGGGCCAGTTCGACCGCCGGGGCGAGCGAGCCGTAGCCGAGATACGGGGAGACGGTCAGCGCGTCGGAGAACAGCGGGGAGTCCTTCCGGAGGAAGGACTCGGCGTACGCGGCCATGGTCGAGCCGATGTCGCCGCGCTTGGCGTCCATGACGACCAGCGCGCCGGCCGCCCGCGCCTCCTCGACGGACTTCTCCAGGACGGCGATCCCGCGCGAGCCGAAGCGCTCGAAGAAGGCGCTCTGCGGCTTGAGGACGGCGACCCGGTCGGCGAGCGCCTCGACGACCGTGCGGCTGAACCGCTCAAGGCCCGCGATGTCGTCGTTGAGGCGCCACTCGGTGAGCAGCGAGGCGTGCGGGTCGATGCCGACGCAGAGCGGGCCGCGCTCGTCCATGGCCGAGCGGAGACGTGCGCCGAAGGGTTCCAGGGGGCTCATACCGGCTGCTTCCTTACGTCGGCGCCGACCGCGTCGGCGAGGGTGGCGTACGGGCTCGTGCGCAGGCGTGCGGCGAGGCCCTTGTGGATGGCACGGCCCCAGAAGGGCCCTTCGTAGATGAAGGCGCTGTAGCCCTGCACGAGCGTGGCACCGGCGAGGATGCGCTGCCAGACGTCCTCGGCGTCCTCGATGCCGCCGACGCCAACCAGGGTGATGCGGTCGCCCACGCGCGCGTACAGGCGGCGCAGTACCTCCAGGGAACGAGCCTTCAGCGGTGGTCCGGAGAGTCCGCCGGTCTCCTTGACGAGGGAGGGTTCGGATTCCAAACCGAGGCCCTCGCGCGCGATGGTCGTGTTCGTGGCGATGATGCCGTCCAGGCCGAGTTCCACGGCGAGGTCGGCGACCGCGTCCACGTCCTCGTCCGCGAGGTCCGGCGCGATCTTCACCAGGAGCGGGACGCGGCGGTCGGTCACCGCGCGGTCGGCGGCCTCGCGGACGGCGGTGAGCAGCGGGCGCAGTGCCTCGGTCGCCTGGAGGTTGCGCAGCCCGGGCGTGTTGGGCGACGACACGTTGACGACGAGATAGTCGGCGTGCCGGGCGAGTCGCTCGGTCGACTTCACGTAGTCGCCGACGGCCTCCTCCTCGGGCACGACCTTGGTCTTGCCGATGTTGACGCCGACGACGGTCCTGAAGACCGCCTCACGGGCCGCCAGTCGGGCCGCCACGGCCGCGGAGCCCTCGTTGTTGAAGCCCATGCGGTTGATCAGCGCGCGGTCCGGCACAAGGCGGAACAGCCGCTTCTTGGGGTTGCCTGGCTGCGGCTCGCCGGTGACCGTGCCGATCTCGATGTGATCGAAGCCGAGCATCGACATGCCGTCGATCGCGACCGCGTTCTTGTCGAAGCCGGCCGCGAGCCCGAACGGGCCGTGCATCCGCAGCCCGAAGGCCTCCGTCCGCAGCTCCTCGAACCGGGGCGCGAGGGCGGCGGCGACGAACGTGCGCAGTACGGGGATGCGGACGGCCAGCCGGATCCAGCGGAAGGCGAGGTGGTGGGCCTGCTCGGGGTCCATCCGTTTGAAGACGAGGTTGAAGAAGATCTTGTACATGGTGTCCTCATGAAGAGGGGGACACCGTTTCCGGTGTCCCCCTCTTCGGCGCTAGTCGCGGGCCGCGGTCAGGTGTTCTGCGTGTTCCTGGAGTGAACGCACGCCCACGTCACCGCGGTTGAGGGCGTCGATGCCCTGGACGGCGGCGGCGAGCGCCTGGACCGTCGTGAGGCACGGGACGGACCGGGCCACGGCCGCCGTACGGATCTCGTAGCCGTCGAGGCGGCCTCCGGTGCCGTACGGGGTGTTGACGATGAGGTCGACCTCGCCGTCGTGGATGAGCTGGACGATGGTCTTCTCGCCGTTCGGGCCGACGCCCTCGGACTGCTTGCGGACGACCGTCGCGTTCAGGCCGTTGCGCTTGAGGACCTCGGCGGTGCCGGAGGTGGCGAGCAACTCGAAGCCGTGGGCGACCAGTTCGCGGGCCGGGAAGATCATCGAGCGCTTGTCGCGGTTGGCGACCGAGATGAACGCGCGGCCCTTGGTGGGCAGCGGGCCGTAGGCGCCCGCCTGCGACTTGGCGTACGCCGTGCCGAAGACGGAGTCGATGCCCATGACCTCGCCGGTGGAGCGCATCTCCGGGCCGAGGACGGTGTCGACGCCACGCCCGTGGATGTCGCGGAAGCGCGACCACGGCATGACGGCCTCCTTGACGGAGATCGGCGCGTCCAGCGGGAGTTCGCCGCCGTCGCCGTGGGCCGGGAGCAGCCCCTCGGCACGGAGTTCGGCGACGGTCGCGCCCAGGGAGATGCGCGCGGCGGCCTTCGCGAGCGGCACCGCGGTCGCCTTCGAGGTGAAGGGGACCGTACGGGACGCGCGCGGGTTGGCCTCCAGGACGTAGAGGATGTCGCCGGCCAGCGCGAACTGGATGTTGATCAGTCCGCGGACCCCGACTCCCTTGGCGATGGCCTCGGTCGACGTCCGCAGGCGCTTGATGTCGAAGCCGCCCAGGGTGATCGGCGGCAGGGCGCACGCCGAGTCGCCGGAGTGGATGCCGGCCTCCTCGATGTGCTCCATGACACCGCCGAGGTACAGCTCCTGGCCGTCGTAGAGCGCGTCCACGTCGATCTCGATCGCGTCGTCCAGGAAGCGGTCGACCAGGACCGGCCGGGACGGGCTGATCTCGGTCGACTCGGCGATGTACGACTCCAGGCGGGTCTCGTCGTAGACGATCTCCATGCCGCGTCCGCCGAGGACGTAGGACGGGCGGACGAGGACCGGGTAGCCGATCTCGTCGGCGATGGCCTTGGCGCCCACGAAGGTGGTCGCCGTGCCGTGCTTGGGGGCCGGGAGGCCCGCCTCGGCGAGGACCTGGCCGAAGGCGCCGCGGTCCTCGGCGGCGTGGATCGCCTCCGGGGGCGTGCCGACGATCGGGACGCCGTTGTCCTTGAGGGCCTGGGCGAGACCGAGCGGGGTCTGGCCGCCGAGCTGCACGATCACGCCCGCGACCGGGCCCGCCTGCTGCTCCGCGTGGACGATCTCCAGCACGTCTTCGAGCGTGAGCGGCTCGAAGTACAGGCGGTCGGAGGTGTCGTAGTCCGTGGAGACGGTCTCGGGGTTGCAGTTGACCATCACGGTCTCGTAGCCGGCGTCGCTGAGCGCGAAGGAGGCGTGGACGCAGGAGTAGTCGAACTCGATGCCCTGGCCGATGCGGTTGGGGCCCGACCCCAGGATGATGACCGCGGGCTTCTCGCGCGGGGCGACCTCGTTCTCCTCGTCGTAGGACGAGTAGAAGTACGGCGTCTTCGCGGCGAACTCGGCGGCGCAGGTGTCGACCGTCTTGTAGACCGGGCGGATGCCGAGCGCGTGCCGGACCTCGCGGACGACGTCCTCGCGCAGGCCGCGGATCTCGCCGATCTGCTGGTCGGAGAAGCCGTGCCGCTTGGCCTCGGCGAGCAGCTCCGGGTCCAGCTTGTCGGCGGCGGCCAGCTCGTCGGCGATCTCCTTGATGAGGAAGAGCTGGTCGACGAACCAGGGGTCGATCTTCGTGTACTCGAAGACCTCCTCCTGGGTGGCGCCCGCGCGGATGGCCTGCATGACGGTGTTGATCCGGCCGTCGGTGGGTCGTACGGCCTCTTCGAGGAGCTGGGTCTTGTCGCCGGGCTCGCCGACGAACGTGAACTGGCTGCCCTTCTTCTCCAGGGAGCGCAGCGCCTTCTGGAAGGCCTCGGTGAAGTTGCGGCCGATGGCCATGGCCTCGCCGACCGACTTCATGGTGGTCGTCAATGTCGAGTCCGCCGACGGGAACTTCTCGAAGGCGAAACGGGGCGCCTTCACGACCACGTAGTCGAGGGTCGGCTCGAAGGAGGCCGGGGTCTCGCGCGTGATGTCGTTCGGGATCTCGTCGAGGGTGTAGCCGACGGCCAGCTTGGCGGCGATCTTGGCGATGGGGAAGCCGGTCGCCTTGGAGGCGAGCGCCGAGGAGCGGGACACGCGCGGGTTCATCTCGATGACGATGACGCGGCCGTCGACCGGGTCGATCGCGAACTGGATGTTGCAGCCGCCGGTGTCGACGCCGACCTCGCGGATGATCGCGATGCCGATGTCCCGCAGGTTCTGGTACTCGCGGTCGGTCAGCGTCATCGCCGGGGCGACGGTGATCGAGTCGCCGGTGTGCACGCCCATGGGGTCGAAGTTCTCGATGGAGCAGACGACCACGACGTTGTCGTTCTTGTCGCGCATCAGCTCCAGCTCGTACTCCTTCCAGCCGAGGATGGACTCCTCCAGGAGGACCTCGGTGGTGGGAGACAGGGTGAGGCCCTGGCCGGCGATGCGGCGCAGTTCCTCCTCGTCGTGCGCGAAGCCGGAGCCCGCGCCGCCCATGGTGAAGGAGGGGCGGACGACGACCGGGTAGCCGCCGAGCGTCTCGACGCCCGCGATGACGTCGTCCATGGAGTGGCAGATCACCGAGCGGGCGGACTCGCCGTGCCCGATCTTCCGGCGGACGGCCTCGACGACGCCCTTGAAAAGGTCGCGGTCCTCGCCCTTGTTGATGGCCTCGACGTTGGCGCCGATCAGCTCGACGCCGTACTTCTCCAGGGTGCCCGACTCGTGCAGCGAGATCGCGGTGTTGAGCGCCGTCTGACCACCGAGGGTGGGCAGCAGGGCGTCCGGCCGCTCCTTGGCGATGATCTTCTCGACGAAGTCCGGGGTGATCGGCTCCACGTAGGTGGCGTCGGCGATCTCCGGGTCGGTCATGATCGTCGCCGGGTTGGAGTTGACCAGGATGACGCGGATGCCCTCGGCGCGCAGGATGCGGCAGGCCTGGGTGCCGGAGTAGTCGAACTCGGCGGCCTGGCCGATGACGATCGGGCCGGAGCCGATGACCAGGACGGACTGGATATCGGAGCGCTTAGGCACGCTGGCCCTCCATGAGAGATACGAAGCGGTCGAACAGGTAGGCGGCGTCGTGCGGGCCCGCTGCCGCTTCGGGGTGGTACTGGACGCTGAAGGCCGGCCGGTCCAGGAGCTGGAGCCCCTCGACGACCTGGTCGTTCAGGCAGACGTGGGAGACCTCGGCGCGGCCGTAGGGGGTCTCGGAGACCTTGTCGAGGGGCGCGTCGACGGCGAAGCCGTGGTTGTGCGCGGTGACCTCGACCTTGCCCGTCGTACGGTCCTGGACGGGCTGGTTGATGCCCCGGTGGCCGTACTTCAGCTTGTAGGTGCCGAAGCCGAGCGCGCGGCCGAGGATCTGGTTGCCGAAGCAGATGCCGAAGAGCGGGGTGCCGCGCTCCAGGACGGCCCGCATGACGGCGACCGGGTGGTCGGCGGTGGCGGGGTCGCCCGGGCCGTTGGAGAAGAACACACCGTCGGGCTGGACCGCGTAGACGTCCTCGGCGGTCGCCGTGGCCGGGAGGACGTGCACCTCGATGCCGCGCTCGGCCATGCGGTGCGGGGTCATGCCCTTGATGCCGAGGTCGACGGCGGCGACGGTGAACTTCTTCGTACCGATCGCGGGGACGACGTACGTCTCCTTGGTGGCGACCTCCGCGGACAGGTTCGCGCCCGTCATCTCGGGGGCCTCGCGCACCTCGGCGAGCATGGCGTCGTCGTCGGGCAGCGTGGTACCGGAGAAGATGCCGACGCGCATGGCGCCGCGCTCGCGCAGATGGCGGGTCAACGCGCGCGTGTCGATGCCGGAGATCCCGACGACACCCTGGTTGCGCAGCTCCTCGTCGAGGGAGCGGCGGGAGCGCCAGTTGGACGGCACGCGCGCGGGGTCGCGCACCACGTAACCGGCGACCCAGATGCGGGCCGACTCGGGGTCCTCGTCGTTGACCCCGGTGTTGCCGACGTGCGGGGCGGTCATCACGACGACCTGGCGGTGGTACGACGGGTCGGTCAGGGTCTCCTGGTAGCCGGTCATGCCGGTGGAGAACACGGCCTCGCCGAAGGTCACCCCCACGGACCCGTAGGCACGGCCGCGGAAGATCCGGCCGTCCTCCAGGACGAGTACGGCGGGAACCTTGGCGGCTCCCCTTGTGGAGGTGGTCATCGTGCGCCTTCCGTGTCGGTCGTTTCGAGACTCTTGTTGATCATGCTGTTCAGGGTGTCGACCCACTCGGTGTGCTCGGCCGCGTGGTCCGAACGGAACCCGGAGTCGATCAGCCGGTCGCCGTGCGCCCACGTCACGACCAGGAGACCGCCCTCGCTGAGCACCTTCCCGGCGATGCCCTTGCCGAGCAGGGCCTCGCGCAGCGCCCCGGCCGGGATGAAGAAGTCGCTGGCTCCGGGCCGTACGACGTCCAGTCCCGCGTCCGTCAGCGTGAGCTCGACCCGGCTGCGGGTGCCCAGGCCGTGCGCCACGATGCGGTCGAGCCACTGCCCGGCGGTGGTGGAGCCGTGGTAGCGGCCGCTCATCGTCAGTTTCACCTCGCCGGGCTCTTCCGGCGACGTGGGCAGCTCGGGGACATCGCCCTGGAGCGTGCCGCGCCACTTCCAGCCCTCGCGCATCAGCCAGTAGACGAGCGCGATGAACAGGGCGAGCCCGACGAGCCAGCCGATACGCGCGGCCCAGTCGGTCACCGGGGCGGACTTCTCCCCGGCCGCGAGGTGGGTCAGTTGCAGTGGTGTCACGTGAGCTTCCCGTCGACGAGCGTGGCCTTGCCCCGGAGCCAGGTGTGCGTCACACGACCCGGCAGCTCACGCCCCTCGTACGGGGTGTTGCGACTGCGCGAAGCGAAGCCCGCGGGGTCCACCGACCCACGGTATTCCGTGTCGACGAGCGTGAGGTTGGCGGGCTCACCAGCCGAGACGGGACGGCCGTGCCCCACCGCCCGCCCGATCTCGGCGGGCTTGACGGACATGCGCTCGGCGACCCCGGCCCAAGTGAGGAGCCCGGTGTCCACCATGGTCTCCTGCACCACTGACAACGCGGTCTCCAGGCCGACCATCCCCATGGCGGCGGCGGCCCACTCGCAGTCCTTGTCCTCGTGCGGGTGCGGGGCGTGGTCGGTGGCGACGATGTCGATCGTGCCGTCGGCGAGCGCCTCACGCAGGGCCAGCACATCGCGCTCGGTGCGCAGGGGCGGGTTGACCTTGAAGACCGGGTTGTAGGAGCGCACCAGCTCATCCGTGAGGAGGAGGTGGTGCGGGGTGACCTCGGCGGTCACGTCGATGCCCCGGGACTTGGCCCAGCGGACGATCTCGACGGACCCGGCGGTCGAGAGGTGGCAGATGTGGACGCGGGAGCCGACGTGCTCGGCGAGCAGGACATCCCGGGCGATGATCGATTCTTCGGCCACCGCCGGCCAGCCCCCGAGCCCCAGTTCGGCGGAGACGACGCCCTCGTTCATCTGCGCGCCCTCGGTCAGCCGCGGCTCCTGCGCGTGCTGGGCGACGACTCCCCCGAAGGCCTTCACGTACTCCAGCGCGCGGCGCATGATCACCGCGTCGTCGACGCACTTGCCGTCGTCGGAGAAGACGGTGACCCCTGCGGCCGACTCGTGCATGGCGCCCAGCTCGGCGAGTTTCTTGCCCTCCAGGCCGACGGTGACGGCGCCGATGGGCTGCACATCGCAGTAGCCGTGCTCCTGGCCGAGCCGGTAGACCTGCTCGACGACTCCGGCGGTGTCGGCGACGGGGAAGGTGTTGGCCATGGCGAACACGGCCGTGTAACCGCCGCTGGCGGCGGCCCGCGTGCCGGTCAGGACGGTCTCGGAGTCCTCGCGGCCGGGCTCGCGCAGGTGGGTGTGCAGGTCTACGAGACCGGGCAGCAACACCTTGCCGTCGGCCTCGACGACCTCGGCGCCCTCGGCCGACAGACCACTGCCGACGGCCGCGATCTCGGAACCGTCGATCAGCACGTCCTGCGGCTCGCCGCCGAGGATCTTCGCACCACGGATCAGGATCTTGCTCATGTGACTTACTTCTCCTCGATGCGGGCGTGGCTGACGGCGGGTTCGTTGCCGCCCAGAAGCAGATAGAGCACGGCCATCCGGATGGAGACTCCGTTTGCGACCTGCTCGACGACGGTGCAGCGGTCCGAGTCGGCGACCTCGGCGGTGATCTCCATGCCCCGGACCATCGGCCCCGGGTGCATCACGATCGCGTGCTCGGGCATCTTCGCCATGCGCTCGCCGTCGAGACCGTAACGCCGTGAGTACTCGCGCTCGGTCGGGAAGAAGGCCGCGTTCATGCGCTCGCGCTGTACGCGCAGGAGCATCACCGCGTCGGACTTGGAGAGCGTGCTGTCGAGGTCGTACGACACCTCGCAGGGCCAGGCCTCGACGCCGACCGGGACCAGGGTGGGCGGGGCGACGAGGGTGACCTCGGCGCCGAGGGTGTGCAGCAGGTCGACGTTCGAGCGGGCGACGCGGCTGTGCAGGATGTCGCCGACGAGCGTGATCCGCTTGCCGGCCAGGTCCTGCCCGATCCCGGCGTCCCGGCCGACGAGCCGGCGGCGCATGGTGAACGCGTCGAGCAGGGCCTGCGTCGGGTGCTGGTGGGTGCCGTCACCGGCGTTGATGACGGCCGCGTCGATCCACCCGGAGGTGGCGAGCCGGTAGGGCGCTCCGGAGGCGCCGTGCCGGATGACGACCGCGTCGACGCCCATGGCCTCCAGGGTCTGCGCGGTGTCCTTCAGGGACTCGCCCTTGGAGACGCTCGACCCCTTGGCGGTGAAGTTGATCACGTCGGCGGAGAGGCGCTTCTCGGCGGCTTCGAAGGAGATGCGCGTGCGCGTGGAGTCCTCGAAGAAGAGGTTGACGACGGTACGGCCGCGCAGGGTCGGCAGTTTCTTGATCGGCCGGTCGGCGACCCGGGCCATCTCCTCGGCGGTGTCGAGGATCAGGACGGCGTCGTCGCGGGAGAGGTCGGCGGCCGAGATGAGATGACGCTGCATCTGTCAGGCTCCGTAAGGCAGTTCGCGAAAGAGGGAGATTCCGGGCAGCCGGGGGCACACCGAACCGGCGTACGCCCCTTTGCCCGCTACGGGGTCCGCTTGGCGCCGAGCAGCACGGTGTCGCGACCGTCCTCCTCGGCGAGCTGGACCTTGACCGTCTCCCGCAGCGACGTGGGGAGGTTCTTGCCGACGTAGTCGGCGCGGATGGGCAGTTCGCGGTGGCCTCTGTCGACCAGGACCGCGAGCTGCACCGCGCGGGGGCGCCCGATGTCGTTCAGGGCGTCCAGGGCGGCGCGGATGGTGCGGCCGGAGAAGAGCACGTCGTCCACGAGGACGACGAGACGGCCGTCGATGCCGTCACCGGGGATGTCGGTGCGGGCCAGCGCGCGCGGCGGGTGCATGCGCAGGTCGTCGCGGTACATCGTGATGTCGAGGGAGCCGACCGGGATCTTGCGGTCGGTGATCTCCTCCAGCTTGACGGCGAGCCGCTGGGCGAGGAAGACGCCCCGGGTCGGAATGCCGAGGAGCACCACGTCGTCGGCGCCCTTGGCGCGCTCGACGATCTCGTGGGCGATGCGGGTCAGGACCCGCGCGATGTCGGGGGCTTCGAGAACCGGCCGGGCATCGGACTCGTACTGATCAGCCTGCTGGGTGTCCATAAGAAACGGACCTCCTTCTCCGCCTCACGGGACGGACCTTAAAGGACGTCGGATTTGCGCCATCCACGTTAGCAGGCCGGGACGACACCCCTGATCACCCCTATGGAGTAATCAGCCACCGCTACCGCGGAAGACCCGGTGCGGACCATTCGGCTTGACGCGGAAGTGTAACGCTGCGTAACCTCACAGTGAGTTACCAGCCGCGCGGCACGGAAACACTGTTGCCGCGTAGACACAGTGTCCGGGGAGCTATATGTCCAGCGAATACGCCAAACAGCTCGGGGCCAAGCTCCGGGCCATCCGCACCCAGCAGGGCCTTTCCCTCCACGGTGTCGAGGAGAAGTCCCAGGGACGCTGGAAGGCAGTCGTGGTCGGGTCGTACGAGCGCGGCGACCGTGCCGTCACCGTGCAGCGCCTTGCCGAGCTGGCGGACTTCTACGGGGTTCCGGTGCAGGAGCTGCTGCCGGGCACCACGCCGGGCGGGGCCGCCGAGCCGCCGCCGAAGCTGGTGCTGGACCTGGAGCGGCTGGCCCACGTGCCCGCCGAGAAGGCCGGCCCGCTCCAGCGGTACGCCGCCACGATCCAGTCCCAGCGCGGCGACTACAACGGCAAGGTGCTCTCGATCCGCCAGGACGACCTGCGCACACTCGCCGTCATCTACGACCAGTCGCCCTCGGTCCTCACCGAGCAGCTGATCAGCTGGGGCGTGCTGGACGCGGACGCGCGTCGCGCGGTCTCCCACGAGGAGAACTGAGCCGCTCCCCGTCTCAGCAGAAACGTGCCGCCGGGGTGGCCGGAACTTCACGGTTCCGGTCGCCCCGGCGGCTTTCTGCGGCCCTCAGGGGTCGCGGACGCACCGGTACGCCAGGGGGCCCGCAGCAGTCACGCTGCGGGCCCCCTGGCGATGCCGTACCTCTTTACGCCTCGTCCCGGCGCAGCGAGGGCTTCAGTTCCTTGAAGCGGCCCAGCAGGCCGTTCACGAACGAGGGCGACTCGTCCGTGGAGAACTCCTTGGCCAGCTGCACCATCTCGTCGAGGACGACGGCGTCCGGGGTCTCGTCGACCCAGATCAGCTCGTAGGCGCCGAGGCGCAGGATGTTGCGGTCCACCACGGGCATGCGGTCCAGCGTCCAGCCGACCGAGTACTGCGCGATCAGCTCGTCGATGCGGCGCGCGTGCTGCGCGTACCCCTCGACCAGCTCCATCGTGTACTCGCTGACCGGCGGCTGCCGGGTGTCGTCCCGGGAGAGCCGGATCCAGTCCGCGAGGACCGTGGTGACGCCGACTCCGCGCTGGTCGCCCTCGAAGAGGATCTGGAAGGCGCGCTTGCGGGCCGTGTTGCGAGCAGCCACGGTTAGCTGTTCACCCGGCCGAGGTAGTCGCTGGAGCGGGTGTCGACCTTGATCTTCTCACCGGTGGTGATGAAGAGCGGGACCTGGATCTGGTAGCCGGTCTCCAGGGTGGCGGGCTTGGTGCCACCGGTGGAGCGGTCGCCCTGGACGCCGGGCTCGGTCTCCTGGATCGTCAGCTCGACGGCCGCGGGCAGCTCGACGAAGAGCACCTCGCCCTCGTGCTGCGCGACCGTGGCGGTGAAGCCCTCGATCAGGAAGTTGGCGGCGTCGCCGACGGCCTTGCGGTCGACCATGAGCTGGTCGTAGGTCTCCATGTCCATGAAGACGAAGTACTCGCCGTCCATGTACGAGAACTGCATGTCGCGCTTGTCGACAGTGGCCGTCTCGACCTTGACGCCGGCGTTGAACGTCTTGTCGACGACCTTGCCGGAGAGCACGTTCTTGAGCTTGGTGCGCACGAAGGCAGGGCCCTTGCCGGGCTTGACGTGCTGGAACTCGACGACGGACCAGAGCTGGCCCCCGTCGAGCTTGAGCACCAGGCCGTTCTTGAGGTCGTTCGTGGAAGCCACGGTTGCGGAATCTCCTGGACTGACGTGGACGACCACGGGGCCCGCGCACGGCTCGAAAAGCTAGAGCGCGAGCAGTTCCTTGGTCGTGATGGTGAGTAGCTCGGGTCCGCCGTCCGCCTCAGGGCGTACGACGAGCGTGTCATCGATCCGGACACCGCCCCGGCCCGGGAGGTGGACCCCCGGTTCGACGGTGACCGGCACGCAAGCGTCCAGTTTACCCATGGCCGCGGGGGCCAGCTGCGGGTCCTCGTCGATTTCGAGTCCGACACCGTGGCCGGTGAGGGGTGCGAGGCCCTCCGAGTAGCCCGCGGAGTCCAGCACCTGACGTGCCGCGCGGTCCACATCGCGGTAGGCGGCGCCGGGGGTCAGGGACTCCCGTGCGGCGCGCTGGGCGGCGAAGACGAGGTCGTACAGCTCGATCTGCCAGTCGGCGGGAGAGGTGCCGATGACGAACGTACGGCCGATCTCGCAGCGGTATCCGCGATAGGTGGCACCGAGGCAGACAGAAAGGAAATCTCCTTCCTCGACCCGGCGGTCGGTCGGCCGGTGACCGCGTCGGCCGGAGTGCGGGCCGGTCGCGACGGATGTGGCGAAGGCGGGACCGTCCGCGCCGTGGTCGACGAGCCGTCGCTCCAGTTCGAGGGCGAGATGACGTTCGGTGCGGCCGACGAGGATCGACTCCAGCAGCTCACCGAGGGCCTGGTCGGCGATCTCGGCGGCAATTCTCAGACAGGAGATCTCCTCCTCGTCCTTGATGACCCGCAGTTGCTCCGCCGCGCCGCCGATGTCGGTGAGACGCAGCGCGGGGGCGACCGAGCGGAGGGCTCGGTGGCGGGTCACGGTGAGGTGGTGTTCTTCCACGGCCATGGATTCGGCGCCGTGCGCTGCCGCGAGGTCGGCCGCCGCTACGGCGGGGTCGCCACCGGGGCCGGGGAGGGTGTGGACGCGCAGGGTCTCGTCGGGACGCCCCTCTGCCGGACGCTCGTCCAGGGGGCTCGCGCAGACCAGCATGTCGTCGCGCTTGCCCAGCAGCAGGACGGTGTCCTGCGGGGCGGGACCGGCCAAGTAGCGCACGTTGGCCGGGTGGGTGACCAGGGTGGACTGGCTGCCGCCGGCTTGGGCGCGTTCCCTCAGCCTGGCTCTGCGGGCTGCGTAGACCTCTGACATGAGATGAGCGTAGGAGGGGTGGCTGGATTGTGCTGGTTGGGAGGGTGCCGTTCGGGGGACGGGCCCTGAGTTTCGACTGCGGGCCGGTGGGGGCTGGTCGCGCAGTTCCCCGCGCCCCTAAAAGCCACGCGTGCCGTTCGTCACCAGCTCGGCGGACTTGCTATGGACCTCGCCAGGACGTCATTGAGCACCTGGGCCGTCTGCTGCACGTCCAGCTGGGAGTTGTCGATGATCGGGAGGCCCGAGCCGTACCAGCCCGCCATGCGGCCGTGGATGCGGGCGACCTCCTCGTCGGTGAGGCGGCGGTTGCCGGAGCGCTCGGCATTGCGCTCCAGGACTATTTCCAGGCCGGGCAACAGGACCACCGGGAGGAGGCCGGGGCCCACGTGGCGCTTCCAGCCGCCGAGGCCCACGACCGGGCGGTCCGGGAAGACCGCGTCGTCGAGGATGCAGGAGATGCCGTTGGCGAGGAAGTTGCGGGCGGCGAAGCCGCAGGTGCGGCGGGCCAGGCGGTACTGGGCCTCGGAGTGGTCGTTCCAGCCGGACTGGGGGTCGGCGAAGCCGGAGCGGACCCATTCGCGGACGTCGTCGAGGCTGATGTGTGCGGTGGGGACGCGGCGGTGGTCCGCCCAGTACTTGGCGACGCTCGTCTTGCCCGCGCCCGCGGGGCCGATGAGCAGCACCGCGAGGGTGGTGGAGGCCGGGTCGGGGGCGGCCTGCGCGGGGGGTGTGCTCGGCATGGCCACGGGGCCGCCGGGCGGCAGCTGGACATGGCCGGTGGTGTCCGGTGCGTGGCGCGGGATCGTGTACGGCATCGGCGGGGCCGGTGGTGGTGGGGGCACGGGGCCCGGACGCGGGCCCGGGTGCTGTCCCGTCGGCATCCAACCGGCGGCCGGTCCCTGCCCCGGCTGGTGGGGCGGCGGCAGCGGAGACCCCACTGCGTGCTGCATCCGGTGCCACTCCAATTTCTTACGGCGATTGGCGCTGGCAGCGGGCCCGAAACCCCGCTACCTACCGAACGGTACCGTCCCCGGCCGCCATTTGGTGAACGGCCGGGGAGGGGCCGAAGTGCCCATCCCCGCAAGGCAAATCGGGTGGACGGGACTTGGCGGTACTTAGTCGCCCACTTCGCCGTACGCGGCGAGGAGGACGGCCGGGTCGGGGCCCTCCAGGACCGTGGGTTTGGCGAGGCCGTCGAGGACGATGAAGCGGAGCAGGTCGCCGCGCGACTTCTTGTCGACCTTCATGGTCTCCAGGAGCTTGGGCCACTGGTCGTAGCGGTAGCTGAGCGGAAGGCCGACGGATTCGAGGATCGTGCGGTGGCGGTCGGCCGTCGCGTCGTCCAACCGGCCCGCGAGACGGCCGAGTTCGGCCGCGAAGTGCATGCCTACGGCCACCGCGGCGCCGTGCCGCCACTTGTAGCGCTCGTTCTTCTCGATGGCGTGGGCGAGGGTGTGGCCGTAGTTGAGGATCTCGCGCAGGCCCGACTCCTTGAGGTCGGCGGAGACGACCTCGGCCTTGACCTTGATGGAGCGTTCGATCAGCTCGGCGGTGTGCGGGCCCGCCGGGGTGCGCGCGGACTCCGGGTCGGACTCGATGAGTTCGAGGATCACCGGGTCGGCGATGAAGCCGGCCTTGATGATCTCGGCGAGCCCTGAGACGTAGTCGTTGACCGGGAGGGAGTCCAGCGCGGCGAGGTCGCAGAGCACGCCGGCCGGCGGGTGGAAGGAGCCGACGAGGTTCTTGCCCTCGGCGGTGTTGATACCGGTCTTGCCGCCGACTGCCGCGTCGACCATGGCGAGCACGGTCGTCGGGACGGCGATCCAGCGGACCCCGCGCAGCCAGGTCGCGGCGACGAATCCGGCCAGGTCGGTGGTGGAGCCGCCGCCGACGCCCACGATGACGTCGGAGCGGGTGAACCCGGACTGGCCCAGCGCCTTCCAGCAGTAGGCGGCGACCTCCGCGGTCTTGGCCTCCTCCGCGTTGGGCACCTGGATGGCGACGGCGTCGAAGCCCTGCCCGGCCAGGTCGGCGCGGAGCGCGTCACCGGTCTCGGCGAGCGCCTCGGGATGGATGACGGCGACCCGCTTGGCCTTTTCGCCGACCAACCCGCCCAGTTCGCCCAGGAGTTGACGGCCCACCAGGACCTCGTACGGGTCGCTGCCCGCCGTGCCGCCGACCTGGATCCTCGTAACTTGGCTTGCCATGACGTCCTTCGGCCGGGGGTCCGAGGGTTGTCCCCCGGGGGATACGGTCCTCAACTCCAGTGCGTCCAGGACGGCTTGGGTGACCTCTTCGGGGGCGCGGCCGTCGGTGGGTACGACGGCCTGCGCGACCTCGACGTACAAGTGGCGCCTGGCTTCCATCAGTTCGCGCCACTGCTTGCGCGGGTTGATGGCGAGCAGCGGGCGGGCCACGTTGAGGCCGGTGCGCTTGACGGCCTCGTCCACGTCCATGGAGAGGTAGACGACCCGGTGCGTCGCGAGCAGCGCGCGCGTGTCCTCGTCGAGGATCGAGCCGCCGCCCAGCGCGAGGACACCGTCGTGCCCGGCGAGTGCCTGGTGCACGGCGCGCTTCTCGATGGCGCGGAAGACGGGCTCGCCCTCGTCGACGAAGATCTCGGCGATGGTGCGGCCCTCCGCGGCCACGATGTCGTCGTCGATGTCGCGGTAGCCGACACCGAGCCGCTCGGCCAGCTGCTGTCCGACCGTCGACTTGCCGACACCCATCGGGCCGACCAGGACGACCAAGGGTGCTGCGCTCACCGGATGGCCAGGTTTTCGAGGTACGAGCGGACGTTACGGCGGGTCTCGGGCACCGAGTCGCCACCGAACTTCTCCGCCACCGCGTCCGCGAGGACGAGGGCGACCATCGCCTCGGCGACGATGCCGGCGGCCGGGACCGCGGAGACGTCGGAGCGCTGGTGGTGGGCCTGCGTGGCCTCACCGGTGACCACGTCGACGGTCCGCAGGGCGTGCGGCACGGTGGCGATGGGCTTCATCGCGGCGCGTACCCGCAGCAGTTCACCGGTCGAGAGCCCGCCCTCGGTGCCGCCGGAACGGCCGGAAACGCGCCGGATGCCCTCGTCGGTCTTCACGATCTCGTCGTGCGCCTGCGAACCGGGCACCCGCGCCAGCTCGAAGCCGTCGCCGACCTCGACGCCCTTGATGGCCTGGATGCCCATGAGGGCACCGGCGAGGCGGGCGTCCAGCTTGCGGTCCCAGTGGACGTGCGAGCCGAGGCCCACGGGGACGCCGTAGGCCAGGATCTCGACCACACCACCCAGGGTGTCGCCGTCCTTGTGGGCCTGGTCGATCTCGGCGACCATCGCCTTCGACGCGTCCGCGTCCAGGCAGCGCACGGGGTCGGCGTCCAGCCTCTCGACGTCGGCCGGCGTGGGCAGGACGCCCCGCGGAGCCTTCGCGGAGGCCAGTTCGACCACGTGCGAGACGATCTCGATGCCGGCCGTCTCCTTGATGTACGACCGGGCCACCGCCCCCAGCGCGACCCGCGCCGCGG
The DNA here is from genome assembly GCF_053891435.1 of Streptomyces sp. NPDC002276. Lineage (NCBI taxonomy): Bacteria > Bacillati > Actinomycetota > Actinomycetes > Kitasatosporales > Streptomycetaceae > Streptomyces > Streptomyces sp. NPDC002276. The sequence continues at coordinate 202,736 of NZ_JBSFCQ010000011.1, read as the reverse complement.
TCTCCCGTGCGGAGGCGCGCTCCAGGATCGGGCGGGCCTCGTCGAAGCCGTACTTCTGCATGCCCGCGAGGTCGGCGTGGCCGGGGCGCGGGCGGGTCAGCGGGGCGTTGCGGGCCAGTCCGGCGAGGATCTCCGGGTCGATGGGGTCGGCCGCCATGACCTGCTCCCACTTGGGCCACTCGGTGTTGCCGACCATGATGGCGACCGGCGAACCGAGGGTGAGGCCGTGACGGACGCCGCCGAGGAACGTGACCTCGTCGCGCTCGAACTTCATGCGGGCGCCGCGTCCATAGCCGAGTCGGCGCCGTGCCAGGTGGTCCGCCACCATCTCCGTGGTGATCGGGACGCCGGCGGGAAGACCCTCCAGCGTCGCCACGAGTGCGGGGCCGTGGGACTCCCCCGCGGTCAGCCAGCGCAACCTGCTCAACGGTGCTCCTCATCCTCGCGCCCGACTGCCCTGCCTACGCGTGATCCTCGCGTACGGCGTCGGCGTGACCGGGTGCGCGGCCCTGGCCCGCCGTCCCCGATCCTCCCACGTTCGGGGCACGGACCGGGCCGAAGGTCCAGAGAACGGACGCCGAACGGCCAAGGTCAGCCACCGGGCGGCATCGGTGGAGCCGGCGTCGGCGGCCGGGCGGCACCTTCTCACCGACCTGCGCGGCCCGCTTCCTCTTTCAGCGGTCGGCCAGGGCCTTCTCGCCCGCTCTGCGCATCGCGCCGACGGGGGCCGGCCGGTGGCCGGTCATCTGTTCCACCTGGAGTACGGCCTGGTGGACCAGGAGGTCGAGGCCGCTGACGACCGCGCCGCCGTAGCCGGACCAGCGGGCCGCGAGATCGGTGGGCCAGGGGTCGTAGAGGACGTCGAAGAGGGTGGCGGGGCGTTCCGGTACGGCCGCGGAGAGGGCGTCCGTGGTGCCCGCGGGGGTGGTCGCGAAGACCAGGGGGGCGCGCAGGCCTTCCGCCGCGTCGGCCCAGTCCGCGGTACGGACCTCCACGTCGAGCCGCTCGCCCCACTGGCGCATCTCGGCGGCGCGGGCCTCGCTGCGGACGTAGGCGACGACCTCGCCGGTGCAGATCCGGGAGAGGGCGGCGAGCGCGGAGGAAGCCGTGGCGCCGGCGCCGAGGATCGTGGCCGAATCGACCTGTTCGATGCCGTGTTCGCGCAGTGCGGCGACCATGCCGGGGATGTCGGTGTTGTCGCCGACACTGCGGCCGTCCTCGGTGAACACGACCGTGTTGACCGCGTCCACCGAGGCCGCTGTCTCGCTGATCTCGTCGAGCAGCGGTATGACGGCCCGCTTCAGCGGCATCGTCAGGGACAGCCCCGCCCACTCCGGTCCGAGGTTCCCGAAGAACCCCGGCAGACCGGCCCCGTCGACGTCGAAACGGTCGTACGACCAGCCGTCGAGGCCCAGTTCCCGGTATGCCGCGCGATGGAGCACCGGGGAGAGGGAGTGGGCGATGGGTGAACCGAGCACGGCGGCCCGGCGGGCGTCAGTTGCCCGTTGTGGCATTGAACTTGTCCTTGAGTGACTGGAATTCGGCGTACGTCTTGGCGAATTCGGTCTTGTTCTCGCCGTCGGTCGCCACGAAGTAGATCCAGCCGTCGTGGGTCGGATTCAAAGCCGCCGCCAGAGCCTCGGCACCGGGGTTGTCGATCGGACCGGGCGGCAGGCCCTTCTGGGTGTAGGTGTTGTACGGGTCCTTGTTGCTGTTGATCTCGGACTCGCTGATACGGATGTTGCTCTGGCCCTTCAGGTAATTGAAGGTCGAGTCGAATTGCAGGTACCGGTTGGTCTCGGTGTTCGTGGTCTTGAGCCGGTTGTAGACGACTTCGGCCATCTTCCGGAAGTCCTCGTGCGTCTTTCCCTCGGCCTGGACGAGGCTCGCGACCGTGATGACCTGCAACGGACTGTCCAGCTTGAGCGCCTTGGCCTTCGCGGCGAGGTCGATCGCGTCGTAATTGTCGTTGGCCTGGGCGATCATCTGTTTGAGGACCGCTTCGGGTTTCATGCCCTTGGCGGCGCCATAGGTTCCCGGGTAGAGGAAGCCCTCCAGCGGGTCCTTGATGTTCGAGTTGTCGTTCGCCCAGTCGGGCAGTCCGAGGCTCTTGAATTCCTTCTTGGCGACACCCTTGGTGGTGCCGTCGGAAATCTGGAGTTTCTTGTCGATCGCCGCGTAGACCTGGGAGTTTCGCCAGCCGGGGGCGACGATGAGATTGTCCTGGCTCTTGGGGTCGAGCATCAGCTTGACGGCGGCCGCGGCGGACATTTCCTTCTTCAGCAGAAAGACGCCCGCCTGGATCTTCTTCCCGTCGGGGTTCTGCGACTGGGCGGCGACGAACGCGTCGACGCTCTTGACGACGCCCGCCTCTTTCAGCTTCTGCCCGATGTCCGATCCGAAGGCGCCCTTGGGGATGGTGACGCTGACCGAACCGGTGCCGTCGCCCGCGTAGTCGGGCGCCGAGCCGAAACGGTTCTGGTAGAAGTGCCAGCCGAAATAGCCGACGCCACCGAGGCCGCCGCCGAACACCAGGACGACGACCAGGCAGGCGCAGCCGTTGCGGCGCTTCTTCTCCTTGCCGCCTTTGCCTTTGCCCTTACCGCCTTTGCCGCGTCGGCGACCGTCCTCCGGCTCGTCGTCGGCCTCGTCATCGTCGCCGCCGCCCCCCGCGAAGAACGCGTGTTCACCCTCATCGGGTCCCGGGTCCCAGTCGACCTGCTCCGGTTCGGGTTCAGTGCGGCGCTTGCCGGGCGGCTCCGGCGGCGGGAACGCGTCGGGCGTGCCGTAGAGATCGGGCTGCTGTTCGCCGTAGGCGGCGGCCTGTTGTCCGTACGGGTCGCCGGGGTCGGCGGCGTAGGGGACCTGGGCGTGCGTGCCCATGCCGTCCCAGCCGCCCTGCTGGTACTGCTGCTGCTGACCGGCGTACTGCTGCTGGCTCTGATCGGCGTACTGCTGCTGGTCCGCGTACTGCTGGTGCTGATCGGGGTACTGCTGCTGGTGGCCCTGCTCGTCGTAGACCTGGTACTGCTGCTGCGCCTGACCGTAGTCGGCCTGCTGGCCGTTGCCCCAGTCGCCGTACTGCTGCGGCTGCTGCGGCTGTTCCGGATAGTGCTGCTGCTGGCCGTCGTACGAAGACTGCTGGCCCACGTGGGCCTGCTGGCCTTCCCATCCGATGTCCCCGAACAACGGGTCCTCCGGATGCCACGGTTCGGAGCCTGGGCCCCGGCCATACTCAGTCATCGATCCCCTAGAGCCGCGAGGCGGCGGTCGCGGCGCTTGGGGCTCCGGCTCCCGTCCCGCCTCTTGCTGTGCCATGGCTGTTCGAACACCATCGCATCGCGCGGAACGTTACCGTATCGCGATCAGATGACCACTTCGACGCCCTCGCCGGGTGGTTTACCTGACACCCGTTCGGATTCCAACGCCTGCTGAAGGATGATGACCGCCGCTGCCTGGTCGATGACCGAGCGGCCCTTCTTGGAGGTGACGCCCGAGGCGCGCAGTCCCTGACTGGCCGTCACTGTGGTCATCCGTTCGTCCAACAGTCTGACCGGTACCGGGGCGATGCCCCTGGCCAGTTCCTGGGCGAAGGCCCGGACCTTCACGGCGGCCGGTCCCTCGCCGCCCTTGAGGGAGCGCGGGAGGCCGACGACGACTTCGACCGGTTCGTACTCCTCGACGAGCTGCCCCAGTCGGCGGTGGGCCGCCGGGATGTCGCGGCCGGGGACCGTCTCGACGGGAGTGGCGAGGATCCCGTCGGGGTCGCACGAGGCGACCCCGATGCGGGCGTCCCCGACGTCGAGCGCGAGCCGACGTCCTCTTCTCATATTTTCGACCGCTTCTTACTTCGCCGTGTCGGCGACGAGGCGTTCGACGGCGTCGACGGCCTCGCCGACGGCGGCCGGGTTCTGGCCGCCGCCCTGGGCCACGTCCGGCTTGCCGCCACCGCCGCCGCCGAGGGTCTTGGCGGCGGCGCGCACCAGGTCACCGGCCTTGAGGCCGCGCTCGCGGGCGGCTTCGTTGGTGGCGATGACGGTGAGCGGCTTGCCGTTGTTGACCGTGAACAGGGCTACGACGGCGGCCCGTCCGCCCTGGATCCGGCCGCGCACGTCGAGCACCAGCTTGCGCAGATCGTCCGGCGAGGTGCCGTCCGGGACCTGGCCGGTGACGACGGCGATGCCTTGCACGTCCTTGGCGGACTCGACGAGACCGCCGGCGGCCTGGAGCACCTTCTCCGCGCGGAACTTCTCGATCTCCTTCTCGGCGTCCTTCAGCTTGCCGAGCATCGCGGAGACCTTCTCCGGCAACTCCTCCGGGCGGCCCTTGATCAGCTCCTGGAGCTGGGCGACGACGGTGTGCTCACGGGCGAGGAAGTTGTAGGCGTCGACCCCGACGAGCGCTTCGATACGGCGCACTCCGGAGCCGATCGACGACTCGCCGAGCAGCTTCACCAGGCCGAGCTGGGAGGTGTTGTGGACGTGGGTGCCGCCACACAGCTCCTTGGAGAAGTCGCCGATGGTCACGACCCGGACCCGCTCGCCGTACTTCTCGCCGAACTCGGCGATGGCGCCCTGCTTCTTGGCCTCGTCGAGGCTGAGGATCTCGGCGTGCACGTCCAGGTCGCGGGCGAGCACCTCGTTGATCTTCTGCTCGACGTCGGTCATCACGGCGGTGGGAACCGCGGACGGCGATCCGAAGTCGAAGCGGAAGCGGCCCGGCTGGTTCTCGGAACCGGCCTGCGCGGCTGTCGGGCCGAGGGCGTCGCGCAGCGCCTGGTGGGTGAGGTGGGTGGCCGAGTGGGCGCGGGCGATGGCGGTACGGCGGCGGATGTCGATCGCGGCCTCGGCCTTGGCGCCGACGGTGACCTCGCCGAACTGGACGACGCCCTTGTGGACGTAGACGCCCGGGACCGGCTTCTGGCAGTCGCGGATCTCGATCACGGCACCGGACTCGACCTTGATGCGGCCGGTGTCGCCGATCTGGCCGCCGCCCTCGGCGTAGAAGGGGGTGCGGTCGAGGACGATCTCGACCTCGTCGCCCTCGGTCGCGGCCGGGGAGGAGACGCCGTCGACGAGGATGCCGACGATCGTGGACTCGCCCTGGGTGTCCGAGTAGCCGATGAAGTCGGTCTCGCCGGCCTTGTCCGCGATCTCGCGGTAGGCGCCGACACCGGCGTGGCCGGTCTTCTTCGCCTGCGCGTCGGCCTTGGCCTGGTCGCGCTGCTGCTTCATCAGGCGCCGGAAACCGTCCTCGTCCACGGAAAGGCCCTGTTCGGCGGCCATTTCGAGGGTGAGGTCGATCGGGAAGCCCCAGGTGTCGTGGAGCAGGAACGCCTTGTCGCCGGCGAGGACCTTGCCGCCGCTCCCCTTCGTCTCGGAGATGGCGGTGTCGAGGATGTTGGTGCCGGCCTTCAGCGTCTTGACGAAGGCGGCCTCCTCGGCGAGGGCCACGGTCTCGATCCGCTGCCGGTCGGTGACCAGCTCGGGGTACTGCTGGCCCATCATCGCGATCACGACGTCGATGAGGTCCTTGACGACCAGTCCGGTGGCACCGAGCAGCCGCATGTTGCGGATGGCGCGGCGCATGATGCGGCGCAGGACGTAACCGCGGCCCTCGTTGCCGGGCGTCACGCCGTCGCCGATGAGCATCACGGACGTACGCATGTGGTCGGTGACGACGCGCAGGGAGACGTCGGACTCGTGCGAGTCGCCGTACTCGACACCGGTCAGCTCGGTGGCCTTCTTGATGACGGCCATGGAGGTGTCGATCTCGTACATGTTCTGCACGCCCTGGAGAATCATCGCCAGGCGCTCCAGGCCGAGGCCCGTGTCGATGTTCTTGCTGGGCAGCTCGCCGAGGATCTCGAAGTCCTCCTTGCCGATGCCCTCGCCGCGCTCGTACTGCATGAAGACCAGGTTCCAGATCTCCACGTACCGCTCGTCGTTGACGGCCGGGCCGCCCTCGACGCCGAACTCCGGACCGCGGTCGTAGTTGATCTCGGAGCACGGGCCGCAGGGTCCGGGGACGCCCATCGACCAGTAGTTGTCCTTCTTGCCGAGGCGCTGGATGCGCTCGGACGGGACGCCGATCTTGTCGCGCCAGATCGTCTCGGCCTCGTCGTCGTCGAGGTAGACCGTGATCCACAGCCGCTCGGGGTCGAGACCGTAACCGCCCTTGTCCTGGGGCGAGGTCAGCAGCTCCCAGGCGTAGGTGATGGCGCCTTCCTTGAAGTAGTCGCCGAAGGAGAAGTTGCCGCACATCTGGAAGAACGTGCCGTGCCGGGTGGTCTTGCCGACCTCTTCGATGTCGGGCGTGCGCACGCACTTCTGCACGCTGGTGGCGCGCGGCCACGGCGGCTTGACCTCGCCGAGGAAATACGGCTTGAACGGGACCATGCCGGCGGGGACCAGGAGCAGAGTCGGGTCGTCCGCGATGAGCGACGCCGAGGGGACAACGGTGTGGCCGCGCTCCTCGTAGAAGCTCAGCCAGCGGCGGCGGATTTCAGCCGACTCCATCAGTGGTCCTCATTCCGGTTGTACGAGTACGTCGTCCTGTCGTTGCTTTCGACGGACCTTGGGTTGCTGCGGTTCTCGATGGCGATGTGCTGCCTGGCGGCGGGGAGTTCGGGGTCGACCGGGGCGTTGATCCCCAGCGCGTCACCGAGTTCGGCCTCGCGCTGGGCCATGCCCGCGCGGACGTCGAGCGCGAAGCCCACCGCGCTGTCCTTGAGCCGGTGGCCCGCTTCGAGCGCCTTGTTGGCCGCGACCGCGGCGAGGTGCTCGGGGGTCAGCTGCTTCAGCTTGCGATTGACCTTGGTGGTCGCCCAGACACCGGCGGCCACGCCCGTGCCGAACCAGAACGTACGGCGGAACATCGCTCGGTCAGTCCTTCTTCCGGGTGCGCTTGCCCCGCCGTCCGGCCGGGACGGTACGGCCCACGATCACCGTACGACGGGACGCCCCGGACGGCGCGGGCACGTCCTCGCGGCGGCCGCCCAGGGCCCGGCGGACGCCGTAGCCGAAGGCCGCGACCTTGACGAGGGGGCCGCCGAAGGTGGAGGCGACGGTGGTGGACAGGGCGGAGGCGTTCGACGTGACTTCCTGGACGTCGGTCGCGATCGCGTCGACCCGGTCGATCTGGGTCTGCGCGGAGCGCACCGCCGCGGAGGCGTCCGCCAGCAGCGGCACGGCCTGGTCGGTCACGTCCGCGACCAGCTTGGTGGTCGCCTTGAGCGTCTGGGCCAGCCTCACCAGTGCGACGGCGAGGAACGAGACCAGGATCGCCCAGAAGACGGCCACCAGGATCCCGGCCACCTCTCCACCGGACACCTGACACCCGCTCTCATAAACACTTGTAGATAAAACTGGCCCGAGGCCCGAGCCTATCGGGCCTCGGAGACAGCGCTCCGTAAACATATGTTGATGACTGGCCCCGAGCCTATCGCGCCGGGGATGGCGCTCCGTACCGCATTACCGCCCCGCGCGCGGTGGAGTTGGGCGAAGCGATTGTACGGACTGAATACGGTTCAGTACGCTCCGTGTTCCATGCGAGCTTCCCATGGCGGCGACGCCACCGCGGACGGCAATCTGCCCCTCGAACCCGACCGGTTCGTGGGCCGCTCGGCCGAACTCACCGAGCTGGCACGGGCGCTCGACGCCTCGCGCCTGGTTACGGTGACCGGGCCCGGCGGGGTCGGCAAGTCCCGGCTCGCGGCCCACGCGGCGGCCCGGTCCGCTCCCCCGGACGGCGTGTGGCGGGTGGAGTTGGCGCCGGTGCGCGATCCGGAACTCGTGGACTTCACGATCGTAGAAGCGCTGGGGCTTACGGACCACACGACGCGGCTGCCGCGGGAGGCGCTGCTCGCACATCTGACGAGACGTCAACTCCTGTTGGTGCTGGACGGGTTCGAGCATCTGGTGGAGGTGTGTGCCCCGCTGGTGGCCGAGTTGGTGGGGCGGGTGCCGGGGCTGCGGGTGCTGGCGGTGGGGCGGCGGCCGTTGGAGCTGGCGGGCGAGCGGGTGGTGGCGCTGGCGCCGCTGGGCGAGGGCGAGGCGGTGGAGCTGCTGGCCGAGCGGGCCGCGCAACAGGGGGTCGCCCTCGGGGAACAGGACGCGGACGTACGGGAGTTGTGTCGGCGGCTGGACGGGATTCCGCTCGCCGTGGAGCTGGCGGCGGGGCGGCTGCGGGCCCTGTCGCCCGGGGAGTTGCTGGCGCGGTTCGACGACCGGTTCCGGCTGCTGGCGGGTGGGCGCAGGGACGCGCTGCCCCGGCATCAGACGCTGCGGACGGCGATCGGCTGGAGCCATGAACTGTGCACGCCCGAGGAGCGGTTGCTGTGGGCGCGGCTGTCGGTGTTCGCCGGGCGCTTCGACCTGGAGGCCGCCGAGTACGTCTGCGGCGGCGACGGACTCCCCTCGGACAGCGTCCTCGACGTGCTCTCCGAACTCCTCGCGCAGTCCGTGGTCGTCCGCGAGGAGACGGCGACGGGCCTGCGCTACCGGATGCTCGACACGATCCGGGCCTACGGCGCCGACTGGCTGGAGGCGACCGGGGACGCGGCCCGGCTGCGGCGCAGACACCGCGACTGGTATCTGGGGCTTGCCACTTGGTGCGAGCTGGACTGGTTCTCGCCGCGTCAGGGCGAGGTCGCCGCGCGGGTCGAGGCGGAGCTGCCGAATCTGCGCGGCGCCCTGGAGTACTGCCTGACCGAGCCGGACGAGACGCATCTGGGCCAGTACCTGGCGGGCTCCCTGTGGTTCTACTGGGCGGGCTGCGGGCGGCTCTCGGAGGGCAGGCACTGGCTGGAGCAGGCCGTGCAGCTCGACTCCGACAACGACCAGTCGCGACTGAAGGCCCTGTGGGTGCTCGGCTATGTGGCGATCCTCCAGGGCGACACCGTGCCCGCGCTCGCAGCGCTCCAGGAGTGCCGCGAGGAGGCCGACCACGCGGCGAACCCCACGGCGGTGGCGTACGCCGAACACCGCACCGGCTGCCTGGCGTTGGTCACGGACGACATGCCGCGCGCGGAGACCCTGCTGCGTTCGGCGCTCGACCGCTATCAGCAGATCGGCGAGCTGAACAGCAACGTCCTGATGGGCCAGGTCGAGCTGGCGATGGCGCGGGCCTTCCAGGGCGATCTCGCGGACGCGGTGAAGCTGTGCGAGGACGTGCGGCGGGTGTGCGAGGACCACGGCGAGCGGTGGACCCGTTCTTACGCGCTGTACGTCCTGGCCTACGTCGCCTGGAGCGAGGGCCAGCTCCCGCACGCGCGCGACCTGTTGGCGGACTGCCTGGGCAGTGCGCACGGCTTCCGCGATCTGCTGGGGTCGGTGCTGGCGGTCGAGCTGCTGGCCCTCGTCACGGCGGCGGAGGGCGATGCCGCCGAGGCCGCGCTGTTGCAGGGCGCGGCGGGTGTGATGTGGCCGTCCGTGGGGCTGCCGCTGTTCGGTTCGGCGTACTACAACGCCCCGCACGAGCTGTGCGAGGCGATGGCCCGCGAGCGGCTGGGCGACGGGCCGTACGAGGACCGCGTACGCGAGGGCGCGCGGCTGGGCCGGGAGGCCGCCGTGGCACGGGCGTTGGGGCAACGGCGGCCCCTCGGCGCCGTACCGCTGCCGCGCGGCGGGCCCGTACGGCCCGCGCCGGTCGGCGTGGACATGCGAAAGCCCGCCGCCTCGCCCACCCGGAAGGGCGGGGAGACGGCGGGCTGACGTGGTGCAGGTGGTGCTACGTCCGTGAGGTGATCAGCGGGCGTAGTACTCGACGACGAGCTGCTCGTCGCAGATCACCGGGATCTCCTTGCGGTTCGGCTCGCGGTCCAGGCGGAACGCCAGGGCGCCGAGGTTCACCTGGAGGTAGCGCGGGGTCTCGCCGTCGGGGGCGAAGCCACCGGCGCGGGAGACCTCGAACAGGGTCTTGCTGCGGCTGCGCTCGCGGACCATGACGACGTCGTCCGGCTTGACGCGGAAGGACGGCTTGTCGACCTTCTGGCCGTTGACCTCGATGTGGCCGTGGACGACCATCTGGCGGGCCTGGTAGATCGTGCGGGCGATGCCCGAACGAAGGACCAGCGCGTCGAGACGACGCTCCAGCTCGATGATCAGGGCCTCACCGGTCTTGCCCTGGACCTTGGAGGCACGCTCGTAGGCGCGGACGAGCTGGCGCTCGGACACGTCGTACTGCGCGCGCAGACGCTGCTTCTCCAGCAGACGGACCTTGTAGTCCGAGTTCTGCTTGCGGCCACGACCGTGCTCACCCGGCGGGTAGGGACGGGCCTCGAAGTACTTGACGGCCTTCGGGGTCAGCGCGATGCCGAGGGCACGCGACTTCTTGACCTTGGGGCGGGACTGATTCGCCACGATGTCTCTTTCCTGGTTATCGGCTTGTCAGGGTGGTGAGAGAGGTCGCATCCGCAGCCGGGGAGACCCGTCGGATCCCTTGCGGGACCTGATGGGCAGCCGCTCCCCTGGTCTGGGCACTACGTGCAGCACGCGAGTGGCCCACCGACCGGTCCCGCCGTGCGGCGGATGGTGGTGGGCTGCCCGCGACACCATTCGAACGGTGCGCGACGCTCCTGGAGCCGGTCCGAGAACTGGGTTCTTTGACTGGCTCCGGCTGACCGTCCCGTTCTGACAGCACGGGACACAGCACTGCGAGGGATTCTACAGGCTGCTCAGGACCGCTTACGACCAAGGTGTTTCCTGGTCCACTCCACGGCGTCCGCGTACCGCGCCTCGGCTCCGTGCCGGGTCGGTTCGTAGTACTCGCGGTCCTTCAGCTCCTCCGGGGCGTACCGCTGCTCGGCGATCCCCTCCGGGAGGTCGTGCGGGTAGACGTACCCCTGGGCGTGCCCCAGCTTGGCCGCGCCCTTGTAGTGCCCGTCCCGCAGATGCATGGGCACCGGACCCGCGTGCCCCTTCCTCACGTCCTCCATGGCGGCGCCGATCGCCGTGGTCGCCGCGTTCGACTTGGGGGCCAGGGCGAGGGCGATGGTGGCGTGGCTGAGGGTGAGTGCGGCCTCCGGGAAGCCGATCATCGCTACGGCCTGGGCGGCGGCGACCGCGATCGGGAGGGCGTTGGGGTCGGCGAGGCCGATGTCCTCGCTGGCGGAGATCATCAGGCGGCGGGCGATGAAGCGGGGGTCCTCGCCGGCGTCGATCATGCGGGCGAGGTAGTGCAGGGCCGCGTCGACGTCGGAGCCGCGGATGGACTTGATGAGGGCGCTGGCCACGTCGTAGTGCTGGTCGCCGTCCCGGTCGTAGGTCACGGCCGCGCGGTCGACCGTCTCCTCCAGGGTCTGAAGGGTGATGTCCGGCTCGCCCTTGTCGAGGGCGGCCCCGGCGGCGGCCTCCAGCGCGGTCAGCGCGCGGCGGGCGTCACCGCCGGCGATGCGCAGCAGGTGGTTCTCGCTGTCCTCGGGGAGGGTGATCGCGTCCTTGAGCCCGCGCTCGTCGGACAGGGCCCGGCGCAGCAGGGCGCGCAGGTCGTCGTCCGTGAGGGGTTCGAGGGTGAGGAGCAGGGAGCGGGACAGGAGCGGGGAGATCACCGAGAAGTACGGGTTCTCCGTGGTCGCCGCGATCAGGGTGATCCAGCGGTTCTCGACGGCCGGGAGGAGGGAGTCCTGCTGGGCCTTGCTGAAGCGGTGGATCTCGTCGAGGAAGAGGACGGTCTCCTTGCCGAAGCCCCCGGTGGCGCGGCGCGCGCCGTCGATGACCGCGCGGACCTCCTTGACCCCCGCGGTGATCGCGGACAGCTCCACGAACCGCTTGTCGGTGGCCTTGGAGACGACATAGGCGAGGGTCGTCTTCCCGGTGCCGGGCGGCCCCCAGAGGATCACCGAGGACGCTCCGGCCGGGCCGCCCGCGCCCTCGCCGACCAGTCGGCGCAGGGGCGAGCCGGGCTTCAGCAGGTGCTGCTGGCCCACCACCTCGTCGAGGGTGCGCGGGCGCATCCGTACCGCCAGGGGACTGCTGGACGGGTCCCTCTCCTGGCGTTCTTCGGCTGCGGCGGTGAAAAGGTCGGGCTCCACGTCCAAAACCCTATGTCACGCCACTGACAATCCGGTCGGGGCCGGAGTCACGCCCAGAGCTGCGTGCCCCAGCGGGTCAGGATCAGCATGGCGATGATGCCGACGTGGGTGACCGGGAGGACCCAGGTGAACTCGCCCAGGAAGTTCTTGACCGGGCGGGGGGCCTTCAGGAAGTCGTTGCGGATGTTGAACGAGGTGACGTACCAGAACATCGTGATCGTGGCGACCCAGGCCAGCGAGCACCACAGGCACAGCGCGTTGATCCGGTACAGCGACTGGAACTGGAGCCAGGTGCAGAAGCCCACTCCGAAGAGCGTGCCGAAGTTGAAGGTCAGCCAGTACCAGCGCGGGAACTTGACCCGGGTCAGCAGGCTCATCCCGACGCAGATGACGATGCCGTAGGCGACCAGGCCCATCATCGGGTTCGGGAAGCCGAAGGCGGCGGCCTGCTTGCTCTCCATGACGCTGCCGCAGGACACGATCGGGTTGATGCTGCAACTGGGGGTGAACGTCTTGCCCGCGAGCTTGCCCTCAAGGATCTTGAACTTGTCGATCGTGATGACCCACGCGGCGAGCAGTCCGGCCGCGCCGGTGATCACCAGCAGCACGGCGAAGGCCCGGCTGCTGCCGACCGTGCGCGGCTCCTCCGCCGTGTGCTCCGGCTCGGAGTCGGTGGAGACGTCCTTCACTGTCGTCTTGCTCATCACGCCGATCCGTCACTTGAGAGTTGGACCATCTTCGGGCAGGGCCATTGTGCCGCACGCACGGGCCTGTCCACCGTTCGGTGGACATAAGGAAGTACGCACGGTCGTCCCTGAGCACTCGATTCCGGACGATGCTCATGGCATGACAACACAGGCGAACGAACTCGCAGTGGATGTGCGAGGGCTGCGCAAGCGGTACGGGGACGTGACCGCCGTGGACGGAATCGACCTGGAGATACGCACCGGGGAGGTGTTCGGCCTGCTCGGGCCCAATGGCGCGGGCAAGAGCACCACGGTGGAGATCCTCCAGGGCAATCGCGGCCGGGACGCGGGCGAGGTCCTCGTCCTCGGGTCGGACCCGGCGACGGGCACGCGCGCGTGGCGTTCACGGGTCGGCATCGTCTGGCAGGACGAATCGGCACCCGCGGAGTTGACGGTCGGCGAGACCGTACGGCACTTCGCCCGCTACTACCCGCGTCCGCGCGACCCCGAGGAGGTCATCGGCCTGGTGGGTCTGGAGGCCAAGGCGGACAGCCGGATCAAGGCGCTGTCGGGCGGACAGCGTCGGCGGCTCGACGTGGCCCTCGGAGTGATCGGCGATCCCGAACTCCTGCTCCTGGACGAGCCGACGACCGGTTTCGACCCGGCGGCCCGGCGCCAGTTCTGGGACCTGATCCGCAAGCTGGCCGGCGAGGGCACCACCATCCTCCTGACCACCCACTACCTGGAGGAGGCGGAGAACCTCGCCGACCGCCTCGCCATCGTCGCCAAGGGCCGGGTGGTCGCCGAGGGCGAACCGGCCGCCCTGCGCGAGCGTCACGGCACCGGAGCCACCGTCGAGTGGACCGAGCCCGACGGCACCCCGCGCGCGGAGCACACCGACACTCCTACCAAGGTCGTAGCCGAGCTGACGCACCGCTTCGACGGCGAGATCCCCGGGCTGCTGGTGACGCGCCCCACCCTGGAGGACGTCTACCTCCGCCTGACCGGACAGGAGGACGTGCGATGACCGCGACGGTGGTACGGGTCCGCCCTCAGACCTCCGCGGAACGGCTGCCCGGCGCCTGGGGGCTCGGACTGAAGCGAGGCGTGCTGGAACTCAAACAGTTCTTCCGCCAGCGCGACCAGGTGGTGTTCACCTTCGCCTTCCCGGTCGTCTTCCTCTTCCTCTTCGCGTCGATCTTCAAGGACGACGTCCGGGGCGCGGGCGTCACCGCCTCCCAGCTCTACGTCCCGGCCATGATGGCCGCCGGCATCATGTCGACGAGTTTCCAGTCCCTCGGCATCTCGATCGCGATCGAACGCGACGAGAAGGTGCTGCGCCGCCTGCGCGGCACCCCCATGCCACCGGCCGCGTACTTCCTCGGCAAGATCTGGCTCGTCCTGGTCACGGGCCTGCTGGAGACGGCGATCCTGCTGCTCGTCGGGACCGGTTTCTACGGCGTCGACCTGCCCTCGTCGGCCACCAAGTGGCTGGACTTCGGGTGGATCTTCGTGCTCGGACTGACGGCGTGCGCGCTGCTCGGCATCGCGGTCAGCTCGGTGCCCAAGTCCGGCAAGAGCGCGACCTCCGTGGTCGTACTGCCCTTCCTGGTGCTCCAGTTCATCTCCGGGGTGTACATCTCCATCGACACCATCCCGGACTGGATGCTCAACATCGGCGCCCTGTTCCCGCTGAAGTGGATGTGCCAGGGGCTGCGCGGGGTGTTCCTGCCCTCGTCGGCGCAGGTGCTGGAGCAGGCCGGGAGCTGGGAGTTGGGGAAGGTCGCGCTGGTGCTCGGGGCGTGGTGCGTCGGAGGATTGCTGCTGTGTCTGCTGACCTTCCGGTGGAAGAACCGGCGCGACGGATGACCGTTCCCGCCCCGGTGAAGGGCTCGTACACCTGGGACCGCTCGTTCCGGCTCTGGGACACGTACTTCGCCCTGATCTGGCTGGCCACCCTGGTGTTCGTGCTCGGCACGGACAGGCCGGGGTGGCCGGTGCGTGTCACGGCGGCGGCTCTGCTCCTCCCGCTCGTCCCGCTCTACGTCCTGCTCGGGCGCCCGGTCCTCCAGGGCGATCCGCCCGACGAGCGGCGGGCCGTCGGATACCTCGTGGCACAGATGGCGCTGTTCCTGCCGTCGGCGGTGCTGGTCGGCGAGACCCGGCTGATGTGCTTCGCGCTCGTCCCGCCCTGCTTCATGGTGCTGCGGCTGCGGTGGGCGCTGATCGCGGTGACCGTGATCAACATCGCGCCGGTGATCGGCTGGACGCTGCTGTGGTGGCCCGGCGCCCAGGACGTGTTCTTCAACTCGGTGTTCGCGGTCGTCACCCTGGTCTTCTCGATGGCCCTCGGGACGTGGATCATCCGGGTCATCGAACAGAGCCAGGAGCGCGCCGAGTTGATCGCCGAACTGGACGCGAGCCGCCACGAGGTGTCCCGGCTCTCGTCGGCGCACGGCGCCCTCGCCGAGCGGGAGCGCATGGCCCGCGAGATCCACGACACCCTCGCCCAGGGCTTCACCAGCCTGCTGATGCTGATCCAGGCCGTGGAGGCCGAGTTGCACGACGACCCGGCGCAGGCCCGCCGCCATCTCGCCCTGATGGACGAGACCGCCCGGCAGAACCTCGCCGAGGCCCGCGCCCTGGTCGCCGGCGGCACACCGGCCGACCTCGCCGACGCCTCACTGCCGGACGCCCTGCGCCGGCTCGCCGCGCGCCATGACGCGGCGCTCCAAGTCACCGGCCCGGTAAGGGCGTTGCCCGCCGCGCCCGAAGTGGTCGCGCTGCGCTCCTGCCAGGAGGCCCTTGCCAACGCCCGCAAGCACGCGGGGAGTTCGGCGAAGGTGAGCCTCACGCTGGCGTACGCCGACGAGACGCTGACCGTGTCGGTGCGGGACGACGGGTGCGGTTTCGAGCCGGACGCGGTGTCCGGCGGCTACGGCTTGGCGGGGCTCCGCACCCGGGCGGCCGAGGCGGGCGGGACGGCGCGGGTGCGCAGCGCGCCGGGTGGGGGTACGACGGTGACCGTACAGCTGCCTGTGTCGCCTTTGGGGAGTCTCCGATGATCCGGATCGTGCTGGCCGACGACCATCCCGTCGTACGGGAGGGTCTGCGGGCCATGCTCAGCGCCGAACCGGATCTCGACGTGGTCGCCGACGCGTCCAGCGGGCCGCAGGCCGAGGCGCTGGCGGCCGAACTCCGCCCCGACATCGCGCTGATGGACCTGCGGATGCCGGGCGGCGGAGGCGTCGACTCCATCGTGCGGATGAGCGCGGCCGGGCTGCCCTGCCGGGTGATCGTCCTCACGACGTACGAGACGGACCGGGACATCCTGCGCGCGGTGGAGGCGGGGGCGGCGGGCTATCTGCTGAAGGACCTGCCTCGGGGTGAACTCGCCGACGCCGTACGGGCCGCGGCGCGCGGCGAGACGGTGTTGGCGCCTTCGGTGGCGGCGCGGTTGGTGGACCAGCTGCGGACGAAGCCGGAGCGGCCTCGGCTGTCCGAGCGGGAGACCGCGGTGTTGCGGTTGGTGGCGGAGGGGTGCACCAACGCGGAGATCGGGCGGCGCTTGTACATCGGGGAGTCGACCGTGAAGACGCATCTGCTGCGGGTCTTCGGGAAGTTGGGGGTGGACGACCGGACGGCGGCGGTGACGAGTGCGATGCGGTACGGGTTGCTGGACTAGCGGTTCCTCGCCCCCGCCGCCCCTACCCGTCCCGTCCTTCTGGGGCTCCGCCCCAGACCCCGCTCCTCAAACGCCGGAGGGGCTGGATTTCCAGCCCGTCCGGCGTTTGAGGACGAGGCCGTTCAGGCCGAAGCGGGGGTCTGGGGGCGGCAGCCCCCAAGGACGGGACGGGTAGGGGCGGCGGGGGCGGAAAACCCTCTCCTCAGCCCAGCTTCGACTCAAGCTCCGCCACGATCTCGTTCACCCCGACCGCCGACTGCTCGCCGGACTCCATGTCCTTCAACTGCACGACGCCTTCGGCGAGATCCCGCTCGCCGGCCACGATCGTGTAGCGGGCGCCACTGCGGTTGGCGTTCTTCATGGCGCCCTTGAGGCCCTTGGCGCCGTAGGAGAAGTCGGCCGCGATGCCCAGCTTGCGGAGTTCGGTGACCTTGGTGAAGAGGACCCGGCGGGCCTCCTCGCCGAGCGGGACGGCGAACACGCTCGTGGGCGCGGGGAGTTGGAGTTCGACGCCCTCCGCCTCCAGGGCGAGGACCGTACGGTCGACGCCCAACGCCCAGCCCACGGAGGGCAGCGCGGGGCCGCCGATCATCTCGGAGAGGCCGTCGTAGCGACCGCCGCCGCCCACCGCGGACTGGGAACCCAGACCGTCGTGGACGAACTCGAAGGTGGTGCGGGTGTAGTAGTCGAGGCCGCGGACCAGCTTCGGGTCGTCCTCGAAGGCGACGCCCGCCGCCGTGATCAGCTCGCGGACCTCCTCGTGGTACGCCTTGCACGCGTCGCACAGGTAGTCGCGGAGCAGCGGCGCGTCCGTCAACTGCTTCTGGACGTCCGGGCGTTTGTCGTCGAGGACGCGGAGCGGGTTGATGTCCGCGCGGCGCAGGGTCTCCTCGTCGAGGTCCAGGCCCCGGAGGAAGTTCTGGAGAGCCTCCCGGTAGACCGGACGGCACTCCTTGTCGCCGAGGCTGTTGAGGAGGATGCGGAAGTTCTGGAGGCCCAGGGAGCGGTACGCCTGGTCCGCCAGGATGATCAACTCGGCGTCCAGCGCCGGGTCTTCCGCACCGATCGCCTCGGCACCGACCTGGGAGAAGTGGCGGTAACGGCCCTTCTGGGGGCGCTCGTAGCGGTAGTAGGAGCCCGAGTACCAGAGCTTCACCGGGAGGTTGCCCAGCTTGTGCAGGTTGGCCTCAAGTGCCGCGCGCAGTACGGAGGCCGTGCCCTCGGGGCGCAGGGCGAGCTTGGAGCCGCCCTTGGTCTCGAAGGCGTACATCTCCTTGGTCACGATGTCGGTGGACTCACCGACACCGCGTGCGAAGAGCTCGACGTTCTCGAAGCCGGGCGTCTCGATGTAGCCGTAGCCGGAGTTGCGCAGCGGGGCCGCGATCGCCTCGCGCACGGCGAGGTACTTGGCCGACTCCGGCGGAATCAGGTCGTACGTGCCCTTGGGGGCCTGAAAGGTGCTCACGAAAGTCTCTCGTCACATTCCTCGTCGGGGAGCGTCCGAGCTCCCGAGGCCGGAGGCCACCTCCCGCAGATACGGGTTGGTGGCGCGCTCCTGGCCGATGGTCGTCTGGGGGCCGTGGCCGGACAGCACCACGGTCGAGTCGTCGAGCGGCAGGCACACACGGGCCAGCGAGTCGAGGATCTCGGCGTGGGAGCCGCCGGGCAGGTCGGTGCGTCCGATGGAGCCGGCGAAGAGCAGATCCCCGGAGAAGAACACGGACGGGATCTCCGTGTTCTCGGGCATCCGGAACGTCACCGACCCCTTCGTATGGCCCGGCGCGTGCGCGACCGAGAACTCCAGTCCCGCCAGCTCCAGTCGCGCACCGTCGGTCAGCTCCTTGACCTCGTCGGGCTCCCCCACGGTCAGCTCACCCATCAGCGGCATCCCGATCGAGCGGCCGAGCGCCTTCTCGGGGTCGCTCATCATGAAGCGGTCCTCGGGGTGGATCCAGGCCGGCACGTCGTGCGCGCCGCACACCGGGACGACCGAGGCCACATGGTCGATGTGGCCATGGGTGAGGACGACCGCGACGGGCTTGAGCCGATGCTTCCTGAGCGCTTCCTCGACTCCCTCGGCGGCCTGATGGCCCGGGTCGATGATCACGCACTCCTCACCGGCGGCGGGGGCGACGAGATAACAGTTCGTCCCCCAGGCCCCGGCGGGGAACCCGGCAATGAGCACGATCGTCCTTCGTTGTGTCGATACGGGTGGGGATAAGGATCCCTGCGTCAGTGGTCAGAGCCTACCGGCGCTGCCGAATCCTCAGCGAACCCATATACGGTACGGGGCACACGCAGGCGGTCGGCTCACAAGACGCACGCGTCCCAGTCGACGTACGAGACGCATGAGGAGAGAATCCGGTGGTCACCCAGGAACAGCGGAAGCGGCAGCTCGCGCGGGAGAAGTTCTTGCGGCAGCAGCAGCGGCGCACGGCCGCTCGGCGCAAGGCGCGGGCGCGCAACTCGGTGATCGCGTCGGTGCTCGGCGTGATCGTGATCGGCAGTGTGCTGCTGTACACGACCGGGGTCATGAAGGACGACGACAAGAAGTCCAACGCGAGCGCGGACGTGACGCCCAGCGCCTCGGCGACGAGCAAGGCGCCGGACCCGTGCGCGAAGCCGGCCGCGGGCAAGATCAAGACGGAGACGTGGAAGAAGGAGCCGGCGATCACGATCGACAAGTCGGCGAAGTACACGATGACGCTGGCGACGACCTGCGGCGACATCGGCATCGCGCTGAAGACGTCGGCCGCGCCGCACACGGTGAACTCGTTCGACTTCCTGGCGAACAAGGGCTTCTTCGACCACACGAAGTGCCACCGGCTCACCACCAGCGGCATCTACGTGCTCCAGTGCGGCGACCCGACGGGCGCCGGCAGCGGCGGTCCCGGCTACACGATTCCGGACGAGAACCTGAAGGACACCAGCCTCAAGGGCGGGTCGTACCCGGCGGGCACGGTGGCGATGGCCAACACCGGTCAGAAGCACACCGGCGGCAGCCAGTTCTTCCTCGTGTACAAGGCCAGTCCGCTCCCGGCGAGCTACACCCCGTTCGGTACCATCTCGGCCTCCGGGATGAAGGTTCTGAACAAGATCGCGGCGGCCGGTGAGAGCACGGGGCAGGGCGACGGCGCACCGAACGCGACCGTCGTGATCAACAAGGCGACCGTCACCAAATCCTGACCGTCAACAGCGAAACTTCGGTCGCGCGGGATGCGGACAGGCAACCCGCCGGTCGCCTATGTTGGCCGTGACGAAACTGTGGACGATGCCCGGGGGCACAGAGGCCCTGTGCAGGCATCATGTGGAGGAGGCGCTGTGAGCAGCGACCCGTGGGGACGCGTCGACGAGACGGGGACCGTGTACGTGCGTACGGCCGACGGCGAGCAGGTCGTCGGTTCCTGGCAGGCCGGCTCCCCTGACGAGGCGCTGGCTTACTTCGAACGCAAGTATGAGGGCCTGGTTGTCGAGATCGGCCTCCTCGAAAAGCGCGTGAAGACCACCGACCTGTCGGCGAAGGACGCGCAGGCCGCCGTCGACCATCTGCGCGAGCAGGTCGACGCCCACCACGCGGTCGGCGATCTCGCCGCGCTGCGGGTCCGGCTCGACAAGCTCGTGGAGACCGTCGAGGCGCGCCGCGAGGAGCGCAAGCAGCAGCGCGCCAAGCAGTCCGACGAGGCCCGGCACTCCAAGGAGGCGCTGGTCGTCGAGGCGGAGGAGCTGGCGCAGTCCGACCAGTGGCGGGCCGCCGGTGAGCGGCTGCGCGCCCTGGTGGACACCTGGAAGGGGCTGCCGCGCCTGGACCGCAAGTCGGACGACGAGCTGTGGCACCGCTTCTCGCACGCCCGGTCGGCCTTCTCCAAGCGCCGCAAGGCGCACTTCGCGTCGCTGGACGCGCAGCGCGAGGAGGCCCGCAAGACCAAGGAGAAGCTGGTCGCCGAGGCCGAGGGTCTGTCGGCCTCGACGGACTGGGGTCCCACGGCCGCGCGGTACCGCGAGCTGATGTCCGACTGGAAGGCGGCGGGCCGCGCCCAGCGCGAGCACGAGGACGATCTGTGGAACCGCTTCCGCGGCGCCCAGGACGTCTTCTTCGCCGCCCGCAGCTCGGTCTTCGCCGAGCGGGACGCGGAGCAGACGGAGAACCTGAAGCTCAAGGAGGAGCTCGCCGAGGAGGCCGAGAAGCTGCTGCCGATCGGCGACCTCAAGGCGGCTCGCGCGGCCTTCCGCTCGATCAACGAGCGCTGGGAGGCCATCGGCCATGTGCCGCGTGACTCCCGCCCGAAGGTCGAGGGCCGGATGCACACGGTCGAGCGGGCCCTCCAGGAGTCCGAGGAGACCGAGTGGCGCCGGACGAACCCGGAGGCACGCGCGCGTGCCGAGGGTCTGACCGGCCAGCTCCAGGCCGCGGTGGACAAGCTCAGGGGCCAGATCGATCAGGCGCGGACCCAGGGCAACAACTCCCGCGCCGACAAGCTGGAACGCGAGCTGGAGGGCCGCCAGGCCCTGCTGGACCAGGCGCTGAAGGGCCTCCAGGAGTTCGGCGGCTGACAGCAGCAGTCGTAGGCACGCGTCTCAGGCATCAGGAAGGGGCTCCCGTACTCGCGTACGGGAGCCCCTTCCGCGTCCTGTCCTACGACTTGTTGCGCGCCGACGTCACGCGGTAGACGTCGTAGACGCCCTCCACTCCCCTGACCGCCTTCAGGACGTGGCCCAGGTGCTTGGGGTCGCCCATCTCGAAGGTGAAGCGGGAGGTGGCGACGCGGTCGCGGGAGGTCTGGACGGCCGCGGAGAGGATGTTGACGTGCTGGTCGGACAGGACGCGGGTGACGTCCGAGAGGAGCCGGGAGCGGTCCAGGGCCTCCACCTGGATGGCGACCAGGAAGACCGAGGACTGGGTGGGCGCCCACTCGACTTCCAGGATGCGCTCGGGTTCGCGGGACAGTGACTCCACGTTGACGCAGTCGCTGCGGTGAACCGATACGCCGCTACCCCGGGTGACGAAACCGATGATGGGGTCGCCGGGGACGGGCGTGCAGCAGCGGGCCAGTTTGACCCACACGTCGTCGACGCCCTTGACGACGACACCGGGGTCGGCGTTCGTCCGGCGCTTGCGGCCCCGGCCGGTCGTCGGCGGCACGCTCTCATCGATCTCCTCGGTGGCCGCCTCCTCGCCGCCGAGGGCCTGCACCAGCTTCTGTACGACGTTCTGCGCGGCGACATGGCCCTCGCCGATCGCCGCGTACAGCGAGGAGATGTCCGGGTAGCGCATCTCGTGCGCGAGCGTGACCAGGGAGTCGCCGGTCAGGATGCGCTGGATCGGCAGGTTCTGTTTGCGCATCGCGCGGGCGATGGCGTCCTTGCCCTGCTCGATCGCCTCGTCCCGGCGCTCCTTGGAGAACCAGGCTCTGATCTTGTTGCGGGCGCGCGGCGACTTGACGAAGCCGAGCCAGTCGCGGGAGGGCCCGGCGCCGGGTGCCTTGGAGGTGAAGACCTCGACCAAGTCGCCGTTGTCCAGGGTGGATTCGAGCGGTACGAGTCGCCCGTTGACCCGTGCTCCTATGGTCCGGTGGCCGACCTCGGTGTGCACCGCGTACGAGAAGTCCACCGGGGTGGCGCCCGCGGGCAGCGCTATCACGTCGCCCTTGGGCGTGAAGACGAAGACCTCGTTGCGGGACAGGTCGAAGCGCAGGGACTCCAGGAACTCGCCCGGGTCCTCGGTCTCCTTCTGCCAGTCGAGCAACTGGCGCAGCCACGCCATGTCGTTGAGGTGGTCGTCCTTGCCGGTGGTCCTCGGCTGGTCCGAGCGGACCTTGGAGGTGCCGGCGACGGCCTCCTGCTTGTACTTCCAGTGCGCGGCGATGCCGTACTCGGCCCGGCGGTGCATGTCGAACGTGCGGATCTGGAGCTCAACGGGCTTGCCGTTGGGGCCGATCACGGTCGTGTGCAGCGACTGGTACATGTTGAACTTGGGCATCGCGATGTAGTCCTTGAACCGGCCGGGGACCGGGTTCCATCGCGCGTGCACGGTGCCGAGGGCCGCGTAGCAGTCGCGGACGGTGTCCACGAGGACGCGGATGCCCACCAGGTCGTAGATCTCCGCGAAGTCGCGACCGCGGACGATCATCTTCTGGTAGACGCTGTAGTAGTGCTTCGGGCGGCCGGTGACCGTGGCCTTGATGCGGGCGGCGCGCAGGTCGGTCTGGACCTCGTCGGTCACTATGGCCAGGTACTCGTCACGCTTCGGTGCCCGCTCGGCCACCAGCCGGACGATCTCGTCGTACATCTTGGGGTAGAGGATCGCGAAGGCGAGGTCCTCCAGTTCCCACTTGATGGTGTTCATGCCCAGGCGGTGGGCAAGGGGCGCGTAGATCTCCAGGGTCTCGCGCGCCTTCTTCTCCTGCTTCTCGCGCTTGAGGTAGCGCATGGTGCGCATGTTGTGCAGGCGGTCGGCGAGCTTGATGACCAGGACGCGCGGGTCCTTGGCCATCGCGACGACCATCTTGCGCACGGTCTCGGCCTGCGCGGCCTCGCCGAACTTGACCTTGTCGAGCTTGGTGACGCCGTCGACGAGGAGGGCCACGGAGTCGCCGAAGTCGCGGCGGAGCTGGTCGAGGCCGTACTCGGTGTCCTCGACGGTGTCGTGCAGCAGGCCGGCCATGAGGGTCGCCGGGTCCATGCCCAGCTCGGCGAGGATCGTGGTGACGGCGAGCGGGTGCGTGATGTACGGGTCGCCGCTCTTGCGCTTCTGACCGCGGTGCCAGCGCTCGGCGACCTGGTAGGCGCTCTCGACCTGGCGGAGGGTGGCCGTCTCGATCTTCGGGTCGTTGCTGCGCACTATCCGCAGCAGGGGCTCCAGGACCGGGTTGTACGGGTTGGAGCGCTGCACGCCGAGGCGGGCCAGGCGGGCGCGGACGCGGTTGGAGGAGCCGCCGGAGCGCGCGGCGGGCTGACCGGAGGTGGGGCGGGGCGCGACGGCCGGGGCCGGGCGCTCGGGCTGGTCCGGCTTGGGGCGCGAGGGCTCGGCCGCCTTGTCGGCGGGCGCCGTCTGGGCGTGCTCCGCCGTCCCACGCGGTTCGCTCCGCGCGGGCGTCGCGCTGGGCGCGGGCTCCGCCGCGGGGCCCGGGGTGGGCTCGGGCTTGGCGGCGGTCAGGGGCTGGGCCTCGTCTGCCAAGAGGACTCCTCGTGCGCGATCCGGGTCCCCCGGTCAGGCTCCGGAGTGCCCATGGTAGCGATCCCGGGCTCGGGGATCGCCTTCAGGCCGATGTGAGGGCCGTCTACCGGTGAAACGCGGGGGGCTGCCGCCGGCATTCCGGGAGGCTGCTCTGCGGTGTCCTGGGGTTGTTCTGTGAGTGTGCGCGAGGTGGCGCGGATGGGC
The DNA here is from genome assembly GCF_053891435.1 of Streptomyces sp. NPDC002276. Lineage (NCBI taxonomy): Bacteria > Bacillati > Actinomycetota > Actinomycetes > Kitasatosporales > Streptomycetaceae > Streptomyces > Streptomyces sp. NPDC002276. The sequence goes on along the minus strand of NZ_JBSFCQ010000011.1, from coordinate 178,956 downwards.
CGTGGGGTCTGAGGTCCGTCGGCGAGTGCGGCCTCGTCGTGGCTGGTCGCGCCCACGCGGCGGAGCCGCACATCGACACAGCCCCGCGCCCCTAGGTGGTGGCACTTAGGCCCGTGACATGCGCAACGGCCGTCCCTGTGGCCAGGGACGGCCGTTGGCGTCACGCGTTCGTGTCAGACCACCAGCAGCGCTTCCAGCGGCGCCCCGCCCAGTGCCGGCTCCAGGCGGGCGCGGCCCGTGAGGAAGCCCAGTTCCATCAGGACCGCCAGGCCGGCGACCTCGGCGCCCGCCCGGCGGATCAGCTGGATCGCGGCCTCCGCCGTGCCGCCCGTGGCCAGGACGTCGTCCACGATGAGGATGCGGTCCTCGGCCGACAGGTCCTCCGCGTGCACCTCGATCTCGGCGGAGCCGTACTCCAGCTCGTACGCCTGGCCGAGGGTCGCTCCGGGGAGCTTGCCCGCCTTGCGCACGGGGATGAAGCCGACGCCCGCGCGGACGGCCACCGGAGCCCCGAGGATGAAGCCGCGGGCCTCCAGGCCCACGACCTTCGTGGCGCCGGTGCGCTCGACGACCTCGGCGAGCGCGTCCGTGAGGGCCGTGAACGCGGCCGGGTCCGCCAGGAGCGGGGTGATGTCCTTGAACACCACCCCCGGCTCCGGGTAGTCGGCCACATCGCGGATACGGCTGAGCAGCAGCTCCTGGACGTCGGTCATCGGCGCTTCCCCGAGGGGCGGCCACGGCCGCGGTTGCGGGACGCGGGCTGGGTGCGCGGACCTACGACCGCTGCCGCGTCGTCCGGCTCGTCGTCGTAGTCGTCGTCCGCGTGGTCGGTGACCTCGGGCTCGACCGGCTCGCCCTGCGCGGCGGCCTGGGCGCGCTTGGCGAGGACGCGCTTCTTGAGCGCCTTCATCTGCGGCTCGGCCTCCTTGAGGTCGGCGACGAGCGGCGTGGCGATGAAGATCGAGGAGTACGCACCGGCCGCGAGGCCGACGAACAGCGACAGCGAGATGTCGTTGAGGACACCCGCGCCGAGGAAACCGCCGCCGATGAACAGCAGGGCCCCGACCGGCAGTAGCGCGACGACCGTGGTGTTGATGGACCGCACCAGGGTGCCGTTGATCGAGCGGTTGGCGATGTCGCTGTACGTCCAGCGGGTCTGCTTGGTGATGTCCTTGGTCTGCTCCTTGAGGCTGTCGAAGACGACGACCGTGTCGTAGAGCGAGTAACCGAGGATGGTCAGCAGACCGATCACCGTGCCGGGCGTGACCTCGAAGCCGACGAGGGCGTAGATGCCGATGGTGATGGTGATGTCGTGGATCAGGGCGACGAGCGCGGCCAGGGCCATCCGCCACTCGAAGGCGATCGCCAGGTAGATCACGACCAGCACCATGAAGATCGCCAGGCCCTCCCAGGCCTTGTTGGCGATCTGGTCGCCCCAGCTGGGGCCGACCAGGTCCGCGGCGATGTTCTCGGAGTCGACGTTCAGGTCCTTCGACAGCTGCTTCTTGATGCTGTCGGACTTGTCCGTGTCGATGCCGGCGATCTGGATGCGCAGGCTGCCGTCACCGAGCTTCTGGACGACCGCGTCGTGACCGGAGGCGTCCTCGGCGTACTTCTCCGCCTGGCTCACCGAGGCGCTCATGCCCTTCGGCGTGGTGAAGGCGGCGCCGCCCTGGAACTCGATGCCCATGTTCAGGCCGCGCACCGTCAGGCCGAGGATGGCCGTGATGGTGATCAGGATCGAGATGCCGTACCAGATCTTGCGATTGCCGACGAAGTCGTACCCGACCTCGCCACGGTGCAGTCGGGCGCCGAGGTTGCCGAGCTTCGACATCTCACGCCTCCTTCGGGTCGACAGGGCCCGCGGCAGAACCTGCGGGACGGCGGGTGCGGCGCAGGGGCGTCTTGGCGCCGAGTGCCTTCGGGTCCAGGCCGGAGAACTTGTGGCCGTTCGCGAAGAACTTCCGGCGGGCCAGGATCGTCATCAGCGGCTTGGTGAAGAGGAAGACCACGACGACGTCGAGCACGGTGGTCAGACCGAGCGTGAACGCGAAGCCCTGGACCTTGCCGACGGTGACGATGAACAGCACCGCGGCGGCGAGGAACGACACGAAGTCGGAGACCAGGATGGTGCGCCGCGCGCGGGGCCAGGCCCGCTCGACGGACGGACGCAGCGAGCGGCCCTCGCGGATCTCGTCCCGGATGCGTTCGAAGAACACGATGAAGGAGTCCGCGGTGATACCGATCGCGACGATCGCACCGCAGACGGCCGGCAGGTTCAGCGCGAAGCCGATGCCCGGGCCGAGCAGCGCCATGATCACGTAGGTGAGGATCGCCGAGACCAGCAGCGAGGGGATCGCGATGACCGACAGGCCGCGGTAGAAGATCAGCAGGTAGATGACGACCAGCGCGAGGCCGATCGCGCCCGCGATCAGACCGGCGTGCAGCTGCTCACCGCCGAGCGCCGCGGTCACCGTGGTGATGCTGTCCGTCTTGAAGGTCAGCGGCAGGGCGCCGTACGACAGCATGTTGGCGAGGCTCTGGGCCTCTTCCTGGGTGAAGCTGCCGGAAATCTCCGCGCTGCCGCCGGTGATCGACGAGGCGACGGACGGGCTGGAGACGACCTGGCCGTCGAGGACGATGCCGAACTCGTTCTGCGGGGCGGTGTTCTTCGCCAGCTCACCGGTGACGCTGGCGAACTTGTCGCCGCCCTTGCCGGTGAAGTCCATGGTGACCTGCCAGCCGGCGGCGGTCGTCGTGTTGTAGACGGCCGAGGCCTTCTTGACGTCCGTGCCGTCGACGGCGGCGGGACCGAGCAGGTACTTGTACCAGATGCCGGAGACCTTGCCGCAGGCCACGGTCGCGTCGGTGGCCTTGGAGTCCTTGCCCGCGGTGTTCTGAGTCGACTTCTTCGAGCAGTCCAGCGCGGTGTACTGGGCCTCCAGCTTGGCGACCGCCGCGCTGGTGGCGCTGCTGGACGCCGACGGGGAGGCGCTGGCCGAAGCGGAGGCCGAGGCGCTGGCGCTCGCGGACGGGGTGGAGTCGGCCTTCAGGGCGTCGCTCGCGGCGCGTCCCTGCGAGGTGGCGGAGGCCGACGGGGTCGCGGAGCCGGTCTTGGACGAGGAGGCCGTCGTCTTGGGGCTGGCCGAGCTCGACGGGCTGCTGGAAGCACTGCCCGAGACGCTCGGGGACGGGGTCGCCGTGGCGCCGACCGACGCCTCCGTGGCCAGGACCGGGCGGAAGTACAGCTTGGCCGTGGTGCCGACCTGCTTGCGGGCTTCCTCCGAGTTCGTGCCCTTGGGGATGTTGACGATGATGTTCCTGGTGCCCTGCGTCTGGACCTCGGCCTCCGAGACACCAAGACCATTGACACGGCGGTTCATGATGTCGACCGCGGTGTCCATGTTGGCCTTGTTGATCGCGGACTCCTGGCCCTTCTCCGGGACGGCCCGGAGGGTGATGCTCGTGCCGCCGGCCAGGTCGATGCCGAGACGCGGAGTGGTGTGCCCGGATGCGAACATGCCACCGGTGAGCGCCACGATGGCGATCAGGATGAGGGCCAGCGAGCGCCCTGGCTTGCTCTGGGCGCTCGCGTTACGGCCCCTCTTAGGTGCTGCCACCTTCTCGTACTCCCTCTCGGGCCGCTCCGCGCCGGGTCAGCGCGCCTGCGGCCATGACATGGTGTCGGGATCCCGTGCGAGCGACGCACGTACCCGGGGTGCGCGGGGCGCGAGCGGATCGCGCCGCACTCCCGGGACGTGACTACTTCGCGTCGGAGTCGCCCTCGGTCTTCTTCGGCTCTTCGTCCGTCTTGGCCTCTGCGGCCTCGGCCGGCTCCTCGGTGGCGTCGGCCGGCTCGTCGGCCGCGTCCTTCTTGCCGAGGTCGATGGGCTTGTCGTCGGAAGAGTCGGCGGCGGGCTCGTCGGTCTCGGTGAGGGAGGAAGCGTCGTCCGGGACTACGTCGGCGTCGTCCTTCAGGTCGTGCTCGATGCCGTGGACAATGCGGTTGTACTCGTCGTCGGTGAGGACGGCGCCGATCGCGTTCTTCGCGAAGAGGAGCTCGACACCGGGGCCGGCGTCGAGGAGGACCGTCTCCTCGTTGACCTCCTTGACCGTCGCGTACACGCCCCCGATCGTGCGGACGCCGGTGCCGGGCTGCATGTCATTACGCATCGACGCGGCCGCCTGCTGCTTGCGCTTGGCAGAGCGGGTCATCAGGAACATGGCCCCGATGAGCACGATGAACGGGAGGAGGGTCACGATATTCACGGGACGGAATTTCCTTCGCACGACCGCGGCGGTGAGCGGCCTGGTGGATGGGGGTGGTCGGCGCCGCCCACAAGGGCGGCATCGGCGGAGTCTAAGCGAGTCCACGCTGATGGAACAACGCACAGCATGGCACCGGGGTTCCTGACCCGGCCAGTGCCCCCGCCGTCACGCCCCGAACAGGTCCCCTTGTCCGTTTCCCCCCGTTGACGAGCGGGGTGGGGTGAGGCCGAGATGGGCCCACGCGGCGGGGGTGGCGACGCGTCCCCGGGGGGTGCGGGCCAGCAGACCCTCGCGGACGAGGAACGGTTCGGCGACCTCTTCCACGGTCTCGCGCTCCTCCCCCACGGCGACCGCGAGCGTGGAGAGGCCGACGGGTCCGCCGCCGAACAGCTTGAGCAGGGCCTCCAGCACACCGCGGTCGAGCCGGTCGAGGCCTCGCCCGTCGACCTCGTACACCTTGAGGGCCGCCCCGGCGATGTCCCGGGTGATGAATCCGTCGGCCTTGACCTGCGCGTAGTCCCGGACGCGGCGCAGCAGCCGGTTGGCGATACGGGGGGTGCCGCGGGAGCGGCCGGCGATCTCGGCGGCGCCGGCCGGGTCGATCTCCACGTCGAGGAGGTTCGCCGAGCGGTGGATGACGCGCTCCAGCTCAGCGGGTTCGTAGAACTCCATGTGCGCGGTGAAGCCGAAGCGGTCGCGCAGCGGCGGGGGCAGCAGTCCCGCGCGCGTGGTGGCGCCGACCAGGGTGAACGGCGGGAGTTCGAGCGGGATCGCGGTGGCGCCGGGGCCCTTGCCGACGATGACGTCGACGCGGAAGTCCTCCATCGCCATGTAGAGCATCTCTTCGGCGGGCCGGGACATGCGGTGGATCTCGTCGAGGAAGAGGACCTCGCCCTCCTGGAGGGAGGAGAGGATCGCGGCGAGGTCGCCGGCGTGCTGGATGGCGGGGCCGCTGGTGATGCGGATGGGGGCGCCCATCTCGGCCGCGATGATCATGGAGAGGGTGGTCTTGCCGAGGCCGGGGGCGCCGGAGAGCAGCACGTGGTCGGCGGTGGCGCCACGCGCGCGTGCGGCGCGCAGCACCAGGTCGAGCTGTTCGCGGACCTTCTCCTGGCCGATGAACTCGCCCAGGTCCTTGGGGCGCAGGGCGGCCTCGACGGCCTGGTCCTCGCGGTCGGCGACCGAGCCCACCAGCCGCTCGGCGGCGGTCTCGTCGGTGGTGTCGTCCCAGTTCACTGACGTCTCCTAGCGGGCGCGGTTCAGGGTCTGAAGGGCGGCCTTGAGCAACTGCCCCACCTGCGGCGCCCCTTCGGCGGCCTCGGCCTGCGGTGCTACGGCGGCCACGGCCTCGTCGGCCTCGCGGGTGGCGTACCCGAGGCCGATGAGCGCGGCGTGCAGCTGGTCGCGCCAGCCGCTGGTGACCGGGGCGCCGATCGCCGGGGTGTTGCCCACCGGTGCGCCGAGCCGGTCCTTGAACTCAAGGAGCAGCTTCTGCGCGCCCTTCTTGCCGATGCCGGGCACGGCCATCAACGCCTTCTCGTCATCTGCGGCGACGGCCCGGCGCAGGGCGTCCGGGGTGTGCACGGCCAGCATCGCCTGCGCGAGCCGGGGGCCGACACCGGTCGCGGTCTGGAGCAGCTCGAAGATCTGGCGTTCGTCGTCGTCCACGAAGCCGTACAGGGTGAGCGAGTCCTCGCGGACGACGAGGGAGGTGGCGAGCTTGGCGGGCTTGCCAAGGCGGAGCGTGGAGAGCGTGTTCGGGGTGCACTGGATCGCCATGCCGACACCGCCGACCTCGACCACCGCGGCGTCGGGAGCGAGTGCGGCGACCGTGCCACTGACGAAGGCGATCATGCGGTACGGCCTTTCGATGCGTTCGGAGTCCTGGCCGCGTGCTGGGCGACGGCCTGCTGAAGTCGGTTCTGGGCGACCGCCTGTTGGAGGCGGTGCTGCGCGGGGGCCCGCCAGATGTGGCAGATCGCGAGGGCGAGGGCGTCGGCCGCGTCGGCGGGCTTGGGGAGTGCGTCGAGCCGTAGCAGCCGGGTCACCATGGCGCCGACCTGGGCCTTGTCGGCGCGTCCGCTGCCGGTGACGGCGGCCTTGACCTCGCTGGGGGTGTGCAGGGCGACGGGGATTCCGCGGCGGGCGGCGCACAGCATGGCTACGGCGCTGGCCTGGGCGGTGCCCATCACCGTCCGCACGTTGTGCTGGCTGAACACCCGCTCCACGGCGACGCATTCGGGCCGGTGCTCGTCCAGCCACGCCTCGATGCCCTGCTCGATGGCGACCAGGCGCAGCCCCAACTCGGCGTCCGCCGGGGTCCGTACGACACCGACGCCGACCATGGTGAGCGGCTGGCCCGCGACGCCTTCGACGACACCGACACCGCAGCGGGTGAGTCCGGGGTCGACCCCGAGTACGCGCACACCAACCCCCTCCCTCGTTCGATCGCCTGTTTGTGCAGGCTATCGGGTGTCACTGACAAAGCGGCGGGCCGACGGGACGTGTCCCGTCGGCCCGCCGAAATCCCGCTCAGCTCGCGGCAGCGCTACGCGTCGACCTTCTCCATGACCTCGTCGCTGACGTCGAAGTTGGCGAAGACGTTCTGTACGTCGTCGCTGTCCTCCAGGGCGTCGATCAGCTTGAAGATCTTGCGGGCGCCGTCCTCGTCGAGCTCGACCTGCATGGTCGGGACGAAGTTGGCGTCGGCGGAGTCGTAGTCGATCCCGGCTTCCTGGAGCGCGGTGCGGACCGCGACCAGGTCGGTGGCCTCGGAGATGACCTCGTAGGACTCACCGAGGTCGTTGACCTCCTCGGCGCCCGCGTCGAGCACGGCACCCAGGACGTCGTCCTCGGACAGCTCGCCCTTGGGGACGACGACGACGCCCTTGCGGTTGAAGAGGTACGAGACGGAGCCGGGGTCGGCCATGTTCCCGCCGTTGCGGGTCATGGCGACGCGGACGTCCGAGGCGGCGCGGTTGCGGTTGTCGGTGAGGCACTCGATGAGCACCGCGACACCGTTGGGGCCGTAACCCTCGTACATGATCGTCTCGTAGTCGGCGCCACCGGCTTCGAGACCGGCGCCGCGCTTGACGGCGGAGTCGATGTTCTTGTTCGGGACCGAGCTCTTCTTGGCCTTCTGGATGGCGTCGAACAGCGTCGGGTTGCCGGACACATCGGCGCCACCGGTGCGGGCCGCGACCTCGATGTTCTTGATCATCTTCGCGAAGAGCTTGCCGCGCTTGGCGTCGATCACGGCCTTCTTGTGCTTCGTCGTAGCCCATTTAGAGTGGCCGGACATCTGCCTGTCTCCTTCGCGTAACCCAACTCTTTACGAACCCCAGAGATCCTACTAGGACCCCGGAGCCAGGTTCGCGCGCACCATGTCGACGAACAGGGAGTGCACGCGGTGGTCGCCGGTCAGTTCCGGGTGGAACGACGTGGCGAGCGCGTTGCCCTGGCGGACCGCGACGATGTGGCCCTCGTGTTCGGCGAGGACCTCTGTCTCGGCGCCGACGGACTCGACCCAGGGGGCGCGGATGAAAACGCCCTCTACAGGATCGCCCTCTACGCCCTTCACGTCGACAGCCGCTTCAAAGGACTCGTTCTGACGTCCGAAGGCGTTGCGGCGCACGATCATGTCGATGCCGCCGACCGTCTCCTGGCCCGAGCGCGGGTCGAGGATCTTGTCGGCGAGCATGATCAGTCCGGCGCAGGTGCCGTAGACGGGCATACCGGCACGCACGCGTGCGCGAAGGGGGTCCATGACACCGAAGAGGACGGCCAGCTTGGAGATGGTGGTGGACTCACCCCCGGGGATGACGAGGGCGTCCACCTCGGCGAGTTCCTCGGGGCGTCTGACCTGCCTGGCCACGGCGTCGGCCGCGGCCAGGGCGATCAGGTGCTCCCGTACGTCGCCCTGGAGCGCGAGCACTCCGACTACGGGAGTAGTCATCACCAGCCCCGGTTCGCGTAACGCTCGGCCTCGGGGAGGGTGTCGCAGTTGATGCCGACCATGGCCTCGCCGAGGTTGCGGGACGCGTCCGCGATGATCTTCGGGTCGTCGTAGAACGTGGTCGCCTTCACGATGGCGGCGGCGCGCTTGGCCGGGTCGCCGGACTTGAAGATGCCGGAGCCGACGAAGACGCCCTCGGCGCCGAGCTGGCGCATGAGCGCGGCGTCGGCGGGGGTGGCGACGCCACCGGCGGAGAACAGCACGACCGGGAGCTTGCCCAGCTCGGCGACCTCGCGGACCAGCTCGTACGGAGCGCGCAGGTCCTTGGCGGCGGCGTACAGCTCGTTGTTGTCGAAGCCGCGCAGGCGGGCGATCTCGTTCTTGATCTGGCGCAGGTGGCGGACCGCCTCGACGACGTTGCCGGTGCCGGCCTCGCCCTTGGAGCGGATCATCGCGGCGCCCTCGGCGATGCGGCGCAGGGCCTCACCCAGGTTGGTGGCACCGCACACGAAGGGGGTCGTGAAGGCGAACTTGTCGCTGTGGTTGACCTCGTCGGCCGGAGTGAGGACCTCGGACTCGTCGATGTAGTCGACGCCGAGGGACTGGAGGACCTGGGCCTCGACGAAGTGGCCGATGCGGGACTTGGCCATGACCGGGATGGAGACCGCCTCGATGATCTCCTCGATCATGTTCGGGTCGGACATCCGGGCCACGCCACCGTCCTTGCGGATGTCGGCGGGGACCCGCTCCAGGGCCATGACGGCGACGGCGCCCGCGTCCTCGGCTATCTTCGCCTGCTCGGCGTTGACCACGTCCATGATCACACCGCCCTTGAGCTGCTCGGCCATACCGCGCTTCACGCGCGCGGTGCCGGTCTCGGGAGTCTGGGCGGAGCTGGGGGTGCTGGACACGGGGTGACCTCACTCGGTGAAAGAGGGCTGCTGCATACCGAGGAAACGCGAGAGGTGCAGGCCACAGCAAGGGCCAATGGGTAGCCGGTGGATCGTTTTCGAACGGCGGTGCCCTCCGGGGGCTCAGCGGGAGATGATGCCGGGGCGGGACCCAGTCGCGCTTGCCTACGGTGCTGTGGGCGACTCACGGCGTCGCCGCCTCACAGCCGCAGGCGCGGCGTCCACTGGAGCCGGTGCGGGCCCGGCACCTCAGCAGCGGATCATGCCGCAGCCGCGAGCCAAGGAGGCTCACCTGCGGTGCGGTGACCGGCTACTGGCTCCCGAACTCGGCTCCCTGGCAGCGCTCGCCGCTACGGCGCCCTCCACCTCGCAGCCGCCCTCAGCACCCGCAGGAACCAGCGGGCCTCCCGCGCCCCGATCCACCGGACAGCCGTCCCTACGCCGCCCGGTCCACCAGTGCCGCCGGTGGCTCGTCGTCCATTTCGAAGGCCATCGGGAAGGGGGCGTGTCCGGCCAGGTGGAACCAGCGGACCTTCCGGTGCTCGCGCAGGCGGCGGGCGGCGCCCACGGCGTCGTTGTGGAAGCGCCGGGCCATCGGGACGCGTCGTACCGACTCGGCGAGTTCGCGGGCCGCCTCCTCTCCGCCGGGGGCCTCGCGGACGCCCTCGACCTGCGAGGGCTCGGCGAAGACGGCGCGCAGGGCCTGGCTCAACTCGCTCTCGGCGACCTCCCGTTGCTCCTCCTCGGCCTGCCGGGCGGCGTGCGCGGCCTCGTAGAGGACGATCGAGGCGGCCGGGTCGAGGACTCCGGAGGTGGCCAACTCCTGTGTCACCGAGGCGCGGCGCAGCAGTTGGGCGTCGAGCGCCGCGCGGGCCGCGTCGATCCGGGTGTGCAGCCGGTCGAGCCGGCCCGCGGTCCAGCTCAGGTACAGGCCGATCGCCACGAGGGCGACGAGGATCCAGATCAGGGTTGCGGTCACGGGCGGCAAGGCTACCGGGCCGTTCCACTGGGGTTGACCGGGTGTCGTGCGGGGTGTTGGTGCGGGCGTTGTGGTTGTGGGGGCTGCCGCCCCCACGCCCCCGCTTCGGCCTGGACGGCCTCGTCCTCAAGCGCCGGACGGGCTGGACCTACCGGCCTGCACGGCCCGCACCGACAAGTTGTCGGCCCTCAGTCCCGCGCCAGGCCGAACCTCGCCCGCAATCCCGTCCGTTCGTCCGTCGCCACCGCCGCCGCGCCCGCCGTCACCGTCTCGTACACGGACAGGATGTCGGCGCCGACGGTGGACCAGTCGAAGCGCCGGACGTGAGCGCTCCCCTGGCGGCTCAGCTGCGCCAGCCGCTCGGGGTCGCCCAGGAGCCGTACGGCCGCCTCGGCGAGGGTGTCGGCGTCCTCGTTGGTGAACAGCTCGCCCGCCGCGCCCTGGTCCAACACCTGGGCGAAAGCGGGCAGGTCGGAGGCGACGACCGGGGCGCCCGCCGACATGGCCTCGACGAGGATGATGCCGAAGCTCTCGCCGCCGGTGTTGGGAGCGACGTAGAGGTCGATGCTGCGCAGGAAGCGGGCCTTGTCGTCGTCGCTGATCATGCCGAGGAACTCGACGCGTGCGCGCAACTCCTCGGGGAGCGTCTCGACGGCCTCCTTCTCGTCGCCGCGTCCGGCGACCAGGAGCCGGGCGTTCGGCCGCTCGGCGAGGATCTTCGGGAGGGCCTTCATCAGGACCGGGAGGCCCTTGCGGGGTTCGTCGATGCGCCCTATGAAGCCGATCGTCTCGCCCTGCCACTCGGGCTTGGGTTCGGCGCGGGCGAAGAAGTCGACGTCGACGCCGTTCGGGATGACGACCGCGTCCCCGCCGAGGTGTTCGACGAGCGTGCGGCGGGCGTACTCGCTCACGGCGATCCGCGCGCTGATCTTCTCCAGCGCGGCCTGGAGGATCGCGTACGCGGCGAGCATCGCCCGGGAGCGCGGGTTGGAGGTGTGGAAGGTGGCGACGATCGGGCCCGAGGCCGCCCAGCAGGCCAGCAGGCCCAGCGACGGCGAGGTCGGCTCGTGGATGTGGATGACGTCGAACTCGCCGTCGTGCAGCCACCGTCGGACCCGCGCGGCGGACAGGAAGCCGAAGTTGAGGCGGGCCACCGAGCCGTTGTACGGCACCGGGACCGCGCGGCCTGCCGAGACGACGTACGGCGGGAGCGGGGTGTCGTCGTCGGCCGGAGCCAGGACGGACACCTCGTGGCCGAGCCGGATGAAGTACTCGGCGAGGTCCCTGATGTGGAACTGGACGCCGCCCGGTACGTCCCAGGAGTAGGGGCAGACGATGCCGATCCTCACGAGGGTCCCTTCGTGGGGTCGAGATCCGCGAGCCACAAGCGCTGGAGCATGTGCCAGTCCTCCGGGTGGTCGGCGATGCCGGTGGCGAAGGCGTCGGCCAGCGCCTGTGTCATGACAGACGTCTTCTCGGCCCGGTCACCTGACTCGGGTACCTCGACGGGCGGGTGGACGCGTCCCCGCATGACCGGCGAGTCGTCGTACCAGAGCGTCACCGGGAGCAGCAGCGCGCCCGTCTGCTGGGCGAGGAGGGCCGGTCCCGCGGGCATGCGGGTGGCCTCGCCGAAGAACTTCACCTCGACCCCGGAGGCGGACAGGTCGCGCTCGGCGACCAGGCAGACCAGGCCGCCGTCGCGCAGCCGCCGGGCCAGCGTGCCGAAGGCGGTGCCGCCGCTGTGCGGCAGGACCTCCATGCCGAGGCCCTCGCGGTAGGCGACGAAGCGGTCGTAGAGCGTCTCGGGCTTGAGGCGTTCGGCGACCGTGGTGAACGGGGTCTCCAGCTTGGTGGTGACCCAGGCGCCCGCGAGGTCCCAGTTGGCGAGGTGCGGCAGCGCGAGGATGACACCGCGGTCGGAGGCGATGCCGTCGGTGAGGTGGTGGACGTCCTTGGGGTCGAAGCCCGTGCGGATCCGCTCGGGGCTCCAGGCGGGGAGCCGGAAGGACTCCATCCAGTAGCGGAGGTACGACCGCATGCCCGCGCGCGAGAGCTCGGCGAGCCGCTCGGGGCTCGCGTCGGGCACCACGCGCGCGTAGTTGCTCTCCAGGCGCTGGACGCCCTTGCCGCGCCGCTTCCAGGCGAGGTCGGCGATGGTGCGGCCGAGCCGGACGGCGACCGGCTCGGGGAGCTTCTTGACGGTGCTCCAGCCGACGCCGTAGAGCGCGTCGGTCAGCCGCTCCCGGGCACTGCTCACGGGGTGGCCCCGCTGTTGTGCGGGGTGGCTTCCTGGGCTGCGGCGGCGTCGGCCTCGGCGGCTTCGCGGCGGACCGTGACAACCCGCTGGATGAGCGTGACCAGGCTGCCGACGGCGACGATCCACAGCGCGATCGGCAGCAGCCACTGGATGCCCGGGACGCCGAACTTGTGCAGCCCGGAGAGACCGCAGGCGACCAGCGAGATCACCAGTCGCTCGGCCCGCTCGACCAGGCCGTTGACGGCCACCGGCAGGCCGATCGCCTCGCCGCGCGCCTTGGTGTACGACACGACCTGGCCACTCGCCAGGCAGAAGATCGAGACCGCGCACAGGGCGATGTTGTCGCCGCCGCCCGCGTACCAGAGGGCCAGACCGCCGAAGACCGCGCTGTCGGCGACCCGGTCGAGCGTGGAGTCGAGGAAAGCTCCCCAGCGGCTGGAACGGCCCAGCTGGCGGGCCATGTTGCCGTCGACGAGGTCGGAGAACACGAACAGCGTGATCACGACCGTGCCCCAGAAGAACTCGCCCATGGGGTAGAAGACCAGCGCGCCCGCGACCACTCCGGCGGTGCCGAGGAGGGTGACCGTGTCGGGGCTGACGCCCCGGCGGATCAGAAACGCGGCGAACGGCGTGAGGACACGCGTGAAGAATGCACGCGCGTACTTGTTCAGCATGGCCTTCCCGGAGGGTCGGTGTCGCCGCGCGGCCCCTGTTGGCCACCGGCTGGCCCATCGTAGCCACGCGCGCGCGTGGGCGACGGCCGGGCACCCGCGCGCCGGTGTCGCTGCACGCGATGCCATCGGTGCCGGCGGCCGGATCGCGTCCGCTGTATGGACGCACCGTGACGGGAGTGGAAAGCTCGAACCACCGCGGGCGTCATCGGAGCCGCCACCGCACGCGGCACCGTGTGTCCGCGCCCACAGTGACCTCACCGTGCACGGGAGGCAAGGCCATGGGCGACAAGGCGAACGCACACCCCGGAGCCGCCGGCAGGGCTACGGCGGCCGACCACCCCGCGTCCGTACGGAATGTGGTGCTGGTCGGCCACTCCGGATCGGGCAAGACGACTCTGGTGGAGGCCCTCGCGCTGACCGCGGGGGCGGTGAACCGGGCGGGCCGCGTGGAGGACGGCGGCACCGTCTCCGACTACGACGAGATCGAGCACCGGCAGCAGCGCTCGGTGCAGCTCTCCCTGGTGCCCGTCGACTGGGACGGGTACAAGGTCAATCTTCTGGACACCCCCGGATACGCCGATTTCGTCGGCGAGTTGAGGGCCGGTCTGCGTGCGGCGGACGCGGCCCTCTTCGTCGTCTCGGCCTCCGACGGAGTGGACGGCTCGACCCGCATGGTGTGGGAGGAGTGCGCGGCGGTCGGCATGCCGCGCGCCATCGTCATCACACACCTGGAGTCGGCGCGCGCGGACTTCGAGTCGATGACCCGCTACTGCGCGGAGGCGTTCGGCGCGGACGACCCCGACGCCGTACTCCCGCTGTATCTGCCGCTGCACGGCGCTGCGGGGCCCGACGGGCACGCGCCCGTGACCGGTCTTGTCGGGCTGCTGTCGCAGAAACTGTTCGACTACGCGTCCGGGGAGCGCAAGGAGTCCGAGCCCGGGCCCGACCAGGTGCCCGGGATCGAGGAGGCCCGCAACCGGCTCATCGAGGGGATCATCTCGGAGAGCGAGGACGAGACCCTCATGGACCGCTATCTCGGCGGCGAGGACATCGACGTCAAGACGCTGATCGGGGACCTGGAACGGGCCGTCGCGCGCGGGGTGTTCTTCCCCGTCCTGGCCGCCGCCCCCGCCGCCGAGGGCGCCCGGCAGGGCCTCGGCACGGTCGAACTGCTTGAGCTGATCACGCGCGGCTTCCCGACCCCGTTGGAGCGCGAGGCGCCCGGCGTCACCACGGTCGACGGCAGGGCGCGGGAGCTGAAGGCCTGCGACCCGAACGGGCCGCTGGTCGCCGAGGTCGTGAAGACCGCCTCCGACCCGTACGTCGGCCGGGTCTCCCTGGTCCGCGTCTTCTCCGGCACCCTGCGCCCCGACGAGACGATCCATGTCTCCGGGCACGGGCTCGCCGACCGCGGGCACGAGGACCACGACGTCGACGAACGCGTCGGAGCCCTCTCGGCACCCTTCGGCAAGCAGCAGCGGGCGCTCACGCACTGCATCGCGGGCGACCTCGCGTGCGTGGCGAAGCTGGGCCGCGCGGAGACCGGGGACACCCTCTCGGCCAAGGACGACCCGCTCCTCATGGAACCCTGGGAGATGCCCGACCCGCTGCTCCCGCTCGCCATCCAGGCACACAGCAAGGCGGACGAGGACAAGCTCTCGCAGGGCCTGAGCAGGCTCGTCGCCGAGGACCCCACCATGCGCCTGGAACAGAACCAGGACACCCACCAGGTCGTCCTGTGGTGCCTCGGCGAGGCCCACGCGGACGTCGCCCTGGAACGGCTGCGCAGCCGTTACGGCGTCCAGGTCGATCTCGTACCGCACAAGGTCTCCCTACGGGAGACGTTCGCCGCCAAGGCACAGGGGCGCGGCCGGCACGTCAAACAGTCGGGCGGGCACGGGCAGTTCGCGATCTGCGAGATCGAGGTCGAACCGCTGCCGGGCGGCACGGGCATCGAGTTCGTGGACAAGGTCATCGGCGGCGCGGTGCCGCGGCAGTTCATCCCGTCGGTGGAGAAGGGCGTAAGGGCCCAGGCGGCGCGGGGAGTCGCGGCCGGCCATCCCCTTCTGGACGTACGGATCACGCTTCTGGACGGCAAGGCGCACTCGGTGGACTCCTCGGACGCCGCGTTCCAGACGGCCGGCGCGCTGGCCCTGCGGGAGGCGGCGACCGACGCGAAGATCCATCTCCTGGAGCCGGTGGCCGAGGTGACCGTGCTGGTCGGCGACGACTACGTGGGCGCCGTCATGAGCGATCTGTCCGGGCGCCGCGGCCGGGTGCTCGGCACCGAGCAGACGACCGGCGGACGCACCGTGATCCGGGCCGAGGTCCCCGAGATAGAGATCGGCCGCTACGCCGTCGACCTCCGCTCCCTCTCGCACGGCACGGCCCGCTTCAACCGCGCCTACGTCCGGCACGAACCGATGCCCCCACAGATCGCCGAACGGATCCGCGAACAGGCGGGCGACGCACCGTAGTTCGGGATCTGACGCCCCGCAGCGCGGGATCTTCCGTGTCGGTGGGCGGCTTTGGGCCGTCCGCCGACACATGTCAGTGATGGCCGATACGCTGATGACCTGATCAACAGGTGTGCGGAGCACGGAAGTCGGGAAAGCCGCAGAAGCGGGAGCAGCGGCGATCGGGGGCGGGAATGACCGTTGACAGCGGTTACGCGGACATCTTCGGACCACAGGTGCCGCGTACGGGCGACGAGGGCCAGACGGCGACCTTCGCGCTGGCCTCGGCCGCCTACCGGGACAACCCGGTCGCGGACATCAAGAAGGCCGACAACGAATGGCACCAGACGACCGTCAACGAGGGCCGCAAGTGGGCGACGATCTTCCGCCCCAACCTCGGTGAGGCGTTCGCCGGAGCCGTCGTGGCCCGCATGCTCGGCCCCGGCCGCAAACCGCTCATCCAGTCGTTCGGCACCGAGCCGCAGGCCGTCGTGGAACACGCCCTGGCGGCCAACAACATCCGCCGCACGCGGGACAACAGGCTGTCCATGATCATGGTGCTGTGCGGTCTGCTGTTCCTGCCCGGGCTGATCGTCTGGCTGCTGGTCTTCCAGCTGCGCAGCCTGATCGACAAGCGCACCCAGACGAACAAGCGGGCCGGCGCCATCGCCACGACCCTGCTCGTCGCGGTGGGCGCGGTCGCCGTGATCTTCCTGATCAAGATGCCCTTCGCGGGCTTCTGGTCCTGGTACGCGCGCGCGTGCGTCGTCCTCCCCGTGGTCGGCTGGCTGTGGGCCAAGCAGGTCTGCGAGAACACCGCGAAGGATCTGCGCGGGCGCTGGGACAGCCTGCTCTCCGGCAGCAGCGTCGGCGCCAAGGTCCCCGAGGCGGTGCCGACCAGCCCCGGCGAGACCCAGGCCGAGCAGCTGCGCCAGTCCCTGGCCCAGCTCAGCGCCGAGCAGCAGTCCAACTCGGTCTTCTACGCAGGCCCCAAGGGCATCCTCGGCATGGGCACCCGGTGGGGCAGCTGGCAGCTCGCCGAGGACCTGATCGCACGCGACGCCGACCGCGAGATCCACCCCTTCCGCAGCTGGGACGTCATCCGCAACATCCATGACGACCTGCGCATGCTGGAGCGGAACACGATCAACACCGGCGGCTTCCCGAAGGCGTCGGTACGGCACTGGATCGTCACGCCGGTCGGCGAGGGCGCCAAGGCGGTGTCCCGGCCCGACGGCACGGACGTGGAGGCGTACCAGGTCAAGTCGCACGCGATACAGGACATCTGCAACAAGCAGCAGTTCGGCGCCGGCGACCGCCACTACCTGGGTGTCCAATGGACGCTCTGGGAAGGGCAGTTGGTCATCACGATGATGATCACGGTGACCGTGCTGCACAAGACGCTGCGCATCGAGATCACCGGGCACGCGCTCGGTCCCGTGAACTCACTGTTCACCGGCAAGCCCGAGGCCCCGACGAAGAGCGTCCAGAAGACCTTCAAGCCCTGGGAGAACCGCAGCGTCAAGCTCCCTCTCGTCCCCGCCGACGAGGTCGTACGGCTCGCGGTCCGCGCCCCGATCACCTGGTACCCGCCGCTGCTGAACTGGCTCGGCGGCTCGATAGCCCTGCCCGAGCCGTTCGGCCTGCGGCACGCCTGGGCCGACCAGCCCTGGCGCCACCGCTTCATGGCGGACGACGCGCTGCGCGCCGCGACACCCGTACTGCGCGTGGTGCACGCCGCGGCCATCCGCGTCCTCGACGAGAACGGCGTCGACACGGAGAAGTTCAGCAACCGCTCGTCGGTCCTCAGCGGCGGCGTGCAGGACGCGTCACCGCGCAAGGCGGACACCTACGACGCGTAGGCAACCACATGGGGCGCCGCGTGGCTCACGCCGTGGGCCACGCGTCCGCCAGCATCTTCCGTGTGTCCGCGAGGAGTTGGGGCAGCACCTTCGTGTGGCCGACCACCGGCATGAAGTTGGTGTCGCCGCCCCAGCGCGGGACGATGTGCTGGTGCAGATGGGCGGCGATGCCCGCGCCCGCCACACTCCCCTGGTTCATGCCGATGTTGAAGCCGTGGGCGCCGGACGCGCTACGCAGGGCAGTCATCGCCTGCTTGGTGAGCGCCGCGAGTTCCACGGTCTCCGCGTCGGTCAGGTCGGTGTAGTCGGCGACGTGCCGGTAGGGCACGACCATCAGATGGCCGCCGTTGTACGGGTACAGATTGAGCACCCCGTACACCAGCTCACCGCGCCTGACGATCAGCCCGTCCTCGTCCGATTTCGCCGGAATCGAGCAGAAGGGGCAACCGTCGTCGGCCCCGGGGCCGGTCGGCTTGTTCTCACCCTGGATGTAGGCCATCCGGTGCGGGGTCCACAGGCGCTGGAACGCGTCCGGCGTCCCCACTCCGATCTGCTGCTCCGGCTCACTCGTCATGCAAGTCAGCATATGGCTTCGCTCGTTCGCGGCGTGTCGCCGGGGTTGCGCGAAGGGCACCCGCCGCCAAGCTGGACCGATGGACGACGACAGTCGCAAGGCCCGGTGGGAGCGCCGCACCGAGGTTCCGCTCGCCATCGCGTCGATGGTCTACCTCGCCGCGTACGCGGTCCGCATCCTTGCCCACGGCCTGCCGGGCGACTGGCAGGACCTCTGCCTCGTCGTGCTGTTCGCGGCCTGGGCGCTCTTCGCCGTCGACTACGCGGTCCGCTGGCGCCTCAGCGGCCAGCACCTGCGCTTCGTCCGCACCCACTGGCTGGACACCCTGGTGCTGCTCCTGCCCCTCCTCCGCCCGCTGCGGGTCGTCAAGGTCTACGAGGCCGTACTACGACGACGCGGAGAGCCCCGGCTCGCGCTGCACGCGCGCGTGATCGTCTACGCCGGCCTCTCCACCGTCCTGCTGGGCTTCGCGGGCGCCCTCTCGGTCTACCAGGAGGAACACGCGGCTCCGGGCGCGACGATAAGGACCTTCGGCGACGCCGTCTGGTGGACCTGCGCCACGTTCGCGACCGTCGGCTACGGCGACGTCGCGCCGATCACCCCGCTGGGCCGCCTGATCGCCGTAGGAATGATGGCCATCGGCCTGGCCCTCCTCGGCGCGGTCACCGGAACCTTCGCCTCCTGGCTGCTCCAGGTCTTCGCGAGGGAGGACGACGAGAGGCCCCCGGGGATCTGAACTCCTGGGGGCCTGATGCCCCGCGTGCGCGGGGAGCACGGCACCTTGTGCTTGTGCGCCTTGCGAATCTTCGGAACACCCCCGCGTCAGCGGGGAGCAATCACACCTGCACGCGGCGCTCCACGACGTCAACGAGCTTCGCCAGCGCCTCGTCACGCGGGATGCCGTTTTCCTGCGAGCCGTCGCGGTAACGGAACGACACGGTACCCGCGTTCATGTCGTCGTCCCCTACGAGGATCATGAACGGCACCTTCTGCTTCTGCGCCGTCCTGATCTTTTTCTGCATCCGGTCGGAGGACGCGTCGACGTCGACGCGCAGCCCCTTCTTCTTCGCCTCAGCGGCGAACTTCTCCAGGTACTCGACGTGCCCGTCCCCGATCGGGATCCCGACCGCCTGCACCGGCGCGAGCCACGCCGGGAACGCCCCCGCGTAGTGCTCCAACAGCACCGCGAAGAACCGCTCGATCGACCCGAACAGGGCGCGGTGGATCATGACCGGCCGCTGCTTGGATCCATCGGGACCCGTGTACTCCAGGTCGAACCGCTCCGGCAGGTTGAAGTCGAGCTGGACGGTGGACATCTGCCAGGTCCGGCCGATCGCGTCCTTCGTCTGGACGGAGATCTTCGGGCCGTAGAAGGCGGCGCCCCCCGGGTCCGGCACCAGCGGCAGCCCCTGCTTCTCGGCGACCTGACGCAGCGTCTCGGTCGCCTCTTCCCAGACCTCGTCAGAGCCGACGAACTTCTCCGGGTCCTTCGTCGACAACTCCAGGTAGAAGTCCGTAAGACCGTAGTCCCGCAGCAGGTTGAGGACGAACGTGAGCGTCTTGTCCAGCTCGTCCGCCATCTGCTCACGCGTGCAGTAGATGTGCGCGTCGTCCTGCGTGAAGCCCCGCGCGCGGGTGAGCCCGTGCACGACGCCCGACTTCTCGTACCGGTACACGGTCCCGAACTCGAAGAGCCGCAGCGGCAGTTCACGGTACGAACGGCCGCGCGCGTCGAAGATCAGGTTGTGCATCGGGCAGTTCATGGGCTTGAGGTAGTAGTCCACGCCCTCGTCGAGCTGCATGGGCGGGTACATGCCGTCGGCATACCAGTCCAGGTGCCCGGACGTCTCGAAGAGCTTCCCCTTCGTCGCGTGCGGGGTGTAGACGAACTCGTAGCCCTCCTCCTCGTGGCGGCGCCGCGAGTAGTCCTCCATGACCCGGCGGACGACACCGCCCTTGGGGTGGAAGACGGCGAGACCGGAGCCGATCTGCTCGGGGATCGAGAACAGGTCCAGCTCGCTGCCCAGCTTGCGGTGGTCGCGCTTCTCGGCCTCGATCAGGAAGTCGAGGTGCGCCTTCAGCTCCTCCTTGGAGGGCCACGCGGTGCCGTAGATGCGCTGGAGCATGGGGTTCTTCTCGCTGCCGCGCCAGTACGCGGCGGCGTTGCGCATCAGCTTGAACGCCGGGATGTTCCGGGTGGTCGGCAGGTGCGGGCCCCGGCAGAGGTCCTTCCAGCACAGGTCGCCGGTCTTGGCGTCGAGGTTGTCGTAGATCGTCAGCTCGCCGCCGCCGACCTCGACGTCCGCGCCGTCGTCCGTGGACGCGGAGCCCTTGATGCCGATGAGTTCGAGCTTGTACGGCTCGTTCGCCAGCTCCGCGCGGGCGTCCTCGTCCGTGACGACACGGCGCGAGAACCTCTGCCCCCGCTTCTGGATCTCCTGCATCTTCTTCTCGATGGCCTTGAGATCCTCGGGCGTGAACGGCCGCTCGACGTCGAAGTCGTAGTAGAAGCCGTCCTTGACCGGCGGGCCGATGCCGAGCTTGGCCTCGGGGAACAGCTCCTGCACGGCCTGCGCCATGACGTGCGCGGTGGAGTGGCGCAGGATGTTGAGGCCGTCGGCGGAGGAGATCTCGACGCCCTCGACCTCGTCACCCTCGGAGACGACGTACGCCAGGTCCTTGAGTTCTCCGGCCACGCGCGCGGCGATGATCGAGCGCTCGCCGGCGAAGAGCTCGGCGGCCGTCGTGCCCGTCGTCACCGTGCGCTCTTCCCGCTCGGAATCGCGTTGGATGATCACGCGGACGTCTGACACCGGTCTCTCCTGACTGCGGGGTGGATGCGGCGCCATACCGTGAGCGCGCGCAATAGGGGATCGTACCGACCCTAAGGGCCCCACCGCGAAACGGTCGCCCCCGGGCTCCCCTCCCTCAGTCCTCCCCGCTGCACGCCTCCTCGAAGAAGGCAGTGCTTTCCCCGTCCCCCTGGATTGACTTCATCAGCCGGTCCCGCTCGGCCTCGTCCACCTGCACGGGTACGACCCCGGAGGCGCCGGTCAGCCTGCGGAAGCCGCCCCGGCTCTCCAGCCGCCCGTGCACCCGCACCGGGAGCCCGACGAGGTGGGCGTGCCCGGCTATCCGGTACGACTCCTCGTCCAGCGTCATCCGGACGTGCCCGACCTCGGCACCCGCGATCACCTGCATCCGTACGGTGCCCTCGCCGCGCGGCCCGGACCTGCGCATCCGCACCACCGAGCCGGTGATGCGCACGGGCATGGAGGGTTCCTCGCGCAGATAGCGGGCGCCGGCCGCGCGCAGCACGGGCAGGTCCCCGGGCGAGAACTCGACGGCCTCGGCGGGGGCGGCACACCCCTCGGGCACCCCCGCGCCCGGCGCCCACTCGACGGCGATCCGGGCACCCTCCGTACCGCGCACGAGCACGACGACGGCCTCGGTCAACTCGCGGCTGACGCCCGCCTCGACGGCCCCGTCGAAGGCGTCCATGCCGCCGGTGGCGCGCTGGTAGTCGATGGCCTCGCGGGTGGCGTACAGGGCCTGGTGCAGGCGTACGGCGAGGGTGCGGCCGGTGTCGACGGGGACGAACGCGGTGAGCTGTCGGCCGCCGGGGGCGGAGCCGACGAGGACGTGTTCCAGGGACGCGGCGGCGGGGCGGCGGTGGCGGGCGCCGTAGTAGCCCGCTCGCGCGCGGGTGGCGAGGGCGGCGGCGAGCAGCATCTGGCGTGCCGCGGCGCGGAGTTGCTCCTCGACGGTCCAGGGCGCGGCGCCGGCCGGGCCGGTGGGGATGTCCCGCCACCAGCGGATTTCGTCGCTCGGTACGGCGAGGCCGACGAGGACCTCGCGGGCGGAGGGGGTGTTGCTGCGGGCGAGCGCGATGAGTGCCTCGCCGAGGAGGTCGTCGCTGTCGGGGAAGGCCCGGCTCTCGGGGACCAGCAGGCTGGTGCCCGAGCCGCCGGGCCCCGGTGGGGTCCAGCGGCCGTAGCGTCCGGGGGCGCCGCCGCGCCGCTGCCAGCCATGCCTCCGCAGCAGGGCCCCGAGGACGGCGGGGTCGACCTGGTCGGGCTCGGGCGGGCGCTCCCAGGAGGTGGTGACAGCATGGTCATCGGGGTGCGGCCGTACCTGCCTCAGGTGTTCCTCGACCGAGCGGTCCCTCATGGCCTGCCTCCCGTCCCGACCCGCGTCATGATCTCGCACAGCGCCCGGTCGTCGAAGATGCGCGCGGTCGGTATGCGCACGGTGGTCCGGGTCCGGCCGGTGATCGCGTGACCGGCGAGATTGACCCAGTAGCAGCAGTGGCGCAGGTCGAGCCGGTCGTGGCTGGCGCGCAGCCAGTCGTCCTGGGAACGCGGGACGAGCATCACGACCAGGATCTTGTGCACCGAGACCGGGGTGCGGGCGAGCTTGCGCAGGTGGTCGTTGTCGAGCGTGAAGGAGAAGGAGCGGCCTGGCGGGTTCGGCGGGATCTGGTAGGTGCACTTGAGCTGCACCTTGATGGTGACCTCGTCGTCCACCGTGTGTCCGGGCGAGCCGTGACTGACGTGCCAGTCGATGCCGTTGTCCGGAAAGGGCTGCGACAGCGAGCAGCCGGCCGCCGCGGCGACGGCGTGCAGATAGCCCACCTGCAAGGTTTCCATGCAGGCGGTGGTGGCGAGCGATCCGCGATGGGGTGCCGTCCGTTCGGGCAGCAGCCCGCCCCGCTCGGGCTGCGCTATCACCATGACCAATTCGCCTTCCACGCCAAGTGTTTCCCCGTACCGGGCCGCTGAACTGCAAAGACCCGCACTCCTGTTGTGTCCTTCCGGCGTACGGCGCAAACAGCACGGGTATCACCAAACAGGCAGAAGACGGTGCGTCACCTGCCGTGGGTGAACGAGGAGTTGTGTACGTATGACGTGCTGGTACGAGGGCCCGTTGGCCGCGTTCGACACGGAGACAACGGGCGTGGATGTGGAGACCGACCGCATAGTGTCGGCCGCCGTCGTCGTCCAGGACGCCCCCGGTACCCGTCCCCGGGTTTCCCGGTGGCTGGTGAACCCGGGGGTGCCGGTGCCCGCCGGGGCGACGGCGATCCATGGACTGACGGATGAGCATCTTCAGCGCAACGGCCGCTGGCCCGCGCCGGTGATGCACGAGATAGCCGACGAGCTGGCCGAACAGGCGGCCATGGGACGGCCGTTGGTGGTGATGAACGCGCCCTTCGATCTGACGCTCCTGGACCGCGAACTGCGCCGCCACCGCGCGTCCTCACTGGACCACTGGTTCCAGACGACAACGCTACGGGTGCTGGATCCCCGGGTCCTCGACAAACACCTGGACCGCTACCGCAAGGGCCGCCGCACCCTCACCGACCTGTGCGCGCACTACGGCGTCACGCTGGACGGCGCGCACGACGCGGGCGCGGACGCGCTGGCCTCCCTGGAAGTCGTACGGGCCCTGGGCCGCCGCTTCGCGACCCGGCTGGAGCGCCTGACCCCCGCCGAACTGCACACGTTGCAGTCGACGTGGCACGCGGCCCAAGCACGCGGACTCCAGGCGTGGTTCACCCGCAGCGGCACACCGGAGGTGGTGAGCACGGACTGGCCGCTCCGGCCGGGCCTGGCCGAAGCGGCCTGACGGTGTGGGGGCGCGCCCCCACACCTCACCAGGAGCCGCCGCCTCCACCACCGGCGCCGCCACCGACTCCGCCGCCGGAGGAGCCGCCGCCGGAGCCGGAACTCCCCGAGCCGGAGGACGAGTTGGCCGCGGAGAAGACGACGGCGGCGAGCAGGACGTCACTGACACCCAGCGAGAAACCCCGCCCCGCTCTCGCTGCCGCGGTCGAGGCGCCGACGGCCTGTTCCCAGGCGGCCTCGACACCCAGGGAGACCGCCCATGCCGTGTAGCGCTCCGCGGTCTCCTCGGCGGGAGGCGCGTCGGGGCAGGTCGCCGGGTCGGCCAAGTAGCGTCGGAACGCCTCGACTTGGAGCCAGAGGGCGCTGCCGCGAGGGGTACGGCTGTCCAACTCCCAGCTCCGGGCGAGGACGGTGAGACCGAGACCGGAGATCACGGCACCCACCAGCAGGACGGGAAGTCCGGCCGCGATGCGAAGGCCGTTCAGCACACCGCCGGTGACCACGAGGACGAACCCGAGGAACACCACACCCAGTTGGAACATCGCCCGCTCACGGAGCCGCCGGGTGAGGGTCGTGTCCCACAGGCCGCTCACCTCGCGCCAGTTGTCCAGCTTCCCCGAGAGGTCCTCCCAGCCTGCCTTGAACGACGGGTTACGGAAGCCGAGGGCCAGGCTGGGGCCGCCGGTGAACATCCGGTCCAGTACGTCCCTGATCTCCCGGTTCACCGGACGCCCGTGCCGCTTCAGGACCGGATACTGACCGTCTCCCTCGATGGTGAGATGCCCGTCGGCCGCGGCGTCGAGCAGCCAGGCCACCTTGTGTTGGTCCGTGACTTTCTCCAGGCGCAGGACGCCGGCCTGGGCCGGCGTCAGGTCCTCGGGCGGCGTGGCGGACGGGGTGACCGATCGGGCGAGCCGCTCGACCTCGACGCGCCGCACCCGCCCGCCGTCCTCCTGCACCCGGTCCCGCCCGAGGAACCGCAGCGTGCAGAGCGTCAGCGCGACGCAGGCCAGCGCGACGGCGAGGAACATCCCGCTGTTGTACAGCGGTTGCGGAAGGGAGGTGCCAACAGCCTTGCCGGTGGGCGCCGTTGGCAGGACAGCCGGGGTCGCGGCCTTGGCCTTGGCGGCGGTGGCGTACAGCGTGAGGCCTTCGTGTCCGCTGAGCTTGTCGAGCTTGACGACGAGGTGTCCCGGCTCGCCCTGCTCGACCGCACAGGGCTTGCCGTGGTCCCAACTCCCGTGCTCACAGCGGAGACCGGTGAACCCGGACCCGCCCACCACATGGATCTCCACGTTCGCCCGGTCGACCTTCCAACCGGTGCCGACCGCGTCCCAGGCGAGTTTGCCGCCCTTCACCACGTCGGGGAGTACGTACTGGATGCGGTAGCGGTGCACTCCCCCGACCGTGTGGCCGGGGTCGCCCACCTTGAGCCGGTCGGCGAGGTTCCGCTCGCCCTTCTCGTCCTGGTAGTAGTCGCCGTAGGTGTCCTCGTAGGGAACCTTGTGGCCGTCCATGGTGACGTGCAGGTTGTCCGCGTCCCCGAAGGGCGAGCCCGGAACGTCACGGTAGATGCCGTGCGTGGCGCCCGAGTGCCCGAAGTCGTAGTCGATGACCTCGGTGATCCGCGCGCTCCCGTCGGCGCGGATCTCGGCACCGACCCACATCGACGTGACCCGCTCCGTGTTCGAGAGCGCCTGGCAGCCGGCCCCGATCCCGCCGAACACCACCAGCACGAAGACGATCACGGCCAACGACCGTATGCGGCGCCGCCGCAGGGACGTGACCTTCCCCCGTCCCCTTCTCCGTCTCGTGCCTTCTCCATCACTCATGAGGCCCCCCTCAAAACGCACAACGGACACAAAGACATGCCCGGGATACGAAAAAACCGGCCCGCTGTTGCGGACCGGCTTTTCCCGGTGGGCGATACTGGGTTCGAACCAGTGACCTCTTCGGTGTGAACGAAGCGCTCTCCCACTGAGCTAATCGCCCGGGAACGGACTGAACAATACAGGCCCGCGCCGGTTTCCTTCAAACCGCTTCCAGGTGCGCGAGCAGTCCGCGCCGTCCGGCCCGCATCATCAGCGCGTGGTTGAGCCGGAACACCGGCCGCCCGGGTACGGCGAACCACCTGAGCAGCGGCCGGTTCAGGTCGACCTCCTGGTCGTAGCGGGCGAGCGTGCCGGAGCCGTCGGCCGTGAGCGTCCAGCGCGCCCAGCCCTCCAGGTCGCCGGTCATCGCGATCTCCAGCACCCCGGCGGCGGGGTCGCGCCGCACTTCGCGCGCGGTGAAGGTCAGCGTGTACGGCAGGCTCGCGCGGATGCGGATGACGCCGGTGGTGTCGTCGAGCTGGTCGACCTCGCGCACCTGCGGCCACCAGCGCGGATACTCCTCGGCCCGTTCCAGGACCGGGTAGACGACGGCGGGCGGGGCGGGCAGCTCCCACCGGGCGCGGAAGCGGTAGTGGGTCCAGTCCATGGCGGGAGTCTGCCCGTTCGAAGGCCCGTCTCCCGCCAACCGGGAGCGTTTGAGTACGCGTACTCATGTCGTACGGCGTGACGAGGACCACACTCCGAGTCATGACGCCCATTCCGTCCCCGGCCGTGGAGTTGCGGCTCCTCGATGCCGAGCTGCGCCAACTGGACGCCCGCCGTGCGCAGTTGCTGCACCGCCGGGCCTGGCTGCTGACCGTGCTTCAGCCGGCCTGGTCCGCGCCCCTGCCGCCGCCGCGGCCCGCCGCCACGCCCCGCCGCGAGGCCACCGCACCCGGCGTGCAGAACCTGCTGCTCCTGCTCGGCGGCCTCCTGCTCACCCTCGCCGCGACGGCGTTCACGCTGGTCAGCTGGGGCAGCATGGGGATCGCGGGCCGGGCGCTGGTACTCGGCGCGGTGACCCTGGCGGCGCTCGGCGCGCCCGTGCTCCTGCTGCGGCGGGGCCTGCGTTCCACGGCCGAGTCGTTCGCGGGCATCGGTCTCGTCCTGACGGTGCTGGACACCTACGCGCTGCACGAGGTCGCGTTCGCGGACGCGGACGGCGCGACCTTCACCGCGGCGGCGACGACGGTCCTGGCCGCGCTGTGGGCGGCGTACGGCATCGGAACGGCGGCGCTCCCGAGCCCGGCCGTCGCCCGCCCCGCCACTCGTCCGGAACCGGGCACGACCTTGCTCCTCCCGCTCCCCGCCGCGCTCGTGGTCGCCCAACTCACCTTGGTTCTCTGGGTGATCGCGGCCGACGGAGGCATGCACACGATCACGGCGGCGGTGCTGCTGACCGCCGTGATCGACATGATGATCGCGCTCCGGGTGGCCCCGAAGGCGGTGCGTGTCGTCGCGATCGGCGGCGCGTTCGCGATGGGCGGCTGGGGCGTGCTGGCGGCCGGCCTGATCTCCTTGTCGGCGGCCGGCCCGGGCGCCGCCGCCCGTGCGGCGGCGCTCCTGGTCCTCGCGGCGGCGGGCGCGTTCGGCGCCGCGTGGCTCGTCCCCGGCCCGAGGCTGCGGACGGCTACGGCCATGACGGGCGGGCTCCTCGTGGTCGCCGCGCTCGGTGGCCTGCTACGTGTACCGCTGCCGTTCGACTGGACGGTTCTGGGCTATCTGGCGTGCGGGATCGGCCTGTTGGCGCTTGTGCGGGGCCCGCTGCCCGAGCCGGTGCGGCGCGGTCTCGGCGGAGCCTCCGCCGTCGTACAGGCGATCGCGCTGCTGTGGACGGTGCCCGTCGTCGTCACCACCCTGGTCGGCCCGGTCGCGTGGGTGTCCCGCGTCTGGTCCGGCGCGCCGGTCGACGCGCGTGCCGCGGCGACGGTGGACATCGGGTGGCCGGAATACCAGACCGCCGCTCCGCTGGTGCTCGTGGCGGTCGCCGCGGTACTGGCCCTCACGGTCCGCGGCACCACGTGGCGGCCACGGGCCCTGCCCGCCGCCCTCACCCTGGCATGGCTGACGGCGACGATCGTCCCGGCCGCGCTGCAACTGCCGTACGCCGTCGGCCTGTTGACGCAGGGGCTCATCGCCGTGGCGCTGCTCTGCCTCGCGTACCGCACCGCCACGATCCTCGCCCTGCTCACCTCCCTCGGCCTGGCCACCCTCTCGCTGGCCTCCGAACCGGCCACGCTCGCCGTACTCGCCTCGCTGACCGCCCTGTTGGCGGGCGTGGCCTGGCGCGGGCGCATCACACCGGTCTCAGCCGCCTTCTCCCTCGGCTACGCCACCGCTCTCGCCTGCGCGGTGGGCGCCTCTCTCAACTGGCAGCCCCAGCACACCGCGTTGCTGGTGCTCGTCGTACCCATGACGGCCGCGCTGCTCGCCGCACGTCTCACCGATCCGGTCACGACGGTGGTGGTCGAGGTCTCGGGCGCGGTCGCGGGTGTGTTGGCGATCGGTCTCGCGACGCCCGAACTTCCCATGCTGGCCCTGGTGTTGGCCCTGTGCGGGGTGATAGTGGCGGGTACGGCGGTACGACCCGAGCGCAGGAGTCTCGGCTACGTGGCCGCCGCCCTCTTCGTCCTCGCCAGTTGGGTGCGGCTGGGCACCTGGAACGTCACCGACCCCGAGGCGTACACACTGCCGGTGACCGTCCCCGCGCTGTTCGTCGGCGCGCTGCGCAGGCGCCGCGACCCGAGCGCCACGTCCTGGACCGCCTACGGCCCCGGGCTCGCCGTCACGCTCGCGCCGAGCCTCCTCGCGGCCTGGACGGACCCGCACTGGACGCGCCCCCTGCTGCTGGGCACGGCCGCGCTGGCCGTCACGCTGCTCGGAGCCCGGCACCGCCTCCAGGCACCGCTCGTGCTCGGCGGCACCACCCTCGCGCTGGACGCGCTGCACGAACTCGCCCCGTACATAGCCCAGGTGGTCGATGCCCTCCCCCGCTGGGCACCTCCCGCCCTCGCCGGACTCCTGCTGCTCGCACTCGGCGCGACCTACGAGCAGCGGATCCGGGACGCCCGGCGGGTGCGGGAGGTCCTGGGGAGGATGAACTAGCCCTGGGCTAGGGCATCTTGTCGCCGAGCAGCGCCAGGTTCTCGATGGCGGCGAGGCCGTACAGCGCGGTGTCGTTCGACGACACCCACGCGGCCTCGCTGCCGGGGACCAGGGTGACCGGACCGTTCAACGCCTCCGTCTTCCACGGCGAGGTCTCCATGTAGCCGTCGGAGCCGTAGAACTTCGTCCAGGCCCGCTTGGCGAGTGTCGCGTCGTCGAGCTGTACGGCGGCGTAGGCGTCGAGGCGTGAATGGCCCTGGAAGAGCAGCAGGGTGCCGAAGTTGGAGCCGTAGCGTGCCGCCTGTTCGGTCTTGGAGGCGTTGAAGTAGCGGCAGTAATCCATGTACACCTCCTTGAACTTGGGCATGTCGACCAGGTAAATCAGCTCCGCGCACAGCTCGTTGAGGCCGAAGACCGCCGAGAGGTGCGAGACGGAGACCACGGGCGCGGAGGCGACGGCGAACTTGCCGGTGTCGAGGTCGTAGAGCCCGCTGCCCTGCACAAATCCGTTGGGCTGGGCGGCGATCGTCTCCATCGTGGACAGGACGCGCGCCTTCGCCTTCTCCCACTTGGGGCCCCTGCGCTCCCACTCGGTCAGCCACGCCGACACCAACCCGCTCCAGTCCGTGCCGAATCCGATCGACAGGGCGTGCCGGTCGGGCGTGTACGGCGCGGTGCGGATCTTGCGGATCGGGTCGAGGACGAGGAAGGTCTCGTCGGAGTCGACGTTCGCGGCCATGAGGTCGCCGACGCGTTCGTCCGCGGTGAGGAAGTAGTAGTAGCGCCGGTAGGTGGTGTTGGCGATGCGCTGCTGCTTGGCGCTGTCGGCGTAGTGCTGGATGCCGTGCCGCGTGCCCAACCCGGCCCATTCGCCCAGGTGGTAGACGTCTACCTCGCCGGTGTGCCGGGTGAGCGCCTCGGCGAAGCGGAAGACGTCCGAGCGGCCCGATCGGATGTACGCGAACCAGAGCCAGATGTCCGGCGACAGCTCGGAGTTGTCCCAGGCGTAGCCGCCGATGTCGTAGCGCCACTGGTGGCGGACGGTGTCGTAGGAATGCATGAAGTCGCCGTAGTCCCAGAAGCCGTACCAACGGCGTTGCGCCACCTGGTTCTTGTAGTAGGTGAAGAGGAAGTCGAGGTGGTCCTCGATCTTCGCCTTGGCGGCGGTGGAGCGGTCGGGCTCGGAGTAGAGGCCGGGGCCGAAGACCTTGGACTTGATCAACTGCTGTGGTGGAGCGGCCAGTTGGGGCAACACCCGTACGGCCGCCACCTGTTGGGCGAGGGCATCCGGCGTCGGCGTCGACTCGTTGGCCCAGAAGAGGAGTTCGGAGGTGCGGGCGATGCCGTACGGGGTGCCGAACTCGGGCTCGTAGTCCTCGTAGGTGATTTCGAGGCCTTCGAGCTGCTTGGCGTAGGTGTCCTGGCCCATGCCGTCGTGGTAGAAGCGCAGGTCCATCGGCTGGGCCTCGGGCGACCAGAGCCAGAGGGTGACCTCGGCCTCGTCGGTGTGCGCGTCCCGGATGTCGAGCTGTGCGGGGAACTTCTCCCAGAAGTCCCGCAGCCCGAAGGAGAATCCGCCGCTCGCCCCGCCGACGTACCCGAATCCGGACGCGTGCCCGCCACCTCCGGCGGGGATCCAGCCGTAGCCCTTCGTGGTGCGCTTGCGCAGGGTGAAGCCGTCGGCGGAGAGCTGGGAGAGGGTGTAGTCGCCCCACTTGGGGATGTACTGGAGGCGGGTCGTGACCCGTTGGTCCCAGGTGGCGGGATCGGCGAGTTTCTGGCCCGCGTACTGGGCGGCCTGGACGCTCGCGCCCGGGTCGCGGCGCAGGCCCGTGATGCCCTGAACTGCCTCGCGCAGCAGGCCTGTTCCCTCGCCGCCGATGCGGATGTGACGGTCGTAGGCCGCGTCCCGCATCGGCACGGTGAAGCGGACGCCGAGGCCGCGGATGAAGTCACCGCTGGCCTTGCCCGGTTCCACTGTCCCGTCGAAGGTGATCGTGTGGACCATGCGGAAGGAGTCGGCGCCCGCGTAGAAGTAGAGGCGGATCGAGAACGGCAGCCAACTCCGGCCGCCCTTGCGGTGTTTGCCGTCGACGCGGACCACCGCCCTTACCGGGCCGTCCTGTTCGACGGTGACCTCGCCGATCACTCCGTCGAAGCGCTCGGTCTTCACCGCGCCCTGGTCCTCGTCCTCGATCTCCGGCTGGCGGATGAGGACGAGGCGGCCGTTCTTCGCGATCTCCGTGCCGCCCCTGGTGACCGACTTGATGAGGGTGGAGCCGTTCTTGCCGATCTTCGCGGTGATGACCCCGGTCGACACGTCGATGGTGCCGCCGCTCTTGTCGACGGTGACCTTCTTGTCGGGAGCGGCCGTGTCCCCGGCGGTGAGCGTGAGCTTGCCGGAGCCCGAACTCACCGCGTGCGCGGTCCACTTGAGCGATCCGTCGGGCCAGTAGGCGAGCGGCCAGGACTGCACGGGAACGGCCGCGCCCTGGGCATCCGTCAGCGCGAAGGTCTGGCCCTCCTGGTAGGTGCCCATCGGCCACGGCACGCCGAGCGTGGAACCGGGCGCGGCGCCGAGACCGCCGTCCTCCAGCCAGTCGAGGGTCACCGGATCGTCGTCGGCCGCCGCGGCTCTGGGCGCGGCCTGGGCGTCCTTCGCCCCTAGCGCCCAGCTGAACTGCGCGGCGGCTCCGGCGGCAGCGGCTGCCTTGAGGAGGGACCTGCGGGGGATGGGAGACATGGCCTTTCCTTTCCGTGCGGGTAGCGTTTTCCACGTCCGTTTGGTCAGGGGCATGACAGATGAGAGATACGGCAGCGGCCCACTGCCGTAGAACCGGCCGCCGTCAGCGGTGGCGGTACCGCTCCTCCACCGCGACGGCCGCCGCTGCGACCGCCCCCAGTACGGGGACCGCCAGCGGTGCGATGAGCAGGGCGGAGCAGCCGGTGAGGACCAGTCCGCCGATGAGCAGGAAGGAACCGGCGGGGTCGAGGACCGTACGGCGGCCGGCCTCGGCGAGCAGGGCCCGCCAGGTGTCCCCCGGCGTCCAGACCGCCGCCGCGCGCATGCCGGCGACGACGAGGCCGAGCAGCGCGAACACACCGACGGCACCGACGAGCGGCCCACCGGGCAGCCCGGCGCGCACGGCCTGGACGTCCACCCACACAGCGGCCCCCGCGCCCCATCCGGCGAGGCCGACGACCCACCCGCCGCGCACGGCCGCCCGGAAGTCCGCGACGAACTCCCGCCAGCCGCCGCCCACATGACCGGTACGGCGCCTCAAGTGCCGTGCCCCGGCGGCGAACGCGGCGGGATAGGTGACAACTCCCGCCGACGCGACGGCGATCCACACCCCGGTGAGCAGACATTCGGCGAACACCCCGAACCGCTCGGCGAAGACCGACTCCCCGCGCGCTTTCACACGTGCTCCGGCCACCGTCTCAGCCCTTCAGTCCAGAGGTCGCCATACCGTCGATCAAGTACCGCTGGAAGGCGAGGAAGAACAGCAGCACCGGCAGCAGCGCGACCAGCGACATGGCGATCATGCCGCCGTAGTTGGCAGCCACACCGTCGGAGTCGCGGAACATCATCAGGCCCAGGGAGACGGTGTACTTACTTGGTTCATTGAGGTAGATCAATGGGCCCATGAAGTCGTTCCAGGCGTTGATGAAGGTGAAGATCGCGCTGGTGATGAGCGCGGGCCGGCACAGCGGCAGCACGATCGACCAGTAGATGCGGAGGTGTCCGCAGCCGTCGAGGCGGGCGGCCTCGTCCAGTTCCTTCGGCAGGTTCCGCATGAACTGGACCATCAGGAAGACGAAGAAGGCCTCGGTCGCCAGGTATTTGCCGATGAGCAACGGGACGTAGGTATTGACCAGTTGGAGCTTCTGGAACATGACGTACTGCGGGATCAGCAGCACGTGGTACGGCAGCAGGAGCGTGCCGATCATGAGGGAGAAGAGCAGGTTGCGGCCGGCGAAGCGGATACGGGCGAAGGCGTACGCCGTCAGCGAGCAGGAGACGAGAATGCCGATGACCGAACCGAGCGCGTAGAAAAGGGAGTTCTGGAAGAAGGTCCAGATCCTGATGTCGGCTATGCCGTCGGCGAGGCCCTTGAAGTTGGACAGGATGGGGTGGCCCGGGAAGAGTTGGAGGCTGTTGATGATGTCCTTGCTGGGCTTGAACGAGGCGCCGACGACCCAGATCACCGGATAGAGGATCACCGCGAGGATCAGCAGCGCGCCGAGGTGCCAGACCAGGGAACCGGTGTGCCTGCGGCCGAGGACGGGGGGCTTCGTGGTGGTGGCGCTCATCGGGCGTCCTCCTCGTAGTGCACCCACTTCTTCTGCGACCAGAAGAGGACGGCCGTCACCAGGGCCACGGCGAGCAGCAGCATCCAGGCCATCGCGGCGGCGAAGCCCATCTGGGCGTCCTTGAAGCCCTTTTGGTAGAGGTAACAGGTGTAGACGAGCGTGGCGTCGGCGGGACCGCAGTACGTGTTGGAGACGACGTACGCCGAGCCGAAGATCTGGAACGAGTGGATGGTCTCCAGCAGCACGTTGAAGAACAGCACCGGGGAAATCATCGGGAGCGTGATGCTCCAGAAGCGGCGGAAGGGTCCCGCGCCGTCCATCTCGGCGGCCTCGTACAGCTCCCGGGGCACCTGTTTGAGTCCGGCCAGGAAGATGACCATGGGCGCCCCGAACTGCCAGACGGTCAGGGCGACCAGGCAGTAGAGGACCCAGTCGGCGTTGCCGACCCAGCCGCCGACGTGGAAGCCGAGGAAGGACTGCGTACGGTCCACGACGGCGCCGTCGGAGAAGAGCGACCGCCAGACGAAGCCGATCGAGACACTCGCGCCGATCAGCGAGGGAGCGTAGAACGCGGCCCGGTAGAAGGCCTGGCCGCGGCGGCTCTGGGCCAGCAGCAGGGCGACGCCGAGGGCGAGCAGCAGCTTCAGCGGGGTGCCGATGACGACGTACTTCGCCGTCACCTCGACCGATTTTTGCCACCGCGGGTCGTCGAACATCGCGGTGAAGTTGTCGAAGCCGACCCACTTCGGGCTGTTGAAGAGGTTGTAGTCGGTGAACGCGAAGTAGAGCGAGGCGGCCATCGGGCCCGCGGTCAGCAGCAGGAAGCCCGCGATCCAGGGGGACATGAAGAGATAGCCGGCGAGGTTCTCCCGGCGGCTCCGCCGCCCCTTGCCGACAGGGGCGGCGGAGCGTGCCTTCCGGGTGGTGGGCACGGAGTCCTTGACGAGCGTCACGGCGGTTCCCATCAGGCTTGGAAGGCGGCCTCGGACTCGGTGAAGAACTGCTTCACCGCGTCGGTGACCTTGGTCTTGCCCTGGCCGAGGTCACCGCCGATGCGCAGGAAGGCGGCCTCGACGGTGTCGGCGCCGGAGGGGTGCGGGGTGATCGTGCCGAGGACGCCGGACTTGGCGGTGGTGTCCTCGTACCGCGCGATCTCCTTGCTCACCGTGTCGGTGGGCTTGAACGCCGCGTACTGCTCGGTGCTCGCCAGGATGCCGCGGTCGTAGCCCATGATCGTGCCGACCGCCGGGTCGTGGACCATGAAGTCGATGAACTGCGCGGCTTCCTTGGGGTGCGAGGTGTGGGCGGAGGCGCTGAGCATCAGCGAGGCGAGGTACTGGCCGGTGTCCTTGCCGTCCATGGTGGGGATCGGGGCGAGGCCGTAGGTGCTGCTGCCCTCCGCCGAGTAGCGGACGGTGAAGTTGTCCCAGGTGAACTCCGAGGCGCCGTGTCCGGCGGAGAGCGAGGACTTGGGCGCGTCCTGGGCGACGACCTTCGGATCGGTGACGATTCCGGCCTTCACACGGCCGTAGCCGTCCGTCCACCACTCCGTCAGATCGGACTTGTCGAAACCGAGTCCGTCCTTGGTGAAGAACGCCTTGCCGTTCTGGCGCAGGTAGAGGTCGTACAGGTACATGATGGCGAAGTACCCCGTGTCGCCCGGGACTTTCGTCTTGTCGTGGATCGTCTTGAGGGCCTTGAAGTAGTCGTCCCAGGTCCAGCCCGTGGCCGGGTCGACGCCCGCCTCCTCGAACACCTTTTTGTCGATGACCAGCGCCATGGTGTTGGAGCCGACCGGAACACCGAGCTGTTTTCCGTCGACCTCGCCGACCTTGGTGACGCCGGCGCGGAAGTGATCCAGGCTCAGATTGCCTGCTTTTACCTGTGAGTTGAGGTCGAGCAGAATGCCTCTCTTGTCGTACTTCCGAAGAAATCCGACGGCGTTCTGGAATACGTCCGGCGGATTTCCGCCCGCGGCCTGCGTCTGGAACTTCTCCCAGAACGATTGATACGTCTGAAAGTCCGTCTTCACCTTGATCTTCGGATACTTCTTCTCGAAGAGCGCGATGGACTGATTGATCTTTTTCGCCCGCTCCTCGGCACCCCACCACGAGTAACGGATCGTCACCGTCCCGTCCGCGGACGTGCCGTCGTCGCCACCGCAGGCCGTCGCGGCCAGCCCCAGCGTGACCGCCGAGACTCCGGCGGCCTTCAAGACCGTACGCCTCTCCACATTCGTGCCGGTTCCCATGGCGGGCCCTCCCCGTAGCGTCGTTGCCACCTGCATGAATCGTTTCAAGTAAGCGCTTGCTGGCACAAGTTACGGAGGCCCTCGGGGTGCGTCAATGATTCGGACAGGAATTTCTTGTGGACCGGCTGAGCGCTACGACGGCGCCGCCGGGCGCGCGGCGGGAGCGGCGGGGCGGACACCGCAGGTGAGGCGCCCTCGATCGGCCGGCCGAACAGAAAGCGGCCTGCCGCACTCCGTCGGCGACCGGCCGAAAAAGGCCTGGGCGGCGGGGAGTTGACCCCTCGCCATCGGCGGACGAACGACGACGGCCCACCTGTGTGATCACAGGCGGGCCGTCGGTCCGGGTGGGCGATACTGGGTTCGAACCAGTGACCTCTTCGGTGTGAACGAAGCGCTCTCCCACTGAGCTAATCGCCCGGACGCACGGAGAACGTTACCCCATGTCAGCGGGTGCCTCCGACCAGCACGGGAAGGCGCCCGGGCGCCGCCCGCGGGTCACTGGTCCTTGATCTTCCAGGGCATCACGACACCGAACTTCCAGACGTAGACGCCCACAAGGACGATCACGATCACCAGGCCGATCGAGGTCAGGACGATGTTACGGCGACGTACGGCAGGGTCGAGCGCGCGCTGTGCCGCCTCGGTGACCTTGCGTTTCGTCCAGCGGAGCACCAGCTGCGCCCAGACGAACTCGGTCGCCCAGATCGCCATACCGCCGAAGATCACCACCCAGCCGGGTCCCGGCAGCGGCAGCATGACGATGCCCGCGGCCACGACCGCGAGGCCGATCACGAAGACACCGACCTGCCAGCTCAGATGCAGCGCGCGGCGCGCCTTGACGAATTCCGGCGCCTTGGAACCGAGCCCCCGCTCGTCCCGCGCCTCGTCCGCCCCTGTCCCGTCCGGCGCCTCGTCGACCACTCCGTCCGACGCCACGACAACCTCACCCGGCCCGTCACTCCCCGTATTCATACGGACAAACCCTACCCGAGGGAATCCGGTCACCGGAATGGCCGCACCGAGCGATCGAGCCCTCGGCCGGAAGAGTTACGTAAAGGCACGCAAAACACTCAGAGGGGTTTACAACGGCACCGTAGGTGGCATGTCGATTTCGCCGACGTGCGAATCCCCGAGCGCACACTGAGCGAAAGGCCCTGGCGCTTATGAACACCACGGTCAGCTGCGAGCTGCACCTGCGCCTCGTTGTGTCGAGCGAGTCATCCCTGCCTGTTCCCGCAGGCCTGAGGTACGACACGGCCGACCCCTACGCCGTGCACGCCACCTTCCACACCGGAGCCGAGGAGACCGTCGAGTGGGTGTTCGCCCGCGACCTTCTCGCGGAGGGCCTCCACCGGCCCACCGGTACCGGCGACGTCCGTGTCTGGCCATCCCGTAGTCACGGTCAGGGCGTCGTCTGCATCGCACTGAGCTCTCCCGAGGGCGAAGCCCTGCTGGAGGCTCCCGCACGGGCCCTGGAGTCCTTCCTGAAGCGGACGGACGCCGCCGTGCCACCCGGCACGGAGCACCGGCACTTCGACCTGGATCAGGAGCTGTCGCACATCCTGGCGGAGAGCTAGCGCAAGGCCCCGACCCAGAACCACCCGGCGCCGTCCGAACTCGGGGAGACGGCTCGGGCCTGGACAACCGCATATGGCACACACCGGCGCCGTCGCCGCGATTCGTCGCGGGGGCGGCGCCGGTGCGTGCGGTGCGGCGCCCGTTCCCGGCGACTCTCCGTAGTCCGGGGAACCGTGAGGGACACGAAGGCGTTCATAGAGGCAGGGGCCACCCTCCGGGAAGCCACTACCATCGGCCAGCATCGGCGGGCGCCCGCCCGACCCCCAGGCCAGGGAGCTAAACGTGCTGATCACCCACGACACCCGGTGTGCCCTCGACACCGTGGTGGATCTGGTGAACACCGCACCGGAGGACGCCGCGGCGCCGGACGGACTGTCGGACGTCGCGCTGCTAACGGATTTCGTACGAAACCACGAGATGAGCGATATCGGCGAGCTCTCGGAGTTCGATCTCTCCGCCGTGCGCAAGATCCGCGGCCGGTTCACCGCGGTCTTCGGGGCGCCGGACCCCCGGACCGCGGCAGGAGTGATCAACGACCTGATCGCCGCCGCGGGCACCACACCCCGCCTCACGGACCACGACGGTTACGACTGGCACGTGCACTATTTCGCGCCCGGTGCCTCGGTCGCCGACCATCTCGCCGCCGACTGCGGGATGGCGCTCGCGTTCTTCGTGGTGGCCGGCGAGCAGGAGCGGCTGCGCCGCTGCGAGGCCCCGGACTGTAGGCGCGCCTTCGTCGACCTCTCCCGGAACCGCTCGCGCAGGTACTGCGACAGCCGGACCTGCGGAAACCGGCTG
This sequence comes from Streptomyces sp. NPDC002276, assembly GCF_053891435.1. Taxonomy (NCBI): domain Bacteria; kingdom Bacillati; phylum Actinomycetota; class Actinomycetes; order Kitasatosporales; family Streptomycetaceae; genus Streptomyces; species Streptomyces sp. NPDC002276. The sequence goes on along the minus strand of NZ_JBSFCQ010000011.1, from coordinate 141,475 downwards.
CATGTCGCCGCGTACCGGGCCCGGCGCAAGGAAGCCGCGGGCTGAGGGCCGGCGTCTCTCGATGAGGTCGTGGCCCCCGGCGGGTGACGTCGGGGACCACGAGTACGGCTCACAGCATCAGCAGGTCGTGCAGCGAGGCCATGAGCAGCAGACACCCGATCACCGCAAGGAAGATCATCAGCGGTGGCTGGGAAAGGGCGAAAAGGCAGCCGCGCGGCTCGTCCTTCGGCGGCGCGGCGTCGCTCTGTGTCGTGTCCAGCATCTCGCCGCGATGATGACGCAGCGAGGACCCCTCACGCGATCAACACGCCCGATAGGAGAGGGAGTTCGCCGAATTCCGTGATGTCCGTTTCGGGTCGCGTCGCGTCCTGAGCACTTACCGGCGGACCCGGCTCGCTCTGTGTCGTTTCAGTCGCTGTGCGGCCGTCATATGCCGTGCTTCTTCATATGCCGTGCTTCTTCAGGATGGCCTCGATGTCGCTGAAGTCGTCCCCGCTCTTGGCGCGGGGCGCGGCGGCGGGCCGGGCCGCCGGGCGTACGGCCGGGCCGAGGGAGGGCGCGGAGGCCGTGGGCGCCACCGCGTCCGACCGGTCCGAGGCGCGGGCCGCCCTGCGCTCCTTGCGGGTGCCGCCACCACGGCGGCGCTCCACGGCGCGGGTGCCCGAGAAGAGCAGCCAGGCGCCGCCGAGTACGACGAAACCCGCCCAGGCGACGGGACTGAACGCGGTGTCGGCGGCCCAGCCGACGACACCGGTCATCACCAGGCCCACGGGCACCAGCGAATAGGCGGCGATGCGCGCGGCGGAGAGAAAACGCTTGCGGTACGCGGTGACCGCCGCGATGCCCAGGCCTGCCGCGGAAACGGCGGAACAGACGGTCTCGGCAATCATCCGGTCCTCCAGGCAGTTCCGTCGGACAGTCTCGGTCGGACGAGGTCGGCCGGTCCGCTCGGACACATCGGTCCGGCAGGTCGCACTTCGTCCCTTCCATCCTGCACCGTCCGGTACCCGGGATGCCATGCCCCGGTAGGACATCAGGGACATCTCCGGGTCGCATCCTCCCCAGGTGCCGGTCGTCGTCGTACGCCCGCGCCCCGTGGTCGCCGTGATCCCGGTTGGGACGGTGGATCCGGGGCTGGGAGACTGGTCCCATGAGTGACCTCTCCCCCGCGCGCACCCCCGTCCTCGACGTCTGGTGCGAGCTCCAGTGCCCGGACTGCCGTACCGCGCTGGACGATCTGCGCGCCCTGCGGGCCCGCTACGGCGACCGGCTGGAACTGCGGCTGCGGCACTTCCCCGTGGACAAGCACAAGCACTCCTTCGCCGCCGCGCAGGCCGCCGAGGAGGCCGTGGAGCAGGGCCGGGGCTGGGACTACGTCGAGGCCGTGCTCGCCCGGGTCGAGGAGCTGGACCGTGGGGGAGAACCCTTCCTGGTCGAGGTGGCCGGCGAACTCGGCCTGGACTCGGAGGAGTTCGACACCGCGCTGATCGACGGCCGGCACATCCTGATCGTCGACGCCGACCAGGCCGAGGGCAAGGCCATCGGCGTGACCGGCACCCCGACGTATGTCATCGACGGCGAACGCCTCGACGGCGGCAAGAGCCAGGAAGGGCTGCGCGCCCGCGTCGAGGAGATCGCCGACCGGCTGCTCGCCGAGGGCGTGTGAGCCCCGGAGCGAGTCTCGACGCACGGCTCAGAGCAGGCTCTTGTACAGGTGGTAGGTGACCGTCTCGTAGCCGAGTGACTCGTAGAGCCGCTCGGCCGGGGTGTTGCCCTGGAAGACGTTCAGCCGGATGGTCGGCAGTCCGGCCGCGATGCCCTGCGCCTCGGCCAGGAGCATCAGGGAGCGGCCGTGGCCCTTGCCCCGGTAGCGGGCGTCGGACTCGACCTTGTAGACGAAGGCCACGCCGTCACGGAGGCCTGTCCAGAGGGTGCCCACCGCGACCCCTTCGTGCTCCAGGACGCTGAAGTCCATGTCCGGGGTGGCGAGTCCGTCGGGCAGCAGTTCGGTGTTGCTCTGTAGAGCCCGGGTCCGGGCCTCCCCCTCCGGTATCCCGCGGTCGGCCCAGCTCCGGACGAAGTTCTCCGTGTGCTGCTGCTTCCAGGGGCCGTATTCCTCCTCGGCCATGGGCCGGGCCCTGCTTCCGGCGGGCAGTTCGGGCGCGGTGTCGCCGAGCGGCTTGTCCATGCGGCGGTTGCGCACGACGTAACCGAGGGCCGTCGCCACTTTCAGCGCCGCCTCCGCGTCGGCTGGCACGGAGACCTCCATCCGGTCGCAGCCCCAGCCCCGCACCACTTCCTCGGCGGCGAGCGCGGCCACCGTGCCCCGGCCACGCCGGCGGTCCGGTTCCTCGATGGCCAGGTCCAGGATCTGGGCCACCGAGTCGCCGAAGAACGGACTCGTGGCGAGGTGAATCGTCCCGACGGGACGGCTGTTCACACACACCTGGTACCGGCGTGAACGCGTCCCGTCGGCCTCGCGCTGAAGCGGCTCGGTCGGCCGCAGGGTCGTGGTCATCACCTGTGTTCTACCCGACCCGGAGCACCAGGTCAGCCCAATAAATCAGGCTTCTACGGATCAAGGTCGTCGGCCGACCGCTCGTCGAAGACACGCATCGCCTTGGAGGTCACCGGCCCTGCCACGCCCGGGAGTTGGCGGTCGTCGAGCAGGTGGACGGCCTGTACGTCCCGCAGTGACGACGTCAGGAAGACCTCGTCCGCGCGCTCCAGGACGTCCAGCGGCAGGTCGGTCTCCTTGGCGCCGGTCCATTCGACGGTCAGGGCGCGGGTGACACCGGCGAGGCAGCCGGAGGTGACCGGCGGGGTGTGGATCTCGCCGTCCAGGACGACGAAGACGTTCGACCCTGTGCCTTCGCAGAGTTGGCCGACCGTGTTGGCCAACAGGGCCTCGGAGGCGCCGTGTTGGCGGGCGCGGGCGAGGGCGACGACGTTCTCGGCGTAGGACGTGGTCTTGAGGCCGACGAGGGCGCCGCGTTCGTTGCGGGTCCACGGGACGGTGATCACGGCTGTGGAGTCGGGGCGGCGCTTCGCCTCGCCGAGGGCGACCACCAGCGTCGGCCCGTGCTCGCCGCGGTCCGATCCGAGGGGGCCGTGGCCACCGGTGAAGGTGACGCGGAGCCTGCCGAACGGCATCGGGTTGGCGTCGAGTACGGCCGCGCAGCCGCGGCGGACCTCGTCGAGGTCGGGGTCGGGGAGGCCGAGGCCGCGCGCGGAGCGGGTCAGCCGGTCGAGATGGCGGGTCAGCGCGAAGGTCTTGCCCTCCGTCGCCTTCACCGTCTCGAAGATGCCGTCGCCCACGGTCAGTCCGTGGTCGAAGACGGAGACGCGGGCGGACTCGATGTCCTGGAGCCCGCCGTCGAGCCAGATCTTCATGAAAGAGCCCCTCCGCTCACCTCGTACGCGCCCGACGCTACCGCGAGCAGCCGGGACGCCTTCAGCTCGGTCTCCCGCCACTCCCCCTCGGGGTCCGACCCCCAGGTGATGCCGGCGCCGGTGCCGAAGCGGAGCACGCGCTCGGCACGGTCGATCCAGAACGTGCGGATGCCGACGGCCAGTTCGCCGGTGCCCCGGTCCGCGTCGACCCAGCCGATGCCCCCGCAGTAGGGGCCGCGGGGCGCGGTCTCCAGGGCGTCGATGATGCGCAGGGCACTGGACTTGGGGGCGCCGGTGACACTCCCGGGCGGGAAGGCGGCGCCCAGCAGCTCCGGCCAACCGACCTCCGCGGGCAGCTCACCCCGGACCGTCGACACGAGATGGACGAGACCGGGGTGCTTCTCGACGACACACAGGTCCGGCACGGTCACGGTCCCCGTGGCACAGACGCGCCCGAGGTCGTTGCGGACCAGGTCCACGATCATCACGTTCTCGGCGTAGTCCTTCCGCAGCAGGTCCGCCTCCGTCCGCCCGGTGCCCTTGATCGGTCCGGACTCGACGACCCGCCCGGAACGGCGCAGGAAGAGTTCGGGTGACGCGGTGGATATCTCCACGCCGTGACCGGGCAGCCGGATCGTTCCTGCGTACGGCGCCGGGTTGCCGCGCGCGAGCAGCGCGGTGAGGGCGTCCACGTCGGCGTCGGGGCCGATCGGCGCGGACAGGACGCGGCACAGGTTCGCCTGGTAGACCTCGCCGGCCGCGATGTGCTCCCGGATACGGCGGACGCCGGCGGTGTAGGCGGCCCGGTCGAGGGAAGTCGTCCAGGCGTCGGTCGCGGGGCCGTGCCAGGCCCCGGGGGCGGGTGCCGGAACCGGTTCGGGTCGTACGTCGCGGAAGCGCGCGCAGGTCAGACGGCCCTCGAAGTCGGCCGCGACCGCCCAGAAGCCGGTGGAGTCCAGGGCCGCGGGATCGCTGGTGACATCGAGGAGGCCGGTGGCGACACGGCCGCCGAAACGGGCGAGAGGAACGAGGTCGAGCACGCCGTCGAGTCTATGGCGGGTGTCTCACAGGTTGCCCGGCCGTGTCACCGCGGGTGCCCTGACCATGCGTTCCCGTAGTCGCAGGCCAGCACGCTGCACAAACGCGTTTTTGTGCTGGCCGGGGAATCCGCTAGAGTTCAACTCGTCGCCGCGACGCGCAAGCCGAGCGGAAACGACAAGCGGACGTAGCTCAGTTGGTAGAGCGCAACCTTGCCAAGGTTGAGGTCGCCAGTTCGAACCTGGTCGTCCGCTCGCAGGAAAGTGGGGGATCTTCCCGACCCCCCGCACTCCTGGTGGAGTGGCCGAGAGGCGAGGCAACGGCCTGCAAAGCCGTCTACACGGGTTCAAATCCCGTCTCCACCTCCAAGGACGATTAGCTCAGCGGGAGAGCGCTTCCCTGACACGGAAGAGGTCACTGGTTCAATCCCAGTATCGTCCACTGGTCCGCAAGGACCTGGTCCGCGAGGATCCCCGCGCGATTAGCTCAGCGGGAGAGCGCTTCCCTGACACGGAAGAGGTCACTGGTTCAATCCCAGTATCGCGCACGCACCACCCATGATCCCCGGATCGTGGTCCCGAGGACGATTAGCTCAGCGGGAGAGCGCTTCCCTGACACGGAAGAGGTCACTGGTTCAATCCCAGTATCGTCCACATTCCGGAACCCCCGGCCGTCTCGTACGGCCGGGGGTTCTTCCGTGTACCGGTCAGCTGGAGAACAGCATGTGGCCGAAGCTCTTGTGGCGGTGGTGGCCGCCGTGACCGCCGTAGTGGCCACCGCCGTGACCGCCGCCGTGCGGGGCGCCCCAGGCGGGCGCGGGTGGGGCGGGGTAGGCCTGCGGGCCCGGGGGCGGCGGGGCGGGCTGCTGCCACTGCGACTCCACGCGGGTCAGCGCCTCCAGCTCGCCGTAGTCGAGGAAGATCCCCCGGCAGTTGCTGCACTGTTCGATCTGGACACCGTTGCGGTTGTACGTGTGCATCGGCGCATGGCACTTCGGACACTGCATGCTCGGCTCAACTCCTCGGCCGTTGGTACGTCTTCGTGTTTCCCCAGGACAGACTCCGTCCGACCCTGGTCGGTTGCACCCTACTTCGCGAATCCGGGCGTCAACTCGGGCGGGACGGAACCCATTCGGTCACAGGCGTCCACGACCGCCTCCTCCACCTCGTCGAGCGGGCGGCCCGCCCTGACCGCCTTGACGATGGCGAGGGCGGCCGTCTGCACGGTGAGGGCGCGGGCCGGGACGTCCAGGGCGGCCCAGGGGTCGCCGGCCGCGGGAACCGCCGGGCCGCCGGCCGCGCGGTACGCGGCCAGGAAGCGGGTCCACTCGTCGGGCGGGAGCAGGCCGCAGGCGTACCAGGCCGCCGGGCGGGCCAAGTCCCATCCGGGGACTCCCACACCCAGGTCGTCGACGTCGATCAGCAGCCAGGGGCCGTCGGGGGCCGGGTGGCGGACGAGCTGGCCGAGGTGGAGGTCCCCGTGGCAGAGGGTGGTCGTGTCCGGCTGGGGTGCCTCCGCGCGGGCCCACGCCGGGAGCAGGGTCCAGGCGTGCAGGACGGGGGCGGCGGCGGGGTGACCGCCGACGGCCTCGCGGAGGCGGGTGATCGCGCGGACCGCCTTCAGGGGGCCGCGCATCGGTGGGAGCGGGGTCGGGGCGGGGGTGCGGTGGAGGCGAGCGAGGAGGGTGGCCGCGGCTTCCCAGGGGGCCGCGTCCGGATCATCCGGGTCTACGGGGGTGCCGTAGGGCCAGAACGTGACCTGGCGGTCGTGCAGGGTGACGGGGGTGGGGTCCAGCGGGGACAGGAGGATGCCGGGGAGGTGTGCGGCCGTTTTGAGGCGGGCGGTGAGGTCGGCGGGGTTTGTGTGCGGGGCGTGGGCCTTGGCGACGGTGGCCGCGTGGCGGACGACTGTGCCGTCGGGGCGGTCCGTGAGGGTGGCTCCGCCGGGAGCGCAGGGGCAGGCGGGGGTTTGGGTGTGCGCTGCGGTCATGGCTCGGGCGGTCAGCTCAGGTAGCAGCTGGTGGGTGGTCACCGGGTCCCCCTGGGTCGTACGGCTTTCGATGGGAGCGTACGGCTGGGGATGTGGGTTCCGTGCGGGACAGTGCGGGCTGGGCGCGCAGTTCCCCGCGCCCCTTTGGGGCGCTCCAGCCCCCCCCTTGAAACAGTCGCCGGGCAAAGCAAAGCCGGCGCAGCTCCCCAGCTGCGCCGGCTTTTTTTGCCGTCCGCCGCACCCCCGTCCCCACGGGGTTTCATGGGTTGATGTCCCCGCCCGGACCGCTCTTCCGGGCCTGGGGTCGCCGCTCAGCGCCCCAGCATCACTCCCACGGACGACGCCTGTGTGGCCACGGTCTCCCAGCCGTCGAAGACGACGAGGAGCAGGACCGCCAGGGGAAGGGCCATCAAGGTCGCCACCAGCGGGTGGCGACGGCCTGTGCGGCGGGTGCGGAACGCCGCGTTGTACGCCTTGCGTCCCTCTTCGCGGATCAATGCCCGCGGTGCCGTATGGGCCATGGTCCCTCTCCTGACCGTGCTCCGTTGACCGAACTCAGTTGTCGTTGGCAGCGGCGGGTGTCTGACCTCGGGGGACGAGTGCTGCACCCGCCGCTTGACCTCAAATCTAGGCGTGCGGCGGGTGCGGGTCGTCATGCCCTCGTACCGATTGGCGGGCCTCCCGGAGGATGAGCAATGACCTGCCAACTACTCCCCTGGGTGGAGACGGGGTCCTAGGTCTCGGGGTCTTCCCTGAGGGGGAGTCCGGTGTGCCCCGCTTTCTCTGAGCTGTCCTCGCGCGGGACCGGCTGCTCGACCAGGGCGAGGACCCGGGTCGCCATGAAGCGGGCGGTGCGGACGACGGAGCCGCTGCGGGTGACTTCGCTCACTTCCACGACACCTCGTCGTACCGCCGTCTCCACCCTGCGGCCCGCCCTGCTCGCCACCACCTCGTACGTTCGCGTTGTGTCGCCGGCGTCCACCACTATCTCTACGCGATCACCCTTCACGCGCTCAATCCCCCTTCTGTGATGGTTGGTTGGGGTTGGGGGCAGTACGAAGTCCTGCTGTTCGCACGGCCTCTGACCACCCTTCAAAGTTTCCCACCCGGCACTGACAATCCGTCGGTCCGAGAGGGCGCGGCCTTTGCGCGCGGGCGGCGGTGGAAACGTAAGCTGTCGCTCGTCATACGGACCGGGCAGCGGGGATGAACATGGCGATGATGCGCCTGAGGCGCGAGGACCCGCGCGTCGTCGGCTCGTTCAGGCTTCACAGACGGCTCGGCGCGGGCGGAATGGGCGTCGTCTACCTGGGTTCCGACCGCAAGGGTCAGCGGGTCGCGCTCAAGGTGATCCGGCCGGATCTGGCGGAGGATCAGGAGTTCCGTTCGCGGTTCGCGCGCGAGGTGTCGGCCGCGCGGCGGATTCGGGGTGGCTGTACGGCCCGGCTGGTCGCGGCGGATCTTGAGGCCGACCGGCCGTGGTTCGCCACGCAGTACGTGCCCGGGCCCTCCCTGCACGACAAGGTCGCCGACGAGGGGGCGCTGGGGGCCGCCGAGGTGGCTGCCATCGGGGCCGCGCTGTCGGAGGGGCTGGTCGCGGTGCACGAGGCCGGTGTCGTCCACCGGGACCTCAAGCCGTCCAACATTCTGCTGTCCCCCAAGGGTCCGCGGATCATCGACTTCGGTATCGCCTGGGCGACCGGAGCCTCGACGCTCACGCACGTCGGTACGGCGGTCGGTTCGCCCGGCTTCCTCGCGCCCGAGCAGGTGCGGGGGGCCGCCGTCACGCCGGCCACGGACGTGTTCTCGCTCGGGGCCACGCTCGCGTATGCCTCCACCTCCGACTCGCCCTTCGGGCACGGTAGTTCGGAGGTGATGCTGTACCGCGTGGTGCACGAGGAGGCGCAGCTGCACGGGGTACCGGACGCGCTCGCTCCGCTGGTTCGCGCGTGTCTGGCGAAGGACCCCGAGGAGCGGCCCAGCACCCTCCAACTGTCCTTGCGGCTCAAGGAGATCGCCGCCCGCGAGGCCCAGGGTCTGTCGGACGTACGACCGCCCGCGCCGCGTGGTGGTGAAGCGGACCGGCCCACCGGGCGGCTCACCGAGAGCTATCCCGAGCAGCAGCGCACGCAGGGGGGTCGGCGTCCGCAGAGTCCTCAGGGCACCCCCGCGCCTCGCGGTGCCGCTCCGCCCTCGCGGGGCGGCAGCAACGGTGGCAGTGCCTCGCGCGGCGGCGGCGTACCGTCCCGTCCGGGCCAGGCACGGCCGACTCCGGCTGGGCGCAACACCACGCGCTCCGGCAACGGCAGTGGCAGTCGTCCCGCTCCGCGCAGTGGCGCCGGTCGGCCTGGTCCGCGGACCACGGGGACCGGGCGGCGGCCTGCCAATCCGCGCCTGCTGCGGCAGCGGCTGTTCGTGTTCGTCGTAGTGACCCTGCTGGTCGCGCTCGGTATCGCGGTGGCGCAGGGGTGTTCGGGGCCTGCGCATGGGCTGGGGCGTACGGGGGGCGGTGTGCAGCGCGTCGTAGGAGCGGATGGGCGGTTCGGGGCTGTGGGCGGTTTCGCCGAGTCGTGAGCGTGGGGTTGTTTCGCCCCCGCCGCCCCTACCCGTCCCGTCCCCGGGGGCTGCCGCCCCCAGACCCCCGCTTCGGCCCTTAAGGGGCCTCGTCCTCAAACGCCGGACGGGCTGACACATGTGCAGCCCCGCTTACAAGCCCGGTAGCACCCGCTCGAAGAACTCCCTGTCCGCGTCGAACTGCGGGCTCATCGTCAGGAACTCCGCCGGGGTGACCCAGCGGACCTCGGAGACCTCGCCCGGGTCGGGGACGATCGTGCCGTTGCCTGTTTCGGTGGCGGTCCACCAGTGGAGGCGGAAGCTGCCGTCGTCGGTCTCGGACTGCCAGACCTTGGCGAGAGGGGAGACCGCCAGGCCGACCTCCTCGTGGACCTCTCTGACGAGGGCTTCCTCCTGGGTCTCCCCCGGTTCGAGCTTGCCGCTGAGCGGGGCCCAGTAGCCGGAGCGAGCCGAGTCGGGGCCCCGGCGGATGACCAGGACGCGGTCCGCCCGCCGGAGTACGGCCACGATCGCCTCGCGCTGGGCCAAGCGTGCTCCTAGAGTTCGGGGCGGCCGGTGGCCACCGCGTAGAAGGCTACGGCAGCGGCGGCGCCCACGTTGAGGGAGTCGACGCCGTGGGCCATGGGGATGCGGACCCATTCGTCGGCCGCCACCAGGGCCTGGGTGGAGAGGCCGTCGCCCTCTGCTCCCAGCATCAGGGCCACCCGGTCCATGCGGTGCGGGGCCGCCTCGTCGAGGCTCTTCGCCTTCTCGTCGGGGGTGAGGGCGAGGAGCGTGAAGCCCGCCTCGCGGACCGACTCCAGGCCCTTGGGCCAGCTGTCGAGGCGGGCGTAGGGGACGGAGAAGACCGCGCCCATCGAGACCTTCACGCTGCGGCGGTAGAGGGGGTCCGCGCAGTCGGGAGACAGCAGGACCGCGTCCATGCCCAGTGCCGCCGCCGAGCGGAAGATCGCGCCGATGTTGGTGTGGTCGTTCACCGACTCCATGACGACGACCCTGCGGGTGGTCTGGAGGAGTTCGTGGGCCGTGGGGAGCGGTTTGCGTTGCATGGAGGCCAACGCGCCTCTGTGGACGTGGTAGCCCGTGACGCGTTCGGCCAGCTCCGGGCTCACCGCGTAGACGGGGGCCGGGAGTTCGTCGATGACGTCCCGCATGACGTCGACCCACTTCGCGGACAGCAGCATGGAGCGCATCTCGTAGCCCGCGTCCTTGGCCCGTCTGATGACCTTCTCGCCCTCGGCGATGAACAGGCCCTCGGCCGGTTCGCGCTTGCGGCGCAGCTCTACGTCGGTCAGGCCCGTGTAATCACGCAGGCGCGGGTCGTCGGGATCCTCAACGGTGATGAGATCGGCCACAGGGTGATACTGCCTTGTCCTGGGTGTCGTGCCAACGGCTGGGAACGGGTTGTGTTACCCGGGGTTACGCAAGAGCCTCCGGGCCTACGGTGACGACCGCGCCGATGACGATCACCGCCGGCGGCCTCACGTCCTCCGCGCGTACGGTCTCGCCGACCGTCGCGAGGGTCGCGTCGACCCGGCGCTGGGCGGCCGTCGTGCCCTCCTGGACCAGGGCCACCGGGGTGTCGGCCGGCTTCCCGTGTGCGATCAGGGTCTCGGCGATCTTCCCTATCTTGTCCACGCCCATGAGGACCACCAGCGTGCCGGTGAGCTTCGCGAGGGACGGCCAGTCGACCAGGGAACGCTCGTCATCGGGGGCGACATGGCCGCTGACGACGGTGAATTCGTGGGCGACGCCCCGGTGGGTGACCGGGATCCCGGCCGCGCCCGGTACCGAGATCGAACTGGAGATGCCGGGTACGACCGTGCACGGGATGCCGGCCTCGGCGAGCGCCTGGACCTCCTCCATGCCACGGCCGTAGACGTACGGGTCGCCGCCCTTCAGCCGTACGACCGACTTGCCCTGCTTGGCGTGTTCGATCAGCGCGTTGTTGATGGCCTCCTGGGCCATGTAACGGCCGTAGGGGATCTTCGCCGCGTCGATCACCTCGACGTGCGGGGGGAGTTCGGCGAGGAGGTCGCGGGGGCCGAGGCGGTCGGCGATGACGACGTCGGCCTCGGCGAGGAGGCGGCGGCCGCGGACCGTGATCAGGTCCGGGTCGCCGGGGCCGCCGCCGACGAGGGCGACTCCTGGCGTCCGGGTGCGGTGGTGCGGGGCGACGAGGGTGCCGTCGCGCAGGCCTGCCACTACCGCGTCGCGGATCGCGGCGGTGTGGCGGGGGTCCCGGCCGCGCGCGTCCGTGGTGAGTACGGCGACGGTGACGCCCTCGCTGTGGCCGGTCGCCGGGGTCCAGGCGGTGGCCTCGTCGGCGTCGTCGGAGCGGACGCACCAGACGCGGTGCGCTTCCGCCTCGGCGGAGGCGGCGGTGTTGGCCTCGGGGTCGGTGGTGGCGATCAGGGCGTACCAGGCGTCCGCCAAATCGCCGTCCGCGTACGGGCGTTGCTCCCAGGTGATCTCGCCCGCGTCCGCCATCGCCTCCACGGAGGGGGTCGCCTCGGGGGACACGAGGGTGATGTCCGCGCCCGCCGCGATGAGCGCCGGGAGGCGGCGCTGGGCGACCTGGCCGCCGCCCAGGACCACGACCCGGCGGCCGGTGAGGCGGAGGCCTACGGGGTAGGCGGGGTTTTCGGCCATGAGGGTGCGGCTCCTCTTTTACGGCGGGTTTGCCCGACGCGCGGTACGAGTGCTGTACGACGTGCGGTGGCCCTGACGTGCAGATTTTACGGGCAGGGGGCTGTGGCGGCTCAGCCGGTCCACCGGCCGGGCCGCCACAGCCCCCTGCGGGCGTCTACTTCTCGGTCACCCCGGCGGAGTCGAACGTCGCCACCTCGTGCATCGCCCGCGCCGTGCTCTGCACCAGCGGCAGGGCCAGCAGCGCGCCCGTGCCCTCGCCGAGGCGGAGGTCGAGGTCGACCAGGGGGCGCAGGCCGAGCTTGTTGAGGGCGGCGACGTGACCCGGTTCGGCGCTGCGGTGACCCGCGATGCAGGCCGCGAGGACCTCGGGGGCGATCGCGCGGGCCACCAGGGCGGCGGCACCGGCGCTGACACCGTCCAGGATCACCGGCGTACGCAGGGAGGCGCCGCCGAGCAGCAGGCCGACCATGGCCGCGTGCTCGAAGCCACCGATCGCGGCGAGGACGCCGATGGGGTCGGCGGGGTCCGGCTGGTGGAGTTCGATCGCGCGGCGCACGACCTCCGTCTTGCGGGCCAGGGTCTCGTCGTTGATACCGGTGCCCCGGCCGGTGACCTCGGCGGGGTCGGTGTCCGTGAACACCGAGATCAGGGCGGCGGACGCGGTGGTGTTCGCGATGCCCATCTCCCCTGTGAGCAAAGCCTTGTTGCCCGCCGCCACGAGATCGCGGGCCGTCTCGATGCCCACCTCGATGGCCTGCTTGGCCTCCTCGCGGGACATCGCGGGACCGGTCGTCATGTCGGACGTACCGGCCCGGATCTTCCGGGGCAACAGGCCTGGCGTGGCCGGGAGTTCGGACGCCACACCCACGTCCACGACACACACCTCGGCGCCCACCTGGCTCGCGAAGGCATTGCAAACGGCGCCGCCGCCAAGGAAGTTGGCGACCATCTGGGCCGTCACCTCCTGCGGCCAGGGGGTGACGCCCTGCGCGTGCACACCGTGGTCGCCGGCGAAGATCGCGACGGCCGCGGGCTCCGGGATCGGCGGCGGGCACTGCCGGGAAAGACCGGACAGCTGCGCGGAGATGATCTCCAGCATGCCGAGCGAACCCGGCGGCTTCGTCATCCGCTTCTGCCGCTCCCACGCCTCGCCGAGCGCCTTCGCGTCCAGCGGGCGGATCCCGGCGACGGTCTCCGCGAGCAGGTCGTGCGGGTCCTCGCCGGGCAGCGCACGGCGACCGTACGTCTCCTCGTGCACGACCCACGACAGCGGTCGGCGCTTGGACCAGCCGGCCTGCATCAGCTCGGGCTCGTCCGGGAACTCGTCGACGTAGCCGACGCAGAGGTACGCGATGACCTCCAGGTGCTCCGGCAGACCGAGCGCGCGGACCATCTCACGCTCGTCGAAGAAGCTGACCCAGCCGACCCCGAGGCCCTCGGCGCGCGCCGCGAGCCACAGGTTCTCCACCGCGAGGGCGGCGGAGTACGGCGCCATCTGCGGCTGCGTGTGACGGCCCAGGGTGTGCCGGCCGCCGCGGGTGGGGTCGGCGGTGACGACGATGTTCACCGGGGTGTCGAGGATCGCCTCGATCTTCAGTTCCTTGAACTGCTTCGCCCGGCCCTTGGGCAGCGACTTGGCGTACGCCTCGCGCTGGCTCTCGGCCAGTTCGTGCATGTTGCGGCGGGTCTCGGCGGAACGGATGACCACGAAGTCCCACGGCTGGGAGTGCCCGACGGACGGCGCCGTGTGCGCCGCCTCCAGCACACGCAGCAGCACGTCGTGCGGGATCGGGTCGCTGCGGAACCCGTTGCGGATGTCACGGCGCTCACGCATCACCTTCAGCACGGCCTCGCGCTCGGCGTCGTCGTAGCCGGGTGCCGCAGGGCCGGTGGACTCTCGTACGTCTCCCACTGCGGCCGTGCTCTCTTCTTCCTGGTCGGCGGCCCGGGTGTCCAGGTCGTCCGCGTGCTGTACGAGTTCGGGCTCACCGTCGGCATCGGCCTCACGGGGGCCGGGGACGGTGGCGAAGGATTCCGGACCACCGGACGGGTCCTCCGTGGGGAGGATGAGGGGATGCGGCGGGGTCGGCGCGAGGTGCGGGGTGGTGGGCACCGAGCCCTCCACCGGCACGAACCGGCCGAGGGAATCGTCGGGGTTGGCGCCCGCCGGGACGGTCTGCGGTACCTCGGCGAACTCCACGAACTCGGCGTCCGGGGTGGCGGGTTGGGCCAGAGGCGTGCCATCCGCTCCGTGCGCCTCGGCGACGATCGGCTGCGGCGCGAGTGCCGACTCCACCTCGACCGTGAACTGCTGCTCCGCTACGACTTCGGGCGCGGCGGCGGGCTGCGGGGCTAGGACCGCGCTGTCGGGGTTTACAGCGTCCGGAACCGGGACCGGGACCGAGGTCAGGACCGGGACAGGAACCGGGATCGGGACCGGGTCAGCCTCGGTGAGCGGAGTCGAGTCGTCGGCCGTGGGGGCGGGCTGTGTCGTGTCCACGGCGGTGGCGAGAGGCTCGGGCTCGGAGGTGAGCGGGGTCTCGACTGCCGTAGGCACAGGGGGAGTTGCCCCGAGGTCCTGGGCCTCGTCCGCGGTCTCCTGGATCTGAGCGGCGTCGGGAACCTGGTCGGCAGCGGGGGCGAACGCGACGCCCTGCGCCTGGACCGGCTCCGCGGCGGCCACGTCTTCCGGGGCCGGCGAGGCGAAGAACGCGCCCTCGGGGGCCTGGTCGGTGGAAACAAGCGCGTCGTCGAATTGCGCGGGCGCGGCCTCGGGCACGGGGGTGACGCCTTGCGCGAGCACGGCATCGAGGGCGGAGCCTGCCACCACGTTCGACGGTGCGGCCTCGGAGCCAGATCCGTCACTGTGCACGAGCACGACGGCGTCGTCGGGGCCGGAGTCATCGCCATGGACGACTGCGGCCTCAATGCCGGGGCCATGGAGAAGCACTGCCTCCGCGCCAGGGCCGCCGTCACCGTGCACGACGGCGGTCTCAGGACCGGTGCCGTCACCGTGCGGGAACTCCGCCTCGGAGCCCGCGTGGGCGCCCTGTGCCAGGGCCTCCTCGTGGACGAACGCGGCCTCAGGGGCCGTCTCTGCGCCAAAGGCTTCGGCATCGTGAGCGCCGACGACCTGGGCGATCTGCCCGTCGCCGTAGGCCACGTCTGCGTCAGCACTCTGGACCTGCCCGGCGCCCAACTCCTCGGCGCCTTCAGGCAGTTGACCCGGCTCGGGGACACCGGCGGTTCCAGAGCTCTCGGTGCTCGCGTGCACCGAGGCGGCAGAGGATGCCGAGGGAACCGAAACGGACACCGCGGCCGTCTCCGCCGCGTACAGCTGACCGTGTCCCTGCCAGGCCTCCCCCGCGTCGGGGGCCGTGGCGACCGCCCCGTTCACCGCTTCCGTGGCGAGCCTCGCGACCGCGGCCTGGGCCGCGCCGCCGGGCTCCAGGCCCGGTTCGGGCGCCAGTGCCGGTACCGGTGCCGGAGCAACCGTTTCCGCCGTTCGCACCCCCGCGCCGGCCGGCGCCTGGGCACCCCAGGGGGCCGCGCCCTGCGGGGGCAGATCGCGGAGTTGGGGTGTGTCGAGGTACTCGGGGCCGGTCGTCGGGCGGCCGGTCTGCCGTACCGGCGCACCCGCGGGGCCGCGGTCGGCGAGGGAGCGGACCGGGCTCGCGGAGGTGTCGGGGAGGGGCGGGCCGAGGTGCAGCGGGCGGCGCGGGGTGACCGGCGCGGGCGGCGGTTCGGCGAGCCGGACGGCGCCGAGGTCGACGGCACCGCTGTCACGGCCCGCCATCTCATGCGGACCAGGCTCGTGCGGAACCGAGTCCTGCGAACCCTGCCCATACGAAGCCGAGTCGTGCGAACCCTGCCCGTGCGGAGCCAAGTCGTGCGGACCCGGCTCATACGAAGCCGAGTCGTGCGGACCCGGCTCGTACGCCGTGGGCTCGTGCGGTGCGGGCTCCTGGACGGTCTCGACGACCGGCTCGGGGACGGGAGGCGGGACCTCGTTGCCCCAGGCGCCCTGGGCGCCCGGCAGGAGCAGCAGGTCCTCGTCCTCGGCGGTGGTCTCGGAGTGGTAGGTGTACGCGCCGTGTGCGGGAACGCTCGGCTGTTCCACCATGCCTGCGTTCTCCGGCAACCCCTCGGCCGGGACCTGGCCGGTGTCGGTCATGCGTACCCCTCGCCCATCGGTTAGTGCTTCTACGACCCGCTCTCCGGGAACGGCGCACCGACCGCCCCGCAGTGGAGAACGAGCGTGCCTGTCCAGCGGCACGAACGACCCGACGCCAAAAAGCGACAAAGCCATTTAGACGACAAAGCCATTCACTGGCATTGTCGCGGCCGTTGCGCCGTCACGGCTGCTTGATCCGCGACGGCCCGCTGTGGACTGCGCCACGTTGCGCGTCCTCCGGTTCCGCTGTACCACACACACCCCAAAACGGGCGGGTTTTCCGGACATTGGCGAACGAAGCGCCGGTCCACCCTGTGCGGTACAACGGTCCGCCAGCCTACCGCGCGCAGTACGACAACAGGATCACGGGGACGGTTCGAGGGGTCACGAAACGCGCTCGGGAAGGAGGCCGCTGAGCAGGAACGCGACACTCCGTTCCGTCTCCGTCCAGGCCCTGGTGTCGAGTTCGACGGACTGGAGGAGGGCGCACTCGACGTGGTAGCCGTGCTCCGTCAGGTCGCGGCCGACGAGTTCGGCCTCGTCGCGGGTCGAGGCGTGCGCCACGATGCGCTGCGGACGCCGGTCGGCGACCGCGGAGACGACGGCCACTCCCCCGCCGCCGACCCGTACTACGTCAGGTTCGGGGAGGTTCTCCAGGATATGCGGGGCGTCGCCCTTGACGATCTGGAGGTGCACGCCGAAGCTGCGGGCCGCCGAGTCGGTGCGGGCGCAGGCCTGCGGGTCGCGGTCGACGGCGATGACGGCGGCTCCGGCGCGGGCCGCCTCGATGGCGAAGGCTCCGCTGCCGCAGCCGATGTCCCACACGAGGTCCCCGACGCGCGGGCCCAGGCGGGCGAGTTGGGCGGCCCGGAGCAGTTCCGTCTCGCCCTCGCCCAGCTCACCGACGTAGGCCTCGGCGGGGAGGGTCCAGCCGCGGGCGACGGCGGCCGGGTCGCGGCCGGCGATCCAGCCCTCGCCGGGTCCGGCCGTGACGGCGGGGCCGACCGGGCCGCCCATGACGATGACGACGTTGGGGTCGCGCCAGGTGCGGTCGGCGGCCTTGTCGGAGGTGAGGACGGTGACCTGTTCGTGCTCGGTGCCCAGTTCCTCGCAGATGACGAAGGTGCGGTGGACGCCCTCCAGCAGCAGGCCGAGTTCGGCGGGCCCGGCGCCCGGTGAGGTGAGAACGGCGACCTTCGTATGGGCGCGACACACATTCACCGCGCGTCGCAGGGTGCGTCTGTGTGCGACGACCACTTGTGCGTCGTCCCAGGGCATCCCGGCGCGGGCGAAGGCGGCGGCCACCGAGGAGACGGCGGGGACGACCTCCACCTCCAGGCCGAACTCCGGTGCGCGCAGGGTCCGTACGACACCGAAGAACCCCGGATCCCCGTCGGCGAACACCACCGCGGTGCCACGGCGGCCGGCGATACGGCGGGCGGCCAGGGCCACGCTGCCGAGCCGGATGCGTTCGGCGCCCGCCGGTACCTCGGGCAGTTCCAGGTGGTGGGGCGCGCCGGCCACCAGGGTGGCGGCGCTCAGGGCGGAGCGTGCCGCAGCGGTCAGCGGAGAGCCGTCCCAGCCGATCACCGTGACGCGGTCGGCCATCGTCGTCAGTCTCCTGGGGTACATCGCAGGTCGTCAGGGGCAGCGGCCCGTACGCGGGCACCGTGAGGGTACCTGGTGCGGCTGGGCGGTGCTCCCGTGGTCGTACCCGCCGGATTCAGTTCCAGTCGGCGAGTGACGTGAAACCGTCGATGTCGGCGAGCTGTTCCGCCGTGCCCTCCAGGTCCTCCGGGAGGAGGCTCCACACGATGAAGTCGGTGCGGACGTCGATCCAGGTGCCGTCGTCGGCGTGGACGTGCGCTATGCAGGCGTTGCGCAGGACACCTTCGCTGATGCAGCCGATCTTCTGGGCGACCTGTTGGGAGGCGGTGTTGTCGGCGGCGGTGCGCAGTTCGATGCGCTCCAACTTCTGGTCCCCGAACAGCCATTGGGCGGTGGCGAGCGCGGCTTCGGAGGCGTAGCCCTCGCCTCGGGCCCAGGGCGCGATGATGTACGACAGTTCGGTGGACCGGAGGTGCCAGTCGGTCTTGGTCAACTGGACGATGCCGACGAGCCGTTGGGTGAGGAACTCGGTCACGGCGAGGTCGAGGCCGCGGCCCGAAGTCCGTTCGGCGGGCGCGTAGTTGGTGATCCACTCGCGGGCGCCGGCGACGGTGAACGGCTGGGGCACGTCGGTCCAGGCCGCCACCTGTTCGTCGTTCATCATCTCGGCCAGGGCCTGCACATCGTCCTCGTCGAGGGGCCGCAGCACCAACCGCTCCGTGCTGATGGAGATGTTGGGGAAGGTGCTAGTCATGCGCCACTCCGTAACCTTTGGAAAATGTTCAGGGCAACCTGAACTGCCCAGCATGCAGCATGAAAGCGGTGAACCGCACCACGGGGTCCACCCGCGGTGAGCGAGTGGACCCCGTGCGTGGTGTTACGCCGTATACGCCCCTGTCAGCCTGAAGTGACCGGTCCCGGGCCGGGTTCAGAAGGACGGGATGACGGACCCGGCGTACTTGTCCTCGATGAACTTCTTCACCTCGGGCGAGGTCAGCAGCTTCGCGAGCTTCTTGACGCGCGGGTCCTTCTCGTTGCCCTTCTTCACGGCGAGGAAGTTGCCGTACGGGTTGTTCGTCGCGGACTCCAGGACGAGGGCGTCCTTGGCGGGCTTCAGGCCCGAGGAGATGGCGTAGTTGCCGTTGATGACGGCCGCGTCGACGTCGTCCAGGGAGCGCGGGGTCTGGGCCGCCTCCAGCTCCTTGAACTTGAGCTTCTTCGGGTTGTCGGTGATGTCCGCGGGGGTCGCCTCGTTGCCCACGCCGGCCTTCAGGGTGATCAGCTTGTTCGCCGCGAGCAGCTTGAGGGCGCGGGCCTCGTTGACGCTGTCGTTCGGGACGGCGATCGTCGCGCCGCTCTTCAGGGCGTCGGCGCTCTTGACCTTGTGGGAGTAGAGGCCGAGCGGCTCCAGGTGGACCGTGACGACGGGCACGATGTGCGTACCGTTCTTCTTGTTGAAGTCGTCGAGGTACGGCTGGTTCTGGAAGTAGTTGGCACCCACCGAGCCGTCCTCGGTCGCCGTGTTCGGCGTGACGTAGTCGGTGAACTCCTTGACCTCCAGGTCGAGTCCGGCCTTCTTCGCCAGGTGGTCCTTGACGTAGTCGAGGATCTCGGCGTGCGGGGTGGGGCTCGCGGCGACGACCAGCGGTCCGCTGTAGTCGGCGGCGGCCGAGGAGGAGCCCTTGTCCGAGCCGCAGGCGGAGAGCGCGAAGGTGAGCGCTCCGGCGGCGAGGACGGCGGTGGTGAGCTTTGCGGTGTTACGCACGAAAAGTGCCTTTCCTGAAGGGTGTCGCGTACTACGACCCCGCGGTGGGTGGTGCGGGGAGTCTGTGAAGGGGGGTGGACCTATGCGGCTTTCAGCAGCCGGAGCCTCGGCGCGGGACCCGACCGTCCGCCGCGCCGGTGCACGGAGCGGGCCGCGTAGTCGCCGGCGAACTGGATGAGGGAGATGACGACCGCGAGGATCGCCACGGTGATCCACATCAGCTGGGTCTCGAAGCGCTGATAGCCGTAGCGGATGGCGATGTCGCCGAGGCCGCCCGCGCCGACCGTGCCGGCCATCGCGGAGTAGCCGATGAGGGCGACGATCGTCGTGGTGGTGCTGGAGATCAGCGAGGGCAGCGACTCCGGTACGAGGACCTTGCGCACGATGGTCCAGGTGTTGCCGCCCATCGACTGCACGGCCTCGACGAGCCCGCCGTCCACTTCGCGGACAGCCGTCTCAACAAGCCGCGCGAAGAAGGGAATTGCCCCGATCGCGAGCGGCACGATGGCGGCCTCGCGGCCGATCGTCGTCCCCGTGACGGTCCGCGTGAAGTTCATCAGCGCGACCATGAGGATGATGAACGGCAGCGAACGGGCCACGTTCACGATCTGCCCGATGACCTTGTTGGCGGCCACGTTCTGGAGCAGTCCGCCGCGGTCGGTCAGGACCAGCAGGACGCCGAGCGGGAGTCCGCCGACGACGGCGATGACCGTGGACCAGCCGACCATGTAGAGCGTGTCCCAACACGCCTGGGACAGCAGGGGCTGCATCTCGGACCAGCTCACTTGGCACCTTCCTTCAGCAGTACGGGCTCCTGGCCCAACACGTCGATCTTCAGGCCCTGTTCACGCAGGAAGCCGATCGGCACGACGTTGTCCTCGTAGCGGCCGGGCAGTTCGATGCGCATGCGGCCGACCTGAAGTCCGCCGACGGTGTCGATGGCGGCGCCCAGGATCGAGATGTCGATGTTGTAGGTGCGCGAGAGCTGCGAGATGACGGGCTGGGTGGCCGCCTCGCCGTGGAAGGTGACATCGACGACGGTCCGGTCCGCGCCGCCCGCCTCGCCGCTGACCGGGAAGAGCGCGGAGGCCAGCTCGGAGCCCGGGGTGCCGAGCAGTTCGCTGACGGTCCCGGACTCGACGATGCGCCCATTCCGCATGAGCGCGGCGGAGTCGCAGACCGACTTCACGACGTCCATCTCGTGGGTGATGAGCAGGACGGTCAGGCCCAGTTGCCGGTTCAGGTCGCGCAGCAGCTGGAGGATCGAGCGGGTGGTCTCCGGGTCGAGGGCGCTGGTGGCCTCGTCGGAGAGCAGCACCTTGGGGTCGCCGGCCAGCGCGCGGGCGATGCCGACGCGCTGCTTCTGGCCGCCGGAGAGCTGGGCCGGGTAGGCCTTCGCCTTGTCGGCGAGCCCGACGAGGTCAAGGAGTTCGAGGGCCTTGGCGGATCGTTCCTTCCCCGACTTCCCGAGGATTTCGAGCGGCAGCTCGACGTTGTCCTGCACGGTCCGCGAGGACAGCAGGTTGAAGTGCTGGAAGACCATGCCGATACGGCTGCGTGCCTGCCGGAGTTCCCGTCCGGCGCGCGGTCCGCGCCCGGCGAGGGCGGTGAGGTCCTGCCCGTCGACGGTGACCGTGCCGGCGGTGGGCTTCTCCAGCAGGTTGACGCAGCGGATGAGCGAGGACTTGCCGGCGCCGGACTGGCCGATGACGCCGTACACCTCGCCTTCGCGGACATGGAGATCGACGCCGTCGAGGGCGGTGACCTCACGGCCTCGCGAACGGTAGACCTTGGTCAGGCCCGATGTGGTGATCACTGGGGTTCCATGACTGTCGAGTACGAGGGCGTGGATGTGCCCTGGTACGAGGGGGGAAATGTGCGTGGGGCGGCGGAGTCACACGGCGTTCGGCGCATGGACGTGCCACGGCGGCTCGCTTCGGGGCGCGAGGCTGGGGCTGGTAGCCCGGGGGGTGGTGCGGGGGCCCTCTAGAAGGCGCACATTCGACACATACAGCGAGCACCGGGCGTCAGGGTCGCCTCGGTCGCAAGGGTGCGGCTGCTCGTCGTGGTCATGGAATCAGTAAAGCAGACGTACGGTCCTGACAAAGTGCCGCTGTCCGCATGCCGGACAGCGGCGGACGCCGGTCAACCGCGCACGGAGATCTCCACTCCCCCGTCGCTGACCAGCGCGGACAAGGCTGACAGGTCACTCACAACAAGGTCGGCGTCGAGCTCGTGGGCCTCATGCGTTGTGGCCAATGCCACGGTGATCATCCCGGCCGCGCGGCCCGCCCGGAGTCCGGCCGGGGCGTCCTCGAAGACGACACAGCGGGCCGGGTCGACGCCCAGCCGGCGGGCGGCGAGGAGGTAGGGCTCGGGGTCGGGCTTGCCGCGCGTGACGTCCTCGGCGACCACGAGGGTCTTGGGGAGGATGCCGGCGTGCGCGAGCCGGGCCTCGGCGAGCCGACGGGTGGCGGAGGTGACGACGGCCCACCGGTCGGCGGGCAGCGAGTCGAGAAATGCCTTGGTGCCGGGCAGCAGAACGGCACCCCCGTTGGCCACGTCCTCGACCTCCAGCGCCTCGATCCGGGCGACCGCCGCCGAGACGACGTCGGCGGGCAGCAGATCGGCGGCTATCGCCACGGCGGTCCGCCCGTGCAGTTCGACCCGGGCGAGGTCCTCGGCGGTGATCCCGAACTCCTCCGCCCAGCGCGTCCAGCACCTGCGCACGGATTCGAGGGAGGAGACGAGCGTGCCGTCGTTGTCGAACAGGAGGGCCTCAGCATGGATCTTCATGTTCCCGACCCTACGGTCACCGGGTCTTTTGGCCCGTAATAGGGTCGCGGCATGCTTGATGCCCTGACGCTGGCGATCGGTGTCGCCGCGCTGCTGCTCGCCGCCTGGACCGGGTGGGCGGCCTACCGCGACCAGTCGACGAAGGACTGGCACTTCATCGGCATGGCCGTGGTCACCCTGCTGGCCACGGTCCAACTGGTGGTCGGCATCGTGCAGTTGGCGCGCGGCGAGAAGGCGGAGCAGGGCACGGCGATCTTCGTGGCGTATCTGCTGGGCGCGTTCGCGGCGGTCCCGGCGGCGGGTTTCATGTCCCTGGCGGAGCGCACCCGCTGGGGCACCGCGACGGTCGCGGCCGGCGCCGTGGTCCTGGCCGTGCTCGAAGTCCGGCTCTACGACATCTGGGGAAGCTGAGATGACCACCGTGGAAGAGAGCACCGAAGAGAACACCGCGGAAGAGAAGCCCAAGCGGCTCATCAGCGGGCCCGGCATGCTGCTCGTCTGGTTCTACGGCGTGATGGTCGTCGGCGCGGTCTCGCGCTCCGTCTACCAGATCGCCACCGAGTTCGACCGGGCCCCGCTCGCCTACTCCCTCTCGGCCGTCGCGGGTGTGGTGTACGGCTTCATCACGTACTCCCTGATCCGCGGCGGCGAACGGGCCCGCAGGGCGGCACAGGCGTGCTGCGCCGCCGAACTCGCGGGTGTCCTGATCGTCGGCACGCTGACCGTGATCGACAGCTCGGCGTTCCCGGACGCGACGGTCTGGTCGTATTACGGCGCGGGGTACATCTTCATCCCCGTGCTGCTGCCGCTGTCCGCGCTGTACTGGCTCCGGAAGAACCGCACCGACACGGCTACGCCGTAGCGACGTACGCCTCGACCGGCTTCTCCAGGACGATCATCGGTACGCCGTCGTCGCCCTGGGAGGTGCCTACGGTCTCGTAGCCGACGCGGCGGTAGAGGCGGAGGTTGCCCTCGCTGCGGTGGCCGGTGTGGAGGCGGAACTTCTTGGCGCCGCGTTCCTCGGCGAGGTCCGCTTCCGCCGCGCGGAGGAGACGGGCACCGATGCCGTGACCCTGGAGGCGCGGGTGGACGCAGAGTTTGCCGATGGCGGCGGCGCCGTCCTCGGTCACCGTGCCGCGGACCGAGCCGACCACCTCCTCGCCCAGTCGCGCCACGAAGACGCAGTCGGAGCCGAGTTCGGCCCGGACCGAGTCGAGGCTCTGGACGAGCGGGTCGATGCGGTAGTTGCCGTACAGCGCCGCCTCGCTCTGGAAGCACAGGTACTGCAACCTGAAGATCTGCTCCGCGTCCTGCTCGGTCGCCACCGAGATGGTCACACTCATGCCCATGTGCGCACGCCTCCCGCTCACCTGATCGCCATGTGGTTCTCACTCCTATCCCCGTGCTTCGCGGGCCGCAACCTCCGGCGTCAGCAATCGGCGAAGACATCCCAGACATCTGGAACGTTCCGGGCCGAGACTGCCCTGTGAGATACCCAACTCCCCCGCGATCTCGCGGTAGGTGAGGTCCTTGGGCGACAGCAGCGCCTCCATCAGACGCGGGCAGCGACCCGGCAGCCGGCGCACCGCGTCGTGCAGCGCGCGGTGCCGCGCCGCCGTGAGGGCGACCTGCTCGGGGCCGCGGTCGCCGTCCTCGACGGGATCATCACCGTACGACTGCTCGATACGGGCCGTACGGCGGGTGCGGCGGGCCTCCGAGCGGACCGCGCGGCGGAGCCAGCGCTGGGGGTCGACCGGTGGTCCTGAGGCGTCGAGGCGCTCCAGGAGGCGGAGCCAGACGGCCTGTTCGAGGTCGGCCGGTTCGGTTCCGGAGGCATATGCCTCGGCGGAGGCCTCAGCGGCGAGCAGTGGGCGCAGGGTGGCGACGAGTTGGTGTGTCATATGCGGCACGACGTGGCCGCCCCGGCGGAAGGTTGCCGGGGCGGCCGTCTGTCACTCCAACGGGGCGCGGGGCTCAGCCGTTGACGAAGTCCGCGCGGGCCAGCAGACCGGTGTCGGCGTTGTCCGTGAAGACACCGTCGATGCCGGTGGCGAAGTAGCGCTTGAAGGCGCCGAACGCGTCGCCGTAGGCGTCCACGGCCGTGCCCTTGCGGTACTCCAGCGGCAGGAAGGGGTTCTCGTTGCGCATGGTGTAGGGGTGCAGGATCAGGCCCACCTTGTGCGCGTCGGCGACGAGGGTCGTCTCCTTGTTCAGGCTGCCGTCGGCGTTCTTCGTGATGATCAGGTCGAGCGTCGGGCCCAGGCCCTGCGCGTACGTCGCGATCTCGGCGAGGCCCTTGGGGGTGACCAGGTCGTCGACCGTGCGCGGGTCGCCCAGGTCGACGAAGTCGAAGGGGCGGGTGCCCGTGCCGGACAGCAGCACGACGAGGTTGTTGCGCACCAGCTTGCTGATCTTCTGGATGCTGGTCGGCTCGAAGGACTGGATGAGGACCGGCGAGTTCCGCTTGTCCTTGCCGTGCTTGCGCAGGGTCGAGGAGAGCAGCTTCTCCATGTCGAAGCCGCGCTTGCGGAAGTAGGTGGGGTGCTTCATCTCGGGGTAGATCCAGACCTGCTTGCCGCGCTTACGGGTCTGCTCGTCCTGCCACTTGAGGACCTCTTCGAAGGTCGGGATCTCCCAGCGGCCGTTGTAGAGCGTGTTGTGCGGGCGGTTGGCCGGGATGCGCTCGATGGCGCGCAGGGTCTTCAGCTCGGCGAGCGTGAAGTCCTCGGTGAACCAGCCGGTCGTGGAGACGCCGTCGAGCAGCTTGGTGGTCTTGCGGCTCGCGAACTCGGGGTGGTCGGCGACGTTCGTCGTGCCGCCGATCTCCGGCTCGTGCCGGCAGACCAGGTGGCCGTCCTTGGTGGGGACGAGGTCACCGGCCTCGACGATGTCGGCGCCCAGGTCGAGGGCCAGGTTGTACGAGCCGAAGGTGTGCTCGGGGCGGTAGCCGCTGGTGCCGCGGTGCCCGACGATCGTCGGCTTGGGCAGGTCCTTCAGGCCGCCACCGTGACGGGCCGTCGAGGCCTCGGCGGCTCTCGCCGTGCCCGCCGGTCCCAGTGCCGCCACTCCCGCACCGAGCACGGCCGCGCCGAGGAGCGCCCGTCGTCCCGTTCCGTTGGCTCGCTCGTTCGGCCCCTGCGTTCCCTGCGTGTCCATGAAACCTCCTGGCGTCGCCCCGTCGGTGCGCGCCGATCGTAGGTGCGCGTACATGACGAGCGGGAGACCTCGGCCGGAACACGGCGGTGACGCTGGATGTCGCACGGACGGACAGGTTTGACACGCCATCAGCAAGGAACGCGAGATGTGTCACAACATGGCGGCCCGGTTACGGGGCGGCTCCGGAGCGACACCGCAGGTAAACGTGCGTCAACACTGCGTAAGACCTCGGTGAACCCGATGTGCAATACGCGGGGCACCGCGAGTATCGTCCTCACCTGCACAGTTTTATATCGACCCCTTGACACCGGAGGGCCCGTTGTCCCGCTTCGTGCTCATCAAGGCAGTGCTCGGACCGATCATGCGCCTGATGTTCCGCACACGTGTGGAGGGCGCGGAGCACATCCCCGACGACGGCCCGGTGATCCTCGCCGGCAACCACCTCACGTTCATCGACTCGATGATCCTTCCGCTGGTCTGCGACCGGCAGGTGCTCTTCATCGGCAAGGACGAGTACGTCACCGGCAAGGGGTTCAAGGGCCGCCTCATGGCCTGGTTCTTCACCGGCGTCGGCATGATCCCGGTCGACCGGGACGGTGCGAACGGCGGGGTCGCGGCGCTGATGACCGGCCGCCGCATCCTGGAGGAGGGCAAGGTCTTCGGGATCTACCCCGAGGGCACGCGGTCGCCCGACGGGCGGCTGTACCGCGGCCGTACCGGCATCGCCCGGCTCACGATGATGACGGGCGCGCCGGTTGTTCCGTTCGCGATGATCGGTACGGACAAGTTGCAGCCCGGGGGTGCGGGGATTCCCCGCCCGGGGCGGGTCACTGTTCGGTTCGGTGAGGCGATGGAGTTCTCCCGGTACGAGGGGATGGACCGGGATCGGTATGTGCTGCGGGCGGTTACGGACTCTGTGATGACTGAGGTCATGCGGTTGTCCGGGCAGGAGTACGTGGATATGTACGCGACCAAGGCGAAGGCTGCGTAACGCTGTTTTCTGGTGCGGGTGGGCTGTTGCTGGTCGCGCAGTTCCCCGCGCCCCTAAAGGCGTTGCCCTCGCAGTAGGAACCAAGCCGCCGCCGCTGTAGCGAGCAGGACCGCCGCGCCTACGCCAGACGCCACGCTGAGGCCGCTCACGAAGGCCTCTCTTGCCGACGTGAGCATTTCCTGGGCCGCCTGTGTCGGCATGCTGCCCGCTGCTTCCACCGCGCCGCCCAGTGACTCGTGGGCGCCGGACGGTGTGCCTGCCGGGGATGCGAAGCCTCGGTACACGCCCGTCACGATGGAGCCGAGGACCGCGATACCGAGGGCCGCGCCGAGTTCGTAGGCCGTTTCTGAGACTGCCGAGGCCGCGCCTGCCTGTTCCTTCGGTACGGAGGAGAGGATGACGTCGGCCGTCACCGTGAAGGAGAAGCCCGCGCCGACGCCGACCACCAGCAGTGCGGCGCCGAGGAGCGGGTAGCCGGTGGACTGGTTGAGGGTCGTCAGCACGGCCAACGCAAGACCTACCGCGGCCAGGCCGCCCGCCACCACCGCGCGGACCGAGAAGCGGCGGGCCGTCCGGCCTGCGATCAGGCCGGCCGCCACCGCACCGACGGCGGCGGGGATTTCGGCCAGGCCCGCCTCGAACGGGCCCCTGCCCTGGACCAGTTGCAGGTACTGGGAGAGGAAGAACACCAGCCCGGACAGGCCGAGGATGGTCAGCAGGTCGGCCAGGACGGCCGCGCTGAAGCCCCGGTTGCGGAACAGACGCATGTCCAACAGAGGTGCGGGCAGCGTGAGTTGGCGGCGGACGAACCAGTACAGGGCCGCCGCGCCCAGTGCGCCCACCGCGAGTGCGGGCCACTCGAAGCCGTGGGTCGCGGCCTCCTTGACCGCGTAGACGACGCCGATCACACCCACCAGGGACAGCAAGACGCTGATCATGTCCCACGGCCCGGGGTTGGGGTTCTTCGACTCCGGGAGCATCTTGATGCCGACCAGGACGAGGACCGCCATCACGGGCAGGTTGATGAGGAACACCGAGCCCCACCAGAAGTGTTCGAGCAGGAAGCCACCGGCGACCGGACCAACCGCCGTACCGGCGGAGGCCGTTGCGCCCCAGATGCCGACGGCGAGGCTGCGTTCGCGCGGGTCGTGGAAGAGGTTGCGGATCAGGGCGAGGGTGGCGGGCATCAGGGTCGCGCCCGCGACACCGAGCAGCGCCCGGGCCAGGATCATCAACTCCGGTGTCGTGGCATAGGCGTTGAGGACCGAGATCGCGCCGAAGGCGGTGGCCCCGACGAGCAGGATGCGCTTACGGCCTATTCGGTCGCCGAGGCTGCCCATCGACACGAGCAGGCCCGCGATGACGAAGGAGTAGACGTCGCCGATCCAGAGGAGCTGGGTGCCGGACGGCTTCAAGTCCTCGCTGATGTAAGGGGTCGCGAGGCCGAGGACGGTCGCGTCCACGGCCACCAGCAGCACGGCGAGCACGAGGACGGAGAGCGCGAGCCAACGGCCCGGGCGCTTCTCCGTCTCCGTCATAGCCACCGGCTGCAGGGTGCTGGTCATGATTCCTCTCTCCGTGTTTCGTCTCTGCGCAGTGCGCCGCCGAGCAGCAGCTCGACGGTCATGTGCGTGAAGTCCTTGGGGGCGCCCTTGCCGCTCTGCACCAGCCACACGGCGGAGGCCAGCAGGCCGAACAGCGCCTCGGTGAGCCAGGCGGGCGTGAGGTCGATGCGGAACTCGCCGCTCTGCTGGCCGCGCCGGAACAGGGCGGTGATGCGGTCGTCGACCCTGGCCCAGCCCGCGTGCTGCTCCTCGCCCTCGAACAGCTGGTTCTCGGTGTAGAGGAAGGCGAGCAGACCTGCGGCCGGTTCGACCTCGCGGACCAGCCGCCGTACGGCGTCCTCGGCACGGCCGTCGTCCAGCCGTGCCGCGTCCAGGGCGGTCTCGCACTCGGCGATGCCGAGCGCCTCCAGCGCGCGTACGAGCGCGTCGCGCCCCGCGAACTGGCGGTGCAGGGTGGCCCGGCTGATCCCGGCCGCCTTGGCGACCTCGTCCATCGTCGCGGTGGACTTGCGGGTCAGCAGGGCGGCGGCAGCACGGAGTACATGGTCGCGGTCGAGAGCCATGAGACAACCATAACCCACATGAGACACTCATGTCTCATCGCGGGCATGCGTGCCTCACAGGGGAGGCGATCGTCGGTGTCTCTCAGTTCAGTGCCAGGGCAGCTGCCCGCGCTTCTCCCAGTACGTGTGCGGGTCCTCGGCGAGTGCGGCGAGGCGGGCGAGCTGGTCGTCGTTCAGGTCCACGGCCGCCGCGCGCAGGTTGGACACCAGCTGGCCGACCGTCGCGGCACCGGAGAGGGCCACGCCCGCCCACGGCTCGCGCAGGATCAGGGCGAGCGCGATCGCGTCGGTGCCCGAGGACGTCTCTTCCGCTACGGCCTTCAGGGCGTCCGGCGCGTACGGCTCCGCCAGCCTGCCGTTGGCCATGCCCTCCTTGACGATCACCGTGAGTCCGGCGTCGTGGGCCTCGGCGAGGGCGGGGCCCGCCGAGGTCTCCAGGGCGTTGTACGTCGACTGGACGGTACGGAAGAGGGGCTCGCCGTCGACCGTCACGGTGAGCGCGGCGCGGATGGCGTCCGCCTGGGCCGGGCCGCTCGTCGAGAAGCCGATGGTCACGCCCGTCGCCGCCAACTCGGCGAGCCTCGCGTGGAGTTGCTTGTCGCTGAGGGCCGGGCTGTCGGGGGTCACCGAGTGGATCTGGTAGAGGTCCAGGCGGTCGCCGAGCAGTTCGGCGGTTTCGCCGCGCTGGCGGTCGTAGGTCTGGACGGTGTGGTCCTTGACCTCGTGCTTCTCGGCGTCCGTGGTCCAGCCGGCGGTGTAGGTGTAGCCCCACTTGCTGCCGATGACGACGTCGTCGATGTCGGGGCGCGCGGTGAGCCAGGCCGCGAGGAACTCCTCCGAGCGGCCGTAGGAGCGGGCCGCGTCGAAGTAGCGGACGCCCTGCGCGTAGGCGGCGTCGAGGAGTTCGTGGGTGCGGGCTCGGAGGGTTTCTACGGTGCGGGTCTCTCCGAGGTCTTCTTCGCGGCCGAGGTTGATGTAGCCGGGGCGGCCTACTGCGGCTAGGCCCAGTCCGAGGTGGGCGGTGGGGGTGGTGGCGGTGGTGAGGCGGGCGAAGGGCATGCCGACAACGTAACTCGGGATGCCCGTTCGCCTCAGGATTCGGGTTGTGCGGTTGTTCTGCGGGTGCGGGTGCGTCGTGGTTGCTCGCGCAGTTCCCCGCGCCCCTGAAAAGACCCTTAGCGCTTCGCCGTTGACCAAGCGTGCTGTACCGCCAAGTCCCGCTTCACCTCTGCCAGTTGGATGGCCACCGCGCTCGGGGCCGTGCCTCCCCGGCCGTTGCGGGACGCCAGTGCGCCCGGCACGTTCAGGACCGTGCGGACCTCCGGGGTCAGGTGGGCGGAGATCTTCGCGAACTGGTCGTCCGTCAGCCCGTCCAGCTCGACACCCTCGGACTCGGCGACCTTCACGCACTCGCCGGCGACCTCGTGCGCCACCCGGAAGGGAACACCCTGCTTGACCAGCCACTCCGCGATGTCGGTGGCGAGGGAGAAGCCGGCCGGGGCCAGTTCCTCCATGCGGTCGCGGTGGATCGTCAGGGTGGCCATCATGCCGGTGAACGCCGGGAGCAGGACCTCCAGTTGGTCGATGGAGTCGAAGACCGGCTCCTTGTCCTCCTGGAGGTCGCGGTTGTACGCCAACGGGAGCGCCTTGAGCGTGGCCATCAGGCCCGTCAGGTTGCCGATCAGGCGGCCCGACTTGCCGCGCGCCAGTTCCGCGATGTCCGGGTTCTTCTTCTGCGGCATGATCGACGAGCCCGTGGAGAACGCGTCGTGCAGGGTGACGAAGGAGAACTCCTTCGTGTTCCAGATGATGATCTCCTCGGCGATCCGGGAGAGGTTCACGCCGATCATCGCGGTGATGAAGGCGAACTCCGCGACGAAGTCACGCGAGGCCGTGCCGTCGATCGAGTTCGCGACCGAGCCGTGCTCGAAGCCGAGGTCCTTCGCCACCGCCTCCGGGTCCAGGCCCAGGGAAGAGCCCGCCAGCGCGCCGGAGCCGTACGGCGAGACGGCCGTCCGCTCGTCCCACTGGCGCAGGCGTTCCGCGTCCCGGGACAGCGACTGGACGTGCGCGAGGACGTGGTGGGCGAAGAGGACCGGCTGGGCGTGCTGGAGGTGGGTGCGGCCGGGCATCGCCACGTCCGGGTGGGCCTCCGCGAGGCCCACCAGCGCGTCCTGGAGGTCGGCGATCAGGCCGCCGATCGAACGGGCGTGGTCGCGCAGGCACATGCGGAAGAGGGTGGCCACCTGGTCGTTGCGGGAGCGGCCGGCCCGGAGCTTGCCGCCGAGGTCGGGGCCGAGGATCTCCAACAGGCCGCGCTCCAGGGCCGTATGGACGTCCTCGTCGGCGATCGTGCCGACCAGGGTGCCGTCGGCGACGTTCGCCGCGAGCTGGTCCAGGCCCGCGAGCATGCGGGTCAGCTCGTCGTCCGTGAGGAGGTTCGCCTTGTGCAGCACGCGTGCGTGGGCGCGGGAACCGGCGATGTCGTAGGGCGCGAGCCGCCAGTCGAAGTGGACGGACGCGGACAGCTTCGCCAGGGCCTCGGCGGGACCGTCGGCGAAACGACCGCCCCAGAGCCGTACGTCACCGCTGTTGCTGCTCACTTGCGCTGCTCCTCAAAGGCCGTGGACCGAGGGTCGTCGTTCGGTGGTGTTCCTGCTGTGGTGTCCCTGCATTGTCTCGCATGCATGATTATGCAGAGCGCTGCATGATTCGTCAATTTTGAAAGACCCTTGAACAACCTTGAACACCGGCAACCGCTTTCCCGTACCTCTCGCCGAACGCAGGCGCCGCGTTTCCCCCCACGAGTCACCCCCAGTTCACCCCTGACCCGAGTGAGGCATTCGCATGTCCAGGGCTCTCCCCAAGTACAACAAGCGTCGCGTCGTGTTCATCGGCGGTGCCGCCGCCGTGGCGCTCACCGGTGCCGTCATCGCCGGTACCGCCCTTGCCGGAACGCCGGACAAGAGCAGCACCACGCAGAGCGCCCGGACGTTGTCCGACCCCGGGACGATCACCTGCCCGGATGTGAAGTCGCAGCTGCCTGCGATTCCGGCGTCGGCGCAGGCCGAGGTCGACCGCAACCTCACGCTGCTCGACACGCAGATCGCCGAGGCCAACAAGCGACTCGTCGACACCGTCGGACAGGGCGGCGCCAACTTCGTCCAGAACGCCATCCTCGGCCCCCTGAAGGACAAGCGCGTCTCCACCATCGACCGCATCGCCATCTCCATCGGGCGCAAGGGCACCAAGCCGACCGGACTGGACGCCCTGGCCGCCTGCACCCTGAACGCGGCCGGTGCTACGGGTACTACGGGTGCGACCGGTGCGACCGCCGCCCCGAGTGCGACGGCTGCGGCCACGCAGGCGGCCGGGGGGACGGACGACACCGCTGCCGCCGGGTCGAGCGCGGTCGGGACCATCTCCTGCCCGGACGTGAAGTCGCAGCTGCCGGCGATTCCGGCCTCCGCGCAGGCCGAGGTCGACCGCAACCTCGCCCTCCTCGACACCCAGATCGCCGAGGCCAACAAGCGACTCGTCGACACCGTCGGACAGGGCGGCGCCAACTTCGTCCAGAACGCCATCCTCGGCCCCCTGAAGGACAAGCGCGTCTCGACCATCGACCGGATCGCCATCTCGATCGGGCGTCAGGGCACCAAGCCGACCGGACTGGACTCCCTGGCCGCCTGCACGCTCACCAAGTGACGTGACAGGCAGCCGTGGCCGCCCCGATGAACGCCGGCCGGGGCGGCCACGGTGATGTCCGGAGCGGTGCGTTGCCTGTTCGGCCCAACTGAGGTGCCGTCAGGGCGTCCCCGCTCTAGCGTCTGAACCATGCGTCCCGGTGTGCTCGCCCTCGCGTCCGCGTCCCTTCTTCTGCTGCTCGGTGCGGTGCCCGCGCGGGCGGCGGAGCCGTCACCCTTGTCGCTCGCGGACACCGGGGGTGGGCGTCAGCTGATCATCGCCCAGGCGCCGGGAGTCAAGTCCACGTCCGGGACGCTCAGTTGGTGGGAGCGGCGGCGGGGTGGGGCGTGGGTGAAGGTCGGTTCCGCCGCCGCTCGGTTCGGGGCGAAGGGGCTCGTCGAGGGGCGGGCTCGTCAGCAGGGGTCGTACACGACTCCCACCGGGTTGTACGAGCTGCCGTACGCCTTCGGGATCAAGGGCGCGCCGAGTGGGACTCGGGTCAAGTACCGGCGGGTGAGCGGGAGTTCTTGGTGGTGTGAGGACACTCGGTCTCACGTCTACAACCGGTGGAGTGAGCCGCTCGCGAGTGACTGTCGGGCGTCCGAGTCGGAGCGGCTGATCTCTTATGCGACGCAGTACGCGTACGCGGTTGTCATCGGGTACAACTACGCCAAGCCCGTGAAGGGGCGTGGGGCGGGGATCTTTCTGCATGTCAACGGGCGTGGGGCTACCGCCGGTTGTGTGTCTGTGCCGGTGGATGCGATGCGGAGGATTTTGGGGTGGGTTGATCCTGGGCGGGCGCCGCATATTGCTATCGGGACGGTGAGTGGGGTTACGGCTGTTACCCGGTACTGATTCGCCGTAGCGCCGTTCAGGATTCGGTTGTGTGGCGAGTGCGGGTGCGTTGTGGCTGGTCGCGCCCACGCGGCGGAGCCGCACATCGACACGGCCCCGCGCCCCTAGGTGGCCTCGCTGGGCGGGAGTTTCACCGTGAACGTCGTTGAGCCCGGGCGGCTCTCCAACTCCACGCTTCCCCCGTGCGCCTCCGTCACCGCCGCCACGATCGACAGCCCCAGGCCCGCTCCCCCGCCCCGGCTTTCCGTCCGTCGCCTGTCCGCCCTCGTGAAGCGTTCGAAGACTCCCGGCTGGACCTCCGCCGGGACGCCCGGGCCGTCGTCGTGGACCGTCAGGTGGGTGGACTCGCCGTTCGTCTCCACCGCCACCGTCACCTTCGTGCCAACAGGTGTGTGCAAACGTGCGTTGGCCAACAGGTTGGCCAACACCTGTTGGAGGCGGTGGGCGTCGCCCGTGACCGTGACCGGGTCCTCGGGGAGTTGGAGGGCCCAGCGGTGGTCGGGGCCCGCGGCGCGCGCGTCGGCGATGGCGTCGAGGACCAGGCGGGTCAGGTCGACGGGGCGGCGTTCGAGGGGGCGGCCCGCGTCGAGGCGGGCGAGGAGGAGCATCTCGTCGACCATCACGCCCATGCGGGCGGACTCGGCCTCGATGCGCTCCAGCGCCCGCGTCACCTTGGGCGGGACGGGGTCCGGGTGGAGGAGGGCCAGTTCGGCGTGGCCCCGGATCGAGGCGACCGGGGTGCGCAGTTCGTGGCTGGCGTCGGCCGCGAAGCTGCGGAGGCGTTCCTCGCTGGCGTGCCGGTGGGTGAGCGCGTCCTCGACATGGCCGAGCATGCGGTTGAAGGCGCCGGCGACCTGGCCCACCTCGCTGCGCGGGTCGGACTCGGGCGCCCGGGGCGGCAGTGCCACCTCGCCGCTGGCCAGCGGGAGTTCGCTGACCCGGGTGGCGGTGGCGGCAACCCGGCTGAGTGGTCGTAGCGACCAGCGCACCCAGAGCGCGCCCGCGAACCCGGTGATCAGGAGGGCGGCGCCGAAGACGATCGCGGCGACCGTCTCCAGTCGATGGACGGCGGCCTCCACCGACTCCAGCGGGAGCCCGGTGATCATCACGTCGCCGTCCCGGCCCTTGGCGGCGAGGACGCGGTACTTGCCGAGGGACGAGAGGTAGATCGTGCGGGCCGTGCCGCCTGCCGGCACCGCCGCGAGTTCCCTGCGGTCCCGCGCGGTCAGCGCCACCTTCAGGTCGGTCGTGGTGTCGTCCTTGTCCGCGGGCACGACTCCAGAGTTGGTGACGATGCCGTTGACCAGGCGGGCGCCGAAGGTGTGCGGTGCCTGGCGGCGGGTGTCGCCGCGTTCCCGGTCGTCGGTGTCGTGGTCGGTCGGTGTCTGGCCCTGGTGCTCCAGGCTGGCGGGGAACTGCGTCCCGACCTCGGTGAGTTGCTGGTCGAGGCGGCCGGTGAGGAAGCCGTCCAGTTCGACGACGGCGGCCACGCCCACGGCCGCGCAGCTGACCGCGAGCAGTACCACCAGGCCCGCCGTCAGCCGCGCCCGCAGGGTGTGCGGCCGAGGCAGTCGCCGGAGCAACCGCCCGAAGGCCCGCAGTGCCCTGCCCATCAGAGGACCGGCTTGAGCACGTATCCGGCGCCGCGCACGGTGTGGATCATGGGTTGCCGGCCGGCGTCCACCTTCTTGCGCAG
The DNA here is from genome assembly GCF_053891435.1 of Streptomyces sp. NPDC002276. NCBI lineage: Bacteria > Bacillati > Actinomycetota > Actinomycetes > Kitasatosporales > Streptomycetaceae > Streptomyces > Streptomyces sp. NPDC002276. The sequence goes on along the minus strand of NZ_JBSFCQ010000011.1, from coordinate 106,976 downwards.
GTACGAGATGTACAGCTCTACGACATGGGCCTGGCCGCCGAAGTCGTAGGACCAGACGCGGTCGAGGATCTGGGCCTTGCTGAGGACGCGGCGCGGGTTGCGCATGAGGAAGCGGAGGAGTTCGAACTCGGTCGGGGAGAGTTCTACGATCCGGCCGGCGCGGCTGACCTCGCGGGCCTCCTCGTCCATGACCAGGTCGCCGACGGTGATCCGGGGGCCCTCCTCCGCCTGGCGGGCCATGCCCGCGCGGCGCAGCAGTCCGCGCAGCCGGGCGACGACCTCCTCCAGGCTGAAGGGTTTCGTGACGTAGTCGTCGCCGCCCGCGGTGATGCCTGCGATGCGGTCCTCGACGGTGTCCCTGGCGGTGAGGAAGAGCACGCAGACGTCGGGCTTCACCTCGTGCAGGGAGCGCAGTACGGCGAAGCCGTCGGTGTCCGGGAGCATCACGTCGAGGACGACGGCGTCCGGCCGCAGTTCGCGCGCCCCCGTGAGCGCGGCGGCTCCGTCGCCTGCCGTGCGGACCTCCCAGCCCTCGTAGCGCAGGGCGCCGGAGAGCACCTCGGCCAGGTCGGGGTCGTCGTCGACGACGAGGACGCGGACGGGGGTGCCGTCGGGGCGGGTGAGGGCCGGTCGGCCGGAGCGGGTCGTGTTCATGGCACTTACCAGCATCACCCCTCACGGTGTCCCCGGCCGCCGCGAGGGCCTCTGAGTTTCCTCTGAGAAGTCTGAGAACTGCGTCCGCTCAGAGTTCCCTCAGAGGTTGGGCCCGCACAGTTGTGTGCGGGACAGGTGAAAGGACGCACACATGACCACCGTGTACGAGCAGCGGAAGGCGCCGCCCGTGCCGCGGGTGCCCCGGCGCTCGCCGGCGGGCCCGGTGCTGGCGCTGCTGTGGGCCGGTGCGGCGGCCGTCGTCGCCCTGTGGTGGGCGGACACCGGGTCGGTGGTCGGGGCCGCGGGCTGGCTGACCGGGGCCGGGCGGATCGCCGGGCTGCTGTGCGGGTACGCCTGCGCGGTGCTGGTGGGTCTGATGGCGCGGGTGCCGTTGCTGGAGCGGCGGATCGGCTCGGACCGGGTGGCGCGCTGGCACGCGATGGCGGGCCGGTACACGGTCTGTCTGCTGGTCGTGCATGTCGTGCTGATCCTGCTCGGGTACGCAGCGCAGGACCGTGCCTCGGTCGTGCACGAGACGGTCACGGTCGTCTTCGACTACCCGGACATGCTGAAGGCGACCTTCGGTGGGATCATCCTGTTCGCGGTCGGCATCACCTCGGCGCGGGCCGCGCGGCGCCGGGTGAGTTACGAGTTCTGGTACTACGTCCATCTCCTCACGTACGCGGCCGTGTTCCTCGCGTTCTTCCATCAACTGTCCCTGGGCGAGCAGTTCAACGGGCGGGCCGGGGCCACGGACGCCTGGTACGCGCTGTATCTCGGCGTCGCCGCACTGGTGTTGTGGTACCGGGTGCTCGCGCCGGTGCGGCTGAATCTGCGGCACCGGCTGCGGGTGGAGTCGGTGCACCGGGAGGCGCCGGGGGTGTACTCGGTGGTCGTGCGCGGGCGGCGGATCGACCAACTCGGCGCGGAAGCCGGGCAGTTCTTCCGCTGGCGGTTCTTCGGCGAGGGCATGGGCTGGACGTCGACGCCGTACTCGCTGTCGGCGCCGCCACGCGGGGACCTGCTGCGGATCACCGTCAAGGCACTCGGCGATCACAGCGCGGCCGTGCCGTTGCTGCGGCCTGGCGCGCGGGTGTGGGCGGAGGGGCCGTACGGCTCGCTGACCGTGGAACGACGCACCGGACAGCGGTCGTTGCTCATCGCGGCCGGGGTCGGGATCACCCCGCTGCGGGCGCTGTTCGAGACGCTGCCGGGCGAGGTGACGCTCTTGTACCGGGCGCGTTCGGCCCAGGACCTGGCGCTGGGCGGGGAGTTGGAGGCGATCGCGCGGTGGCGCGGGGCGAAGGTGCTGTACGCGCTCAACGGGCCGCGGGGGCAACGGCCTTCGCTCACGGCGGCGTATCTGCGTGAGGCCGTGCCCGGTCTCGCCGGGCACGACGTGTACATCTGCGGGCCGCACGCCTTCGCCCAGGAGCTGTACGGGGCGCTGTCCGCCGCCGGGGTGCCGGACCGCCGTATCCACCACGAGTCGTTCGAGCTGTGAGGTCGTCGTGCATCCGTTGAGGCAGAACCGGCCGCTGCGGCGGATCGTGCTGGCGAGCGCCGTGACCGCGTCCGGCCTGGTCATGCTGCTCGCGCTGAAGCCGCACACGGCGCCCGAGGTGGCCGCGGCTCCCGCGTCGGCGCCGTCAAGTGCCGCGACCGGCAAGGCCGTTGCCGGGACGAGGACGGTCACCGGCGAGACCGCGCAGACGCGTTGGGGTCCCGTACAGGTGAAGATCACCGTGACGAACGGGAAGATCACCGATGTCACGGCCGTCCAGTCGCCGTCGGAGAATCCGCGCGACCAGGAGATCAACTCCTATGCCCTGCCCCAGTTGAAGAGCGAGGCGCTGGCCGCGCAGAGCGCGAAGATCGACACGGTGTCGGGGGCCACGTACACAAGTGACGGTTACCGCCAGTCACTCCAGTCCGCACTGGACTCCGCCGGACTCTGAACGCACGGGCGCAACGGCACGTACTTCAGGGCCAAGGGGCCACGCCACCCCCCTTGTGCCCCGTCCACGGAGGAACCGTGACCACCACGCTCGCAGGCGGACGTGCCGCCCGCCGACAGACGATGCGCCGCATCCGCCCGCGCCGCTCCCCAGCGACCCTGCTGCTGCTCGCCGTCTGGGCGGGAGCGGTCGGGGTGCTGTGGCTCTGGTGGCACAACACGCCGTCCATCGCCGACCAGAACGGCAAGATCCTCAACGCGGGCCGTATCACTGGCCTGTTGGCGGGTTATCTGATGGCACTGGTCGTGCTCCAGATGGCCCGGGTGCCCGCCCTGGAACGCCGGGTCGGCTCGGACCGGGTCGCCCGCTGGCACGCGATGAGCGGTCGCTACACGCTCTGTCTGGTCTTCGCGCACGTCTTCCTCATCATGTGGGGCTACGCCCTCCAGGCGGGCAAGACGCTGAGCGACATCGTCCAGCAGACCATCGACTCGGTGAACCAGCTGCCCGACATGGGCAAGGCCGCCATCGGCACGGGCCTGTTCCTGCTCATCGGCCTGTCGTCGATCGGCGCCGTCCGCCGCAGGATCCCGTACGACACCTGGTACCACGTGCACCTGCTGACGTACGGCGCGGTGTTCCTGACCTTCTGGCACCAGATCACCACCGGCAACGACTTCGCGCTGACCCCGATCGCCAAGACCGTCTGGTACGGGCTCTACGGCACGGTCACCGCGCTGGTGGTCTGGTACCGGATCCTCACCCCGATCCGCCTCAACCTGCGCCACCGGATGTACGTCGAGGCGGTCATCGAGGAGACGCCCGGCATCGTGTCGGTGCTGATCGGCGGGCGGAAGCTGCACCGGATGGGCGCGGAGGCCGGGCAGTTCTTCCGCTGGCGGTTCCTCGCGCCGGGGATGCGGTTCAGCTCGCACCCGTACTCGCTGTCGGCGGCGCCCCGCCCGAACATGCTGCGGATCACGGTCAAGGCGATCGGCGACCACAGCGCCCGGCTGCGCGAACTGCGGCCCGGCATGAAGGTGTGGGCCGAGGGCCCGTACGGGGCGCTGACCTCGCAGCGCCGCACCCGCGGCAAGGTGCTGCTGGTCGCGGGCGGCGTCGGCATCACGCCGATGCGGGCGCTGTTCGAGACGCTGCCCGGCGCGGCCGGTGACATCACGCTGCTCTACCGGGCCAACACCACTCAGGACCTGGCGCTGTGGGACGAGTTGGCGAAGATCGCCGACGAGCGCGGCGCCCGTCTGATGTACGCGGTCAACAGCCCCGACGGTGAGCGCCCCGACATCTCGGCGGACTCGCTGCGCCGGAAGCTGCCCGACATCGACAACCACGACGTCTTCATGTGCGGGCCTCCCGGCTTCGCGCAGTCGGTCTACGAAGCACTGCGCGGCGCGGGGGTCCCCGCCCGCCGTATCCATCACGAGTCGTTCGAGATGTGAGCGACGGGAGTCAGGAGCAATGAAGAAGAGCCACCCCATCCGGCGTGTTCTGCTCGCGAGCGCCGCCACCGTGTCCGGGATCGTTCTGCTGCTCTCCCTGAAGCCGGCGACCGACTCCTCCTCGGCGTCCGCGCAGGGTGCGGCCCAGGGAGCCGCCGCCGCGCAGGAGTCGCCCCAGGGCGGTACCTCGGCGGCCGGGACCTCGACGGTCACCGGTACCGCCACCCAGACCGAGTACGGGGTCGTCCAGGTGCGCCTGACGGTCGCGAACGGAAAGATCACCAAGGCCGAGGCGATCCAGGCGCCCAAGGGCGGGACCAGCGACCAGAAGACCGCGCTGTCCGTCCCCAAGCTGAACCAGGAGGTGGTCGCCACCCAGAGCGCGGACATCACCTCCGTGACCGGGGCGACGTACACCAGCGGCGGCTACATCAAGTCCCTCCAGTCGGCCATCGACAAGTTGAAGACCGCCAACGCGGCGGCCCCGTCGCAGAGTTCGGCCGCCGCGGCGCCCGCCGCACAGGCCAAGACGGTCACCGGTGATGTCGCGACGACCATGTACGGGCCGGTCCAGGTCCGGATCACCGTCGCGAACGGCAAGATCACCAAGGCCGAGGCCGTGCAGGCCCCGAGCGGCGGGACCAGCGACCAGAAGACCGCGCTGGCGATCCCCAAGCTCAACCAGGAGGCCGTAGCGGCCGGGAACGCGAGCATCGACTCGGTGTCGAGCGCCACGTACACGAGCGGCGGTTACAAGCAGTCCCTTCAGTCGGCGCTGGACAAGGCCGGTGGCTGACACGGTGACCGATCCCGCGGAGGCTCCCGCCGCGCTGCGGCACGCCGAGGAGGTCATGGGGACGGTGTTCTCCTTCGACATCCGCGGCGGGGAGCCCGAGGCCGTCCAGGCGGTGTTGGAGCAGGCGGTCGCCCAACTGCACCGGGTCAACGAGGTGTTCAGCACCTACCGCGACGACAGCCAGGTGTCGCGGCTGGCTCGTGGTGAGCTGACCGTGGCGGAGTGCGACGCCGAGGTCGCCGAGGTGCTGGAGCTGGGCGCGGAGGCGGAGCGGGTCAGTTCCGGCTGGTTCAGCACGAACTACGAGGGCCGTCTCGACCCGACCGGCATCGTGAAGGGCTGGGCCGCCGAGCGCGCGGCCGAGCTGATCGCGTCGGCGGCCGGGGTGAGCGGGGTCAGTGTGAACGGCGGCGGCGACGTCCAGATGTTCGGCGCCCCGGGACCGCACCGGCCCTGGCGCGTCGGCGTCTCCGACCCGTTGCGTCCGGGCGGTCTCGCGGCCGTGATCTCCGCGGCGGGCACCGACGAACTCGCGGTCGCCACCTCGGGTACGGCGGAGCGCGGGGCGCACATCGTGGACCCGTCCACCGGCAAGTCCGCGGTGACCGACCTGGTCGCCGTCACCGTGGTGGCACCCCGGCTGACCTGGGCCGACTGCTGGGCCACGGCCGCGTTCGCGATGGGCTCACGGGAGGGCCTGGCCTGGCTGGAATCACTCCCGGACGTGGAGGCCCTGCTCATCACGGCGGGCGACGAAGTCCGCTGCACGGGCGGACTGGCGGGCCGCCTCGGGTAGGGATCCCCCATGCGAGTCGGGGGCGCACCGGAACTCTCCGGTGCGCCCCCGACTCGTAGCCCGTGGGTCGTACGGGTATGTCAGTGGTCGTTCTGCGCCAGCCGCAGCAGATGGTCCGCGAGGGCCTGTCCGCCCAGCGGGTCCCGGCTGATCAGCAGGAGCGTGTCGTCGCCGGCGATGGTGCCGAGGATGTCCTGGAGCTCCGCCTGGTCGATCGCCGAGGCGAGGAACTGGGCGGCGCCCGGCGGGGTGCGCAGGACCACGAGGTTGGCGGAGGCCTCCGCGGAGATCAGCAGCTCGGCGGAGAGCCGCCGCATCCGCTCCTCCTTCGCCGACTCCCCCAGCGGTACGCGCGGGGTGCGGAAGCCGCCCTCGCTCGGTACCGCGTAGATGAGGTCGCCGTCGTTGTTGCGGATCTTCACCGCGTTCAGCTCGTCCAGGTCCCGGGAGAGCGTCGCCTGGGTGACGCTCAGCCCGTCGTCGGACAGCAGTTTCGCCAACTGGCTCTGGGAGCGCACCGGTTGCCGGTTGAGGATGTCCACGATCCGGCGGTGGCGGGCGGTGCGGGTCTGCGGCACGGCCGGCCCCGTCGACTGTTCGTGCTCCTGCGCCTGACTCATCGTCGACTCATTCTCCGGATCATCCGTCCCCCTTGGCCACGTCCAGGACACCGGGCAACGCCCGGAGGAACGCGTCCACTTCGTCGTCGCCGAGGTTCAGCGGCGGCATCAGCCGTACGACATCGGGAGCGGGCGCGTTGACCAGGAAACCGGCGTCCTGAGCCGCCTGTTGCACCTGGGGCGCGAGCGGCTCGGTGAGCACGATACCGAGGAGGAGGCCCGCACCCCGGACATAATCGATCAACGGGTGACGAGAGCCGCCGTCGGCGCCCTCGATTCCGTCGCGCAGCTTCTCGCTCTGCCGCTTCACGTTGTCGAGCAGGCCCTCGGCCTCGATCGTGTCGAGTACGGCGAGTCCGGCGGCGCAGGCGACCGGGTTGCCGCCGAACGTCGTGCCGTGGTGGCCGGGCTGGAGCAGGTCGGCGGCGCGTCCGAAGGCGACGGTGGCACCGAGCGGCAGTCCGCCGCCGAGGCCCTTCGCGAGGGTCACGACATCGGGGAGCACGCCTTCGTGGGCCTGGTACTCGAACCAGTGCCCGGTACGGCCGACCCCGGTCTGCACCTCGTCGAGGACGAGCAGCGCGCCGTGCGCGGCGGTGATCGCGCGGGCCGCCTTCAGGTATCCGGCGGGCGGTACGACGACGCCGTTCTCGCCCTGGATGGGCTCGATGATGACGAGCGCGGTGTCGTCGGTGACGGCGGCGGCGAGGGCCTGCGCGTCGCCGTACGGGACGTGCGTGACATCGCCGGGCAGCGGTAGGAACGGCTCCTGCTTGCCGGGCTGGCCGGTGAGGGCGAGGGAGCCCATCGTCCGCCCGTGGAAGGCGCCTTGGGTGGCGACCATGTGCTGACGGCCCGTCAACCGGCCGATCTTGAAGGCGCCTTCGTTGGCCTCGGCGCCGGAGTTGCAGAAGAACACCTTGCCGTCGCGGCCGAAGCGCTCAAGCAGCCGTTCGGCGAGGGCGACGGGCGGTTCGGCGATGAACAGGTTGGAGACATGGCCGAGTTGGGCGATCTGCTTGCTGACCGCTTCGACGATCGCCGGGTGGGCGTGGCCGAGCGCGTTGACCGCGATACCGCCGACGAAGTCGGTGTACTCGTTGCCGTCGGCGTCCCACAGCTTGGCGCCCGCGCCGCGGACGAGAGGGAGCTTCGGGGTGCCGTAGTTGTTCATGAGCGACCCCTGCCACCGCTGGGTCAGGTCCTCATTCGCGCTCATGCGGCATCCCCCTGCTTCTTGCCGGACTTCTTGGCGGACTTCTTCTTGGCGGGCTTCGGGTCGGGCAGCTCGTCGGGCACGACCATCGTTCCGATGCCCTCGTCGGTGAAGATCTCCAGCAGGATCGAGTGCTGGACCCGGCCGTCGATGACCCGGGCGGTGGTCACGCCGTTGCGGACGGCGTGCAGACAGCCCTCCATCTTCGGCACCATCCCGGAACTCAACTCCGGGAGCAGCTTCTCCAGTTGGGAGGCCGTGAGGCGGCTGATCACCTCGTCGCTGTTGGGCCAGTCCTCGTAGAGGCCCTCGACGTCCGTGAGGACCATGAGGGTTTCGGCCCCAAGAGCAGCAGCGAGTGCCGCAGCCGCCGTATCAGCATTGACGTTGTAGACATGTCCGTCGTCCTCGCTCCTCGCGATCGACGAGACGACCGGGATCCGGCCGTCGGCGAGCAGTGCCTCGATCGCGCCGGTGTCGATGGCGGTGATCTCGCCCACCCGCCCGATGTCGACCAACTCCCCGTCGATCTCGGGCAGATGCTTGGTGGCGGTGATGGTGTGCGCGTCCTCGCCGGTCAACCCGACGGCGAGCGGCCCGTGTTGGTTGAGCAGCCCGACCAGCTCACGCTGGACCTGCCCGGCGAGCACCATCCGTACGACGTCCATGGCGTCCTCGGTGGTGACGCGCAGGCCGGCTTTGAACTCGCTGACGATGCCGTGCTTGTCGAGGGCGGCGCTGATCTGCGGGCCGCCGCCGTGCACGACGACGGGCTTGAGGCCGGCGTGGTGCAGGAACACGACGTCCTGGGCGAACGCGGCCTTCAGGTCCTCGTCGATCATGGCGTTGCCGCCGAACTTGATGACGACGGTCCTGCCGTTGTGCCGGGTCAGCCAGGGCAGCGCCTCGATGAGGATCTGCGCCTTGGGCAGCGCGGTGTGCTTGCGGGTAGTGCTCATGACGAGTACGCGCTGTTCTCGTGGACGTAGTCGGCGGTGAGGTCGTTGGTCCAGATCGTCGCCGTCTCGGACCCGGCTGCCAGGTCGGCGACGATGTGCACCTCGCGGTAGCGCATGTCGACCTTGTCGCGGTCTTCGCCGACTCCGCCGTTCTTGCACACCCACACGCCGTTGATGGCGACATTGAGCTGATCGGGCTCGAAGGCGGCCTTCGTGGTGCCGATCGCGGACAACACCCGTCCCCAGTTGGGGTCTTCGCCGTGGATCGCGCACTTGAGGAGGTTGTTGCGGGCGATGGAACGCCCCACCTCGACGGCGTCGTCCTCGCTCGCGGCGTTGACGATCTCGATCTTGATGTCCTTGCTGGCGCCCTCGGCGTCCCGGATGAGCTGCTGACCGAGGTCGTCGCAGACGGCACGCACGGCCTCGGCGAACTCCTCGTACTCCGGCGTGACTTGGGAGGCGCCGGAGGCGAGCAGCAGCACGGTGTCGTTGGTGGACATGCAGCCGTCGGAGTCGACCCGGTCGAAGGTGGTGCGGGTGGCGGCCCGAAGTGCCGTGTCCAGTACGTCGGTTTCGACGTCGGCGTCGGTGGTGAGGACGACGAGCATCGTGGCGAGGCCGGGGGCGAGCATGCCGGCGCCCTTGGCCATACCGCCGACGGTCCAGCCGTCCTTGGTGCTCACGACGGCGGTCTTGTGGACGGAGTCCGTGGTCTTGATGGCGATGGCGGCCTTCTCGCCGCCGTGCGGGGAGAGTTGACCGGCGGCGGCCTCAACTCCCGGGAGCAGCTTGTCCATCGGCAGCAGCAGCCCGATGAGTCCGGTGGAGGCGACGGCGACCTCGGCCGCGTTCAGTCCGAGCGTGTCGGCGACCTTCTCGGCGGTGGCGTGCGTGTCCTGGAAGCCCTTCGGGCCCGTACAGGCGTTGGCGCCACCGGAGTTGAGGATCACGGCGGAGACCTGGCCGCCCTTGAGCACCTGCTCGGACCACAGCACCGGCGCGGCTTTGACGCGGTTGGAGGTGAAGACGCCCGCGGCGGCGAGGCGGGGCCCGTTGTTGACCACGAGGGCCAGGTCCGGGTTGCCGTTCTCCTTGATTCCGGCGGCGATGCCCGCGGCCGTGAATCCCTGTGCTGCCGTCACACTCACGGCGCGACTCCGATCGTAGAAAGCCCGGTGGTCTCATCGAGTCCGAGGGCGAGGTTCATGCTCTGGACGGCACCGCCCGCGGTGCCCTTGGTCAGGTTGTCGATGGCGCTGATCGCGATGATGCGGCCCGCGGCCTCGTCGTACGCGACCTGCACCTGAACGGCGTTGGAACCGTAGACGGACGCCGTCGCCGGCCACTGCCCCTCGGGAAGGAGATACACGAACGGCTCGTCGGCGAAGGCCTTCTCGTAGGCGGCGCGGACCGACTCGGCGGTGACCCCGGGCTTCGCCTTGGCGCTGCACGTGGCGAGGATGCCGCGGGGCATGGGCGCGAGGGTGGGCGTGAAGGAGACGGTGACGGTCTCACCGGCCGCCTCGCCCAGGTTCTGGATGATCTCGGGGGTGTGCCGGTGCCCGCCGCCGACGCCGTACGGCGACATGGAGCCCATGACCTCGGAGCCGAGGAGGTGAGCCTTGGGCGCCTTGCCGGCACCCGAGGTCCCGGAGGCGGCGACGATCACGGCCTCGTTCTCGGCGAGCCCGGCGCCGTAGGCGGGGAAGAGCGCGAGGGAGGCGGCCGTGGGATAGCAACCGGGCACCGCGATGCGCTTGGACCCCTCCAACGCGGCGCGGGCGCCCGGCAGTTCCGGAAGGCCGTAGGGCCAGGTGCCGGCATGCGCGGAGCCGTAGAAGCGCTCCCAGTCGGCCGCGTTCTTCAGCCGGAAATCGGCGCCCATGTCGACGACGAGGACGTCCGGGCCGAGTCGCTCGGCGACGGCGGCGGACTGGCCGTGCGGGAGGGCGAGAAAAACGACGTCGTGTCCGGCGAGGACTTCCGGGGTAGTTTCCTGGAGGACTCGACCGGCCAGCGGCAGCAGATGCGGTTGGAGCGCGCCGAGTTTCTGTCCGGCGTTGGAGTTGCCGGTCAGCGCGCCGATCTCGACCTCGGGGTGGGCCAGGAGCAGACGCAGGAGTTCGCCACCCGCGTATCCACTCGCTCCGGCCACTGCCGCACGTACCGCCATGGAACCCTCCTCATCGATGGCATGACTATACGTATCGCTGCACGTTTATGCAATCCACCACTGTGGGTACGGGGAGCGGATGCATAGGATCGCCGACATGACGCTGCGACCCGTCCTGGTGAACATCAAGGCCGTCGATGACGCGGCGGTCGGCCGGTTCTGGGCGGAGGCACTCGGGTGGAGTCCCTCCCGTGCGGAACCCGGCGCGACGGCCGTCAAACCCGCCGGCTTCGACTGGTTGGACCCGGTCGGAGTCTGCGTCGACGTGATCGCCGTACCCGAACCCAAGACGGCGACGAAGAACCGGGTGCACCTCGATCTCGCCACCACCTCCGCCGCCCATCAGGCGGAGCTGGTCGCACGGCTCCGGTCGCTCGGCGCGAGGCCCGTCGACGTGGGCCAGGGCGAGGTGCCGTGGACGGTCCTCGCGGATCCGGAGGGCAACGAGTTCTGTGTGCTGGAGCCCAGGGAGGTCTACCGCGACACCGGGCCGATCGCCGCCGTCGTGATCGACTCCGTGGATCCGCGGGCCATGGCCCGGTTCTGGGGAGGGGCCACTGACTGGGCCCTGCACGAGGTGAGCGACAGCCACGCGACGTTCCGCTCCGCCAAGGGCGACGGTCCGTACTTCGAGTTCCTCCGCACCCCCGGCGCGAAGACCGTGCCGGACCGCGTCCATCTCGACCTGCTGCGGTACCCGAGCGACGACCACGAGGCGGAGGTGACCCGGCTGCGGGCCCTCGGCGCCACCGACCTCGACGTCGGCCAGGGCGATGTCCCGTGGCGGTGCCTGTCCGACCCGGAGGGCCACGAGTTCTGCGTCCTCGCCCGCTCCTGACCGGGGGCCCGGATGCCGACCGGCCCGGCGCGCGAGCCCGGTCGGCATCCGGGGCCCGGCCGTCATCCGCCGCCCGCGCGGCTCGGGCACGCCCGGTGGATGGCGTCGTACGGCGGACGTCCACCCTGCCCCATGCGTCACAGGCGGCACACGACGCCCTACCCTCGTCGCCATGACGGAGCCAGTGGCGCAGACCCACCCGCACGAGAACGACCCCGGCGCGACGCGCCTGCTCGCCCTGTCCGACGGCATCTACGCCATCGCGATGACCCTGCTCGTCATCGACGTGGCCGTCCCCGCGCATCTGGACGACGCCGGATTCCACAAGGCCCTCGGCGACGCCCTGCCCAGCCTCGGTGCCTTCGCCCTGAGCTTCTCCCTGATCTCCGGGTTCTGGCGCGACCACCGCCGCATCCTCACCGCGCTGCCCGGCGAGACGACCACGGTCACCCGCCTCGTGCTCCTCGGCCTCGGCCTGGTCGCACTGCTGCCCTTCCCCACGTCGCTGCTGGCCGAGTACGCCTCCCACCCCGAGGCCGTCGCCTTCTACGCGGGCGCCATGACCGCGATCCACGGGGTGCACGTGGCCCTGCTGCTGCTCACGCAACGCCAGGTGCACCCCTCCCCCGAGTCACCGGCCGCGCTGGCCCGCCGCCGCTTCACCACCCAACTCGGCACCAGCGCACTGATCTTCGCCCTGTCCATCCCGCTGGCCTTCGTCGACACGACGGCAGCCATGTGGTTCTGGGCCACGCTCGTCCCCGTGCACTACCTCATCGGCCACTACCGTCGGCGGCTCGCCCGGCCCTGACACCTCCCGCGCGAGGCATCCACCTCCTCACGTCGATCACCCGCATGGCGGCGGCGTCAGTCGGCGATCATCCGGTTGCCCAGGTTCCCCGGGTTCCCCAAGCGGCCGACGCGTTCGGTGTCGCGTTCGCGCTGTCGTCGTACGACGTACCGGCCGGGCGCGATGCCCGTGCCGCCGTGTTCGGGGTGGATGAGGTAGGCGACCGCCGAGGTCTCGATCATGGCGATGGCCAGACCCATGGTGTCGCGCAACTCCCTGGTCCAGCGGCAGGTGCCGGGGTCGGCGACCAGGGTGTGCGGATTGCCGCCGGCCGCGCCGCGCAGCAACTCGACGCCCGCGGCGGGCACTTCACGCCAGTGGCTGGTAGTGAGGGTGACGGCGCGGGCGACGAACGCGTACGGGACGACGATCAGGTCGCCCTGGGCCTGGAGGCCGTCGACGACGGGGATGGCGACCTCGCGTTCCAGGTGGTCGAGGACGTCGAGCCCGGAGCGGCGGGTCAGGTCGGCGAGAGTCGTGGCGGTGGATACGGGCATGGTCATGGGCGTCACCTCGGGTGTGTGAAGGGATGCGTGAAGGGGTGCGGGGCAGGAGTTCAGGTGCGGCGGACGAGCCGCGCGTAGTGCTCGCCGGACAGGCCGTACGTCCAACCGGCCGCCGCCACCGGGTCGTCGAAGTGCGCGGGGACGCTGAGGCCGTAGCGACGGTGGGTGCCGTCGGGCTCGACGGAACCGTTGACGACGAGGAGAAGACGGGCGGGGCGGCGCCACAACTCGCGCGGGACGTCGTAGAGATGGAGCGCGGAGCCGGGGTTGCCGGGATCGTCGGCCGCGGCGATGCGGCGGAGGCCGGCCTGCGCGATGTAGGTGTCCCAGCCGATGCGTTCGATGGCGCTGCGGCGGACCTCGACGTTGCGTTCGGCGTGGATGCGCTCGACGGACGGGTTGGTCATCACCCAGGCCGGGACGTGGGTGCCGTGCAGGACGTGGACCTGGGTGTCGTCGGCGAAGCGGACGGCGGGGCCGTCGTCCCGGTGCAGCCGTACCTCGCCGTGGTGGGCGTTGGGGAGGGGTTCGGTGTGGACCTCGGTGGGGCGCTCCGCCATCACGCAACGGCCCTCGCCCGGCCACCACCAGCCGGTGGAACGCGCCAACTCGGCCAGCAGGGCGAGCAGTTCGGCGTCGGGGCGGAGGTAGGCGGCCAGGCCGAGTCGGGCGTACACGTCGTAGTGGCCGATCCAGTGGGCGTCGTGCTGCCCGTACCAGGTCAGCCCGTCCGTGCCGCCGGTCGTGGGCATCGACTCGGCGCGGATCAGGGTGCGGACGCAGGTGTGCAGGGTGGTGCGCAGCGCATCGCCGACGATCATGTCGACGAGGGCGGAGGCGGCCACTCCCGCGGCCAGGGCCCGTTCGGCGGGGATGGGGTGGGACTGCCACCCGCGGTTCTCCGCCAGGGTGTGGCCGACAGCCCGGTCGAGGCTGCGGCGCAGTTCCTGCACGAGGTTGGCCAGTTGTGCCGCCGGGGGCCAATTCTGCGGGTAGCGGGGCAGGTTGGGGCCCCGGAAGCGGACAGGCGGGAAGGTGTGCGGGTCGTCGTGGACGAGCGACAGGGCCGCGGCGGGCGAGGGCGCCCAGACGAACTCCGGGGCCGGGGCGTCGATCAGTCGGTACAGGGCGGCGACGGCGGCTTCGGCCGCGGGCCGGTCGGCGGGACGCGCCGCGAGACCGTGCGTTCGCCATTCGTCGCTCAGCCGTCGGGCCGACGCGACACAGTGGGCTCCCTCAAGGGGAGCTGACACGGGGGTCACCGGAGGACTTCGAGGTCCGCCTTTCGATTCATCATGCGGGGAGCGTGACAGCACAGGCGCCGCGACGCAAGGGAGTTAGCGCTTGACCTGGAGTGCGCTCCAGGTTCTACGGTTGTGTTCATGAGCAGCGGACAGCCCCTGAACCCCCTCGCCGGGGACCGGGAACCCACCCTGACCATCGCCCAGGTCGCCGAGCGCACCGGACTCTCGCACGACACCCTGCGCTACTACGAGAAGGCCGGCCTGATCGAGCGGGTCGGCCGGAGCACCGGCAACCAACGGCGTTACCAGGCGGCGGACTTGGCCTGGCTGGAGTTCCTGCTGCGGCTGCGCGAGACGGGTATGTCGATCGCCGACATGCAGCGGTTCGCCGCGCTGCGGGCAGCGGGGAACGTCACGGTCGCCGACCGGCTGGCGATGCTCCGCGAGCACCGCGCCGAACTCGCCGACCGGATCAGGGTGTTGCGCCGCAACGCGACCGTGCTGGACCACAAGATCGACCACTACGAACAGCTGCTCCTCGACGAACACGAGCGCGAGCAGCAGGGATCGGAAGAGCTGACATGAGCGCGAGCACCACCCGTGAAGAGCGGTTCACCCACGGCCTGGAGGTCCTGAAGCGGGTCGACGGCGAGGCCGGGGAACGGGTCGTCGACTCGCTCGCCGACATCAACCCCGAACTGGGCCACCAGGTCGTCGCCTGGGCCTTCGGCGAGATCTACGACCGTCCCGGACTCGCCCCGCGCGACCGCCAGTTGGTGACGCTGGGGATGCTCACCGCGCTCGGCGGCTGCGAGGCCCAGCTCGACGTGCATGTGAACGCGGCGCTGAACGTGGGCCTCACGCCGGAGGAGATCGTCGAGGCCCTGACGCACTCGGCGGTGTACTGCGGTATGCCGAGGGCCCTGAACGCGACCTTCGCCGCGAAGAAGGTCTTCGCGGAGCGCGGGCTGCTGCCGCTGGGACAGCAGCCCGCGTCGGAGGCGGCGGACTCGGACGCTACTTCTGCTTGATTCTCAGGAAGGTGATCGAGTTCGCCGGGAAGGTGTAACTGAACTTGTCGGCAACGCCGTTGAAGGTCGACATGACCGGCGCGACCGCCGTGGCCGTCTCGCTGTTCACCGCGTCGGGCGCGGCGGCGAGCATGGTCACCTTCGCCCTGGACGCGACCTTGGCGCCGCCCAGGTCGATCGATGTACGGGCCGCCAAGGACTGGGCGTTGACGACCTTGACGATCAGGTCACCGGTCTTCGTGTCCTTGGTGACGACCTGGCGGAACGGCTCGGCCGGCTTGTCGTCGGTGAAGCTGCCCCACTCCTGCCCGTCGAGGTACAGGGTGACTTGACGGCCCCTCACCTTGATGTCGACGTCGTAGGCGCGGCCCGTCTCGATGGTCCCCGGCTTGGCGATCAGCGTCGACTTGCCGCCGTCCACGGCCTGTTCGACGGCGGTCTGGGTGTTGTTCCAGCCGCCCAGGTTCCACCAGTAGTAGTTGCCGGTGTCCTTGACGCCGAACGCGACCAGGAAGCCTTCCTTTCCTGCCTTCTTGGTGGCCTTCACATGCAGGTCGTAGTCGTGCCAGGCCGGGTCGCCCGCCGACACCATGGTGTTCTCGGCGGCGGTGTCGGTCTGGACGTACTGTCCGTCCTGGAGGCTCCAACTCCCGCCTCCCGTATGGGTCCACCGCGTCGCGTCACCGGAGAAGTCGTCGGAGAGCAGCGCCGAGCCGTCAGCCGCGGTGACCTTCACGTCGTCGTAGGCCGCGCTCGTCGCCCAGGTCGACAGGCCGACCGCGCCGGAGATCGGGGCGACAAGTGACGGTGTGCCGGTGGCGGTTGAGGGCACGACCCGGCTGCCGACGTTGTTCATGAACAGCTTCTGGACCTCGTAGTTGGCGGAGCCCCAGGAGGCGTGGTTGTTGAACCACACCAGGTCCGGGCGCCACTGGACGTAGTCCTCGTTGGCGAACAGCGGTGCGTACGAGGCGAGTTCGACCACGTCCGCGTTGCGTTCCAGGCCGGTCATGTAGGCCGCTTCGGCGAGGCCGTTCTTGAACGCGTTGCCGCCGGAGGCGTATTCGCCGAGGAAGACCTTCGGGCCGGTGCGGTCGTAGGAGTCGTAGCGGCCGTTGTTCTGGAGGAACCACTGCGGGCTGTTGTAGTAGTGCTCGTCGACCATGTCGACCTTGGCGTCCTTGTTGAGCTGCCAGGCCGTGTCGAAGGTCGAACCGCTGTCGTCGGGGCCCGCGTTGGAGATCACGGTCATGTACGGGTACGCGGACTGGATCGCGGTGCGGAACTGGGTGAAGCGGGCGAAGAACTCGGTGGGGAGGTTCTCCTCGTTGCCGACCTCGATGTGGGTGAGGTGGAAGGGCTTCGGGTGGCCCATCTCGGCGCGCAGCTTGCCCCACTTCGAGGTGACCGGGCCGTTGGCGAACTCGATGAGATCCAGAGTGTCCTGGATGTGCCGCTTGAGCAGCGCCGGGTCGTCCACGGCCTTGTTCTGGCCGCAGCCGGTCACCAGGGCCGGTACGACGGGCAGCGGCATCGCGCCGATGTCCTCGGCTAGGCGGAAGTACTCGTAGTAGCCGAGGCCGTAACTCTGGTTGTAGCCCCAGAAGTTGGAGTTCGTGGCGCGGGTCTCGACCGGGCCGACGGTGTCCTTCCACTGGTACGAGCGCTTGCGCTGGTAGCCGGAGGCCGCGCTGTAGTCGTCCATGGAGCCGGTGTTGACCAGGCAGCCGCCGGGGAAGCGCACGAAGCCCGGGTGCAGGGTGGCGATCTTCTCGGCGAGGTCCTTGCGCAGGCCGTTCGGCTCGTGCTTATAGGTGTCGCGGGGGAAGAGGGAGACCATGTCGAGGGCGGTCGCGGCCGAGGAGGCGACGGTGAGGCGGCCCGTGGTGCTGGTGCGGGTCGCGGTGAACGTGGCCCTGTACTTGGCCCAGCCGTTCTTCCGCACGGCGACCTGGTGGGCGGTCGCCAGGGTGCCGCCGGTGTCCTGGAGGCTCACGGTGAGCGTGGTGCCGCTGTCGGCGCGGGCCCACACCGAGAAGTCGTACTTCGCGCCGTCCGTCACGGCGATGCCGGTGTTGTAGCCGGCGTCGGTGACGGCCGAACCGGCCGCCAGGGAAAGGTAGTTGCGGTTGGTCTCGTTGAGGCGGCCGGCGTCGTTCACCACCTGGGCCGTACCGGCGACCGTCCAACCGGTCAGCGGGGTGTAGGACTTGTTGTCGTCGGTCGAGTACTCGAAGGACCGGTTCTGGACGAGTTCGGCGTACAGGCCGCCGTCGGCCGCGCGGTTGATGTCCTCGAAGAAGACGCCGTACATCGTTTTGTCGATCGTGGCGCCCCGCGTGCCCGGGTCGACGGTGATCGCGTAGTCGGTGACGTCCTCGGCGTGGGCGGGGACGGGGACGACGGCCGTCGCCAGCAGGAAAGCGCTTGCCCCTAAGGCAAGTCTCAGGCGGGTGCGGCTGGTGCGTGACATGGATACTCCGCGGCTCGTATCGGGTCGTGCGCGATGCCCGAATGTCCAGTTCGAAATATCGGACGTCGGTCAGCACTTCGAACGGCAAGATAGGCAAGCGTCGTGAGCACGTCAATGGGACCGGCGCGGGCGGGGACGTAGGGTCGAGGGCAGTCCGCGTTGTCGCCGTACCTCGTGCCACTTGGTGAGCCGACCGCGACGACGCGGGAAGGGGTGGCTCAAGAGGGGGTGACAGTGGGCGAGTTCTGGCCGGTTTCCGATGTACTGGCGTATCTGTCCGGGAGTTGGCGGGTGCGGCGGTCGGTGCGGGATCTGGCGAGCGGGGACGAGGGCGAGTTCTCGGGTACGACCGTGTTCAGCGCATTGCCCGAAGGGGGCCTGCTGCACGCCGAGTCGGGCACGTTCACCTGGCGGGGCGTGACCCGTCCCGCCGAGCGGACGCTACGGTTCCTGCCGGGCGCGGCGCCGGGAACAGCCGATGTGCGCTTCGGCGACGGGCGGCCCTTCCACGATCTGGATCTGACGTCGGGACGGTATGTCGCCGACCATCCCTGCTCGGCGGACCTGTACCGGGGCGAGTTCACGGTCCTGGACGCGGACCGCTGGCGGACCGTGTGGCGGGTCGGCGGGCCCGCGAAGGACCTGGTGCTCAGCACTGACTACCTGCGCGTGGGCTGAACTCGGGCCCCGCTCCCCGGACTAGACCCGCCTCGACTGAACCGCCGCTCCGTCGAAGCGCAGGTTCCAGCGGCCCGCGCTGCCGATGACCGTGGTGGTCGACAGGGGGCGTACGTCGAAGTTCCAGTAGGTCGAGGGCGGCGCCTTGAGGGCGTAGACCAACGCGGCCCGGATGACGGAGGGTTCGGCTACGGCCACTATCCGGCCACCGTCCTCGATGGGCCGGGTGTCCAGCCAGCCGCCCACCCGGGCGATGAAGGAGAGCAGCGACTCACCGCCGTGCGGAGTGGAGCGCGGGTCGGCGAGCCAGGCGTCCACCAGTGCCGGTTCGCGGGCCATCGCCTCGCCGAGGGTCAGCCCGCGCCAGCGGCCCATGTCGCAGTCCCGCAGGGCGAGTTGCACCAGCGGGGTGTAACCGAGGCCGTCGCCGGTGGTGCGGCTGCGCGGGGTCGGCGAACAGTAGCGCAGCTCCGCCGCCGCCAGTGGCAGCAGAATCGGGGCGGCGCGCTGCACCTCGTCCCAGCCCGCCTGGTCAAGCGGCCGGTCGTCCTCGAAGCGCTCCGCGAGCAGCGGGGAGCTGCGCGCGGCGGCGACGAACGTGACCCGAAGTTGCATGCGGCGATGGTGATCCGCCGAAGTACGCAGGTCAAGGGGGGCCGAGTGAGAGTTACCCAGGGTGGGCGAAACCTTACTTCGAAGTCAGGACCAGGCGGACAAGTCACTCGAAATACAGGGCCATCCACTGGTCGGGCCGTTCCAGTGGCTTGAATCCGACCTTCTCGTACACCCCGTGGGCGTCGTGCGTGGCGAGCAGGATCCGGCGCAGTCCGAACGGCCGCAACTCCTCGCGTACGGCGGCGATGAACGCCGTACCGATGCCCTTGCCGCGGGCCGACGTGTCCACGTACACGTCGCACAACCATGCGAACAGCGCGCCGTCGGTCACCACGCGCGCGTACGCGACCTGCTCGCCCGAAGCGGTTTCGTAGACCCCGAAGTTCATCGAGGATGCGACGGCTCGGTCGTGCTGCTCGCGGGGGCGGCCCTTGGCCCAGTAGGCGTCGGTGGACAGCCAGTTGTAGGTGCGGTCGCGGTCGACTCGTTGTGAGTCGGTGGAGAATTCGTAGCCGTCGGGGAGGCTGGGGATGTCGTTCATGGCGGGAGACTTGCAGGCCAGGAGTGCGGGAGTCGAGTGATTTTCGCCTGCGGGCCGGTGGGGGCTGGGCGCGCCCGCGCCCCTACGCGGCGTAGGCCGCCCGTAGTCGCCGTACCCCCTCCGCGATCTCCCCCGTCCCCGCGACCGCCGCGAAGCTCAGCCTGATGTGGGCGGCCGGGGGTTCGGCGCTGAAGTAGGGGCGGCCGGGGGTGAGGGCGACGCCCGCGCGGAGGGCCGCGGTCGTGAGGGACTGTTCCTCCGTGCCGGCGGGGAGGCGGAGCCAGAGGTGGTAGCCGCCGGAGGGGATGTGCGGGAGGGAGAAGTCGGGGAGTTCCAGGCGCAGGGCCGCCGTCATCGTGTCCCGGCGGGTCTTCAACTCGGCTGAGATCGCGCGGAGATGGCGGGGCCAGGCCGGTGAGCCGACGAGTTCGAGGGCCGCTTCCTGGAGCGGGCGGGGGACGAAGAAGGTGTCGACGACCTGGATGGCGCGCAGGCGTTCCAGTACCGGTCCGTGCGCGGCGAGCGCGCTGACGCGGAAGCTGGGCGAGGTGGCCTTGGTGAGGGAGCCGACGTGGACGACGACTCCGTCGGGGTCGTCGGCGGCCAGCGGGGGCGGCAGCGGGCCCGCGTCCTCGTGCACGAGCCGTCGTACGAAGTCGTCCTCGATGACGAACGCGCCCGCGTCCCGGGCGATGCGCAGAACCTCCGGGCGGCGGGCGGGGGCGAGGACGGCGCCGGTCGGGTTCTGGAAGAGGGGCTGGCAGACGAAGACCCGGGCGCCGGTCGCGTGGAAGGCGTCGGCGAGCAGGGCGGGTCGTACGCCGTCCGCGTCGACCGGGACGGGGACCGGGCGGAGACCGGCCGCTCGCGCGATCGCCAACATGCCTGGATAGGTGGGTGATTCGACGAGGACCGGTGCGCCTGGGGGTGCCAGGGCGCGCAGCGCGGTGGTCAGCGCGGTCTGGCCGCCCGCGCTGATCAGGACGTCGGCGGCGGTGACGGCTCCGCCGATGCCGCGCGCGAACCACTCGCGCAGTTCGGGCAGCCCCTCCATCGGCGGCCGGCCCCAGGCGCCGGGGCGCCGCCCGGCCCGGGACAGGGCCGCTGCCATCGCCCGCTCGGGCTGGAGGGAGGGGTGCAGATAGCCGCCGTTGAACTCGATCACTCCGGACGGCGGGGCGGCGAGCGTGGCCAGGACGGCGGACGCGTCGACCGTGCGCGGTACGACGTCGACGGCACCGTCCGCGCTGAGTGCGACCTCCTGCCAGGAGGTGTCTCCGGCGGGGGCGGTCGTGGGGCGGGGCGCGGCCCGGAACGCGCCCGCGCCGGGGCGGGTGACCACCAGCCCCTCGGCGGTCAGCTGTGCGAGGGCGCGCGAGACGGTCACCGGGCTCACTCGGAACCGCTCGACGAGTGCTCGGCTCGACGGCAGCTTTCCACCGGGAGAGTAGCGGTCGAGTTCTCGTCGTAGGTGATTCGCCAGTTCGCCGACACTGCTACGCTCTTGCATGAGAGCACATGATAGCGCTACCGCACCGAGCCCGATAGCGGTCAGCACCGCCCCCGCCACCACCGGGACGGCCACGGCGGCGAAGGCGCCCGCCGGTACGGTCCTCGCCGCGCTCGGTGTGATCGCCTTCTCCCTCACCTTTCCCGCCACCGCGTGGGGGCTCGAAGGCTTCGGCCCCTGGTCGTTGGTGTCCGTGCGCTGCGTCCTCGCCGCGCTGATGGCGGGCGGCTGTCTGCTGGCGCTGCGTGTGCCCGTGCCCGCCCGCCGGCACTGGGCCGGGTTGGCCGTCGTGGCGGCCGGAGTGGTGGTCGGTTTCCCGATGCTGACCACGCTCGCGCTGGAGACGTCCACCACCGCGCACGCGGCGGTCGTCGTAGGCCTGCTGCCGCTGACGACCGCGGCCCTGTCCGCGCTGCGCACCGGCGTCCGCCCCTCGCGCACCTTCTGGACGGCCGCCCTCGCGGGCGCCGGCGCGGTGCTCGCCTTCACGATCCAGCAGAGCGGCGGCGCGCTGACCACCGCCGACCTCTACCTCCTCGCCGCCCTGCTGGTCTGCGCGGCCGGCTACACCGAGGGCGGCCGACTGGCCCGGGTGATGCCCGGCTGGCAGGTCATCGCCTGGGCCCTGGTCCTCTGCCTCCCGCTGAGCGTGCCCGCCGCCGCGATCGCGCTGTCGTACGACACCCCGCAGCTCACCGCGCACAGTGTGGCCGGGGTGCTGTGGGTCGCCGCCGGTTCGCAGTTCCTCGGGCTCGTCGTCTGGTATCGGGGCATGGCGGCGATCGGGGTCCCGAAGGCCAGCCAGTTGCAGTTGGCGCAGCCGCTGCTCACGCTGGTGTGGTCGGTGTTCCTGCTCGGTGAGCACCTGCCGGTGGCCGCTCCGCTGACGGCGGCGGCCGTGCTGGTGTGCATCGCCGTCACCCAGCGCGCCCGGAGTTGAGGGGCGCGCGCGACCCGGTCCCGGCCGGGCGGGCCGCCGTAGACTCGAAAGGCGTGGACCGCTGCTCCCGGACTCGGTGAGGAGGCGCTGGAGATGCGTGCGACCGTTGGCGACAGGCTCGTCCAGCACGGCAGGGTGGTCGGCCTGCACGACCAGGTCTCGGAGGTCGTCGAGGTGATGGGCACGGAGGGCAACCCGCCCTACCGCGTCCGCTTCCCCGACGGGCACGAGGCCGTGATGTCACCCGGCCCCGACTGCGAGGTCAGGCACCAGGACACGGAACGGTAGCTCAGCGCGGGGGTTTCGCCGGCCGCTGGTAGTGGTCGGCGACCACCCGTGCCATGGCGCCGATCGGGTCGACCGCGACGTCCCGGGCGGCGAAGAAGACATGCCCGCCGACCTCCGGGTAGCGGTCGGCGAGGGTGAGGTGGCGGGAGAGTTCGGCCGGGTCCTGCCAGGCCGCGGGCTGCGCCGGGTCGCCCGCCTTGTACAACGCCTCACCCGCGTACAGCCGTGTCCTCGAACCGCGCGCGACCGCCGCCCACCAGGGCAGCAGCTTCGCGTAGTCGGCGGGGGCGAAGCCGATGTTCCAGTACAACTGCGGGACGATGTAGTCGATCCAGCCCTCGCGCACCCACTTCCGGGTGTCCGCGCAGAGATCGTCGTACGTCTGCACGCCCGCCCTGGTGTCGGAGCCGCGCGGGTCGGTCGCGGCGTTGCGCCACACGCCGAACGGGCTGATGCCGAAGCGCGCGCCCGGGCGGATCCGCTTGATGCGGGCGGCGGTCTCGCGGATCAGCTTGTCGATGTTGTCGCGGCGCCAGGCGGCCCGGTCGGTGAAGCCGCCGCCGTATTTGTCGTAGGCCGCGTCGTCGTCGAAGGTCTGGCCGGCGACCGGGTACGGATAGAAGTAGTCGTCGAAGTGGACCGCGTCCACGGGGTACTTGCGCACCGCGTCGAGGATCGCGTTCTCGACGAAGAGCCGCACCTGGGGCAGCCCGGGGTTGTAGTAGAGCTTCCCGCCGTACGTCACGACCCAGTCGGGGTGTTTGCGCGCGGGGTGCGAGGCGACGAGCTTCGTCAGGTCGGTGTTGTTGGCGATGCGGTACGGGTTGAACCAGGCGTGCAGTTGCAGCCCCCGCGCATGCGCCTCTTCTACGGCCGTCTTCAGCGGGTCCCAGCCGGGGGCCTGGCCCTGGGTGCCGGTCAGGTACTGGGACCAGGGTTCGTACGGCGAGGGCCACAACGCGTCGGCGGTGGGCCGGACTTGGAAGATCACCGTGTTGAGGCGGTCGCGGACCGCGGTGTCGAGGTGGGCGATCAGTTCGGTGCGCTGCTGCGCGGCGGTCAGGCCCGGGCGGGAGGGCCAGTCGCGGTTGGCCACCGTCGCCAGCCATACGCCCCGCATCTCGGTGACCGCGCGCGGACGCCCGGCCGGGACCGGCGCGCGCCCGGTGTCCGCCGCCGCACTGCCCGCCGTGGCCAGCGTGGACAGCGCCGCCATCGCGAACGTCCGACGTGACAATCGCCCCATCCGTACACCCCCATACGCTGCGGATCCGTGCGGTCACGGATCGTCTCCGCGCCCCAGGATGCCCGACCCCGGCGATCGATCATCGATACTTGCGGGTAACGTGCACGATCGGAGCAGACTCCGGACATCCGGACAACGGGGTTCTACCAGAGCCCGCAGAAGCAGCGAAGGGGACGATGTGACGGACATCCCAGCGGGAGACATCGCGCGCGTCGGAGTGGTCGGCTGCGGCCAGATGGGCGCCGGTATCGCCGAGGTGTGCGCCCGCGCGGGCCTGGACGTGAAGGTCGCCGAGACCACCGGCGAGGCCCTGGAGATCGGCCGGACCCGGCTGTTCAACTCCCTGACCAAGGCCGCCGGACGCGGCAAGATCTCCGCCGAGGAACTGGCCGAGACGCAGGGCCGGTTGAGCTTCACCACCGACCTCGGCGAGTTCGCCGACCGCGACCTCGTCATCGAGGCCGTCGTCGAGAACGAGCAGGTGAAGACCGAGATCTTCCAGGTGCTCGACCAGGTCGTGACCCGCCCCGACGCGATCCTCGCCTCCAACACCTCCTCGATTCCGCTGGTACGGCTCGCGGTCACCACCTCGCGCCCCGACCAGGTCATCGGCATCCACTTCTTCAACCCGGCGCCGGTGCAGCAACTCGTCGAGCTGATCCCGGCGTTGACCACCTCCGAGGGCACGCTCAGCCGCGCCCAGCTGTTCACCGAGAAGGTGCTCGGCAAGCACGCGATCCGCGCCCAGGACCGCTCCGGCTTCGTGGTCAACGCGCTGCTGATCCCCTATCTCCTGTCCGCGATCCGGATGTTCGAGTCGGGCATCGCCAGCCGCGAGGACATCGACAACGGCATGGAGCTGGGCTGCGCCCACCCGATGGGCCCGCTGAAGCTGTCCGACCTGATCGGCCTGGACACGGTCGCCTCGGTCGCGTACTCGATGTACGAGGAGTACAAGGAGCCGCTCTACGCCGCTCCCCCGCTGCTCCAGCGCATGGTCGACGCGGGACGGCTCGGCCGGAAGTCCGGCTCGGGGTTCTACACCTACGGCTGAGCGGTCGCCGTTCTCGGCAACTCACCGTGATATCGCGGCCGTTACGGGCCCGGCGCTCTTCGGAGTGCCGGGCCCGCGGCATTCACACACCGTGTGCGCGCCGGGCCCGCATATGCCGCTCGCACACTCTCCCCCGTTGCCCACCAGGCGAGTTGACTCTTCATGCGCATGCAAGGGATGTTCCGACTACGGAAAGGAGCGGACACGTGACCGCCGACCCCGAGCATCCCGTGGTACATGGAGAACTCGCAGAGTTACGCCGCCGCCTCGACGTCGCCTACGCGCGGGTCGAGGGAGGGCTGGCCCTGCTCAGCCATCGCACCGAGGAGACCGACAAGGAAGTGGACGACTTGAGCGCACGAATCGTCGCCCTTGAGCACACCCGCTGGCCACTGCCGGCGATCGCGGCACTGACTGCCGTGGGCGCGCTCGTCGTGACGATCTGGCAGGCCTTGGGGCGCTAGACGCCTGGACGCCGGGCAGGACTTCGAGGGGCGTCCTGGCCCAGCCTCAAATGGTGCAACAGCAGTAGTGCGGCCGCCATGTTGGCGGCCGGGACCTCCCCGCGGGCGACCATGTCGGGTACGAGTTTGAGCGGTACCCATTCCCGGCGGTCCGACTCGAAGTCGTCCACGGGGTGTCCGGTGTACTCGCCCTCGTCGGCCCAGTAGATGT
This sequence comes from Streptomyces sp. NPDC002276, assembly GCF_053891435.1. Classification (NCBI taxonomy): domain Bacteria; kingdom Bacillati; phylum Actinomycetota; class Actinomycetes; order Kitasatosporales; family Streptomycetaceae; genus Streptomyces; species Streptomyces sp. NPDC002276. Next base: position 81,852 of record NZ_JBSFCQ010000011.1, on the reverse strand, counting down.
GGTGCCGGGCGTCCGTGAGCCCGTTGGACGGCTCCACGCTCATCAGGTGGTGCAGGGGCCCCGGCCGCCAGCCGGTCTCTTCCTCCAGTTCCCTGGCGGCGGCCCGCGCGATGTCCTCGCCGTCCTCGACGACGCCCGCCGCGAGCTCCCACCCCCAGCTGTCGGTGATGAAGCGGTGGCGCCACAGGAGGAGAACTTCGTTCGCCTCGTTCACGACCGTCGCCACCGCCACCGGCCTCAGCCGTATGAGGAAGTGGTCGAGGTGCTGGCCGTCGGGTAGTTCGACATCTGCGAGATTGACGCTGAACCAGCGGTTTGAGTACACAGTTTGTTCGTTCTGTTTCGTCCACTGCACGGTTCTGCCACCTTCCGTCGAGTAAGTGGCAATATCGCAGCAGGGACTGTGGTGTGGTCTACGGCGCCTTTACAGCGGTACGCGCAGTGCCCCGTCGATGAGTTCGGCCGCCTCGGCCGTACCCGCGCAGTCGCTGCGCACCAGGTACTCGCGCACCGCGCGGAGTCTGTCGCGCAGCCGCTGGGACTCCATCCCCCTGGCCTGCTCGGCCATCTGCACCGCCGTGGCCACCGCTTTGTCGGCGTTTCCCCGGCGCAGTTCGATCTGGCTGAGCATGGCGAGCCGGTGCACCCGGCCCCGGTCGTGCGCCGGACTGTCCACGGCCGCGGTGGCGTGCTCCCCCGCCGCCGTCAGATCGCCGAGGCTGAGCAGCGCCTCCGCCACCTGGACGTTGACCAGGCCCGGCTGGACATAGCCGGTCTCGTCGGGTTCGTATCCGCGCCGGATGCGTTCGGCGGCCTGCTCGGCCCGCCGGATGCAGGAGAGCGCGCTCGTGCCGTCGCCGAGGTGCGCGTACGCCTTCGCCTGCATCGCGTACAGGTCGGAGGCGAGCGCCGGGGTGATCTGCCTCCCCGCCGCCCGCAGCGCGGCCTCCGCGAAGGCGACGGCCTGACGGAACTCCCGCATGAACAGCGACTGGTTGACGAGCAGTGCGATGACGTAAGCGCCAAGTCCCCTGTCGTTGCTGGCCTTCGCGAGGCGCAGGGCCTGGTGGAAGTAGCGCTGGGCGAGTCCGTGCGCGTCGGAGTCGTAGGCGCAGATGCCCGCGATGGCCACCAACCCGCCGGTGGCGCGGTGCAGTTGGCGGCCGGTGGCGTCGGTGTAGCTGCCGCGCAGCAGCGGGGCGGTCTCGGAGTTGAGGAAGCCGACGATACGGGTGCGGGTCGCCACGCCGCCGGCCTTGCGGTACATCTGCTCGTAGTGGGCGCGGGCCGCGCGGAGCATCTCGATGTCGGCCATGCTCACGCGGTGCCGGCCACCGCGTGAGACGTCCACGTCGTCGGGTGGGTTCTCCCACTCCCACACGGGCATCACGGCGGGCGTGCCGGTGACCGCGGGCGCCCCGAGGATGTGCGGGCGCTGCTGTTCGTCGGAGCGCCACAGGGCGGTGGCCCGCTCGACGAAGCCGGAGAGGGAGGTGCTGTGCGGGGTGGCGGGTTCGCCGGGGACGCCCAGGCCGATGTCGTCCAGCGTGACGGGCCTGTGCAGGCGGGTCGCGAGCACCTCGCAGATCAGGTCGGGGACCTGGCCGCGTGGCCGCTGGCCCTTCAACCACCGTGCCACGGCGGTGTGTTCGTACCGGAGTGCGAGGCCTCGGGCGCGGCCCGCCTGGTTCACATGTGCGGCAAGTCCCGCGTGCGAGATGCCCGCCTCGTCCAGGATCGCGTCGAGGAGTGTGTTGGGCTGCATGGATGGCCCCCCGGTGACTCGGTGCGGACAGAGTAGTGCGGGTGGGTTCACACGGGGTGTGAACGGAGTGCGTGGATCCGGGGTGTGTGCGCGCTGTTGCGGAGAGTTTCCAACCGGTTGACTGGATTGCCTCGCAAGAGGCCGGCCGGGCCGCCGGCTCCCCCTCGTAAGTGCGGCGGCCTGGCTTTGCGGTGGCCATTGAACTCCGGGTGACTAAAGGTGGTTTGTCGGCTGCGGGCGCGTTGTGGCTGGTCGCGCGTTTCCCCGCGCCCCTGAAGGGGCGCGTCTCGGCTGACGATCGTTTCGAAGCACAAGTAACGCCACGTCGTCCGTCGGGGTGCCGCCCGTATGACGCAGTAACGCCGTGAAGACCGAACCGAGGATCGACTGCGGTACCGGGAGCGGGTGTTGAGCCACCACCTCTGCCAGCGCCTCCTTCAATGGGAAGAAGCGTCCCTGGCCGTCACGCGCGTCCTCCGCCCCGTCCGTGTAGAGGAACAGGGCCTCGCCCGGGCGTAGTTGACCGCCGCAGACGAACGGCAGTTCCGTCGGGAGAGGGAATGGGCCCAGCGGTGGCAGCGGGTCCGTGCGGGCCATGGGCCGTACGCTTCCCCCGCTCAGCAGATACGGCCACGGATGCCCGCAGTTGAGAGCCCGGAGTTCGCCGTCCGCGCCGATCTCCAGGAGCAGTACCGTGACGAACTCCTCGGCCACCGGGCTGTCGGGGTCCAGCGCGCCGGACGCGGGGTGTTCCTCGCGGGCGCGTTCGCGCAGGTGGCGGGCGAGGGCGCGGTCGAGGCGGCGTAGGACGCCCTCCAGGTCGGGCTCGTCGTGGGCGGCCTCGCGGAAGCTGCCGAGGACCGCGGCGACCGTGCCGATCGCGGCGATGCCATGGCCGCGTACGTCGCCCATCACGACCCGGACGCCGTGCTCGGTGGCGATCACCTCGTAGAGGTCGCCGCCCACCACCGCGCCGCGTTCGGCGGAGAGTTGGGCGGCGGCGATGTTCAGGCCGTCGAGGCGGGGTGGCAGTGGGCGGAGCAGCGCGTTCTGGGCGGCGCCCGCGATCTGGCGGATCTGGCGGAGTTCGCGCAGCAAGGAGCGGCGGACCTGGACGATGAGGCCGGTGCCGACCGCGAAGAACACCGCGCTGGTGACGATGCGGGCGCCCATGCCGTTCTGCTGGGCGAGCGGGCAGGTGAGTTTGTAGGTGATCGCTATGGCGCCCCACATGCTGGGCAGCCCCAGAGCGAGCGCCCGGCGCAGTGGACGGCGGGCGCGCGGCCTCGGGCGCGGCCTGCGGGGAACCCCAGCCTTGATGCGGATCATGCCTGTGGCCCCCCAAATAGGCCCCGACAGCGCAATCGGACCGACCCCGAAAGGCCGGTCCGATTCTGTCGACCGCATGCCCCGATCGGGCCGGATCGCCCGGACTTCTCACCCGAACGAGTGAGGTGACATGAGACAGGTGCATTTATGCAGGTAGGGGCCGTTCCGATACGGAATCGGCCCCTCCGGCGATCAGCCCCTCAGTACGGCTCCCGTGCGCTCCGCGGCGAGCGCCACGGCCGCGTCCCGGGCCGCCGACGCCTCATCGACGGTCAGCGTCCGGTCCGCCGCACGGAAACGCAGCGCGTAGGCGAGGGACTTCTTGCCCTCGCCGAGCTGCGCGGCGTTGTCGTAGACGTCGAACAGCCGGATGGACTCCAGCAGTTCACCCGCGCCCTCGCGCAGCGCCGTCTCGACGTCCGTGTGCGGGACCGAGGCGTCGACGACCAGGGCGACGTCCTGCGTGGCGACCGGGAACGTGGAGATCTTCGGGCCCTTGGGGACACCCGACGTCGCCGACTCCAGGACGTCCAGGTCCAGTTCCATCGCGCTGGTGCGCGCGGGCAGACCGAGCGTCTTCAGGACACCGGGGTGCAACTCGCCCGCGTAGCCGATGACTTGCTCAACACCCTCGACGACGACCGCGAGTTCGGCGCAGCGGCCGGGGTGCCACGGGCCGTACTGCCCACCACGGACGATGAGTTCGGTACCGGCCTCACGCGCGAGCACCCGCGCCGACTCGACCGCGTCGGCCCAGTCGGACGGACGGCCCTTGCCCCACCAGCCGGCCTGCTCGCGGGCGCCCGCGAGGACGACGGCCGCGTGCCGGGGCTGGAGCGGGAGCGCCTCGGTGAGGGAGGCGATCTCCTCGTCGGTGGGACGCCGGTCGACGGGGAGTCGTACGGCGATCTTGAGCTCTTCGCGCGGGTGGAAGACCAGCCCGGTCTCGAACAGCGCCAGGTCGTGGGACCCACGACCGTCATTCCGCCGCAAGGCACCCAGCAGGCCCGGCAGCAGCGTCGTACGGAGTGCGGGCTCCTCGTCCGAGAGCGGGTTGACCAGCTTGACGACCTTGCGGTTCGGGTCGTCGGCGGCCAGGCCGAACTGGTCGAAGACGTGCTCGCCGACGAACGGGTAGTTCGGCGCCTCGACGTAACCGGCGCCCGCGAGTGCGCGGCCGACCCGGCGGTGCAGGCGCTGGCGGTCGGTGAGGCCCCGGCCCGCGGGGGGCTTGGGGAGCGTGGAGGGCAGGTTCTCGTAGCCCTCAAGACGGATGACCTCCTCCGCCAAGTCATTCGGGTCGGTGAGGTCGGGGCGCCAGGACGGGACGGTGACGATCAGTTCGTCCTGCCCGTACACGTCGCAGCCGACCTGCTGGAGTCGGCGTACGACGGTCTCGCGGCCGTAGTCGACGCCCGCCACCTTGTCCGGGTGGTCGGCCGGAATGGTGATGGTGTGCGGGGCCGAGGGCGCGATGACCTCGGTGACGCCCGCGTCCGCCGTGCCGCCCGCGAGGAGGACCAGGAGGTCGACCGTGCGCTGCGCGGCGGCGGAGGAGGCCTGCGGGTCGACGCCGCGTTCGAAGCGCTTGGACGCCTCGGAGGCCAGCTTGTGGCGGCGGGCCGTGCGCGAGATGGAGAGCGCGTCGAAGTGCGCGGCCTCGACGACGACCTCGGTGGTGGTGTTCTCGGTGTCGTCGATCTCGGTGTTGGCGCCACCCATCACGCCCGCGAGGCCGATGGGCCCACGGTCGTCGGTGATCACCAGGTCCTCGGCGTCCAGCGTGCGCGTGACACCGTCGAGGGTGACGAGCTTCTCGCCCTGCTCGGCCCGGCGCACACCGATCGGACCCTGGACGCGGGAACGGTCGTAGGCGTGCAGGGGCTGGCCCAGCTCCAGCATCACGTAGTTGGTGATGTCTACGGCGAGCGAGATCGGGCGCATGCCCGCCTTCTGGAGGCGGCGCGTGAGCCAGAGCGGGGAGCGGGCCTCGGGGTCGAGGCCGGTCACCGTGCGGGCCGTGAAGCGGTCGCAGCCCATCGGGTCGGCGACCTGCACCGGGTACCCGAAGGCGTTCGGGCCGGGTACGTCGAGGAGAGCCGGGTCGCTCAGCGCGAGGCCGTAGGCGATGGCGGTCTCGCGGGCGACGCCGCGGATCGACAGGGCGTAGCCGCGGTCGGGCGTGACGGCGATGTCGAGGACCTCGTCGACGAGCTGGAGCAGCTCGATCGCGTCGGTGCCGACCTCGTGCTCGGGCGGCAGCACGATGATCCCGTGCGAGCCGTCGTCGCCCATGCCCAGCTCGTCGCCGGAGCAGATCATGCCGTGCGAGGTCTTGCCGTACGTCTTGCGCGCGGCGATCGCGAAGTCGCCGGGCAGGACGGCACCCGGGAGGACCACGACGACCTTGTCGCCGACGGCGAAGTTGCGGGCGCCGCAGACGATCTCCTGGGGCTCGCCGGTGCCGTTGGCCTGTCCGACGTCGACCGTGCAGAAGCGGATGGGCTTCTTGAAGCCCTCCAGCTCCTCGATGGTGAGGACCTTGCCGACGACGAGGGGGCCCTTGATGCCGTCGCCCAACTGCTCGACGGTCTCCACCTCAAGGCCGACGGAAATGAGCTTGGCCTGGACGTCGCGGCCGGTCTCCGTCGCCGGCAGGTCGACGTACTCCCGCAGCCAAGAAAGCGGGACGCGCATCAGATCTCCATCCCGAACGGCCGGGTGAACCGGACGTCGCCCTCGACCATGTCTCGCATGTCTTCGACGTTGTGGCGGAACATCAGCATCCGCTCGATGCCGAACCCGAAGGCGAATCCGCTGTACTTCTCCGGGTCCACGCCGCAGGCGACGAGGACACGGGGGTTGACCATGCCGCAGCCGCCCAGCTCGATCCAGCCCTCGGAGGAGCAGGTACGGCAGGGGCGGTCGGGGTTGCCGACGGACTCGCCCTTGCAGACGTAGCAGAGCATGTCCATCTCGGCGGACGGCTCGGTGAAGGGGAAGTAGTTCGGCCGCAGCCGGGTCTTCATCTCCGCGCCGAAGAGCGCCTGGACCATGTGGTCGAGGGTGCCCTTGAGGTCGGCCATGGTGAGGCCCTCGTCGATGGCGAGGAGCTCGATCTGGTGGAAGACCGGGGTGTGCGTGGCGTCCAGTTCGTCCGTGCGGTACACGCGGCCGGGGCACACGATGTAGACCGGCGGCTCCCGGTCCAGCATGGCGCGGGCCTGCACGGGCGAGGTGTGCGTGCGCAGGACGACACCGGACTCGTCGCCTTCGGTCCCCTTGGGGCCCTGGACGAAGAAGGTGTCCTGCATCTGCCGGGCCGGGTGGTCCGGGGTGAAGTTCAGGGCGTCGAAGTTGAACCACTCCGCCTCGACCTCGGGGCCCTCGGCGATCTCGTACCCCATGGACACGAAGACGTCCGCGACCCGCTCCATGAACGTGGTCAGCGGGTGCCGGGCGCCGGCCGGGACGCGGTCGTACGGCAGGGTGACGTCCACCGCCTCCTCGACCAGGACGCGGGCGTCGCGGTCGGCCTCCAGCTCGGTCTGGCGGGTGGCGAGGGCCTTGTTGACGGCGCCCCGGGCCTGCCCGACGAGCTTGCCCGCCGCGGCCTTGGCCTGCGGGGGCAGCGCGCCGATCTCGCGGTTGGCGAGGGCGAGCGGGGAGGTGCCGCCGGTGTGGGCGACCTTGGCCTCCTGGAGCGCGTCGAGATCACCGGCGGCGGCGAAGGCGGCGAGCGCCTCGTCCCGCATGCGCTCGATCTCTTCCGGTTTCAAGGCCTCGACCTCTACAGGGTCGTACGACTTATTCGGTGCCGACATCTCTTCCCGTGCTTCCGGTTGGCTGGCGGATGGTCCCCGTCCCGACTCGACTCGGGGGACGCGTCGTCGTCCCTGAAACGGGGACGCAAAGGTGCCAAAGGCCGAGTCTAACGGGGGTGAAGTGTGCGGACGCGCCCGTGGGTCCTCGGTCGGCGCTACTGGAGATACGCCGGGGTGCCCACGGGCAGCATAAATCGGAACTCGGCGCCGCCGCCGGGGGCCCGGCCGACTGTGATGGTGCCGCCGTGGGCTTCGACGATGCCCTTGACGATGTACAGCCCGAGTCCGGTGCCGCCGCGCTTGCTGCCCCGCCAGAAGCGGGTGAAGACGCGGTTCATGGACTCCTCCGGGATGCCTGGGCCCTCGTCGCTCACCGTCACCGAGGTGCCGGTCTCCTCCCCTTCACGCGGGGAGGCCGAGGCCGTGACGTCGATGGTGACGGTTCCCTCGCCGTGGCGCACCGCATTTTCCAGCAGGTTGCTCAGCACCTGGTCGACCTTGTCGGGGTCGGCCCACAGGTCGGGCAGCGGCTGTTCGACGCGGAGCATGAACCGGTCGGCGGGCTGCCCTGCGGCGACGTACGCCTGGATGTGACGGCCGACGGCCGCGCCTATGTCGACGGGCTGGCGGCGCAGTTCGAGCCGCCCGGAGTCGATGCGGGAGATGTCGAGCAGCTCGGCGATGAGCCGGGTGACGCGGTTGGCGTCGGCGTCGACGGTCTCCAGCATGAGCCGCTTCTGGTCGTCGGTGAAGCGTTCCCACTTGGCGAGGAGCGTGGCGGTGAAGCCCTTGACGGAGGTGAGCGGGGAACGCAGCTCGTGGGCGACGGTGGCGATCAGCTCGGCGTGGCTGCGCTCGGTGCGGCGGCGGGCCTCGGTGTCCCGCAGGGAGACGACGACCCGGCGCACGGGACCGAGAGGTTCCGAACGGACATAGCGAGCCGTGACCAGAACCTCGTGCCCGCCCGGCAGCAGCAGATTCCGCTCCGGCTGCCGTACCCGGATGGCCAACCCCCCGTAGGGATCGGTCAGTTGCCACCAGCGGCGGCCCTCCAGGTCCTCTAAGGGGAGGGCCTTCTCCAGCCGCTGTCCGAGGGCGTCGGCGGCACGGACGGAGGTGATGCGCTCGGCGGCGGCGTTGAAGCAGACGACGCGGCCGTGCTCGTCGGCGACGACCAGGCCGTCGGCCAGTTCGTCGGGGTCGATACCGAGGCCGGTGAGGTCGTCGTGCCGGGCCGCGGACGGCCGGGGCACGCCCCGTGCTCCCGGCGCGCTGCTCGTGCCGACAGTCATCCCCGTACCCCACCTCTTCTCATACGGCGCAGGTGGCCCCCGAGCTGGTCACCCTACTAGCTGTCGGTGACGGAGCGGCACCCTCCGGAGCCGCGCTGTGCACGGGCAGACGCATACAGACATACGGCGGCGGCGGTGGCCAGGTTCAGGCTCTCGGCCTTCCCGTGGATCGGAACCCGCACGACGGCGTCCGCGAGTGCGCGGGTCTCCTCCGGAAGCCCCCACGCCTCGTTCCCGAACACCCAGGCGGTGGGCCCGCCCATGGTCCCCTGGTCCAGCTCGTCGTCGAGGTCGTCGGTCCCGGCCCCGTCGGCGGCGAGAATCCGCACCCCGATCTCCTTGAGCCCGGCCACGGCCTGCTCGACGGGCACCCCGACGGCGACAGGCAGATGGAACAAGGACCCCACGGAGGCCCGTACGGCCTTGGGGTTGTAGAGATCGACAGAAGCGTCGGTCAGTACGACGGCCTCGGCACCGGCGGCATCGGCACAGCGCAGGACGGTGCCGGCGTTCCCGGGGTCGCGCACGTTGGCGAGGACGGCGACGAGCTTGGGCCGCGCACGCAGGATCTCCTCGAAGGGGGTGTCGACGAATCGACAGACCCCGACCAGCCCCTGCGGGGTCACGGTCGTGGAGATGTCGGCGATGACCTGCTCGTCGGCGAGATGCACACGGGCCCCGGCGTCACGGGCCTCGCCGACGATGTCCGCGTAACGCTCCGCGGCCTCAACGGTGGCGAACAGCTCGACAAGCGTGTCCTTGTACCCCGCCGCTTCCCGCACGGCTTGCGGCCCCTCGGCCAGGAACAGCCGCTCCTTACTCCGAAAGTTCCGCCGAGCGAGCCGCCGAGCGGCGACGACACGGGGGGAGCGGGAGGAGATGAGCTCGGGACCGTGAGGGGACATTCTCTACTTCACCTTCAAATCTAGGGGCACCCAGGGTCCTTTAGGGGCGCGGGGAACTGCGCGACCAGCAACAAAGGACCCGCAGGATTCAACCTGCGGGCCCTTAAGTCACGTCGGCTCAAAGCCAGCGCAGCGTCACGCAGCCTTAGGCGCGTTCACATCGCTAGGCAGCGCCTTCTGCGCAACCTCGACCAGCGCAGCGAACGCACCGGCGTCGTTGACAGCCAGCTCCGCGAGGATCTTGCGGTCGACCTCGATGTTGGCCGCGTTCAGACCCTGGATGAAGCGGTTGTAGGTGATGCCGTTGGCGCGGGCAGCCGCGTTGATGCGCTGGATCCACAGCCGACGGAAGTCGCCCTTGCGCTTCTTGCGGTCGTTGTAGTTGTAGACCAGCGAGTGGGTGACCTGCTCCTTGGCCTTGCGGTACAGGCGCGAACGCTGACCGCGGTAGCCGGAGGCGGCTTCGAGAATCGCCCGGCGCTTCTTGTGGGCGTTGACTGCCCGCTTGACGCGTGCCACTTGTTTAACTCCTTGTAGCGGGGCCGTGGTTGGACTCACACGGCCCGGAATCGATGGGGTCCCGGTCCAGACGTACGGCGCTCGACGGGAGCGCCGCGCACGTCACTTGCCGAGAAGCTTCTTGATCTTCTTGGCGTCGCCCGGGGCCATCTCGGCGTTGCCGGTAAGGCGACGCGTCACGCGGGACGACTTGTGCTCAAGCAGGTGGCGCTTGCCGGCGCGCTCGCGGAGCACCTTGCCGGAGCCGGTGATCTTGAAGCGCTTACTGGCACCGCTGTGCGACTTGTTCTTCGGCATAGCGCCGTTATCTCCTCGTCGGTGGCGCTCCGGTGCCCGGTCGTGAAACCGGGCACGGGTGGAGCGTCGCTCTTGTTTCGGTTACGTCCCTGGACTGGCGTCCGGGGATCAGGCGTCGGCGCGAGCCTCGGCCGGGGCCTCGACGGTCTCGACCTCGGCGGCGATGTCGTCGTCGGCGATGTCCTCGTCCCCGATGACTTCGCCTTCGATGTCCTCGCCCTCGAAGTCGGACTCCGCGGCGTTCTGCGACTTGCCCGGGTTGGCCTTCGCCTCCGCCTTGCGGGCCGCCTGGGCCTCACGGGCCTCGGCCATCGCCTCGGTCTTCTTCTTGTGCGGGCCGAGCACCATGATCATGTTTCGGCCGTCCTGCTTCGGGTTCGACTCGATGAACCCGAGGTCCTCGACGTCCGTGGCGAGCCGCTGAAGCAGTCGGTAGCCCAGCTCGGGCCGGGACTGCTCGCGACCACGGAACATGATCGTGATCTTGACCTTGTCGCCCTGCTTGAGGAACCGGACGACGTGACCCTTTTTGGTGTCGTAGTCGTGCGGGTCGATCTTCGGCCGGAGCTTCATCTCCTTGATGACCGTGTGCGCCTGGTTCTTGCGCGCCTCACGGGCCTTCATGGCCGACTCGTACTTGAACTTCCCGTAGTCCATGAGCTTGCAGACCGGCGGACGTGCGTTCGCCGCCACCTCGACCAGGTCGAGGTCGTACTCCTGCGCCAGCTCCAGGGCCTTGGCAAGCGGAACAATCCCGACCTGTTCGCCGCTCGGGCCGACAAGTCGAACCTCGGGAACGCGAATCCGGTCGTTGATACGGGGCTCGGTGCTGATGGATCCTCCTCGGTTAGCACCACACGGCCATCTGGCGGACGGCCGCGTTGTCTCTGTTAGACAGACCCAACCGCGCCGGAACATGAAAAATGCCCCGGACGATCACAAGACGGGGCTCCAAAACACTGCCGGAGCACCGCCGCGATGATCGCGGGGCGCGCTTTCGGGCGACTCCATCGTCCGTACGGAACGATGGCGACCGCCTGACCGGGGTGACCCGCCGTCCGTGAGGACAGTCAGGTGGGAGATCGGAGCCTCCACTTGTTGGCCGGGCACACCAGTGCCTGGCCGGTCATCACACAAGGTTAGCAGCTACCCGGGGGTGGTGCGAACCGCCGTACACCGGGCCCTATCGTGTGGGGCATGAGTGACACGCCCCCCGAGTCCGCAGATCTCGGCTCCACCGACTCCCCCGACTTCGACGCCCTGACCCGCGACATCGCGGAGGTCCCGGCGGTCGAGGTGATCGTGACGGTCGCCGTCAACCTGATGAGCGCCGCCGCCGTGAAGCTCGGTCTGACCGAGGAGGGCGACAAGTACAAGGACCTGGACGAGGCCCGCAAGCTGGTCACCGCCCTGGCCGGGCTCCTCGACGCGAGCACGACCGAGATCAGCTCCTTCCACGCGGCCCCGTTGCGCGACGGTCTGAAGTCGCTCCAGCTGGCGTTCCGCGAGGCGTCCCTCGTCCGTGACGAGCCGGGGCAGGGCCCGGGCGAGAAGTACACGGGCCCGGTCTACGGCTAGGAACTCACCCCGTACGTACGTAGAAGGGCTCGCCCGGAGGCGTCGCCCCGGCCGGCAGGACCGCCAGGTCGAGGCCGTGCACCAGGCGGGCCCGCAGCGTCTCCTCGGCCGCGAGCCGACGTGCCACCCCGTGGATGCCGGCGGCGTGCGGTATGGCGGGCTCGAAGACCAGGGCGAGGGTGCCGTCCCCCCGGCCGGGGCCGAGGTAGGCACGAAGCACCCCGCGCATGTGGCCGAGCGCGGAGCGGACCGCCGCCGCGACCGCCGGATCGGTGAGCGGGTCCACGCTGGTACGCCCCTCGGCGAGGGCCAGCAGCGCGGGCCCCGACAGCTCGAAGGACACCGGCCCGGCCAGGTCCAGCACGATCGTGTCCGCCTTCTCGTGCGCGGCGGCCTGCAAGGCCTGGTGCAGCGGTACGGCCACGGGTCGCGCCGCCGGGTCCCAGCGGGCCAGCGTGTCGCTGGACGTGAAGGCGGGCAGCGCGGTGCGACCGCCGGCCTTCAGGGTGGGGACTGCCATGTCGCTGGTCTTCTCGCGGCGCAGCCCGTTCTCGTCCACCTCGACCTCGCCCAGTACGGCCACCACCGGCACGAGCAGCCGGGCGCCCTTGAGGGCCGCCAGGACGGGGTCCACGGCGGTGCGGTCCTCGGCCCAGGCGGCGAGCGCCGCGCTCAGTGCGGGATCGGCCGAGCCGTCGTCGTCGGAGTAGCCGGAGTCGGGAATGTTCTTGTTCGCCACGGTGACCGACCCTATCGGGGGGATCCTGCTGGGCTTGTGCGGGTCCCGAAACGCAGGAGACACAGGTTTCACACGTTTCTCAGAAACCGTTGACAGACATCTAACTTTCGTCTCACGGTTCGCACAGTCGCCGCCTCCACCATCGCGGGCATGGAGTCTTCCAGAGCCGCCCGCCGAAACCACCGCGCGCGTCCCTCCCGACGCCGTCCGCTCCTCTACACGGCCCTCGCCACCGTGGCGGTCGTGGGCGGTACGGCAGCCGGAACCGTGTACGTGAAGGCGCAGGCGCACTCCGGCCCCGTATCGTCGGCCACGGCGCCGTCCGCCTCGGCATCGGCGTCGGCATCGGGCAGCGGGGAGGCGACGGTGGAACCGGTGACACAGCCGGCGGTGGACTACGACGCGCTGCTGGCCAAGGCCATGAAGACGGTGACCCCGGCCGGCGACCAGAAGGTGTCGGTCGCCGTACTCGACGTGGACTCCGGCGAGAGCGCCACGTACGGCAGTACGGCCTACGACACGGCGAGCATCGTCAAGGTCGACATCCTGGCGGCGCTGCTGCTCCAAGCACAGGACGCGGGGCGGCAGTTGACCGCGACGGAGAAGTCGTACGCCACCACGATGATCGAGAACAGCGACAACGACTCCGCGACGGCCCTGTGGAACATCATCGGCACGGCGGACGGGCTCGACGCGGCCAACAAGACCTTCGGACTGACCGGCACCAAGGGTGGCGACGGCCCGCTCTGGGGACTCACCCAGACCACGGCCGCGGATCAACTCACCCTGCTCCAGCAGGTGTTCGGGGACGACTCGAAGCTGAGCGCGGCCTCGAAGTCGTACCTCCAAGGGCTGATGGGGAAGATAGAGGCCGATCAGCAGTGGGGGGTGTCGGCGGCGGCCGACGGCTCCCAGTGGCGGCTGAAGAACGGCTGGCTGGCGCGGAGCACGACCGGGCTGTGGGACGTCAACAGCATCGGGCGGGTGACGGCCCCGGACGGGCACGAGTACCTGATCGCGGTGCTGTCGAAGGGCAGCACGACGCAGAACAAGGGCATCACGCTGATCGAGGCGGCGGCGAAGGCGGGGGTCGCGGCGTTCGCGGGCTCCGACGCTTCCACGTCGGCCTCCGCGTCGGCCACCGACTGACGCCCGCAGGCCTTAGTAGCCCTCGGACCGTCTGCGTCGGCCGCGCCACAGGACGACCGCCGCGACGAGCAGGACTCCGCCGACGCCGCCCGCCAGAGGGCCCGCCCAGTCGGACGTACGGCTGTCGGTCTTGACGGGGTCGGGGCCCGCGCCGAAGTACTTCTTGCCGTAGGCGGCTGCGTGCAGGCTCGTCGGTTTGAGGGCGGCGGCGGCCTTGATCGCGGCGGCGGGGTCGATGAAGCCGAAGCCCCGGGAGTCGTCGCGGCCGCCGGCCGGGGGGTTGCGGGCGGTGTCTTCGAGGAGCTTCTTGATCTGGGCCGGGGTCAGCCCCGGGTGGGCCGCCTTGAGGAGCGCCACCGCGCCGGAGACGAAGGCGGACGCGGCGCTGGTGCCCCAGCCCTCGTAGTACTTGTGGTCGGGGTCGGCGATGACGACGTTCACACCGGGCGCGCTGACCGTGGCGTACCAGCGGCGGGTGGAGAAGGAGGCGCGGGTGCCGTAGCGGTCCACGGCGGTCGCGGCGATCACCCCCGGGTAGGCGGCCGGGTAGGAGACGTGGTCCCCCTTCTCGCCGCCGTTGCCCGCGGAGGCGACGACGGCGACGCCCTTCTTCAGGGCGTACTGCACGGCCTCGTCCTCGGCGGGCTCGGGGTGCGCGGAGGCGGAGTCGTCGCCGAGGGAGAGGTTGATGACGTCGGCGCCGTGGTCGGCGGCCCAACGGATGCCGTCCGCAAGGGCGTTGCCCCGGGTGGTGCGGGCCTTGCTGCGCGCGGAGTCGCCGTCTTCGAGGATCACGCGGACGGGCAGGATCTTCGCCTCCGGGGCGACGCCCACGACGCCGTCCTCGTCCCCGGGGCCGTGTCCGTGCCCGGCGATGATGCCGGCCATGGCGGTGCCGTGCCGGGCCCAGGACCGGTCCCCCGGCTCCGCCCCGAAGCCGACCATGTCCTTGCCGGTGAGGACGTTGCCGACGAGGTCGGGGTGGTCGGCCTCCACGCCGGTGTCGAGGACGGCGACGGTGATGCCCTTGCCCTTGGTGGTCCCCCAGATCTCCTGGGTGTTCATGGCGTCCAGGGCCCACTCCTGGGCACGTATGCCGTCGGCGTGCGCGACGGTGGACGGGACCAGGGCGAGGGAGGCGGCCAGGAGGGCGCTCACCAGCCCGGCCCGGCGGGACGTGACGCTCATGAGTTCCCCTCCGAGGCCTGCGAGGTCGGCGCGGTCTTCGACGTTTTCGACGTCTCCGAAGCCGAGGTCTCGGAGGGTGAGTCGACGGTCTTGCGCAGGCTCCGCTCGACACGGTCGGCGAGCCCCTCCGCCTCGTTGCCGAGACCCGACTGCGCGGGAGCAGTGGTGGAGCCGGAGGTGACGGCTTCGTCGGCGGGTTCGGGTGCGTCGACGGTACGGCCGTCCGCCCAGCCGGAGACGGCGTAGACGACGACGGGCGCGTCGGTGAGGACGGAGACGGTCCAGGAGCCCCGCTGTTTGTCGCCGAAGGCGGCGGCGACGGTGCCCTTGGCCGCGTACGGGCGGGGCAGGAGGTCGGTCCGGTCGCCGAGTTTCTCGTTCTTGAACCGGTTGGACAGCGAGGTCATCGCGGCGATGTCTGCCCTGGTGAAGAGGAGGCCGACCGTCGTGACATAGCTCTGGGTGGCGTCGGTGTAGGTGGCGCGCAGGAGCCGCTGGCAGCCGACCGGGGCGAGCACTTTGCTCAGCAGCGGGTCGAAGGCGCCCGCGCAGCCGGTGTCCGGGGCCACGGCGATCCGGGTCCAGGTGCGGTCGGCGCCGCCGGGACCCGCGCCCTGGCCCTGCACGGTGGGCGGGAACAGCTGGTCGACGGGCACGCTGTGCCACAGCTGTCCGGCGGTGGCGAAGGTGCTCGCGCCGTCGTCGTCCCCGTCGTCCCCGGTGAGCCAACTCCCGGTCACCGCACCGCCGATGAGACCGAGACCGAGCACGACACAGGCGGCGACAGCGGCGGTACGGGACCGTATCCGCGACCCCAACGGCCGTGGCCGCACCCGCTCGTCGTACCCCTCGGGCTCCCCGAACGTCACAACCGGCCGCCCACCGGCGGAAGTTACCGGCGCACTCCAGGAAAAGGCGGGATCGGGACCGGAGTCGACCCCGGGCCGCGGCATTTCGGACGCGGGGCGGAGGGGCGTGCCGGGGGCGGCGGGCGACCAGGCGCCGGTGCCGACGCCTGTGCCTTCGGCGGTGGGCGCGGAGGAACCCGAGCCCGGGCCGGACGCCGTGGGGCCGGCGGGAGGGGCATCGGCAGGCCGGGACCCGGCGGTTCCGGTACCGGCACTGGTACTTGAGGAGGGATACGGCGCACCGGCACCGGAAGGCGACCACACACCGCGCGTGGGCGCACCGCCCGTGGGATCCGTGAACGACTCACCCCGCCAAGGGGCGGCGGCGGGAGGCGGCCTCAGCCGAGAGGTGGCCTCCGGCGGGTCCTCGGGAGCAACAGCCGGACGCGACGGGGGTGTTGCCGGCCGGGCGGGAGTGTCGTGCTGCCGGTCGACCGTCGGCGGCACGGCCACCTCGGGTGCGGTCACGGTCGGGGGCCGTGACGGTTCTGCGGGACCGGGAGACGTCACCGGGCGGGGCGGAACAGCGGGGCGTGGTGGGCCGGGCGGGGTGTCGGAGGCTGTCGGCGGGGTCGGGCGGAGGGGGGTGCTCGTCTCCGGCCTGGTTTCCCGGGGTGGTTCGTTGGCCCCCGTCGCCGTCGTGGGCCGGTGAGGTGGCCGGGGCGGGACCGTGCCGGGTCGTTCGGGCTGCTTACGGCGCGGGTCGGTCGGGGATACCGGCGGAATGTCAGGGAAGCGTGCCGAGGCCGGTGGAGGCGGCGGGCTCACCGCGTCGGCGGCAGCGGGCGAGAAGGGACGAAGACCGGGGAAACGCGGCCGGGTGTCGGAGGAACCTGCTGCCGACGAGCCGACGGAACCGGCTCCAGCTCCGGACCCGGCTCCGTTGCGGGCTCCCGAGCCGTCGCTCCCGGAGCCGTCGCTCTCGAAGTCCTCGAAGGCGCCGCTCGCGAAGTGGTCGCCCTGAGAAACCGAACCCGCGTCGGCCTGGGCGTTCCGCCTGGCCGCGCGTCTGGCGTTGCCGCCCTCCCACCATCCCGTACCGGGCCGGTCGCCACCCCAGGTGGCCCTGCCGTTCCCGTCGCCCTGGTTCCCGTTACCGGCCGGCGCCGCGTCCGACCCCGACGCCCCCGGTCCGCCCCGCGCGTCCTCCGTGTCCGACGCCGACGGAATCGGACCACGCCCCGAACCTGCCCTCGAAGCGGCTCCGGAAGATCCCCCGGTGCCGGAATGCGGTCCGTCCAAGTCCTCGCCTGCTGTGTCGTTCACGGGCTGCGTCGAACTCCCCGAAGGGGCCTGCGGCGAGGTGGGATGTGGCGGTACGGGGGCGCGCCGCGCTTCCGTGCTCATGCACCCCCCGTTTCCTCGTCCCCGGGCCACCGTTTGTTCGTCTGCGGGCCGGTGTGCTCCTGCCCTTGTTCGTATACGCGCCGACGTCCACCCCGCCTCACCCGGCACGTACACAAAAAAACAAAAGTCGTCCCGAGCACGCATACCCGCCGCGGCGGACCGCCATCCCGAGCGCGGTCGAACGACCGGCGGCGTTTCCTCCGTGCGTGCGCGTCACTCTACGGGTTGCCCCCGCTCGAACGGGAACCAGTCCACGCCCCCGGGGCTTCTGCCCGGAACGTCCCCCTACCCTGCGGTAATCCTGTCTGGCAGGCTGCGTTCATGACTGCTCGCGCCGCCGACCGGGCCCGTTACGACCGGGCCACCGCCCACCTCGACGCGCCTCTCGCGATCGTCGACCTGGACGCCTTCGATGCCAACGCGGACGACCTCGTCCGCCGGGCCGGTGGCAAGCCGGTCCGCGTCGCCAGCAAGTCCGTCCGCTGTCGAACCCTCCTCGAACGCGTCCTGTCCAGGGACGGCTTCGCGGGCCTGATGTCGTTCACCCTGGCCGAGTCGCTGTGGCTGGCCCGTTCCGGCTTCGACGACGTGCTCCTCGCCTACCCCTCCGCCGACCACGCCGCCTTCGCCGAACTGACCAGCGACCCCAAGCTCGCCGCTGCCGTCACCGTGATGATCGACGACCCGGCCCAGCTCAAGCTGATCGACGACTCACGCGCCGGTGGCACCGAAGTGGTCCGTGTCTGCCTGGAGTTGGACACCGCGCTGCGGATGCTCGGCGGCCGGGTGCGCATCGGCGCGCTCCGCTCTCCCCTCCGCTCCCCCGCCCAACTCGCCGACATCGCACGGACTGTGTCGCGTCGCCCCGGCTTCAAGGTCGTCGGGATCATGGCCTACGAGGGGCACATCGCCGGTGTGGGCGACTCCGTCGCGGGGCGGCCCTTCCGCTCCCGCGCGATCCGGCTGATGCAGGCCACGGCCAAGCGTGAACTCGCCGAGCGGCGCGCGGAGGTGGTGCGTGCCGTGCGGGCCGTCGTACCGGATCTGGAGTTCGTCAACGGCGGTGGCACCGGCAGTGTCCAGTACACCGCGGCCGAGGATTCCGTGACCGAGATCGCGGCCGGTTCCGGGCTGTACGTACCGCGCCTCTTCGACAACTACACATCGTTCACGGCCCGTCCGGCCGCGCTCTTCGCCCAGCCCGTCGTACGGCGCCCGGGCGTCGGCGTGGTCACCGTCCTCGGCGGCGGCTACCCCGCCTCCGGCGCCCCGGGCCCCGACCGGCTCCCGGTGCCGTACCTGCCGGAGGGCCTGCGCTACGACCCCCAGGAGGGGCCCGGCGAGGTGCAGACGCCGCTGCTCGGCTCCCCCGCCGACGATCTGCTCATCGGCGACAAGGTGTGGTTCCGGCACGCGAAGGCCGGTGAACTGTGCGAGCGGTTCGACTCGTTGCACCTGATCGAGGGCGACCGGGTGACGGCCACCGTCCCCACGTACCGGGGCGAGGGCATGACCTTCCTGTGACGTGTCACCGGGTCGACTGCCCTCGCCCCGGCGGGGGTTGAGGGCAGTGCCTACATCGGTGTGACGTACGCCCCCGAGATGCCGCCGTCGACCAGGAAGTCGGCGGCGTTGACGAACGACGAGTCGTCGCTGGCCAGGAACGCGACGGCGGCGGCGATCTCGGTCGCCTCCGCGAAGCGGCCGACCGGGATGTGGACCAGGCGGCGCGCGGCCCGCTCGGGGTCCTTGGCGAACAGCTCTTGCAGGAGCGGGGTGTTGACCGGTCCCGGGCAGAGCGCGTTGACGCGGATGCCCTCGCGGGCGAACTGCACGCCCAGTTCACGGGACATGGCCAGCACACCGCCCTTGGACGCGGTGTAGGAGATCTGGGAGGTCGCCGCGCCCATCCTGGCCACGAAGGACGCGGTGTTGATGATGGACCCCTTGCCCTGGCGGCGCATGTAGGGGATCGCGGCCTTGCAACACAGGTACACGGAGGTCAGGTTGACGTCCTGGACGCGCTTCCAGGCCTCCAGGCCGGTGTCGAGGATGGAGTCGTCGTCGGGCGGTGAGATGCCCGCGTTGTTGAAGGCGATGTCGACGCTGCCGTAGGTGTCGAAGGCGGCCTTGAAGAGCGCCTCGACCTGTTCGGGGTCGGTGACGTCGACCTTCACGAAGAGCCCGCCGACCTCGTCGGCCGCCGCCTTGCCGTGGGTCTCGTCGATGTCGCCGCAGACGACGTTGGCCCCCTCGGAGGCGAGCCGGCGCGCGGTGGCGAGGCCGATGCCGCTACCGGCTCCGGTGATGACGGCGGTACGGCCGACGAGTCGTCGGCAGACAATCTCTGAGGTCACTGTGCGGAGCCCTCCGTGCTGGTGGAGACGTTACTGATGGGGGTGTCGCTGATGAAGACGTTCTTGGTCTCGGTGAAGGCGGTGAGCGCGTCCGGGCCGAGTTCGCGGCCGATCCCCGACTGCTTGAAGCCGCCGAAGGGGGTCCAATAGCGGACGCTGGAATGGGAGTTGACGGACAGGTTGCCCGCGCGGACGGCCTTCGAGACGCGCAGCGCGCGGCCCACGTCCCGGGTCCAGATGGAGCCGGAGAGGCCGTAGTCGGTGGCGTTGGCGAGGGCGATCGCCTCCGCCTCGTCCTCGAAGGGGAGGATCACGGCGACGGGGCCGAAGACCTCCTCGACGGCCACGCGTGCGTGCGGGTCGACGCCGGTGACGACGGTGGGCGGGAACCAGAAGCCGGGGCCCTCGGGCGCCGTGCCGCGGATACCGGCCAGGTCGTCGGTGACGTACGAACAGACGCGCTCCAGTTGGACCTTGGAGATCAGCGGGCCCATGTCCGTCTTCTCGTCGGCCGGGTCGCCGACCGTGATCCCCGCGATCGCGGGGGCGAGGAGGTCCAGGAAGCGGTCGTAGACGGCGCGTTGGACGAGGATGCGGGTGCGGGCGCAGCAGTCCTGGCCGGAGTTGTCCAGGAAGGACATGGGGGCGGCCGCCGCGGCCGCCTCGACATCCGCGTCGGCGAAGACGATGTTGGGGCTCTTGCCGCCGAGTTCGAGGGTGACGCGCTTGAGGAGTTCGGAGCCCTTCGCCAACACCTGTTTGCCCACGGCGGTCGACCCCGTGAACACGATCTTCGCGACGCCGGGATGCTCGACGAGCGCGGTGCCCGCGACCGGGCCGTGGCCGGGCAGTACCTGGAACAGCCCCTCGGGAAAGCCTGCGTCCAGGGCGAGTTCGGCCAGTCGGAGCGCGGTGAGCGGGGTCGTCTCGGCCGGTTTGAGGATGACCGCGTTGCCCGCCGCGAGCGCGGGGGCGGTGCCCCAGGCGGCGATCGGCATCGGGAAGTTCCAGGGCGCGATCACGCCCACCACGCCCAGCGGTTCGAGGATCGTGACGTCGAGGCCGCCCGCGACCGGGATTTGACGACCCGTCAGCCGCTCCACTCCCCCGGCCGCGTAGTCGAGCAGATCACGGACGTTGCCCGCCTCCCAGCGCGCGTTGCCGACCGTGTGCCCGGCCTCTCGGACCTCCAACTGGGCCAGTTCTTCGAGGTGTTCGTCCACCGCGCTCGCGAAGCGGCGCAGCAGCCGGGCACGGTCGGCGGGCGGCAGCGCGGCCCACTTCGCCTGGGCCCGGGCGGCTCGTACGACGGCGGCGTCCACGTCGGCCGCGGTGGCGGCCGGGACGGTGGCGATGACCTCCTCGGTGGCGGGGTTCAGTACTTCCAGCGGGTGCTCGGCAGGCAAGGGGGTCCTCACAGGCGTTCGAAGGAGCGGCGCAGCTCCCAGTCGGTGACGGCGGCGTCGAAGGCCTCCAGTTCGACGCGCGCCATGTTGCGGTAGTGGGCGACGACCTCGTCCCCGAAGGCGGCCTTGGCGATCGGGCTGTTCTCCCACAGCTCGGCGGCCTCGCGGAGGTTGGTGGGGACGTGCGCGTAGTCGCCGCTGTAGGCGTTGCCCGCGCAGGCCTCGGGCAGCTCCAGCTTCTGCTCGATGCCGTAGAGCCCGGCCGCGACGAGCCCCGCCACCGCGAGAAAAGGATTCACGTCTCCGCCGGGGAGCCGGTTCTCGAAGCGCATGGAGCGGCCGTGGCCGACGACCCGCAGCGCGCAGGTGCGGTTGTCGTAGCCCCAGGCGACGGCGGTCGGCGCGAACGAGCCCGGCTGGAACCGCTTGTAGGAGTTGATGTTCGGGGCGTAGAGGAGAGAGAAGTCGCGGAGCGCGGCGAGTTGGCCCGCGAGGAAGTACCGCATGACCTCCGACATACCGCCCTCGCCGTCTCCCGCCATGGCGTTGCCGCCCTCCCCGTCCCCGAGCGAGAGGTGGATGTGGCAGGAGTTGCCCTCGCGCTCGTTGTACTTCGCCATGAAGGTGAGCGAGACGCCTTCCTGGGCGGCGATCTCCTTCGCGCCGGTCTTGTAGACGGCGTGCTGGTCGCAGGTGACGAGGGCGTCGTCGTAGCGGAAGGCGATCTCGTGCTGGCCGGGGTTGCACTCGCCCTTGGCGGACTCGACGGTGAGACCGGCGGCGGCCATTTCGTTGCGGATCCGGCGCAGCAGCGGCTCGATCCGCCCGGTGCCGAGGACCGAGTAGTCGATGTTGTACTGATTGGCCGGGGTGAGGCCTCGGTAGTTGGCGTCCCAGGCCTGTTCGTACGTGTCCTTGAACACGATGAACTCCAGCTCCGTACCGACCTGCGCGGTGAAACCGTGCTCGGCGAGGCGCTCCAGCTGGCGGCGCAGGATCTGGCGGGGTGCGGCGACCACCGGCGATCCGTCGTTCCAGGCGAGGTCGGCGATGAGCAGGGCGGTGCCCGCGTTCCAGGGCACACGGCGGAGGGTGGAAAGGTCCGGGTGCATGGCGAAGTCGCCGTAACCGCGCTCCCAGGAGGACATCGCGTAGCCGTCGACCGTGTTCATGTCGGTGTCGACGGCGAGGAGGTAGTTGCAGCCCTCGGTGCCGTGTTGGAGCACGTCGTCGAGGAAGAAGCGGGCGGCGAACCGCTTGCCCTGGAGCCGGCCTTGCATATCGGGGAAGGCCAGGACGACAGTGTCGATCTCGCCACTGGCGACGAGGGTGTGCAGCTCCTCGACGCTCAGCGGGGGTGTGCGGTCTGCCACGGGAAAGCTCCTTCGGCTTCTGCGCGCTTTTTCCGGCCGGGCCGGAAGCCATAAGGTATTGCGGAGAACCATTGCTTGGGAAGGGGGTGCCGCCATATGTCGCTGGATGCGGAGAACGGCCTTGAGGACCGGTTGACCCCGGTACTGCGGCCGGTGCGGGCGGGCAACGGCTTCGAAGAGGCGCTGGAACAGATACTGCAGGTCGTACGGCTGGGGCTGGTGCCGGGGGGCGAGCGGTTGCCGGCCGAGCGGGAACTGGCCGAACGGCTGGGGATCAGCCGCGTGACACTGCGCGAGGTTCTGAAGGTACTTCAGGACCAGGGACTCGTGGAGTCGCGGCGCGGGCGCTACGGCGGGACGTTCGTGCTGCCGAAGTCGGACGCGGGCGGCGAGGACGAGCTGCGGCGGCGGATCAGCGCGGTCGACATCGAGGACGTACTGCGGTTCCGGGAGGTGCTGGAGGTCGGCGCGACGGGTCTGTGCGCGACGCACGGGCTGGACGCCGAACAGTCGGGCCGCCTTCGCGACGCCCTCGCCCGCACGCACGACGCCCCGCTCGCCGACTACCGCCGCCTGGACACGCTGCTCCACCTCACCCTGGCCGAGCTGTGCGGCTCCCCGACCTTGACCGCGCAGTACGCGGCGGTACGGGCCACGGTGAACGATCTCCTCGACTGCATCCCGCTCCTGGTCCGCAACCTGGAGCACTCGCAGCGGCAGCACATCGCGCTGGTGGAGGCGGTGCTGGACGGGGACGCGGACGGGGCGCGGGAGATGATGCGGGAGCACTGCGCCGGGACGGCGGCTCTGCTGCGGGGCTTCCTCGCGTGACGGGTGGGGCTGTCTAATGGTCCCCATCGAGTCCATTCACGTCGAGTCCATTCACGTCGCTTCGCGGTCGGAGGAAAGCATGGCGGGCAGGCCGCTGATCGGCATCAGTACGTATCTGGAGGCGGGGGCGCGGTGGGGCGCCTGGGAGCTGGAGGCCGCGCTGCTCCCGGCTGGTTACCCGCGCCTCGTCCAACAGGCGGGCGGCCTCGCCGCGATGCTGCCGCCGGACGCCCCCGAGCACGCGGCGGCGACCGTGGCCCGCCTCGACGGCCTGGTGATAGCGGGCGGCCCGGACGTCGAGCCGGTCCGCTACGGCGCCGAGCGCGACCCCCGCACCGGCCCGCCCGCCCTCGCCCGGGACGCCTGGGAACTGGCCCTGATCGAGGCCGCGTTGGCGGCGGGCCTGCCCCTGCTGGGCATCTGCCGGGGCATGCAGCTCCTGAACGTCGCCGTGGGCGGCACCCTCGTCCAGCACGTGGACGGGCACGCGGAGACCCCGGGGGTCTTCGGCCGCCACCCGGTCAAGCCGGTACCGGGAACGCTGTACGCGTCGGCGGTACCGGAGGAGACGTCCGTACCGACCTTCCACCACCAGGCCGTGGACCGCCTGGGCGCGGGCCTGGTGATCTCGGCCTGGGCCGAGGACGGCACCGCGGAGGCCATCGAACTCCCCTCCGCGGACTGGGTGTTGGGGGTGCAGTGGCACCCGGAGATGGGCGAGGACCTGCGCGTGATGCGGTCGCTGGTGGAAGCGGCCACAGCCGCTACTACGACACCGCAGTCTCCCACCGAGTCGGGTGGTGGGTGGGCATAGGTTCGGGGGGCTTGGGGCGGAGCCCCCAGGGCGGGGGCATCAACCCCGGGTCAGGGACAACAGGTCGCGTGCTGGGCCTGTCGGTCTGTGGCCTGTGGGCCAGACCGCTCTCAGGTCTCGGGCCAGGGTGAGTCCCTCCACCGGGATGCGGACCAGGCGGCGCGTCGACAGTTCCTCGCCGACCGCGAGTTCGCTCAGGACAGCCGGGCCCGCTCCGCTCACCGCCGATGCCTTGACCGCCGTAGTGGAGGACAGTTCGATGAGAGGGCGGGCCAGGCCGCCCAGTGCCGCGTCCAGGACCTGGCGGGTGCCCGAGCCCTTTTCGCGGAGGATCAGCGGTGTCGACGCCAACTCCGTTGCGGGGACCGGGCGTCGGCGGCGGGCCCAGGGGTGGGTCGGGGCCGTGACCACGATCAGGTGGTCGTGGGCTATCACCGTGGAGTCCAGGCCGGGCGGGACCGACAGGCCCTCCACGAAGCCCAGGTCCGCCTCGTCGGCCAGGAGTTGCTCCGCGACCGTCGTGGAGTTGCCTGCCAGCAACGAGACCGCGGTGTCGGGGCGTTGGGAGCGCAGGGCCAGCAGCCAACCGGGGAGCAGATACTCCGCGATGGTCATGCTCGCGGCGACCCGGAGCCGCGAGTCGCGCCGGTGCCGTAGCGCTTGGGCTCCCGCGTCGAACGCGGCGGCCGCCTCGACGACCCGCCGCGCCCAGTCGGTGACGAGCGCGCCCGCGTCCGTGAGTCGCGAGCCGCGCGGGGAGCGGTCCACCAACGCCACGCCCAGCTGCCGTTCCATCGAGCGGATACGGCTGCTGGCCGCCGGCTGGGTGATGCCCAGCTCGCGCGCCGCACCGCCGAGGCTGCCGAGCCGGGCCACCGCCAGCAGCAGTTCCAGCGCGCCCAGGTCCGGCACCCGGTGCGCTATCGAACCTTCCCGCCCGCCATCCGTCGCGTCACCGCTCATAAATCCAGTTTATGTCCCCATAGACACATCCTCCCTGGTCGCCCGTCTCAGCCGGCGAGACGCTGGACACATGGTCACCGCAGTTCGTCACCTCGGACCCAACTGGTACGCGTCCGTCATGGGCACCGCCATCGTCGCCACGGCCGGCGCCGGACTCCCCGGCCACCTCCCCGGACTGCGCACGGCCTGCACCGCCGTCTGGGCCCTCTCCCTCGCCCTCCTCCTGACCCTGCTGACCGCCCGCGCCCTGCACTGGACCCACCACCGCGACCAGGCCCGCGCCCACCTCCGCGACCCGGCGATGGCCCCCTTCTACGGCTGCCTCGCGATGGCCCTGCTGGCGGTGGGCGGCGGTGCCCTGATCGTCGGGCAGGACTGGATCGGGCTGCGGGCGGCGGTCGTCCTCGACGCCGTGCTGTTCGGCGCCGGTACGGTCGTAGGGCTGGTGGCCGCCGTGGCCGTCCCGTACCTGATGGCCGTACGGCATCACGTGCACCCGTCGGACGCGACCCCGGTGTGGCTGCTGCCCGTCGTCGCGCCCATGGTGTCCGCGGCCCTCGGGCCGCTCCTGGTGCCTCATCTGCCGCCCGGACAGCCCCGGGAGACCCTCCTCCTCGCGTGCTTCGCGATGTTCGGGCTGAGTCTGCTCGCGACGCTCCTGATGCTGCCGCTGGTCTTCGCCCGGCTGGTCACCGGCGGGCCGTTGCCCCTCGCGCTCACTCCGACGCTGTTCCTGGTGCTGGGCCCGCTCGGTCAATCGACCACCGCCGTAGGCAAGTTCGCGGACTTCGCCCCCGGTGTCGTACCGGCCGCCTCCGCCCAGGCCTTCGCCCTCCTGGCCGTTCTCTACGGCGTCCCGGTCATGGGTTTCGCGCTGCTCTGGTTCGCCCTCGCCACCGCCCACGTGGTCCGCGCCCGCCGCCGGGGCATGACTTTCACGATGACCTGGTGGGCGTTCACGTTCCCGGTCGGCACCTGTGTCACCGGCGCGGAGTCCCTGGCCCGGCACACCGGCCTGGCCGTCTACGACAGTCTCGCGTTCGTCCTGTACGGCGTGCTCGTCGCCGCCTGGGCCACCGCCGCCGTGCACACGGCCCGGGGGCTGCTCAGCGGTGCGCTGCTCGCAGGGCCCCGGCCAGCACCCGTGGCGCTTCGGCCAGTGACGGCCCGTACCACGTCAGGTGCCGACCGCTGACGAGCGCGCAGGGCAGGCCGGGGAAGGCCTCAGGGCCGTCGTCGGCCGTGAAGCGGTACGGCTCGTCGGGGAGGACCACCAAGTCCCTTGCCGCCGAACGTAGTTCGGCGATCGTGGCGCGCGGGTAGCGCTCGGCGTGCGTCGCGTAGGCGTGGTCGACCCCGAGGCGGGTCAGCACATCGCCCGCGAAGGTGTCCCGGCCCAGCACCATCCAGGGGCGGCGCCAGACGGGGACGACTGCCGTCAACCGGCCTTCGGGGGAAGGGAGTTCGGCCCAGGCCCGCTCGGCCTCGTCCAGCCAGCGCGGTCGTACGGGCGCTCCGCACGCGTCGAGGACCCGGTCCAGTTCGCGGAACGCCTGCGGGACGTCCCGCACTTCGGTGACCAGGACCTCGACACCCGCCTCCCGCAAGGCCGTCAGGTCGGGCTCGCGGTTCTCCTCCTCGTTGGCGACCACCAGGTCGGGCGCGAGGGCGAGGATCGGGTCGAGCTTCGGGTTCTTGGTGCCGCCGACGCGGGTGACGTCCAGGCCGGACGGATGGCTGCACCAGTCGGTCGCGCCGACCAGAACTCCCGGCAGCGACACGGCTATCGCCTCCGTCAGGGACGGTACGAGCGAGACGACGCGCATCAGCGCGGGCGGTCCTGGACCGCCTCGATGTGCTCGGCCACCGCGACCACGACGACCCGGGTGTCCGGCACGGTCGCGCGCCAGCGGTGCCGTACCCCGCCGGTCAGGTACATCGTGTCGCCGCGCACGAGCCGGTACGCGCGCCCCTCCGCCTCGATCTCGACGGCGCCGTCCGCGACGTACATCAACTCGTCGTTACGGTGCTGGAATTCGCGTCCGGCGTCATGGTCGCCGGTGAACTCCGAGGCGTGCAGCTGGTGATGACCCCGGACCAGCGAACGCATCCGGGGCGCGGCCGACTCGGGTTCCTCGGCGCGTACGACGTCGACGCTGCACGCGGGGTCGGCGGCGGCGAGGAGTTCGACGGCCGTGGTGCGCAGGGCGTCGGCCACCTTCTCCAGGGAACTCCGGCTGGGGCGTGCCCGGTCGTTCTCGACCTGGCTCAGGAAGGGCACCGACAGACCGCTGCGCTCGGCCACGACGGCGAGCGTCAGGTCCAGCGCGCGGCGCCGCCGCCGTACGGCCGCACCCACCCGAAGGGGCTGTTCTTTGTGGTCGCCCATAGCTCCGGCTCCCTCCTTCGCTCGTCGGCCCGCGGCTGGTTCTGAAACTTCCTCTGATGAGTTCTCTGCACCCTACGCATGTTCGGCAAACCGTTTCATGCGCCTGTCACATCCACGTCACACAGCGTGCGATCGGACCTCACGGTTCTGGCCAGTGCGAAAAGGCCCGCTGACCCTCGATCAGCGCGAGAGTTCGTCCCTACTCTTCAATGCGTGCGCGGTCGCCTGTGTTCCCGGTCACTTCTCGGGCCCGATCGAAGGACTTCGTGACGCTGTGTGGTTGGCCGGATCCTTTTCGTACCGGGACAGCACGAAAGGTGGGCTTCGCCGCACGACGGGGGGAACGTGCGGCGAAGCCCACCTCGGGGGCGGCGGCCGGGACTGTCAGGTCATCCGGCCGCCTGGCTCTTCTGGTTCTGCTTCACCGGGGCCCACTGGTCGACCAGGCCCGGGTGCTGCTTCAGCCAGCTGCGGACGGCGGACTGCTCCTGGCCCTTGCCGGACTTCTGGATCCCCGCCTCCAGACCGGTGAGCTGCGCCTCGGTCATACGGAAGTCCTTCAGCCACTTCCCGACATCGGGGTTGTCGGCGGCGAAGCCCTCGCGGGACACGGTGTGCACGCCGTCGCCCTTGCCCCAGGCGCCCTTCGGGTCGGTGAGCTTCTTCAGCTTGTAGTCGCTGTACGCCCAGTGCGGCGACCAGAGCGTGACGACGATCGGCTGCTTCTTGGCGTACGCGCGCTTCAGCTCGGCCAGCATCGCCGGGGTGGAGCCGTCGACGACGTCGTAGGAGCCCTGGAGGCCGTACTCCTTGAGGACCTTGGACTTGAGGAGGCCCATCATTCCGGCGCTCGGTTCGATGCCGGTGATCTTGCCGCCGAACTCGGAGGCGTGGGTCTTGAGGTCCGCGAGCGTGTTGACGTCCTTCACGTACGACGGGACGGTCAGCTCCAGGGACGTGGAGCCGTACCAGCTGCCGAGGTCGTCGAGCTGCTTGCCGTACTTCTGCCAGTACTCGGCGTGCGTGGTGGGCAGCCAGGCGTCGGTCTGGAAGTCGACCTGGCCGGTGGAGAGGCCGGTGTAGAGGGGACCGGCCGCGTACTGGGTGGTCGTCACCTTGTAGCCGCGCTCCTCCAGGATCTCCTTCCAGAGGAAGGTGGAGGCGATGCCCTCGTCCCAGGGGATGTAGCCGATGGTGATCTCCCTGCCCTTGCCGACGTCGTCGGCGCCGGTCGCCGTCGTGCCGGAGGAGGAGCCGAAGACTCCCAGGCCGCCGGCCACCAGGGCGAGGACGACCACGCCGGTCACGGCGAACGCCGGGCGGGGACGGTAGTTCCACGGCTTGGTGCTCTCCGCCGCGCGGGCCTTGGCGGCGGCCCTGCGGCCGAGCGGGGAGATCTGGGTGCCGAGCGCGCCGGTCATCCGGTCCAGGTAGATGGCGAGGACGACGATGCCGACGCCCGCCTCGAAACCGAAGCCGATGTCGAGCTGGCCGATGGCCTCGTTGACGGCGCCGCCGAGGCCGCCGGTGCCGACCATGCCGGCGATGACGACCATCGACAGGCCGAGCATGATGACCTGGTTGACGCCCGCCATGATCGTCGGGAGTGCGAGGGGCAGCTGGACGCGCAGGAGGGTGTCGCGCGGTGAGGTGCCGAACGCCTCGGCCGCTTCGACGAGTTCGGCGTCGACCTGCCGTATCCCCAGCTCGGTCATGCGGACGCCGGGGGCGAGCGCGAAGATCAGGGTGGCGATGACGCCGGCGGAGGTGCCGAGCCCGAAGAAGAGGATCGCCGGGATCAGCAGCACCATCGACGGCATCGTCTGGAGCAGGTCGAGGGCGGGCCGTACGACCGCGCTGACCGCCTTGGAACGGGCCGCCCAGATGCCCAGCGGGATCGAGATCACCAGGGCGATCACGGTCGCCACCAGCACCAGGGCCAGCGTCGACATGGACCGGTCCCACAGGTCGAGCGAGTCGATCAGCAGGAACCCGGCGAAGGCCAGCACCCCCGCGACCAGTCCGCGCAGCCACCAGGCGAGCACTGCCAACATGCCCGCGAGAAGCAGGGGTTGGGGCGCGGTGAGCACCGCGTTGACGCCGTCGTACATGCCCTCGACGACCGTCTTGATCGCGTCGAAGAGCCAGGACATGTGGGCGACGAGCCAGTCGACACCGGAGTCGACCCAGTCACCGAGCGGAAGCCTAGGCATGGGCAGTCACCTGCTCCGGCTCGGTGGCGGCTTCCCCGCCGAGGAACGCGACCAGCCGTTCCTGCGGTACGACTCCTACGACGTCGTCGGCCGCGTCGAGCACCGCGACCGGGTGGGTGAGGCGGGCGCTGAGGGCGCACAGGTCGGTGAAGGGGGTGTCCGGCGTGGCGGTCTCGCAGTCGCAGTCGGCCTCGTGGCCGTCGACGCCGGTGTCCATGACGGCGGACGCGGTCAGCACCCTGGAACGGTCCACGTCCTGGATGAAGGAGGCGACGTAGTCGTTCGCGGGGCGCAGCAGGATGTCCTCGGCGGTGCCGGTCTGGACGATGCGGCCGTCGCGCATGACGGCGATGCGGTCGCCGAGGCGCATGGCCTCGTTGAGGTCGTGGGTGATGAAGACGATGGTCTTCTTCAGGCTCTGCTGGAGTTCCAGGAGCTGGTCCTGCATGTCGCGGCGGATCAGCGGGTCGAGCGCGCTGAAGGACTCGTCCATGAGGAGCAGGTCGGCGTCGGTGGCCAACGCCCTTGCCAGGCCCACGCGTTGCTGCATTCCGCCGGACAGCTCGTCGGGCCAGGAGTCCTCCCAGCCGGACAGACCGCACAGGGCGAGGGCCTCGCCGGCGCGGGCCTCGCGCTCGGCGCGGGGGACGCCCTGCACTTCGAGGCCGTAGGCGGCGTTCTCGCGGACGCTGCGGTGCGGGAAGAGCGCGAAGTGCTGGAAGACCATGCTGATCTTGTGGGCGCGGACCTCGCGCAGTTCGCGGTCGCCGAGCGCGGTGAGGTCCTGGCCGTCGAAGAGGACGCGGCCCGCGGTGGGTTCCAGGAGTCCGTTGAGCATCCGCAGGAGGGTGGACTTGCCGGAGCCGGACAGGCCCATGACGACGAAGATCTGCCCTGGCGCGACGGAGAAGGAGGCGTCGATCACGGCGGCGGTGGTGCCGTCGGCGCGCAGCTCCTCCCGGTCGGCTCCTGCCTGGAGCCGTTCGACTGCCTGGTCGGGTCGTCTGCCGAACACCTTGTGCAGGTGTTCGGCTTCTAGCCTGGCTGACACGCGTACCTCTCGATCGGGGGCAGGACGGGGAGGCGACGGCGGTACCGGTGCCGACGGGACCGGGCCGTCAACTTCGGGCCTCGGGCCGTCGACGGTTGAACAGGCAACCGCCATCGCTCCGAGGCGGCGCCTGCCCGGGCCTCCCGGGCGCAAACGCGGGAGTGGTTCAGGTCACGGTCCGCGCGGTGCGGCATGATGCGTGACGTGACCGGACGACTGATGCTCCTCGACACCGCCTCGCTCTACTTCCGCGCCTACTTCGGCGTCCCGGAGTCCGTGAAGGCACCGGACGGGACGCCGGTGAACGCCGTGCGCGGGCTGCTCGAATTCATCGACCGGCTGGTCAAGGACCACCGCCCCGACCAGTTGGTCGCGTGCATGGACGCGGACTGGCGGCCCCAGTGGCGGGTCGACCTGATCCCCACCTACAAGGCGCACCGCGTCGCCGAGGTCCGCGAGAGCGGCCCGGACGAGGAGGAGGTGCCCGACACCCTCTCCCCGCAGGTCCCGATCATCGAGGCCGTCCTCGACGCGGTCGGCATCGCGCGCGTGGGCGTCGAGCCGTACGAGGCCGACGACGTGATCGGCACGTTCACCGCGCACGCCAAGGGCCCGGTCGACATCGTCACCGGCGACCGCGACCTGTACCAGCTCGTCGACGACGCCCGCGGTGTCCGCGTCCTGTATCCGATCAAGGGCGTCGGCTCGCTCCAGCTCACCGACGAGGCGTTCCTGCGCGAGAAGTACGGTGTCGACGGCCGCGGTTACGTGGATCTGGCGCTGCTGCGCGGCGACCCCAGCGACGGTCTGCCGGGCGTGCCCGGGATCGGCGAGAAGACGGCGACCAAGCTCCTCGCGGAGTTCGGTGACGTGGCCGGGATCATGGCGGCGATCGACGACCCGAAGTCCAAGCTGACCCCTTCGCAGCGCAAGCGCCTCGACGAGGCACGGCCCTATGTCGCGGTCGCGCCCAAGGTCGTACGGGTCGCGGACGACGTACCGCTGCCCGATGTCGACCCCGCCCTGCCGCGCGCCCCGCGTGATCCGGAGTTGGTGGGCGCACTGGCGGAACGCTGGGGGCTGGGCGGATCATTGCAGCGACTGCTCGCCACACTCGGGGCGCAAGGTTAATTCTCGTTTTCCGTGAACGGCATTCTCGCTGGTGGGGAGTGATGCTCTGTGCGAGACGTTCATGAACCCCTCATACAGGGGGTGTTAAGTGGGGGAGAGATGCTAACTTAGGTAAGCCTTAGCTATGAACCTGGGAGGCCGTCATGGCAGAACGTCCGGCACGGAAGCCGCGTAAGCCCCACTCCGCGCAGGTCCTCCGCACCGAACGGCTGACCCCACACATGCAGCGCGTGGTGCTCGGTGGCGAGGGTCTGGCCGAGTTCGCGGCGGACACCTGCACCGACCATTACGTGAAGCTGCTCTTCCCGGCCGGGGGCGCCACCTACCCCGAGCCCTTCGACATGGAGCGCATCCGCGCCGAGTTCCCGCGCGAGCAGTGGCCGGTGACCCGGACCTACACCGTGCGCGCCTGGGACCCCGAACACCTCGAACTCACCCTGGACTTCGTCATCCACGGCGACGAGGGCCTCGCCGGCCCGTGGGCCACCCGCGTCCAGCCGGGCGAGTCCGTCCTCTTCATGGGCCCCGGCGGCGCCTACGCCCCCGACACCGACGCCGACTGGCATCTGCTCGCCGGGGACGAGAGCGCGCTGCCCGCGATCGCCCGCGCCCTGGAGTCGCTGCCCGAGGGCGCCACGGCACACGCCTTCGTGGAGATCTCCGGGCCCGAGGAGGAGCAGAAGATCGACTCCGACATCGAGGTCGTCTGGCTGCACCGCGGTGACCGTCCCGTCGGCGAGACACTCGTCGAGGCCGTACGGGCCCTGGAGTTCCCCGAGGGCCGCGTGCACGCGTTCGTGCACGGCGAGGCGGCCTTCGTGAAGGACCTGCGGGCCCTGCTGCGGGTCGAGTCGGCGATTCCGCGCGAGGATCTGTCGATCTCCGGCTACTGGCGGCTCGGCCACAACGAGGACGGCTGGCAGGCCTCCAAGCGGGAGTGGAACGCGAAGATCGAGGCGGAGCAGGAAGGTGTTACGGGGGCCAGCGCGGCCGCGTAGGCGCGCCACTTGGGGTGCCACGACGGACCGTTGGCGTGTGCGGCGCCGTCGTGGCTGGTCGCGCAGTTCCCCGCGCCCCTTTGGGGCGCTACACCGATCGTTGGTACGACCTGAACGTACGTATCGACAGCCATACCGCCGCCACCGCCAGGCCCAGTAGTGCGCCGCCGCGGGTGAGTACCTCGGCCCAGTCGGGGTGGGCGGACATCGCTGAACGGCCTGCCACCATCGCCCAGTTGAGTGGGTTGAAGTCGGCTACGTGCTGCATCCACGTGGGCATCTGCGAGGGTGCCATGAAGGCGCTGGACAGGAAGGTCAGGGGCAGGAGCAGGAAGGTGTTGATGCCGATGATCGACTCCCGCTCCCGTACCAGCATGCCGAGCGCGTTGGACAGTGCCCCGAAGATGGTGCCCAGCAGTACCGAGGCGACTATCAGGATCGCGATGCCGCCGACGCCGCCCGGATAGTCGGCGCCGCCGAGCAGTCCGAGCAGCACGATGACCACCGACTGGAACGCGGTCACCAGGCCGTTGTTGACGACATTGCCGTTCATCAGCGCGGCCCGGCTGACCGGAGTGGTCAGGAAGCGGTTGAGGGTGCCGCGCTGGATCTCCTCCAACGTGCCCATGCCCGCCCACATGTTGGAGCTGAGCGCGCTCATCACGACCACCCCGGGGACCAGGTAGTCCAGATACGAGGTGGTGCCGAAGCCGCCGAGTTCGACGACCTTCTTGAAGAGGTTGCCGAAGAGGAACAGCCAGATCACCGGCTGGATGAGGGTGATGACCGCGAAGGCGGGCTGCCGTGCGAACACCATGAGTTGACGCTGCGTCATGTACCAGGTCTGGGAGACAGCCGTGCTCATCGCGCACCTCCGGCGACCGCGATGGCAAGCTGCTCGGAGCTGTCCGCGTCGGCCTCGGAGTAACGGCGGCCCGCGTAGCGGAGATAGACGTCGTCGAGCGAGGGGCGGGCGACAGTCGCGGCGGCGACCCCGACGCCGACGCGCTCGAACGCCGCCAGCAGGACGGGCATCGCGGCCGCTCCGTCGTCGGCGCGGGCACTGACCCGGCGTCCGTCGACCAGCACCTCGTGCACGCCCGACAGTCCGACGAGGGCGCTCCTGAGCAGCGTACGACCGGCGTCGCCGACCGCCTCGCGCAGCTCCAAGTGGACGGCGTCGCCCCGGAGTTCGCCCTTGAGCGAGTCGGGGGTGCCCTCCACGACGACCCGGCCGCGGTCGACGATCGCGATGCGCTCGGCGAGCCGGTCGGCCTCTTCGAGGTAGTGGGTGGTGAGCAGGATGGTCAGCCCCTCCTCCCCCGCGAGCCGGCCGATCTCGTCCCACATCGCGGTGCGGGCCTCCGGGTCGAGGCCGGTGGTGGGTTCGTCGAGGAAGAGCACCTCGGGCCGGTGCACCAGGCCGAGCGCCACGTCCAGGCGGCGGCGCATTCCGCCGGAGTAGCCCTTCACCTGGCGCCTGGCGGCGTCGGCGAGGGTGAAGCGGTCGAGGAGTTCGTCCACCCGCTTCGCGAGGGCGGCGCCCTTCAAGCCGTAGAGCCTGCCCTGGAGTTGGAGGTTCTCGCGGCCGGTCGCCGTCGGGTCGGCGCCGGAGTTCTGGGCGACCACGCCGATCGCGCGGCGCACCCGGTCCGGGTGGCGCAGCACGTCGTGGCCCGCGACGGTGGCCGTGCCGGAGTCGGGGCGGGCCAGGGTGGTGAGGATCTTGACGGTGGTGGACTTGCCGGCGCCGTTCGGCCCCAGGAGGCCGAAGACGGTGCCGGGTTCCACGGTGATGTCCATGCCGTTGAGGGCGGTGACGTCGCCGGGATAGGTCTTGATCAGTCGGCGTGCCTCGACCGCGGGCGCACCGGAGCTCGTACGAGTACTGCTCATGTCGACTGCTCTCCATGAATGAGCGGATGTGAGTGTGAAAGGTCACGACTGATCCGCGTGCAGAGCGCCGGGCTATCCTGGGTGTGCCGCACCTCGATCGCCTGGCTTGCCGCACGGCGGGTCGGTCTCGGGGTTCGTGACCCCGGCAGGGCTGCTGCAACAGCCCGGTCGGGGTCAGTTCTCGCTAGCTGAACTCCGTTGGCTGCTCCCCCGTTTCGTGGAAGTGGCGCCAGCCTTCGACGCCCAGCGTCGAGCCTTTTCTCAGCTCTTCCAGCAGGCCTCGGACCCACTCGGTCTGCGCCTCGGTCATGTGCAGTTGGTACTCGACCTCGACGAGGAAGAGCCGGGGCACGGATTCGTAGAGCTTCTCCAGCGCTCCGCGCTCGCCGGCCGCCCGCACCTCCAGGTTCTTCACCCGCTCCTCCAGCAGCGTCGCCGCCTCGTCGGGGTGCAGGGCGCCCAGCAGTGAGAGGGCCGTCTCGAAGATGGGGAACTCCTTGACCGGGCGGGCCAGCAGCTCCGACAGCCACTCGGTCATCTCCTCGCGCCCGGCGCCGGTCAGGCCGTAGACCGTGCGCTCGGGGCGGTTGCCCTTGCGCTCTATGTCGGCGACCTCGACGAAGCCGTGCTTCTCCAGGTTCTGCACGACCGTGTAGAGCGAGCCGTAGTTGATCTTCGTGCTGGTGTCCTTGCCCTGGCGGCGCAGGGTCTGGGCGATCTCGTACGGATGCATGGGGCCCTGACAGAGGGTCACCAGCACGGCGAGTGCCAGCGGGTTGCTGAGCTTGCGACGCTTCGCGGCCACGGGGACCACCACCTCCCAGCCTTCTCTCGGGCACACCTCGCATCCGGATATTCGTCAACGAACATATCGCGAGTCGCCGCGGAACGTCAATACACGATGTATCGCGATTTCGCGGCGAGGGCAAGAGCGTGAGGACTTGGGCCCGCCCTGGACACGGTCGCGTGACGCGTCCGAAACAGGCCGTCCCTAATTTCTGTCACCCGACAGGAATTCGCGCCGAAGGCAGGTGCCGCCGTGGCCACAACCACCCCCTCCGACGTACGCCCCGATCCGCCCCACTCCCCCGACGACGGCTCCCTCGCCGAGTTCGGCTACCGCCAGGAGCTGCATCGCAGCCTCGGCCGGTACGCGTCGTTCGCGGCCGGGTTCTCCTTCATCTCCGTACTGACGACCGTCTTCCAGTTCTTCGCCTTCGGGTACGCGTTCGGCGGCCCGGTCTTCTTCTGGGCCTGGCCGATCGTGCTGGCGGGCCAGCTGCTGGTGGCGGCCTGCTTCGCGGAACTGGCCGCGCGCTACCCGATCTCGGGCGCGATCTACCAGTG
The DNA here is from genome assembly GCF_053891435.1 of Streptomyces sp. NPDC002276. Classification (NCBI taxonomy): domain Bacteria; kingdom Bacillati; phylum Actinomycetota; class Actinomycetes; order Kitasatosporales; family Streptomycetaceae; genus Streptomyces; species Streptomyces sp. NPDC002276. The sequence goes on along the minus strand of NZ_JBSFCQ010000011.1, from coordinate 46,243 downwards.
GTCCTCGCGCCTCTCCACCGCGGCCTTCGGCTGGTTCGCCGGCTGGATCATGGTGATCGGCCAGATCGTCGTCGTAGCGGCGGCGGCGCTCGCGCTCCAGATGGTGCTGCCGGCGATCTGGTCCGGCTTCCAACTCGTCGGCACCGACCCCGCGCCCACCTCACCGGACGGCGCGGCCAACGCGGCGGTCCTCGGCGTGATCCTGCTGGTCCTGACGACGCTGGTGAACATCCTCGACAACCGCGTGATGTCGGTGATCAACCGGGTCGGAGTGACCGCCGAGATCATCGGCGCGATCCTGATCGTGGTCCTCCTGCTGACCCACTCGAAGCGCACCCCGAGCATCACCTTCCACACGACCGGCAGCCTGGAGGGCGGCCTGCTCGGCGCGCTGCTGGTGGGCTCGTTCACGGCGGCGTACGTGATGATCGGCTTCGACAGCGCGGGCGAGATGAGCGAGGAGACCCACAACCCCCGCCGCACCGCGCCCCGCACGATCCTCACCGCGCTCAGCGCGGCGGGCCTGCTCGGCGGCCTCATCATCCTCGGCGGCCTGCTCGCCGCGCCCAGCATGACCGACGGCCACCTGGGCGTCGACGGCCTCAGCTACGTCCTGACGAGCAGCCTCGGCGACGGCGTCGGCAAGGCCCTGCTGGCCGACGTGGTGGTGGCGATCGCGGTGGCGACCCTCGCCATCCAGACGGCGGCCTGCCGCATGCTGTTCTCCATGGCCCGCGACGGCCAACTCCCGTTCTCCGCCCGCCTGTCCAAGGTCAACCCGCGCACGGGAATGCCCAGCGCCCCCGCCCTGGTCGTAGGTGTCCTCGCGGCGGCCCTGCTCCTCCTCAACTTCGCCTCCCCGGACGCGTTCCTGGCCATCGGCACCACCTGCATCGTGATGCTGTACCTGGCCTACGCGATGGTCACGGGCCCCCTCCTGCTCCGCCGCCTGCGCGGCGAGTTCACGACAGAGGGCACGGACGAGACGGGCGCCCGACTGTTCTCCCTCGGCCGCTGGGGCATACCGGTCAACGCCCTGGCACTTCTCTACGGCCTGATCATGACCGTCAACCTGGCATGGCCGCGGGCCGCGGTGTACGACCCGGCGGGCGGGCACTGGTACTTCCAGTGGTTCACGGTGTTGTTCTTGGTGGGGACGGTGGGGCTGGGGTGCCTGTACCGGTGGCTGGGGGCACGTCGAGCCACCGACCTGACATGACCTCAACGCGCAGGACCGGTCAGGCCCACCGGCAGAACCGTCGGTGGACCTGACCGCTTGAGGACCGCCTCACACGGTGGCTGTGCTGCTGGTGCGGGTACCCCTCAGGCACTCCACTCGGGCCCGGACCCCGTGCGGGGTCAAGGTCATCCGGGGTTCGACATGCGGCAGTTGATGATCCACGTGCGAGAGCCGCCATTGGGCCACGATCGCGGACAGCGCGAGTGTCGCCAGGGTCATCGCGTAGTTGTCGCCGATGCACTTGCGCGCTCCTCCGCCGAACGGAATAAGGCTGCCGCGCGCATGCTGCCGCTCCGGAAGCCACCGGTCCGGATCGAAGCGGGTGGGCTGCGGATTGAAGCGCGCATCATGGTGGATGAGATACGGACTGTAGACGAGGGTGGTTTCGGGGGGCATCACGGCGTCCGCCAGCCGGGCTCCGGTGGTGGTGGTCCGGGTGAAGATCCATCCGGGAGGGTAGAGGCGCAGTGTCTCGGTGACCACCCGGCGTGCCAGGTCGAGCCGGGGGAGATCGTCCCAGGTGGCAGCCCGGGTGCCGAGGACCTGAGCCGTCTCGGTGCGCAACCGCTCCTGGACATCGGGGTGTTGGCACAGGAGGTGGACAGCCCACGTGAGGGCCACCGCTGTGGTGTCTATGCCGGCGACCAGCAGGGTCATGATCTGAGCGTGGATCTCGGCGTCGCCGAGGGGTTCTCCGGCGTCGTCACGTGTGTTGAGGAGCATCGACAGCACATCGCCGTGGTTCCTGCCGTCCTGCCGATACAGGGCGATGGTCTTGCTGACCGCGGTCCAAGCCCGATTCCGCGCCCGCTCGTAGCGCAGGTTGGCGGGGAGCGGCAGGCGGCGCAGCAGAGGCGGGAGAACGGCCTGCTGGTAGATGCCTCGGAAGATGTCCGGCAGACATTCCGTGACCGCGTCCACGGCGGGCCTCGCGGCTTCAGCCGTGAACAAGGTCCGAGCAATGGTGCGACCCGCGAGAGCGTTCATCTGCGCGGCCACGTCGACAGCCCGCCCGTCGCTCCAGCTGGTGGTGAGTGTCTCGATCTGCTCGGTCATGATGGCGGCGTAGTCCCGCAGGCACGCGCGGGAGAAGGCCGGTTGCAGACTTCGTCGCTGCCGCCGGTGGGCGCTGTGCGGGCAGGAGGCGATGCCGTCCCCGAGCGCGTTTCCGACCCGTTCGATGATGGGTCCGCCCTTGTCGTAGGTGCTGTCGTGCAGGAGAACCTGCTGGACGAGTTCGGGGCTGCAGACCACGACGGCCCTTTGTCGCCCCAGCCGTATCTGCACCAGGTCGCCATGGGCGGGGAGGGTGTTCAGGAAACGCAGGGGGTCACGGAGCAGCGGAAACAGGTGCCCGACGAGCGGCAGTGCCCCGGGAGCCTGGGTGATGCCTGCAAGATCCGTTGCCATGATCTGTCGGCCTTCCTTGGAGTGGGAGCCACGTGAAGGCTGGCGTCGAGGAAGCCAGGGCGTGCGCCTTGCCGGTCACCCGCAACTGTGCAGAGACGCATGATCCCGGCTCGGGAGCATCTCCTGCAGGTGAGCATGCTGTTGATCCGAATCGCCCGAGGCGACAGGTATCTTGTAGCGCGTGGTGTTCCCGTACCAGTGCAGGCATCCATTCGTCCACTGCCGCATTCCGGCAGTAACCTTCAGGATCTCCTCACGGATGCCGGGCGGCACACCACGGCTTTTCAGGAAGGGCCGGAGCTGCTTTTCGGCGGCCAGGAAGTCGGCGACTCGCCCCTGGACCTTGGCAACGGCCGATTCGATGGCTTCCTGCAGTGAGATTCCGCCAGCGTGCTGTATGACGATGACGACGTTGTGGAAATCTCCGCGCATGTCGTCCAGGCGAATCGAATGCAGGTCGTTCTGCCAGGCGACCACATCGCTCGCTGCTTCGACGATCTCCCTGAACAGGCCCGTCTCGTAGATCTTTTCGGGCACCTCCGTGCGCTGACTGAGTTCGACCAGATCGAAGCCGAACTCCATCCCCACCGACAATCGCCTCGTCCGAGTGAAACTGTCGATCCCGGGAGGAGTGCCGCGGAACCGGTTCTCGGATTCCTCAGTGAATCCCTGGAAGAACAGGTCAAGGTGCCGATTCAGTCGCCGGTGAAGCGTCGGCGAGAGCCTCTCGCCGGTACGAATGGACAGATCCGTGAGGGCCTCGGTGAAAGGAGTCCGCTCCTGTGCGGAGGCAGGGTCCTTTCCCGTGTTGATGATGCCCATCAGGCGCCGGTGCACCGGAGCCCAGGTTTCCGGATCGTCATAGGCCTTTAACGTGTGCAAGTCGTCCAGGATAAAGGTGAAGAAAAGCCATTCCGCGCAAAGGCAGAGATCACGGAATGATGCTTCCGGATAGGTCCAGGCAACGAATTTCCCGTAGCCTGCTTCCAGCCGCTCCCGGCCGCCCTGTGTCTCTGCCAGCCCGAGGCTCTCTCCGAGCGAGCGGACATACTCCTCGATCCGCTGGCTGTAAGGACTGACGGTCGGGGGGGTGGGCTCCGCATACGTCGGGATCATGGCGAGCACTGGTCCTCCATATCTATGGCGCCGGAGTCGGCTGAGGCGGTTGAGCATGGCGCGGGTTGCCCGCTCCCGTGGCGAGAAGCCGAGGAGCCGAGGAGCTGGTGGACGATCGGTACTTCACGGTGACGTACGTGGACATCCCCGTCTGCGCTGTTGGTGTGCCCTTTCACGGGCGTGCCCCAAGTGAGCCGAAGCGGTGGTGACCGCGGTGGGCGAGGGCAGAACGAGTGGTGCCACAGGATCCCCCTTCCGCGATCGCGCGAGTGGGACGCGCCGGCTTCAGCGGTTCGACTTCTATCAGAACGCAGTTCGGTCCAGACCGGAAGTGGCCGTCCTTGATTCAGGCGTGAACGTGTTGCGCGCAGATTTGGACGGTTGCGCGATCAGAGCGCGCACGCCCCCTCGGAACTTCGCGAATGCCTCAGGCAATTGCCGCATCGGTCATATGCCCCGGACGAATTCACACGGCGAACGGTGTATTGGCGCAGCCGACGATTGGCAATGAGCGTTGTTATCGCCCGGCCAGGTCTTGGGCCACCCGCCGACCCAAACCGCGCGTCCCGCTCTCCGACAGCTCGTGCCTCCGCAGTCGGTGCCGCCTCGTACGCTTGATCCTGATGAAACGCAGAAGCCCGATCCCGCCCTCGCCCCTCCCGCAGCGCGACGGAGTCGATGCGGTGCGGGTGAAACTGCCGCAGGGGGCGGCGTGGGCGACCGTGCGTGATCATCTGGTGGAGCGGCTCACGGCCGGGGCGGGGGTGATCGACGGGATGCTGGACGCAGGCCTGATCGTGGACGCCGACGGGCGTGCCGTGCCGCGTGACCTGGCGTACGTGCCGGGCATGTTCGTGTGGTTCCACCGGGAGTTGCCGCCTGAGGTGTCGGTGCCGTTCGCACTGGACGTCGTGTACCGCGACGAGCACATCGTCGTCGCCGACAAGCCGCACTTTCTGGCCACGACACCGCGCGGCAGTCATGTCACGGAGACCGCGCTCGCGCGGCTGCGTCGGGAACTGGATCTCCCCGCGCTGGGCGCCGCCCACCGCCTGGACCGGCTCACCGCCGGACTGGTCCTGTTCACCGTGCGCCCCGCGGAGCGCGGCAGCTACCAGTCACTCTTCCGCGACCGGCTCATCGCCAAGGAGTACGAGGCCGTCGCTGGATATGACCCGGCGCTCGCCCTGCCGCGCACCGTGCGCAGCCGCATCGTGAAGGAGCGTGGCGTCATGGCGGCGCGCGAGGTCGAGGGCGAGCCCAACGCCGTCAGCCAGGTGGAGTTGCTGGAACAGCGGGACGACGGCCTGGCCCGCTACCGGCTGCGTCCCCGCACCGGGCAGACGCACCAACTGCGGGTGCACATGACGGCATTGGGGGTACCGATCCTCGGCGACCCCCTCTATCCCGTGGTGACCGGCCCCGTGGCAGCCGGCGACTTCAGGCGCCCGCTCCAACTGCTGGCGCGGGTCCTGGAGTTCACCGATCCGGTCACCGGGCACGAGCACCGGTTCGTCAGCCCGCGTGAACTGCGGGCCTGGTCGTCGTACGAGGAGTGGGCCGGATAGCCCGGCTGCACCGGTCGGCTCACTCGCCGCGCCACCAGCGCAGCAGGCGCTGGAACACGCCTGCCCGGCCTCCCGGTTCGGGCATCGCCGCCGGCGTCGGAGCTGTGGGCTCAGGCGCTGTGGACCGCGGCTGCGGCTGTGATGTGCCGACCTGCCAGTTGTCCGGGCGCTGCGACGGCACCGGTTTGACGGAGGGCCGCTGCGTGACGTCCTGCTGAGGCTTCGGCGCGAACTTCACCGGCAGTTCCACCAGGTGCCGGTTCGAGATCGACTCCCGCCAGCGCAACTCGCCCTCCTCACAGGCGAGTTGGACGTCCGGGAGGCGGGTCAGCAGCGCGTCGACCCCTACGTCGGCGATGGCGCGGCCGATGTCCTGGCCGGGGCACTCGTGGGGGCCGCCGCTGAAGGCGAGGTGGGAGCGGTTGCCCTGCATGTTGGCCTTGAGGTCGGGGCGCACACGTGGGTCGACGTTGCCCGGCGCGATACCCAGGATGAGACCGTCGCCTCTGCGGATGCGCTGGCCGCCCAGCTCGGTCTCCTGCTTGGCGACGTAGGGGAAGATGGTGCTGAACGGCGGCTCGTCCCACAGGGACTGCTCGACCGCCTGGGGCACCGTCATCTGGCCGCCGTTGAGCCGGGCGCGGAAGCCCGGGTCGGTGAGGACCACGCGCAGTACGTTGGCGAGCAGGTTGGTGGTGGCCTCGTACGAGACGATCATGACGACGCGCAGATGCTGACCGACCTCCTCGTCGGTCAGCCCCGCCGGGTGGTTGATCAGGTGGCTGGTGAAGTCGTCCTTGGGATCGGCCCGGCGGCGGACGGTGAGCCGCATCAGGACGTCCATGATGTACGCGTTGCTGGCGATGGCGGTCTCGGTGCCTTTGAGCATGTCGCGGGCGGCCTGCACGATCCGGTCGTTGTACTCGTCCGGCATACCGAGCATCTCGCACAGCACCGCCATCGGCAGGTGCTCGGCGAACTGGCCGACCAGATCGGCCCTGCCCTCCTCGCAGAACTTGTTGACGAGGTGCTGGGTGGCGCGGTTGATGTAGCGGCGGATGCCCCGGTGGTCGATGGTCGACATGGCACCGGTGACCGCGCCGCGCAGCCGCAGGTGCTCGTCGCCTTCGGCGTGGCAGCAGATGGGCTGCCAGGCGACGATCGGCATGAGCGGGTGTCCCGGCTTGACCGTGCCGTCCTGCAAGGGGCTCCACAACCGGGTGTCACGGGTGTACTGCGAGGGGGTGCGCACCATGTGCATGTTCTCGCCGTGGCCGAGCACCACCCAGATCGGCACGTCGTCGTGGAGCAGGGCGGGGGCCACTACGCCGTGCTCGGCGCGGAGTTTCTCGTACAGGGCTCCCAGGTCCTGCGCCTCGGGGCCGTACAGCCTATGCAGTCCCCCGGGGCCGGTCCCATGCGCGGGACAGCCGGGGGGCGGGCCGAGCGTGGGGTCGTCCGTACCGGTCGGGGAGTGTCGTTCAGACGTCACGGTGGTCGCTCCGAAAACTGAAGTGGATCCGATGTCCGGGGAGTTCGGGACAGGGGGACAGCGCTCAAGCCGCGTGTGCGGGATCAGGTCAGTGAGCCCGTCACCGCGAGCGAGTGCAGGAAGGTCATGAGGGTCATCAGGACGTCCCGGCTGGAAGCCCGCCGTCGCGCGTCGCACTCCACGATGGGGATCTCCGGTGCCAGGTCGAGTGCCTCGCGCAGGTCCTCGATGGGGTAACGGGGGCCGTCCGGGAAGGAGTTGACGGCGATCACGAACGGCACGCCGCTCTCCTCCAGCCGTCCTATGACGTCGAAGCTGACCTCCAGGCGACGGGTGTCGATCAGGACCACCGCGCCGAGGGCGCCCTCGAACAGTCCGTTCCACAGGAACCAGAAGCGTTCCTGGCCGGGGGTGCCGAAGAGGTACAGCACCAGTTGGTCGGTGATGCTGATGCGGCCGAAGTCCATCGCCACGGTGGTCGCGGTCTTGGTCTCGGAGCCGTAGTTGTCGTCGACCCCGACGCCTGCCTGCGTCATGGTCTCCTCCGTGGTCAGCGGTCTGATCTCGCTGACCGAACCGACCATGGTCGTCTTGCCGACCCCGAAACCGCCCACGATGACGATCTTCACCGCGGCCTGTGCCGTCTGTGGCAGATGGTCCTCGGTCCGTGGTCCGGGGAGGGTGTCAGAGCTTTTGAAGTCCATGCATCACCGCTTCGAGGAGGGAACGGTCGGCGATCGCCTGCCGCACGATCGGGGCGCGCGCCTGGACCAGTTCGGCCGTCAGCAGCTCGGTGAGCAGGACGGTCACCACGCTGAACGGCAGATTCAGATAGGCCGACAGCTCGGCCACGGACAGGGGGGCGGCACAGAGCCGGATCAGCGCCGCCCGCTCCGGTGTGGAGGAGGGTGGAGGGTCGGCGCGCGCCACGATTAACGTGACCAGGTCGAGGGCGGCGCGCTCGCGCCCCTCCTCCGATCCGGTGAGGACGTACAGCCGCTCGGGCTCCTTGCGCGGACCCTGTTTGAGGGGCTCGGGCGGAGGCTGTTCCTTGGGGTGGCGCCGCCGGCGTTGCGGAGGAGTCATACGGTCTGCCCGTTGCGCCGGGGCGGGCTGGTGAGGTGGGCGCCGATCCGGACGACCAGGTCACGCATGCGGTTGCTCATGAGGCCGGGTTCGGCGACGACGTCGGAGAGCACGGCGAGGTAGGCGTTGGAGCCCGCCGCCATGAGGTAGAAGTAGCCGCCGTTGATCTCGATGATGACCATGCGCATCGTGCCGTCGCTGTCCGGGATCTCGTGGGCGACGGCGCTCGCGAGGCTCTGCAACCCGGCGCAGGCCGCGGCGACCCGGTCGGCGGCGTCCGGGTCGCCGCCGTAGCGGGCGATCCGCAGTCCGTCGGCGGAGAGCACCACGATCATCTCGATGCCGGGTACGCCGTCGGCGAGCTCCTTGAGCATCCAGTCGAAGTTGGCTCGCTGCTGGATCACTTGAGGTCCCCCTCGTCGTCGGCCTCGACATGGGCCGGCTCGGTCGTCTGGGTGAATGCGGTGGGGTCCGGGTCGCCCTTGAGGCCGTTCATGAACGCCTCGACCCACAGCCCCGGTTCGGGTTCTTCCTTCTCGGGCGCCGGTTCGGCCCAGGCGGACAGGGCCTCCCGCTCGGCCTGTTCGGCCCGTTCGGCCGCCGCCTGCTCGGCGAGCCGCTGGCTGAGCGGCATCTTGACCCGGCTGCGGCGCTGCGGCAGGCCGCCCACCGTCCACTCCGTGACCTCGGGGACCTCGTCCACCATGGAGACCGTCGCGGGGATTCGGGGGCTGGTCGGCCGGCGCTTCTTGGGTGCGCGCTTGGGGCCTTCGAGTGCGCCGAGTTCGATCTTGGGCGCGGCGGTCGCGCCGATGCCGTGCGCGAGGCCGGGCGCGGGATCGCTGGTGAGCATGTCCCGCGGCACGACCAGGACGGCGCGGACACCGCCGTACGCGGAGGCCCTGAGCGAGACCTGCATGTTGTACGTCTGGCAGAGGCGGCCGACGACGGTCAGGCCCAGGCGGGGACTCTCGCCGAGGTCCTGGAGGTCGATGCCGGCCTTGGCCTGCTCCAGCATGTTCTCGACCCGGGCGCGGGCCTCCTCGCTGAGGCTGACGCCCGCGTCCTCGATCTCGATGGCGACACCGGTCTGCACCTCGACGGCGGTGACGTGCACCTTGGTCTGCGGCGGCGAGTAGCGGGTGGCGTTGTCGAGGAGTTCGGCGGCCGCGTGGATCAGCGGTTCGACGGAGGTGCCGCTGACGTTGACCTTGGCGATGGAGTCCAGCGAGATGCGCCGGTACTCCAGGATCCGGGACATGGCGCCGCGCAACGTGCTGTAGAGCGTGACGGGTTGGGGCCACTGACGGCCGGGACGGCCGCCGCCGAGCACCGAGATGGAGTCGGCGAGGCGGCCGATCAGCGCGGTGCCGTGGTCGATGCGCAGCAGGTCGTCGAAGACCTCGGGGTTGCGGCCGTGGTCCTCCTCCATCTCGCGGAGTTCGTTGGCCTGTTGGTGGACGATCGCCTGGACGCGCCGGGCGATGCTGACGAAGTTGCGCTGCGCGGAGTCGCGCATGGCCGCTTCGCGGTCCACGATGTCGAGCACCGTGCGCAGCAATCCGCGCTGCGGTTCGGGGAGTTCGCGCCACTGGGGGTGGGCGTCGACGACTTGGCGAATCACCTCTCCGGGGGATTCTCCGGTCCGCATTCCGTAGAGCGCGGCGGGCATGATCTCCGTCGCGAGCCGTTCGATGTCCTGGTCGTGGCCGGCGATCCGCCGTTCCATGTACGCACGGTCACGAGCGTGGTCCGCGCGCAGGTCACGCACGGTTCGGCCGCGGCGGACCGCTTCGGCCGCCGTCACGATCACCAGGAGCGTGGCGATGCCACCGCACCAGCCGACAGCGGCCCGGGCCGGCTCCGTCACCACGGCGACGGCGGCCCCGGTCGCCGCGGCCATCACTATGGCGGGCAGCAACAGCACACGGGCGTAAGGAAGTTCACGGCGGCCGGGGGGCGATTGAACACTCACCATGTATGCCCTCTAGGAGAAATCGGCTGGGGTAGGGGGAGAGACCCGGGGGATCTTCGTTATGTTTAGGAACAAACGCACGAATACATCCCAACTCGGTGCGCTGCGGGCGAGCTTAGTCCGACCGGATCATCGCTGTGTCATATTCAGCAAGCCCCTGAAAAGGGACACGGAAGAGGAGTACGCTCAACCCATTTACACGCTGCGCCACCGTTCGAACACGGCACGTGACGGTGAACGGGCATACGAAAATCACTCACCGTAAGGAGTGAAGCCCCGCTTCCGGTCCCGCTTCCGGCCGGGGTTCCGGCTCAGATTCCGGCTCAGATTCCGGCGATGCGCAGCGCCGCGTCGGCCGTCGCCTCCGCGAAGGCGGACACCGGCCGCTCGGGGTCGGAGCGGTGCACCAGGATGACGCCCTCGATGAGCCCGAAGAGCAGATCCGTGCGCAGCTCCAGCTCGCTCTTGGCGAGCGCCCCGCCCGCGGCGGTCGCGGCGAGCAACTGCCGGTAGGCGTCCTTGAGTTCGGCGCGTACGGCATGGAAGCCGGCGAAGCGCTCGGCGCGTACCTCGGGCAGCAGATAGAGCCCGCCGAGGTTGTGCGTGCCGCCGCACAGCAGCTCGACGTCGGTGCGGCACAGCTCCCACAGCCGGTCCTCGGCCGGGGTGACGTCGTCCGCGAGGAGTTCCCGGGCGCAGGTCAGCGAGGGCGTGACCGTGGACTCCAGGAGGTCCGCGAGGAGTTCCTCCTTGCCGGAGACGTAATGGTACATGGACGCCTGCCGCATCCCCGCGAGTTCGGCGACGGCCCGGGTGGTGGTGGCCGCGTAGCCGCGGGTGGTGAACAACTCGGCCGCGGCGGCGAGCAGTTCGGCGCGCGGGGACAGTCCACTGTCCGGCCGCTGATCGGCCCGCGGCCTGCCGACCCGGCGGCCCCCCTGTGCACCCGTCGTCCCCATGCGTTCGATCCTCGCACACGGCACCGCGCCGCGAACGCCCGGTGATCTTGGTGAGGGCTCGGTAACCGACCGGCAACACCCGGGCAACCCCGGCGACCCGGCCGCCTCCTAATTTCTGTCGAGCGACAGAAATGCCGAAGGAAACAGCGACAGCAATGTCGTACGACCCAGACGTCCCCGCAGCCGGAGGTCCCCCGCGATGGCGACAGCGACCACTTACGGAGCCCGCGCCCACGCCCGCGCCCAGGAGGGCAGACGCGCCGAGGCGATGCCCGTCGTCCCGGCCGCCGACTGGCCGGCCCCGCCCTGCGCGGCGGGCCACCTGGTGTGGGCCGAGACCGTCGCGGGCGGCAACTACACGCACCGCGTCCTGGCCCGCGGCACCGAACTCCGCCTCACCGACCTGCGCGGCGACGCCTGCGCCCACCTGCTCCTGCACACGGCCGACCGCCCCTGGGAGCGCCTGAACGTCGCCGACACGGTCAAGGTCCAGTGGAACGCCTACCTCGGCGAGGGCCAGCTCCTCCTCTCCGACCAGGGCCGCGTCCTCGCCTCCCTGATCGCCGACACCTCCGGCCGCCACGACGCCCTGTGCGGCACCTCCACCCTTGTCCGCAACACCGAGCGCTACGGCGACGGAACCCCGCAGTCCGACTCCCCCGCCGGCCGCGAACTGTTCAAGCTCGCCGCCGCGAAGAACGGCCTGGAGTCCCGCGACCTGCCCCCGTCCCTCTCCTTCTTCCAGGGCGTCGAGGTCCGCGACGACGGCTCCCTCGACTTCACCGGCTCGGCCGGACCCGGCGGCAGCGTGACCCTGCGCGCCGAACAGGACGTGACCGTACTGATCGCGAACGTGCCCCACCCGGCCGACCCACGCACCGACTACGTCAGCACCCCGCTGGAGGTGCTCGCCTGGCGCGCCGAGGCCACCGGACCGGGCGACCCGCTGTGGGAGGCCACGCCCGAGGGCCGCCGCGCCTTCCTCAACACCACCGAATTCCTCGCCGCGAGGGGGCTCATATGAAGACCGAGGACGCAACGCCCGTACGGACCGCGGAAGTTCCGGCCCGCGCCGCCTGGTCCGCCGTCGTCCGCACCGGCGAGACCCTCACCGTCACCGACCTGCACGGCAACCAGGCCGTCGACTTCCTCGTCTACGACGCCCACGACACGTCGGTCCGCTACAGCGCCCCCGACACCATCCACGCCCAGGGCGGCATCTTCCTCACCACCGGCAGCGTGCTGATGTCGAACGAGCACACCCCGCTGATGACCGTCACCGCCGACGAGGTCGGCCGCCACGACACGGTCGGCGGCGCCTGCTCCAAGGAGTCCAACACCCTGCGCTACGGCCATCACACCTGGTCGCAGCACGCGTGCGTGGACAACTTCCTCGCCGAGGGCGCCAAGTACGGCCTGGGCAAACGGGACTTGGTGTCCAACATCAACTGGTACATGAACGTGCCGGTCGAGAAGGACGGCACCCTCGGCATCGTCGACGGCCTCTCCGCCCCGGGCCTGAAACTGACCCTGCGCGCCGAACGCGACGTCCTGGTCCTGGTCTCCAACTGCCCCCAGATCAACAACCCTTGCAACGGCTTCGAGCCGACGGCCGTGCAGATGACCATCGGAGTCTCCGGATGAGCTTCGACACGCTGCTGATCGCCAACCGGGGCGAGATCGCGGTCCGCGTCATCCGCACCGCCCGCGAACTCGGCCTGCGCACGGTCGCGGTGTACTCCGACGCCGACCGCTCGGCCCCCCACGTACGGCTCGCCGACGAGGCGGTACGGCTCGGCCCGGCACCGGCCAAAGAGTCCTACCTGGACGCCGACTTGGTGCTCAAGGCGGCCAAGGACACCGGCGCGGGCGCGATCCATCCCGGCTACGGCTTCCTCTCCGAGGACGCGGCCTTCGCCCGGCGCTGCGAGGACGCCGGAATCGTGTTCGTGGGCCCGACGCCCGCGCAGTTGGAGTTGTTCGGCGCGAAGCACACGGCACGCGCGGCGGCCGAAGCGGCGGGGGTTCAACTGGCCCCGGGTACCGGGCTCTTGGACTCCGTCACAGAGGCTCTCGCCGAAGCGGCTGCCATCGGTTACCCCGTCATGCTCAAGGCGACCGGCGGAGGCGGCGGCATCGGCATGTCGGCCTGCCACTCCGCCGACGAACTCACCGAGTCCTGGGAGCGGGTGCAGCGCGTCGCCGCCGCCTCCTTCTCCTCCGCCGGGGTCTTCCTGGAACGCCTGGTCGAGCACGCCCGCCATGTCGAGGTGCAGGTCTTCGGCGACGGCGAGGGCGGGGTCGTCACCTTCGGCGACCGCGACTGCTCCCTCCAGCGCCGCAACCAGAAGGTGGTCGAGGAGGCCCCCGCACCGGGACTCCCCGACCACGTACGCGACCAACTGGCGGCGAACGCCCGCGACTTGTGCGCCTCGGTCGGCTACCGCTCCGCGGGAACCGTCGAGTTCGTCTACGACGCGGGGCGCGAGGAGGCCTACTTCCTGGAGGTCAACACCCGCCTCCAGGTGGAACATCCGGTCACCGAGGAGATCTACGGCGTCGACCTGGTCGCCTGGATGCTGCGCCTGGCGCGCGGCGAGCGGGACGTCGTTCGCGACCCGGGCAGCCCGCGCGGCCACGCCGTCGAGGCCCGCGTCTACGCCGAGGACCCGTCCCGCGAACACCGGCCCAGCGCGGGCCTGTTGACCCGCGTCGAGTTCCCGCACGGCGTGCGCGTCGACGGCTGGGTGGAGACCGGCACCGAGGTGACGACGTCGTACGACCCGATGCTCGCGAAGGTCATCGCCTACGGCTCCGACCGCGCCCACGCGCTACGACGGCTGGACGAGGCGCTGGCCCGCACCCGCGTGGACGGCATCGAGACGAACCTGGGCCTGGTCCGGGCGGCCCTCGCCGAGCCGGACTTCCGTACGGCCGCCCACTCCACGGCGACCCTCGCCTCGGTCACCGACCCCACGCCCCGCATCGAGATCGTCACGGGCGGCACCCTCACCACGGTCCAGGACTGGCCGGGCCGTACCGGCTACTGGCAGGTCGGCGTCCCTCCGTGCGGCCCGATGGACGACCTCTCCTTCCGCCTCGGCAACCGCGCGCTCGGCAACGACGAGGGCACCCCGGGACTCGAATGCACGCTCCAGGGACCGACGTTGAGGTTCACCCACGCCACCACCGTGTGCGTGACGGGCGCCCCGGCACCGGTGACGGTCGACGGCGTTCCGGTCCCGCAGTGGGAGCCGGTGACGGTGCCTCCAGGTGCCGTACTGGAGATCGGCGCCCCGGCCCAACACGGCCTGCGGACCTACGTGTTGTTCGCGGGCGGCCTGGACCTGCCCGCCTTCCTCGGCAGCGCGAGCACCTTCACCCTGGGCCGGTTCGGCGGCCACGGCGGCCGGGCGCTGCGCACCGGTGACGTCCTGCACGGCGGCACGGTCGCCGAGGGCACCCCGGTGCCGCCCGCCGACCGCCCGGCCTTCGGCGCCGTATGGGACGTCGCGGCGGTCGAAGGCCCGCACGCGGCACCGGAGTTCTTCACCGAGGACGACATCCACGACTTCTACGCGGCCGACTGGAAGGTCCACTTCAACTCGGCCCGCACGGGCGTCCGGCTGGTCGGCCCGAAGCCGCGCTGGGCCCGCAGCGACGGCGGCGAGGCGGGCCTGCACCCGTCCAACATCCACGACACCCCGTACTCGGTCGGCGCGGTCGACTACACGGGAGACATGCCGGTACTGCTCGGCCCGGACGGCCCGTCCCTCGGCGGCTTCGTCTGCCCGGCGACGGTGATCAGCCAAGAGCGCTGGAAACTGGGCCAGTTCAGGCCCGGCGACACGGTCCGCTTCCTCCCGGTGAACGTCGACGGCTCACCCCGCCCGTCCATCGTGGACGGCGGAATCCTCGCCCGGGACGGAGACGTCACCTTCCGCCGCAGCGGCGACGACAACCTCCTGGTCGAATTCGGCCCCATGCAACTGGACTTGGCGCAGCGCATGCGCGTCCACGCCCTGATGGAGGCGGTGTCGGAGGCCGACTTCGAGGGCGTCACGGACCTCACCCCGGGCATCCGCTCCCTCCAGATCCAGACGGACCCGACCCGCCTGCCCCAATCCCAACTCCTCACCGCCGTAAGGGAGATAGCGGCGGCGCTCCCGCCCACCGACCAGCTGATCGTCCCTTCCCGCACGGTCCACCTCCCCCTCTCCTGGGACGACCCGGCGACCCGCGAGGCCATCGCCCGCTACATGGCGGGCGTCCGCGACGACGCCCCCTGGTGCCCCTGGAACATCGAGTTCATCCGCCGCGTCAACGGCCTGGACTCGGTCGAGGACGTCTACGGCACGGTCTTCGACGCCGAATACCTCGTACTCGGCCTGGGAGACGTCTACTTGGGCGCCCCGGTGGCCACGCCGCTGGACCCGCGCCACCGCCTGGTGACCACCAAGTACAACCCGGCCCGCACCTGGACCGCGGAGAACTCGGTCGGCATCGGCGGCGCGTATCTCTGCGTCTACGGCATGGAGGGCCCCGGCGGCTACCAGTTCGTGGGCCGTACGACCCAGGTGTGGTCGGGCTGGCAGCAGCGCGGCGCGTTCGAACCGGGCTCGCCCTGGCTGCTGCGCTTCTTCGACCGGATCAAGTGGTACCCGGTGGAGGCGGACGAACTCCTTGAACTCCGGGCCGACATCGTCTCCGGCCGTTTCGTCCCGCGCATCGAGGAGGGCACGTTCTCGCTCGCCGAGTACGAGGCGTTCCTCGCCGAACAGGCCGATTCCATCGCGGAGTTCAGGTCTCGGCAGCAGACCGCGTTCGGCGCGGAACGCGATGCCTGGGAGGCAGCGGGCGAGTTCACCCGGGCGGAGGCGGCGGCCGCCCCGGCACCAGCGCGGACCGAGGTGACCGTCCCGGTCGGCGGACGCCTGATCGAGGCCGAATTCGCCGCCTCCGTCTGGCAGTTGAACGTCGAGCCCGGCGACGAGGTGACCGTGGGCCAACCCCTCCTGGCCCTTGAGGCGATGAAGATGGAATCCAGGGTCCACGCCCCGATGACCGGTGTGGTGGCCGAGATCCTGGCCAGGCCAGGCGACCAGGTCGAAGCGGGCACGGCGCTGCTCGTCCTCGCCCCCGCAAGCTGAACAGCAAGGAGCACCAAGAGATGTCGACCACCTCGACCACCGTGTCCCGAGTCCGCGCCGCCTACGCCCACATCGAGGCCGTGGACCGCCCCGAGATCTGGATCGACCTGCGCGCACAGGCGGAGGTCGAGCAGGAGGCGCGGGCGCTCGACGAGCGAGTGGCGGCGGGCGAGCAACTCCCCCTCGCGGGCCGCCTGTTCGCGGCCAAGGGCAACATCGACGTGCACGGCCTTCCGACGACGGCGGGCTGCCCGGCGTACGCCTACGAGCCGGAGTCGGACGCCCCGGTCGTGGCCCGCCTCCGCGCGGCCGGCGCGATCGTGCTCGGCACCACGAACCTCGACCAGTTCGCCACCGGCCTGGTCGGAACGCGCTCTCCCTACGGCGCGGTCCGCAACGCCCACGACCCGGCGCGGATCAGCGGCGGCTCCAGCGCCGGTTCGGCGGTCGCCGTGGCCCTGGGCCTCGTCGACTTCGCCCTCGGCACCGACACCGCGGGCTCGGGCCGGGTCCCCGCCGCCTTCAACGGCATCGTCGGCCTCAAGCCCACCCGGGGCCTGGTCCCGACGGCGGGAGTGGTCCCGGCCTGCGCCTCGATCGACTGCGTGACGGTGTTCGCCCGCACCCTCCCCGAGGCCGAACAGGCCCTGTCCTTCATGGCCTCCCCACCGGACCGCGACCTCCCGCCCCTCCCCCAGCGCGCGCCGGGCCCGTGGCGCATCGCGGTAGCGGCAAGGGACCAACTGGGCGAGCTGGACGAGGGCTGGGCGGAGGCCTACGAGGCGGCGGTGGAGCAACTCAGGGGCGCGGGCGCCGAGATCCGCACGCTCGACCTCACCCCCTTCACGGAGGCGGCGGCGATGCTCTACCAGGGCGCGTTCGTGGCCGAGCGCTACACGGCGGTGGGGAGCTTTGTCGACAAGGCAACAGCGGACGGCATCGAGGGCCTGGACCCCACCGTCACCGGCATCATCACCCGCGCCCGGTACATCCCGGCCCACCAGCTGTATGCGGACCAGGACCGCCTGACGGCCCTCCGCACCCGAGCCCTAGCCGAACTGGCCGACGCGGACGCCCTGTTGCTCCCGACCACACCGGGCCACCCCACCCTGTCCGAGGTCGCGGCCGACCCCCTGGGAGCCAACGCCCGCCTGGGCCGCTTCACCAACTCCACAAACCTCTTCGACCTGGCGGCGGTGGCGGTCCCGGCCGGCAAGGTGAACGAACTGCCCTTCGGCGTGATGCTGATCGGCCCGGCCTTCACGGACGACCGCCTGGCACAGATCGCGCGCGCCCTGGAGCCGTCGGTCCAACTGGCAGTAGTAGGAGCCCACTTGACGGGCCAGCCCCTGAACCCCCAACTCCTGTCCCTGGGCGCCCGTTTGGACCGCACGACAACAACGGCGTCGGTGTACCGCCTGCACGCCCTGGCTACGACCCCGCCCAAGCCGGGCCTGGTGCACGTGGGCGGCAAGGGCGGCGCGTCGATAGAGACAGAGGTATGGCGCCTACCGGCGGAGGGTTTGGGCCGCTTGCTGGCGACCCTCCCCCGCCCCATGACCCTGGGAAGCGTGGAACTGGCGGACGGCACGAAGGTCCCGGGCTTCCTCTGCGAGCCGGCGGCACTGTCAGACGCAGAGGACATCACCAAGTACGGCTCCTGGCGAACCTACGTCAACCGCTAGTCATTTAGGGGCGCGGGGAACTGCGCGCCCAGCCACAACGCACCCGCACCCGTCAGCCCACAGACGAGTAGGCCACAACCCCCCGCAGCAACAGATCAACCGCCTTACGCGCATTCTTCGCCACAGTGGAAGACGCCTCCCCACCAGAAACCGGCGCCGCCGCAGAGATCTGCCCAAGCACATCGATCACCTGCTTGCACCACCGGACAAAGTCCCCGGCCGGCATCTCCACCTCCCGAAGCACCTCGTCCAGCCCCTTCCCACTGGCCCACATGAACGCGGCCCAGGCGAAGCCGAGATCGGGCTCGCGCTGCCCGACCCCCTCGGTCTGAGTGATCCGGAAGTCTTCCTCCAGGGCGTCGAGACGCCCCCAGATCCGCACCATCTCCCCGAGCGCGGCCTTGGCCGCACCGGACGGCACCTTCGGCGTCGTAGCGTCGTCGCTGACCCGCGCCTCGAACACCAACGCCGAGACACACGCGGCGAGTTCGGCGGGGGCGAGCCCCTCCCAGACCCCCTCGCGCAGACATTCGCTGGCGAGCAGGTCGAGTTCGCCGTAGAGCCGGGCCAGCCGCTTGCCGTTCTCGGTGACCTCGTCGCCGCGCAGATAGTCCAGCTCGGTGAGGAGCGCGACGATGCGGTCGAAGGTGCGGGCGATGGTGTTGGTCCGCCCCTCGATGCGCCGCTCCAGCTGCGTGGTGTCCCGCTGGAGCCGGTGGTACCGCTCGGCCCAACGGGCGTGGTCCTCACGGTCGGTGCACCCATGGCACGGATGCGCCCGGATCGCCGTACGCAACTGGGCGATCTCCCGGTCGTCCGCGGCCTGCGAGCGCTGCTTGCGGGCGCGCTCCGGCGGGATGTGCCCGGCCTTGGTGCGCAGCGCGGAGGCCAGGTCCCGACGGGACTGCGGGGAACGGGGGTTGAAGGACTTCGGGATCCGCATCCGGTCCAACGCCTCGACGGGCACCGGGAAGTCCATCGACGCGAGCCGCTTGACCTGTCGTTCGACGGTCAGTACGAGCGGGCGCGGGCCGTCGTGCTGCTCGAAGCCGCGGTGGCCGTTGGACCGTCCGGCGGGCAGGCCCGGGTCCAGCACCAGTGCCAGGCCCGCGTACTTGCCGGTCGGGACGTGGATGACGTCTCCCGGCTTGAGCTTCTCCAGGGCGACGGCGGACTCGGCGCGCCGCTGTGCCACGCCCTGCCGGGCCAACTCGGTCTCGCGGTCCTTGAGCTCGCGACGCAGCCGCATGTAGTCGTCGAAGTCGCCCAAGTGGCAAGTCATGGAGTCCTTGTAGCCCTCCAGGCCCTCTTCGTTGCGCTGCACCTGGCGCGAGATCCCGACGACCGACTTGTCCGCCTGGAACTGCGCGAAGGAGGTCTCAAGGAGTTCGCGCGAGCGGTGGCGCCCGAACTGCTCGACGAGGTTGACCGCCATGTTGTACGACGGCTTGAAGCTGGAGCGCAGCGGATAGGTGCGGGTTCCGGCCAGTCCCGCGAGGTGCTCGGGACTGATCCCGCGCTGCCACAGCACGACCGCGTGACCCTCGACGTCGATGCCGCGCCGACCGGCCCGACCGGTCAACTGGGTGTACTCGCCGGGGGTGATGTCGGCGTGCTGCTCGCCGTTCCACTTGACGAGCTTCTCCAACACCACCGAGCGCGCGGGCATGTTGATGCCGAGCGCGAGGGTCTCCGTGGCGAACACGGCCTTCACGAGGCCGCGCAGGAACAGCTCCTCGACGACCTCCTTGAACGTCGGCAGCATGCCCGCGTGGTGGGCCGCGATGCCGCGCTCCAGGCCTTCCAACCACTCGTAGTACCCGAGGACATGCAGGTCCTCGGACGGAATGGACGCCGTACGCTCCTCGACGAGCGCGCGCACCTTCTCCCGCGCCTCGTCGTCGTTGAGCCGCAGCCCGGCGTACAGACACTGCTGTACGGCGGCCTCGCAGGCGGCGCGGCTGAAGATGAACGTGATGGCGGGCAGCAGGCCTTCGCTGTCCAGCCGCTCAATGACCTCGGGGCGTCCCGGTGTCCACACCCGCGAACGCGATCTGCGCTCGCGCTCCCGGTCGGCCTCGCGCATGGCACGGCCGCGTCTGCGGTCCTGGTAGGACGGGCGCTGCGCCTCCATACGGGCCAGGCGGGTGAGGTCGGGGTTGACGGCCTTCTTGTTGCCCTCGCCCTCCTCGAAGAGGTCGTACATCCGCCGCCCGGCGAGCACGTGCTGGAACAGCGGCACCGGCCGGTGCTCGGAGACGATCACCTCGGTGTCGCCGCGGACGGTGTCGAGCCAGTCGCCGAACTCCTCCGCGTTCGACACCGTCGCCGAGAGGGAGACCAGGGTCACCGACTCCGGGAGGTGGATGATCACCTCTTCCCAGACGGCGCCGCGGAAGCGGTCGGAGAGGTAGTGCACCTCGTCCATGACCACATAGCCGAGGCCGAGGAGGGTCTGCGAACCGGCGTACAGCATGTTCCGCAGGACCTCGGTGGTCATGACGACCACCGGTGCCTCGGAGTTGACGCTGTTGTCGCCGGTGAGCAGGCCGACCTTGTCCGCGCCGTAACGGCGGCACAGGTCGGCGTACTTCTGGTTCGACAGGGCCTTGATGGGGGTCGTGTAGAAGCACTTCTTGCCCTGCTGGAGGGCGAGGTGGACGGCGAACTCGCCGACGATCGTCTTGCCGGAGCCGGTGGGCGCCGCGACCAGCACGCCCTTCCCCGCTTCGAGCGCCTTACAGGCCTCGATCTGGAAGGGGTCGAGACCGAAGTCGTACATCTCGCGGAAGTCCGCGAGCGCGGTGGCCTGCTCGGCTGCCCGCAGGCGGGCTGCCGCGTACCGCTCGGCCGGGGAGAGGTCCTCTGTCATCGTGCTTTCGAGCGTACCGGGCGCCACTGACAACAGGACGATCATTATCCGTTCCCATAGGTCCTCCACACCCGGAGACCGGCCGCCCGCGCTGCGGGAACGGCCGGTCTCGGCGGAGGTCGGGAAGGTGATCAGGTCACGTCGTCATACCCGTTGACCCGGTCCGAACCGGTGCCGCTCGCCTGCTCGGGCAGTGCTGCCCGGCCCGCCGAGACGGCTTCGACGTCGCCGATGTCATCGGGGGTGAGGTCCAGGTCGGAGGCCTCGTCGTCGGCCGGTCCCGACTCGTCGCGGCGGCGCTTGCGCCGGTCGTTGACCAGGGAGAAGAGGACCGCGCCGAAGTACAGCACCCAGATGGGCCCGGCGAGGGCCAGCATCGTGAGCGGGTCGGTGCTGGGGGTGGCGACGGCCGCGAAGACCGTGATGCCGAGGATCATGGCGCGCCACCAGCCGAGCATCCGCTTGCCGGTCAGCGCGCCCGTGAGGTTGAGCATGATCAGCAGCAGCGGCAGCTCGAAGGAGAGGCCGAAGACCAGCACCATGCGCGTGACCAGGTCGAGCAGGTCGTCGAGCGGCAGCAGGTTGTTGACGTCCTTCGGCGTGAAGCCGAGCAGGACCTTCGCGGTGGTGGGCAGCACCCGGTAGGCGAAGTAGGCGCCGGCGAGGAAGAGCGGTACACCGGTGCCGACGAAGCCGAGCGCGTACTTCTTCTCGTTCTTGTGCAGGCCCGGGGCGACGAAGCCCCACAGCTGGTACAGCCAGACCGGGGACGCCAGGACGACGCCGGCCATCAGGGACACCTTCAACGCCAGTGTGAACGGCGTCAGCAGACCGTTGATGGTGATCTGCGCGCACTGGTGGGTCTTGTCGCCGGCCTTCCGCAGTTCCTCGAAGGTCGAGGCGCAACCGACCGAGTCCAGCACCGGCTTGGTGATGATGTTGACGATGTCGTTGTAGAAGAAGGCGGCCACGCAGGTCACCACGATGATGGCGAGCATCGCCTTCGCGAGCCGGTTGCGCAGCTCACGCAGATGGTCCGCGAGGGGCATCCGCCCCTCGGGGTCCTTCTCCTTCTTGCGGGCAGGCTTAGGCAACCCACGTCCTCATCTCGTGCGGCAGGCCGGGGGCGTCCCGGCCCTGCGTCAGCGCTTGGTCGTGTCCGACGGCTCGGTGACGGGGCGCGAGCTGGTCACGTCGCCGGGGGCCGCCTGGATGGTGCGCTGCACGGGCTCGTCGGTGTTCGGCGGGCCGGCGGGAGCGGGGGTGCTGTTGCCCTCTTCCTTCATCGCCTTGGCCTCGCTCTTGAGGATGCGGGCGGACTTGCCGAGGGAGCGGGCCATGTCCGGAAGCTTCTTCGCGCCGAAGAGCAGCACGATGACGACGAGGATGAGAATGATCTCGGGAGCTCCGAGCCTTCCGAACATAAGTCTTTACCTTCTCACCGAGGCGGCTGGGGTGGGGGTGCTGTCCGATGGGTCGGACATCTGTCCGACCTTCGTGCTGCCAGCGATCGTAACGCTCAGGGGTAAACGTCAGGCAATCCCCGTGCGTACTCCCGGTCCGCGCTCCGGGCCTCGTTATCCGGACCGCGATCAGCAGCGTACCCGCCCTGAGCGACAACGTGACAGGGCAAAGTGACGCGAAGCGCATCAGCCGCGCAACTCACACCCCACGCATACGTGACTCACAGTGCGTCGACGGAACGCGCCGTGGAGACGGCCGCTCGCTCCAGGTCCTCGGCCGCCCTGTTGATGCGCTGCGCGGCGGCCGTGACCTGCAGTCCGAGCCGCCGCGCCTCCAGGAAGACCCGGACGGCGAGCACGCCGAGCACGGCGAGACCCAGAAAACCCACAGCTACCGCGACCATCGCCCAGAACATGGGGCGAGCCTAGACCCTGCTACCCGACCGAGGTCAGCCGCAGGGTCCGCACCCCGCCGCCGGTGAGCAGTTCGACGATCCGCTCGCCCGCGGGTTTGCGGACCGCGGCACCGCAGTCGGGGCAGGTGAAGGAGTAGAACGTGGTGCGGCTGGTGGCGCCGATGGCCAGGCGCAGGGCGCTCGCCGCCAGTTCGAAGTTGCCCCGGCAGTCCGGGCAGCCCGCTCTGAACACGACCGGCATCACGTTCTTCATCCCGGCGAACGCGGCGGCCACCGTCATCTCCGGACCACCGGAGACGCCCTTGTCACCGGAGACGCCTGGGACACCAGTCATCGTCGACTCGCTCACAGCCCCTGCTCCTGCCTCTCGTCAACACCTTGCACACCGTCAACCACGCTCTGCGGTCCGTCGTACGCCGCCAGTGCCTCGCGGGCCGCGCGGCGGGCGCTGTCGGCGAGATCGCTCGGGGAGACGATCCGGCCGTCGCGCCCCAGCCGCAGGGCCAGGCGTCGCAGGGACGTCGGGTCGGGGGTGCGCAAGGTAATACGCAGCCCGCCGTCGGGAAGCTCATCGGCACTGTCGTGCGGGTAGTACTCGGCGACCCAGCGCCCACCCGGGCCGACCTCGACGACGACCTCCGGGTCCTCGGCGGCGGGCTGCACCAACGCCTCCGACAGGTCCCGCAGTTCGATCTCGGGCGGCGCGGACGGCTCGTCGAGGATCTTGATCTCGGCGACCCGGTCGAGGCGGAAGGTGCGGCGCGCCTCGGAGCGGCGGCACCAGGCCTCCACGTACGTGTGCCCGACGCTGACCAGCCGGATGGGGTCGATCTCGCGCTCGGACAACTCGTCGCGGGCGGGCGAGTAGTAGCGGATCCACAGCCGACGGCGCTCCGAAATCGCGCGGTCGACATCCGCGAAGACACCGCCCTCCGACTCGAAGGTCACCGAAAGGCGGGCGCTGGCCCCGGCCGCCTCACCGGCCGCCGCCTCCACCTTGGCGTTGGCCCGCAGCAGCGCCTGCCGGTCGCTCTCACGCAGGCCCGGCAGGGTCGACACCGCGCGGGCGGCCACCAGGAGCGCGGTCGCCTCATCGGCGGCGAGCCGCAGCGGTTCGGCGACGTCGTCCGGGTTGTGCCACCAGATGCGGTCGCCGTCGGTGTCGATGTCGAGCAGGTCACCGCCCCGGAAACTGGTCCCGCACATGGGCAGGACGTCGAGGTCGGAGACCAACTCGTCCTCGGTGATCCCGAAGGCGCGCGCGACGTCCTCGACGCGTGCTCCGGGGCGCTCCTTGAGATAGGTCACCAGGGAGAGCATCCGCCGGGTCTGGTCGATGGCGTTGACTGGCCTGACCGGTTTGCCTGCCACAGTTCTCTTCCGCTCCCCCTCAGCCCTTGGCCACGGCACGCAGCCGGTCGACCACGTCGGCCCGCAGCTCGGCGGGCTCCAGGACGACCACGTCCGGCCCGAACTCGACCAGCCAGGCGTCCAGTCCGTGGCCGTACGGAATCTCCAACTCGTCCCAGCCGTCCCCGAGTTCCCGAACCGCCGCGGCTTTCGCCCGCAGGGGGTAACCGGAGCCCGTGCGCAGCCGGATCAGGGCGGAGCGGTCGGCGGTCTCCCCCGCCCAGCTCGCGACGGTCTCGCGCACGGTCACGACATCGGGGATGTCCGCGGTGAACCGCCCGTTGCGCGAGCGCACCTTGCCGGTGATCCGGGAGAGCCGGAAGACCCGCTCGGCGCCCCGGTCCCGGTCCCAGCCGGCGAGGTACCAGTGGCCGCGCCAGCACTCAAGGGCCCACGGCTCGACGCTGCGCGTCTCGGGGCGGGCTGCGGTGGCCTTGCGGTACTCGAACACGACCGGCCGGCGGTCCCGGCAGGCCAGCATCAGCGGCTCGAACGACGCCTCATGCACCGGGATACGGGGCTCCAGGGCGCCGTGCGGCTCGTACGGGTCGAGGTCCTCGGGCATTCCGGCGGCGCGCAGTTTCTGGAGCGCCCCGCTGGCCGCGCCGGCGAGCCGGGCCTGCTGCCACACCTTCGCGGCGAGACCGAGCGCGGCGGCCTCCTCGGCGTCGAGCGTGATGGGCGGGAGGCGGTTGCTGTCACGGCGGGCGAGATAACCGACCTCGCCGTCCAGGTTCTCCACCGTCTCGATGACCAGGCCGAGTTCGCGCAGATCGTCCTTGTCGCGCTCGAACATCCGGTTGAAGGAGTCGTCGCTGCCCGCTTCGAGGTAGGCCTCGATGGATTCCCGCAGCTCACGCTTGCTGAGCGGCCGCCGCGTCCCGAGCAGACACAGCGCGAGGTTCATCAGCCGCTCGGCCTTGGCAATGGCCATCGACGCCCTTCGCCTTCCTCTGTACTTACGAACGATGACCGTACCGCCCCGGGATGGCCTGACAAAAGCCGAAGGCCCATGCCCGAGCAGGCATGGGCCCCAGCTGATCGGGTCCGGTCGGAACCGGTGATCAGACGGCGACGAGGTCGACCACGAAAATCAGGGTCTCGCCCGGCTTGATCGCCGGGGTCGGGCTCTGGTTGCCGTAGGCGAGGTGCGCCGGGATGGTCAGCTGGCGACGGCCGCCGACCTTCATGCCCTGCACGCCCTTGTCCCAGCCCTTGATGACACGGCCGCCACCGAGCGGGAAGCGGAACGGCTCGCCGCGGTTCCAGCTGGCGTCGAACTCCTCGCCGGTGCTGAAGGCCACGCCCACGTAGTGGACGGTGACGTTCTGGCCCGACTTCGCGATCTCGCCGTCACCCTCCCAGAGGTCCTTGATCTCCAGGTCGGCCGGGGGTGCGCCCTCAGGGAAGTCGATCTCGGGCTTCTCGATGCTCACGTCTCTAGCTCCTGCTTGTGTACGACAAGGCAACTCGGACAGTCTCGCATCCCGGCCGCGCCGATGCGTCGGCCAGGCTCTTCACCCGCGGGGCTACATCGCCGCCAGGATGTCGACCGAGAACACCAGGGTGTCGCCCTTCTTGATGGCGCCGCCACTGGGCGGGGTGTCGCCGTAGGCCAGGTCGGCGGGCGCCACGATCAGGACGCGGCTGCCGACCTTCTTGCCGGTGACGCCCTGCGCCAGGCCCTTGACGACCGACTCCATCTGCGAGATCGCGAACTGGCTCAACCGGCCCTGGGAGTACGTCGATTCGAACTGCTTGCCGGTGGACCAGACCACGCCCTCGAACTGGCACAGGATCGTCTGGGACGCCTTGACGACGGCTCCGTCGCCCTCCAGAACGTAGTTCGACACCAGCTTCTTCGGCGGGTCCACCTTCGGGACGGTCACCGAGGGGGCCTTGCCGTCGGTGTTCGTACCGACCTTGGGCAGTGCGCTGTCGGACTGCGCGACGGCCTTGCCCTTGGCGGAGCTCTTGATGTTGAAGGCGTCCTGCACGTCGATCACGAAGACGAGCGTGTCCGTACCCTTGATGCCCGCCTGGCTGTTGCCCGACGTGCCGTACCCCCAGGTCGGCGGGATGGCCATCTCGACGCGGCTGCCGACCTTCCGGCCCGCCAGGCCGTAGCGCCAGCCGTCGATGATGCTGCCCTGGGCGAGCTGGATCACCAACGGGGTCTTGCGGTCGTAGGAGTTGTCGAACACCTTGGCCGTCGACCAGATCTGGCCCAGGTAGTTGACCTGGACGAAGTCGCCCTCCGCGACGGCCTTGCCGCTGCCCGCGATGACCGTCTTGACCGCGAGGTTCTTCGACGGATCGCCGGTGCCCTTGGCGACGGTCGGCTTCTCGTCGAACTTCGTCCCCGCGGTGATCGCCGGCACCGGACCGTCCACGACCTTCGGCGGCGGAGCGGTGGAAGCCGAGGCGGACGGCGACGGCGACGCGCTGGCCTTGCTTGAGGAGGAGTCGCTGTCACCGCACCCCGCGATCGTCACAAGTCCTGCGGGAACAGCGATGAGAAGGGAGCGTCGGCGCACGGTGAAGGCCTCGTATCGGTCGATCTTGTTGATGGCGTGCGCGCAACTCTACGGCGTGGCACGGGCCCCGTACGTGAAACGTACGGGGCCCGTGTGGCGTACCGAATATGTATCCGGACATCGGTATCCGGACGCTTTTGCCTACATTCCGGCGATCAGTTTCTCCACCCGGTCGTCCACGGAACGGAACGGGTCCTTGCACAACACGGTGCGCTGTGCCTGGTCGTTGAGCTTGAGATGGACCCAGTCGACGGTGAAGTCCCGCCGCTGTTCCTGGGCCCTGCGGATGAAGTCGCCGCGCAGCCGTGCCCGAGTGGTCTGCGGCGGAACGGACTTGCCCTCGAAGATCTTCAAGTCGTTGCAGATCCGGGCGGCTTGGCCCTTCCTCTCCAGGAGGTAGTAGAGCCCTCGGCGACGGTGGATGTCGTGGTACGCGAGGTCGATCTGGGCGACCCGCGGGTGGGACATGGTCATGTTGTGCTTGGCCCGGTACCGCTCGATCAGCTGGTACTTCATGACCCAGTCGATCTCGGTGCCGATCCGGTCGAGGTCCTCGGCCTCGATCGCGTCGAGCGTGCGGCCCCACAGTTCGAGGACCTGCTCGACGGTGCCGGTGCGGATGCCGCGGCGGTCCACGAAGTCCACGGCCTTCTCGTAGTACTCGCGCTGCACCTCGATCGCGGAGGCCTCGCGACCGCTGGCCAGACGCACCTTGCGCCGGCCCGTGATGTCGTGGCTCACCTCACGGATCGCCCGGATCGGGTTCTCCAGGGTCAGGTCACGCATCACCGTGCCCGCCTCGATCATGCGCAGCACCAGGTCGGTGGCCCCGACCTTGAGCAGCATGGTCGTCTCGGACATGTTCGAGTCGCCCACGATGACGTGGAGACGGCGGTAGCGCTCGGCGTCCGCGTGCGGTTCGTCGCGGGTGTTGATGATGGGCCGGGAACGCGTCGTGGCCGAGGAGACGCCCTCCCAGATGTGTTCGGCGCGCTGGCTGACGCAGTACACGGCGCCGCGCGGGGTCTGGAGAACCTTGCCCGCGCCGCACAGCAGCTGACGCGTGACCAGGAACGGGATGAGGATGTCCGCGAGCCGGGAGAACTCGCCGTGCCGTGCCACCAGATAGTTCTCGTGGCAGCCGTACGAGTTGCCCGCCGAGTCGGTGTTGTTCTTGAAGAGGTAGACGTCGCCCGCGATTCCTTCCTCGTGCAGGCGTCGTTCGGCGTCCACCAGGAGTCCTTCGAGAATGCGCTCGCCGGCTTTGTCGTGGGTGACCAGTTCGGTCACGTTGTCACATTCGGGGGTCGCGTATTCCGGATGTGAGCCCACGTCGAGATAGAGCCGGGCGCCGTTTCGCAGAAAGACATTGCTGCTGCGGCCCCATGACACGACACGGCGGAAGAGGTACCGAGCCACCTCGTCGGGGGACAGCCGACGCTGTCCCCTGAACGTACACGTGACGCCGTACTCGTTCTCCAGCCCGAAAATGCGGCGGTCCATGAGTGAACATTACGCCCGATCCCCTGTGCTGAAACGGGGTTCGACCGCACGGTTTGGATCATTTTCCGGTGAAGCCGCAACGACCGCACCCCCGGCGGGAGCTGCGAGGACCCGCCCGGTGGCCAGCAGGACCAGCAACGACACCGCCCCGGCGGCCCCCGGCACGGCGAACCCCCACAGGGCTCCACCGGCCTCTACGACCGGCCCCGCGACGCCCGTTCCGACCGACGCGCCCACGGTGAAGGTCGTCACAAGCCAGGAGAAAGCCTCGGTGACCGTCCCTTCAGGGGCATGTCGGTCCACGATGATGAACGCACACGCGAGAGCGGGCGCCAGGAACACCCCGGCGAGCACGGTCAGCAGCACCATGGGGACCGCGCCCGGCATGAGCATCAGCGGCAGGTAACACACCGCCAGCAGCCCCACCAGGACCCGCAGTCGGCGCTCGGGCGTCCCGGTCCACCGCCGCGCCCCGTAGACCGTGCCGCCCAGCAGCGCGCCCAGACCGATGGCCGCCATGAGCCACCCGTACACCACGTCACCGCCGTGCCCGTCCGCGTACGGCACGGAGGCGACCGTGATGGACCCGAGCGCCATCCCGACGAACAGGAAGGCGCCCAGGAGCGCGAGCAGCCCCGGCGAGCGCAGGGCGCCCAGCCAGTGCGCGGCACGCGGAGCCGACCGCCACGCGCGCGAGGGGGGCGACACGATCACGGAGAGGGCGCCCAGCACCCCGATGACGTTCAGCACGAGCAGCGCGACCGGGGCGGACCACAGCGACACGAGGACCGTCACGAGCAACGGCCCCACGGTGAAGAGGATTTCCTGCGCCACGGCGTCCATGGCGTACGCCGTGTGCACCTGCTCCTCCTTGGGCAGCACGGCCGGCCACAGGGCACGCAGACCGCCCTCCAGGGGCGGCGCGAACAGTCCCGCGGCGGCCACGGCGACGTAGGCGAGCGGGAGCGGATCGGTGCCCCAGTGGGCGAAGACGGTCATCCCCAGGGCGGAGAGGACCGCGGCGGGCAGCTGTACGCGCGGCTGCCCGTGGACGTCCACCATGCGGCCGAGGAGGGGCTGCCCGACCGCGTTGGCGATGCCGTAGACGGCCGCGAGTGCCCCGGCGAGGCTGTATGTGCCGCCCTCGGCGCGGATGAACAGCACGATGGCGATCGCGGCGGTGGCGTTCGGCAGTCGGCCGACCAGCGTGCCTATGAGCAGGCGAGTGGCGTGTCTCGCCCTGAGGATCTCCAGATATCCCACGGCTGTGCCCCACCCTCACGTTTTACGTATAACTTCCACTGTCATACGTACCATGTGCCCTGTTCACGAGTCCAGACGAAGTACGGCCGAAGGAGCAGCCCCACGGTGGCACGAGGCAGCACCCGCCCCACGAGCCGCGACGTCGCCCAGGCCGCGGGGGTGTCGCAGGCCTCCGTCTCGCTGGTACTCGGGGACAAATGGCGGGGCCGCGTCTCGGAGACCACCGCCGAACGCGTCCGGGAGGCCGCACGCGACCTGGGCTACCGCCCCAACCTCGCCGCCCGCAATCTCAGGCTGGGACGCACCCGTACCGTCCTCCTGGTCGTCCCCGCGCTGACCACGGAGTTCTTCGCCGGCGTCTACACCGGCGCCGCCCGCGTCGCCGCCGAACACGGCTTCGGCGTGGTCCTCTACCCCTCCCCCGAGGGCATCGGCCCCGCCCGCGACCCCTTCGCCTCCGCCCAGGCCGCCCTGGACGGCGTCATCGCCTCCTCCATGGCCGCCGACGCCCTCACCGCGATCCGCGGCGACCAGCTGCCCCTGGTGATGCTCGACAGCGACCCGGAGGGCAGCCTCGGCGCCGCGACCGTCAACCTGGACATCGCCGACGGCGTCCGCCAGGTCGCCGACCACCTGCTGGCCCTGGGCCACCGCCGCTTCCTCCACCTCGCCGCGGACATCCCGTCCTGGACCTTCGAGGTACGCACGCGTGAACTGGCCGCACGCGTCGGCGAGTTCGAGGGCACCACGATCCGTACGACCCGCGCCCCCATCTCGATCGAGGGCGCCCTGACCGCCGCCGAGGCCGCCCTCTCGGCACCCGGCCCCCGGCCCACCGCCCTGGTCTGCGACGACGACAAACTCGCCGCCGGCGCCTACAAGGCCGCCCGCCGCCTCGGCCTGCGCATCCCGGAGGACCTGTCGATCACCGGCCTGGACGACCTCGCCCTGGCCACCGCCATCGACCCGGAACTCACCACGGTCCGCCTCGACGCCGAACTCTTCGGGGAACACGGCATGCGCGCCCTCCTGGCGGTCCTGGACGGCCGCGTACCGGAAGAGGGAGACATCCCGGTGGAACTGGTCGTACGAGGCTCCACGGCAGCGCCTGGCAGCCCCTGAGGCCCCTCGCAACGCCGTGCGCCCCGGCTGATGACCGACCGGGGCGCACGAAGGGCTGGGAACTCAGTGAACTCGTCGGCTCACTTCTCGGCGTCGTCCTCGCCGTCGCCGTCGTCATCGGACTCCGACGAGGCGCCGGCGCTCTCACCGAGCAGCCGGGACAGCTCGCCGCCGACGATCCGCTTGAACTTGCGGGCCTGCGGGCGGGTACGGTCCAGCACCGCGACCTCCAGGCGCTCGGCGGGGATCTCCCGCTCGCTGCCGTTCGTGTCACGGGACAGGGACTGCACGGCCAGCTTGAGCGCCTCCGCGAGCGTCATGCCGTCACGGTGCCGCTGGTCCAGATAGCTGCTGATCGTCTCCGCGTTGCCACCGACCGCGACCGAGCCGTGCTCGTCCACGATCGAACCGTCGTGCGGCAACCGGTAGATCTGATCGCCGTCGGACGTGTCCCCGACCTCCGCGACGACCAACTCCACCTCGTACGGCTTCTCGGCCGCGCTGGAGAAGATCGTGCCGAGCGTCTGGGCGTAGACGTTGGCGAGACCGCGGGCGGTCACATCCGCGCGGTCGTAGGTGTAACCGCGCATGTCGGCGTAGCGCACGCCGCCGATCCGCAGGTTCTCGTACTCGTTGTACTTTCCGGCTGCCGCGAACCCGATCCGGTCATAGATCTCGCTGAACTTGTGCAGCGCGCGGGACGGGTTCTCGCCGACGAAGACAATGCCGTCGGCGAACTGCAGCACGACCAGGCTGCGGCCACGGGCGATGCCCTTGCGGGCGTACTCCGCCCGGTCGGCCATGGCCTGCTGGGGTGAGACATAGAACGGCGTCGACACCGGTATCCGTCCCTCTCTTTAAAGTTCCGTCGAAGTCACTGGATCACCTTGATGAGAACGGGCCCGCGGTTCAGAGCAGCGCGGCGCGCGGGCCGTCGGGCTGCTGCAGTCGCCGCTCCAGGATCGAGGCGGCGATCTCGGAGGACTCGTCGTCGGTGAGCCGGCGGAAGCCGTCCTCGGTGATCACGGTGACGATCGGGTAGATCCGGCGGGCCACATCGGGACCACCGGTCGCCGAGTCGTCGTCAGCGGCGTCGTAGAGGGCCTGCACCACGAGGGTCGTGGCCTCGGACTCGGTCAGTCCGTCGTGGAAGAGCTTCTTCATGGCGCTGCGGGCGAAGACCGAGCCGGAGCCGGTGGCCGCGTAGCCGTGCTCCTGGGAACGGCCGCCCGTCACGTCGTAGGAGAAGATGCGGCCGATGCCGCGGTCCACGTCGAAACCGGCGAAGAGCGGGACCACGGCGAGGCCCTGCATGGCCATGCCGAGGTTGGAACGGATCATGGTGGACAGTCGGTTCGCCTTGCCCTCCAGGGAGAGTTGGGCGCCTTCGACCTTCTCGAAGTGCTCCAGCTCCAGCTGGAAGAGCCTGACCATCTCGACGGCGAGGCCGGCGGTGCCGGCGATACCGACGGCCGAGTACTCGTCCGCCGGGAAGACCTTCTCGATGTCCCGCTGTGCGATGACATTGCCCATGGTGGCCCGTCGGTCACCGGCGAGCACCACGCCACCGGGGAACGTGACGGCGACGATGGTCGTGCCGTGCGGGGCCTCGACGACGCCCTGGGTGGGCGGCAGTTGCCGGTTGCCCGGCAGCATCCCCGGCTGGTGGTCGGAGAGGAAGTCCATGAAGGACGACGACCCAGGCGTCAGGAAGGCAGCTGGTAGACGCCCGGTGCTACGAGTGTTGGCTTCCACGCGTTTCCTTCCAGGTAGTCGGCAGCTCGGTACGCAGCTGCGGGGTCATCCCTCAACAGGCCGATGCCGGAATTGCAGTTGAAGCACAGTACGCCTCGGACCCTACCCGTCTTATGGCAGTGATCCACATGAACCGCAGGAGCTTTCAAACAGATCGCGCAGAGCCCCATTTGAGAGGCGATCATCTCGTCCCGCTCGGCCAAGGTGATGCCGTACTTGCGCTTGAAGGAACTTCGCTGGTTCCGGTCAGCCCGGCACGCCCCGCAGTAGCTCACATAGCCATCTGACGTCGTCGCGTTGAGTTCCCACTCCGAGTGGGGCGTGATCTCCCCGCACTGAGGACAGCGCTTGTGTCCGCGCGGCACCGGCACCTTGGCACGGACCGTCTCACCCTTTGCCTCCTGGCGCTGCCGGTAGTACTCCGCAGAGCACTCTCGGCAATACGCCTGGAGACCGTGACGCATGGCCTTGTTCTTGGCGAAGGCCGCCCGCGGCAAGATCCGATCGCACCGCGGGCAGCCTCTCCCGTTCGCCAATTCGGACACTGCGCCCTATTCGCCACCCTTCTGGACAAATGACCGAACGAAGTCCTCCGCGTTTTCTTCCAAGACATCGTCGATCTCGTCCAGAACCGAGTCGACATCGTCGCTCAGCTTCTCGTGGCGCTCCTTGAGGTCGTCGGTCGCCTGTGCTTCCTCGACCTGCTCTTCGACCTCCTCCGTGGAGCGCGTCGCCTTCTGCTGTCCGCCGCCGGTGTCCTTGGTCGCCATAACCCTCACCCCGCTCGGTTCGACGTTCTTGATCAGACCCTACTTGCAGGGACTGACATC
Organism: Streptomyces sp. NPDC002276; assembly: GCF_053891435.1. Lineage (NCBI taxonomy): Bacteria > Bacillati > Actinomycetota > Actinomycetes > Kitasatosporales > Streptomycetaceae > Streptomyces > Streptomyces sp. NPDC002276. The sequence continues at coordinate 13,391 of NZ_JBSFCQ010000011.1, read as the reverse complement.
GGCCCCGCAGTTCCTACAACGTACGGCGGCCACCTCGATGATTCCCGGCCACCGGACGTTCCACCCTGTCCGGAGCCCCGGACCGAAGGGTCCTGTCAGCCGCCCGACAGGACCCTGACCAGGTCTTCCGCCGTACGACAGCGGTCCAGGAGCTCCTTGACGTGATTACGCGTTCCGCGAAGCGGTTCCAGGGTTGGGACGCGCTGGAGCGAGTCCCGGCCCGGGAGGTCGAAGATCACGGAGTCCCAGGAGGCCGCCGCGACGTCGTCGGCGTACTGCTCCAGGCAGCGTCCGCGGAAGTACGCACGCGTGTCCTCCGGGGGCGTCGTACGCGCCCGTTCGACCGCGTCCTCGTCCAGCAGCCGCTTGATGCGGCCACGGGCCACCAAGCGGTTGTAGAGGCCCTTCTCGGCCCGTACGTCCGCGTACTGGAGGTCGACCAGCTGGAGCCGGGCCGCGTCCCAGTCAAGGTCGTCCCGGCGCCGGTAGCCCTCCATGAGCTCCAGCTTGGCGACCCAGTCCAGCTCGCCGGCCAGGCTCATCGGGTCGTTCTCCAGGCGGTTGAGCGTGTCCTCCCAGCGGGCGAGGACGTCCTTGGTCTGGTCGTCCGCGTCGGAGCCGTAGCGTTCCTCGACGTACTTGCGGGACAGCTCGAAGTACTCCATCTGGAGCTGGACCGCGGTGAGTGTCCGGCCGCTGCGGAGGGTGACCAGGCGCTTGAGGGTGGGGTCGTGGGAGACCTGGTGGAGGGTGCGTACCGGCTGGTCCACGGCCAGGTCGACCGCGATGAAGCCGTCCTCGATCATGGAGAGGACCAGGGCGGTGGTGCCGAGCTTCAGATACGTCGAGATCTCGGAGAGGTTCGCGTCGCCGATGATCACGTGCAGGCGGCGGTACTTCTCGGCGTCCGCGTGCGGTTCGTCGCGGGTGTTGATGATCGGGCGTTTGAGGGTGGTCTCCAGACCGACCTCGACCTCGAAGTAGTCGGCGCGCTGACTGAGCTGGAAGCCGTGCTCGTGTCCGTCCTGGCCGATGCCCACGCGGCCGGCTCCGGTGACGACCTGTCGGGAGACGAAGAAGGGCGTCAGGTGGCGCACGATGTCCGAGAAGGGGGTCTCCCGCTTCATCAGATAGTTCTCGTGCGTGCCGTAGGAGGCGCCCTTGTTGTCGGTGTTGTTCTTGTAGAGGTGGATCGGCTGGGCGCCCGGGAGTTGGGCCGCGCGCTCGGCGGCCTCCGCCATGATGCGTTCGCCGGCCTTGTCCCACAGAACGGCGTCCATGGGGTTGGTGACTTCGGGGGAGCTGTACTCCGGGTGTGCGTGGTCGACGTAGAGGCGCGCGCCGTTGGTGAGGATGACATTGGCGAGGCCGATGTCCTCGTCGGTGAGCTGGGTGGAGTCGGCGGCCTCCCGGGCGAGGTCGAAGCCTCGCGCGTCCCGCAGCGGATTCTCCTCCTCGAAGTCCCAGCGGGCCCGCCGGGCCCGGTGCATCGCCGCCGCGTAGGCGTTGACGATCTGGGACGAGGTGAGCATGGCATTGGCGTTGGGGTGGCCGGGGACGGAGATCCCGTACTCCGTCTCGATGCCCATTACTCGCCGTACGGTCATGCGGCCCTCCTTGCCCGGCGGCGCCCTCGGTCGGGGGCGCCGCTCAAGTACCGCTGGCGCTCCGGTGCGTGTGCGGTGCCCGTCCCCGCACTGCGCGACTCGGCGGTACCGAAGAGCCTAGAACGGCTTTGCGCTGGTGGGGAGATCATTTGCGTCATTGCCTTGCGCGCCCCTTGTCGCGGTCATGGCCTGAAAAACAGTTGGCTGCGGGTACCCGCCTAGGGCACCCGCAGCCACCCTGCTTTTTACAGGTACTGACCGGTGTTCGCCACCGTGTCGATGGAGCGTCCGGTGTCGGCGCCCTGCTTGCCGGTGATGAGCGTACGGATGTAGACGATCCGTTCGCCCTTCTTTCCGGAGATCCGGGCCCAGTCGTCCGGGTTGGTGGTGTTGGGCAGGTCCTCGTTCTCCTTGAACTCGTCCACGCATGCCTGGAGGAGGTGGGAGACGCGGATGCCCTTCTGCTTGTGGTCGAGGAAGTCCTTGATGGCCATCTTCTTGGCCCGGCCCACGATGTTCTCGATCATGGCGCCGGAGTTGAAGTCCTTGAAGTAGAGGACCTCCTTGTCACCGTTGGCGTAGGTGACCTCCAGGAAGCGGTTCTCCTCGGATTCCGTGTACATGTGTTCCACGGCCGTCTGGATCATGCTGGTGACGGTGGTGGTCTTGTCGCCGCCGTGCTCGCCGACGTCGTCGGGGTGGAGCGGGAGGCGCTCGGTGAGGTACTTGCCGAAGATGTCCTTGGCGGCCTCGGCGTCGGGACGTTCGATCTTGATCTTCACGTCCAGGCGGCCGGGTCGCAGGATGGCGGGGTCGATCATGTCCTCGCGGTTCGAGGCGCCGATGACGACCACGTTCTGTAGGCCTTCCACGCCGTCGATCTCGGCGAGCAGCTGGGGGACGATGGTGTTCTCCACGTCCGAGCTGACACCGGATCCACGGGTGCGGAAGAGGGATTCCATCTCGTCGAAGAAGACGATGACGGGTGTGCCCTCGCTGGCCTTCTCTCGGGCACGCTGGAAGACGAGGCGGATCTGCCGCTCGGTCTCGCCGACGTACTTGTTGAGGAGCTCGGGGCCCTTGATGTTGAGGAAGAAGCTCTTGCCGGTGGCCTGTCCGGTGACCTCGGCGACCTTTTTGGCCAGCGAGTTGGCGACGGCCTTGGCGATGAGCGTCTTTCCGCATCCGGGGGGCCCGTACAGCAGGACGCCCTTGGGCGGCCGCAGTTCGTGCTCCTTGAAGAGGTCGGGGTAGAGGTACGGCAGTTCGACCGCGTCGCGGATCATCTCGATCTGGCCGCCCAGACCGCCGATCTGCTCGTAGCCGATGTCGGGGACCTCTTCGAGGACGAGTTCCTCGACCTCGCTCTTCGGGACGATCTCGTAGACGTAGCCGGAACGGGGTTCGAGCAGCAGGGCGTCGCCGGGGCGGATGGTGATGTCCAGCAGTGGCTCGGCGAGCCGTACCACCCGCTCCTCGTCGGTGTGCCCCTGTACGAGGGCGCGTTCGCCGTCCTCAAGGATCTCCTTGAGGGTGACGATGTCGCCGACGCGCTCGTACTCCATGGCCTCGACCACGTTGAGCGCTTCGTTGAGCATTACTTCCTGGCCGCGGCGGAGCTCTTCGAGATCCACGCTTGGGCTGACGTTCACCCGGAGTTTGCGGCCGCCGGTGAAGATGTCCGCGGTGCCGTCCTCGTTGGCCACGAGGAAGACTCCGAAGCCGGCCGGTGGCTGTGCGAGCCGGTCGACCTCTTCCTTGAGGGCCACGATCTGGTCGCGGGCCTCACGGAGCGTGTTGGCGAGTCGCTCGTTCTGGGCGGACACTCCGGCCAGATTGGTCTGCAGCTCGACGATCCGCTCTTCGAGAATCCTCGTGTGTCGCGGAGAGTCGGCGAGCTTACGTCGCAGGACGGCGATCTCCTGCTCAAGGTAGGCAATCTGCCCGGACGGGTCGTCGGACCCTCGTCCCGGGCGGATGCCGCGGTTCATGTCGTCGTCGTGGGCTGCCACGGTCCTCACCTCCTCCAAGGGGAGCTGGACGCTTCCAGACCCTACCTGGGTGGGTGTCGATTGAAACCCCTAGATCACAAAGACTGTCAAGGTGTGTCGTCGGTCACCCTGCGCTCTCCCTCGTGCCGTCTGAATACCCACTCAACGTGATTCAGAAGCCGACTGTTCCAAGGGTGGGTCGGTCAAAATCCTTCATGGGGGACGTGAGTTGCCGTATCGGCGGGTTCGTGGCCCGGCGAAATCCCGCCGGGGCGCCCCCTGACGGAGAGTGTCCGGGCGGACGGTGCCCGTCATGTCGTGGCGTGAAACCAGGGTTCTCCAGGAAGTGTCGCCCGGGGGTGCGGAGGTAGGGTCGAAGTGTTCAACACCCGGCGGAAGCAGGAGAGATCACCGTGCAGGACGAGGCCGCGGCCGACGGCGAGGCGCTGGAGGTCTGGATCGACCAGGACCTCTGTACCGGCGACGGCATCTGCGCCCAGTACGCCCCCGAGGTCTTCGAGCTGGACATCGACGGGCTGGCCTATGTGAAGAGCCCGGACGACGAGCTGTTGCAGGACAAGGGCGCCACCACGCTCGTGCCGCTGCCGCTGCTGGTCGACGTGGTGGACTCCGCGAAGGAGTGTCCTGGCGACTGCATCCATGTGCGCCGGGTCGCGGACCGGGTCGAGGTGTACGGCCCCGACGCGGCCTGAGGGTCGTCGGGCCGGTGGCTCGGGGGCGTCAGACGCTCTGGGTGTTGCCGGGCGTGGAGCGGACGAACGTGTCGTTCTTCCACTGCCACTTCGCGCTCTCCTTGACGTCCGGGCAGCAACTGGGCACGTCCTGGGTCGAGTAGCCGAGCATCGTCGCGAGTACGGCGCCGTCGCGTACGGCGAACTCGGTGACCGTCTCCCGGGCTTTCGGCGCGATCAGGGTGGCCACCACGCGCGGCTTGGTGGCGTGGGCGGCCTGGGTCAGGACGTAGACGCCGTCGGGCGGGGTGCCCATGCCGGCGTCGCAGTGGACGACGGCGACCGTCTCGGGCCTGCCGTCGCCGTCGAGGTCGCCGGAGGCCTGCTTCTGGACGACGGCCTTCTGGGGACCGCACTGGATGGGGAAGTCGACCCCTGTGGTCGCGGGGGCCGGGGCGGTGGCGAGCGCGGGCTTCGCCTGCGGGCCGGAGGCCTGGGCGGCGCGTGCCGAATCGGGCTGAAGGACCGAGGAGAGTGCCACGACGGCGGCGAGTGCCGTGGCGGTGGCGACCCAGTGGATGGGCCGGGTGTTCGTGTGTGCCAGTTCCAGTTCCGGGACGGCGGAGTGCTGCACTAGGAGTGTCTCCTGTGAGGGCTGTGCCGGTGGGGGTGGCCTGCATGGTGCCACACGTCACAATGCGGGGGAACGGCGGGGTCGACAGTTCGTTCGCGTGATCACACGGGAGGGTTCTTCCGCTGTGGCGGTACGTCAGAAGACAGACGCCGTGGCCGGGTTCCGGAGGTGTTCCGGGAACTCGGCCACGGCGTTCGTGCGTTGAGTGCGGCACAGGGCCGCCGGGGATTCGGCTCAGCGGCCGGTGGCACCGCCGCCGTCGGCGTTCGGGCCGGTGTAGTCGTCGCCGTAGGCGCCCTTGGAGGGGCGGCGGCGGCGCATGGGGGGCTCGACGCCGTCCGCGAGGCGGCGGGCGGTGAGGAGGAAGCCGGTGTGGCCGATCATGCGGTGGTCGGGGCGGACGGCGAGGCCCTCGACGTGCCAGTTGCGGAGCATCGTCTCCCAGGCGGTCGGCTCGTTGAAGGAGCCGATCTCGCGGATGGACTCGACGGTCCGCGCGAGCTGGGTGGTGGTCGCGACGTAGCAGCACAGGATGCCGCCGGGCACGAGCGCCTTGGAGACGGCCTCCAGGCACTCCCAGGGGGCGAGCATGTCCAGGATGACGCGGTCGACGTCCGTGTCGGACAGGTTGTCCTGGAGGTCGCCGACGGTGAGCTGCCAGGCGGGGTGCGGGCCGCCGAAGTAGCGTTCCACGTTCTGCTGGGCGATCTCGGCGAAGTCCTCGCGGCGCTCGTAGGAGTGCAGCATGCCCTGGTCGCCGACGGCGCGCAGCAGGAAGCTGCTGAGCGAGCCGGAGCCCACGCCCGCTTCCACGACGCGGGCGCCGGGGAAGATGTCCGCGAAGGACAGGATCTGCCCCGCGTCCTTGGGGTAGACCACGGCGGCGCCGCGGGGCATGGACAGGACGTAGTCGGGGAGCAGGGGGCGCAGCGCGAGGTAGGCGACGTTTCCGGTGGTGCGGACAACGCTGCCCTCGGGTGCGCCGATCAGCTCGTCGTGCGGGAAGGAACCCTTGTGGGTGTGGAAGTTCTTCCCCGCTTCGAGCGTGAACGTGTAGTGGCGGCCCTTGGGGTCGGTCAGCTGAACCTGGTCCCCGACCTTGAAGGGCCCGCGCCTGCGGGCGGCACCGGTCGGTTCGGACATGTGACCAGCCTACCGGCGTTTGCGGGGGCCGCCGACCACGCGCGCGTGCCTCAGTTGGGGCGGGCCATGGCCTTCACGAAGGCGCGCTCGACGTCGGCCGCGGACAGGACGCCGTAGATCTCGCCGGTCTCCTCGACCACGAGGTATTCGGTGGCCGGGGTGGCGCGCAGGGTGTCGAGGAGGTCCTCGCCGGCGAGTTCCGCGGAGACGCGCATGCCTTCGGTGAGGTCCTGGGCGAGGCCGCTGACGGAGACCCAGGGGCGGCGGTGTTCGGGGACGCCGACGATGGCCGCCTCACGGACGAGGGAGAGCGGTTGGCCGTCGGCGTCGACGACGACCAGGGCGCGGGCGCCGGCGGCGTTGGCGCGGCGCAGGGCCTCGGAGAGGGGCGTGTTCGTCTCGACGGGGACCGCGCGGCGGGTGAGGTTGCGGGCGCGGAGGTCGGGGAGGTGTTCGCGCAGGCGGGCCATGCGGAGGCTGTTGCCGGCGCCGGTCCAGATGATCGCGGCGAGGATCGCGGCCAGGAGGGCGTCCGTGACGGTGTCCATGCCGCTGATGTCCTCGGTGTTGGTGCCGAGGGCGCCGGTCTGGGTGAGGAGCGGGAGGCCGATCAGGACGGAGACGGCGAGGGCGCGGCCGACCCAGGCGGCGGCGATCGTGCCGCTCATGGGCCTGCCGGTGATCTTCCAGACGACGGCGCGGAGCATCCGGCCGCCGTCGAGGGGCAGGCCGGGCAGGAGGTTGAAGGCGGCCACGATGAGGTTGGAGACCATCAGGCCGGCCAGCAGGACGCCGGGGACGGTGCCGGGTTCGACGGGCAGCATGGCCAGGTAGAAGATCCCCGAGAGGATGAGCGAGAGCAGCGGGCCGACGAAGGCCAGCACGAACTCCCTGCCGGGGGTCTCGGCCTCCTTCTCGATCTCGGAGACACCGCCGAAGAACTGCAACTGGATGCGGCGGACCGGGAGTTTGAAGCGGAGTGCGGCGACGGTGTGGGCGAGTTCGTGCACCAGGACGGAGCCGTAGAAGGCGACCGCGAAGAAGAGGGCCACGAGGTATCGGGCGGCGCCGAGTTCGGGCAGCACGCGGTCCAACTGGCCGCCGAACACCCAGGTGATGAGCGCGGCGACGAGGAACCAACTGGGCGCCACGTACACGGGCACCCCGAAGGGCCGCCCCATCAGCAGCCCCCCACCGGGCTCCTTGGGGCGCTGCGGGGGGCGTCCCTTGGGCATGGCGGTACCGCCGGGGCGGGCGTCGGGGGACGTGGGCGCGCCGGTGTGAGCGTGCGCCTCCGTGTGGGCGTGGGGGCGGTCGGGGGCCCGGTCGGCGTGCGGGGTGTCGTGGGGAGCGGTGGCCTTGTCGGGGGTGCCGGTCGCGGTGTCGGTGTCCGTATCGGTGTTTGGGGTGGGGCTGGTGGACGGGGTGGAGGGTGTACCGGATACCGGCGCCGACGGGGCGTTGTCGGCGGAGGAGTCGACGGACTGCGTGCCGGTTTCGGACGCGGGTGCGGCCTCGTGGGGGGCGGAGCCGGTGGACGGCCTGGCCGATCCTGGCGTCGACGGGCCGGCGGGCGGGGCGGAGCCTGCGGAGGGCGTGCCCGAACCCGGCGTCGACAGGCCGTCGTGCGGGGCAGGACCGGTGGACGGCTTACCGGAAACCCCCGTCGGCGTGCGGTCGGGCGGAGTGGAGTCGCCGGACGGCGCGCTCGGACCCGGGGTCGACGGGCCGTCGTGTTGGGCGGAGTCAGTGGAAAGCGAGGCGGAGCCAATGGTCGGCGTGGGCGATTCCGGTGCCGAGAGGTCGTCCTGTGGGGCGGGGGTGGTCGGTGGCGTGGCCGGTCCCGGTGGTGGGTCGGCGGTGGCGGTGGGGCCGGGCGGGCGTGTCGGCTCGTTGGGGTGCGTCGGTGTCGGCCCGGACGGAGTCGGCGTCTCCGAGTGGTTGGGCGTGGTGGTCGGCTTCGCGTGGTTCGTGGACGACGTGTCGGGGTCCTCGACGTGCCGGATGGGCCTCTCGGTGCCGTTGTGGGGGGTGTCGTCGTGTTTCGGTTCCGGGGTGCCGGGGTCGGCGGCCGGGGTCGTGGCGCCCGTGGCGTGTTCGGTCGGCTCGTCGTTGCCGGACCGCGGCTGTGCGCTGCCGCCGCTCTCGTCCACGGTGTCCCCTCGTTCGAAGCGTCCTCCGCGCCAGCCGGGCGGAGGGGTCTCGGGTCGATGGTATGCGGCGGTCGCGACGCGTTCCGCCCCGGCACCCCCCGTGTTTCCCCGGCTGTCGCGGGCGCGTCGGCCGGGGGCGGGTCACTGTCAGTGGCGGGCCGTAAGGTCTGTGGGCATGGAGACGAGTGCGGAGGGCGTCGCGGGAACAGTCGGCGACGAGGGCGCGGCGGCGGGGCCGGGCGTGGTAGCGGCAGTGGAGGCGGGGACGGCGGGCGTGGTCGAGCGGGTCGCCATAGCGCCCGCTTCCCTGTCCCCCTCGCGTGCCAGCGACTTCATGCAGTGCCCGTTGCTGTACCGGTTCCGGGTGATCGACCGGCTGCCGGAGAAGCCCAGCGAGGCGGCGACTCGCGGGACCCTGGTGCACTCGGTCCTTGAGCGGCTCTTCGACGCGCCGGCCGCCGAGCGTACGGCGCCGCGTGCGAAGTCGCTGATCCCGGCGCAGTGGGACCGGCTGCGGGAGACCCGGCCGGAGGTCGTGGAGCTGTTCGCCGACGATCCGGAGGGCGAGCGGTTGGCGCGCTGGCTCGGGGAGGCGGAGCGGCTGGTGGAGCGCTGGTTCTCCCTTGAGGATCCGACGCGGCTGGAGCCGGCCGAGCGCGAGATGTTCGTCGAGGCCGAGTTGGACTCAGGGCTGAAGCTGCGCGGGATCATCGACCGGGTCGATGTGGCGCCCACGGGTGATGTGCGGATCGTCGACTACAAGACGGGCAAGGCGCCTCGGCCGGAGTATGCCGAGGGCGCGCTGTTCCAGATGAAGTTCTACGCGCTGGTGGTCTGGCGGCTGAAGCAGGTCGTTCCGCGGCGGCTCCAGTTGGTGTATCTGGGCAGCGGGGACGTGCTGACCTACGACCCCGTCCTCGCGGATCTGGAGCGGGTGGAGCGCAAGCTGCTCGCGCTGTGGGAGGCGATCCGGCTGGCCACGGAGACGGGCGAGTGGCGGCCCCGGCCGACCAAGCTGTGCGGCTGGTGCGACCACAAGGCAGTGTGCCCGGAGTTCGGCGGCACTCCCCCGCCGTATCCGCTGCCGGTGCGGGTGGCCGAAAGCGTTTCGGCCGAAGGCCCGGCAGCGGACGGTGACTCCACAGGGGGCTAGGCGGCAGCCGACGCCGCTTCGGCCCACGAGGCGACGGCACAGCGGCCCGTTCCGGACCATCCGCGAAATCAGCGGTCCGCTCCGGCACCTCCCCCGAAGTCAGCGGCCCACTCCGACGCCGCCCCCGAAGTCAGCGACCCGGGCCCTCCCCGTGGGCCCCGTCGGCCCGGTCGGGTAGTCGCCTGTCGCGCAGGGCAGAATGGGCCCGGGCTAGCGAAGGAGACTCACGTGGCCATCCGCGTCCTACTTGTCGACGACCAACCGCTGCTGCGCACCGGGTTCCGGATGATTCTGGAGGCCGAGCAGGATCTCGCGGTCGTCGGTGAGGCCGGTGACGGTCTACAGGCGCTCGACCAGGTGCGGGCTCTACAGCCCGATGTCGTGCTGATGGACATCCGTATGCCGCGGATGGACGGGGTGGAGGCGACGCGGCAGATCACCGGTCCCGGGCGGGACGGCCCGGCGAAGGTGCTGGTGCTGACCACCTTCGACCTCGACGAGTACGTGGTGGAGGCGTTGCGGGCCGGTGCCAGTGGCTTCCTGTTGAAGGACGCGCCGGCGAACGAGCTGGTGCAGGCGATCCGGGTGGTGGCCGCCGGCGAGGCCATGCTCGCGCCGAGCATCACGCGGCGGCTGCTCGACAAGTACGCCGGTCATCTGCCGTCCGGTGACGAGCCGGTGCCGGACGCCCTGCACACGCTGACCGAGCGTGAGGTCGAGGTACTGAAGCTGGTCGCGCGCGGGCTGTCGAACGCGGAGATCGCCGCCGATCTGTTCGTCAGCGAGACCACCGTCAAGACGCATGTGGGGCACGTCCTCACCAAGTTGGGCCTGCGGGACCGGGTGCAGGCGGCGGTGTACGCGTACGAGAGCGGGCTGGTGCGCCCCGGCGCGCAGTAGACGCCGTAGCACGTAGTAGACCGGGCACGAGCGGTACGAGCGGAGAGGGCGCCCCTTCCTGACAGGGGCGCCCTCTCCGTGTCTGCGGGGCGAGTTCGGCTCTTGCCGAGTCAACAGGCCAGTGGCCGACCCCGCCGCGATGGGCGGGACCGGCCACTGGTGGAACTTGCTTACCTCGCTGTCAGGCGGTCAGACTCCGCGGCCGAGCTCCCACAGTTGCAGGGTCGAGGAGGAGTTGAGCGCGTACGCGGTGCCCGTGATGTCGTCGCGGGCGGCGACGTACTGCTTGCCCTGCCACAGCGGGATCAGCGGGACGTCGGTGGCGACGATGTCCTGGATGGTGGTGAGGCTCTTGGCGGCGGCGAGCCGGTCCGCTTCCTGACGGGACTCCGGGATCAGGGTCTTGATGATCTCGGAGTTGTTGTACGGCAGCTTGAGGAAGTTGTCCGTGTCGAGGAACGGCGCGAGGTAGTTGTCGGCGTCGGGGAAGTCGGGGAACCAGCCCATGCCCCAGACGTCGTACGAGCCCTTGCGCTCGGCCGGGACGAACGTGGACCAGGGCTCGCCCTTGATCGTGACGTCGAACAGGCCGCTGTTGTTGAGCTGCGACCGCAACTGCTCGAACTCTTCCTTGGTGGCCGGGCCGTAGTGGTCGGTCGTGTAGTGCAGCGTGAGCTTCACCGGGGTGGTGATGCTGGCCTTGGTCAGCAGGGACTTGGCCTTGGTGACGCTCGGGTCGCCGTACTTGTTGAAGAACGAGTTCGAGTGGCCGGTGATGGTCGCGGGGACCATGGAGTAGAGCGGCTCGGCCTCGGTGCCGTAGACCTTGGAGACGAGTTCGCCGCGGTCGATGAGCTGGGCCATCGCCTCGCGCACGGCCTTCGTCTTCACGCTCGCGGCGTCCGTGTTGAAGGCGAGGTAGCGGATTTCGAGGCCGGGCATCTCGACGAGGTCGATGTCGCCGTTCGAGTCGTCGCCGAGCTTCTGGATCTGCTCCGGCGACATGGTGCGCGTCATCACGTCGATGTCGCCCTTGCTCAGCGCGGTGCCCATGGAGGTGGCGTCCGCGAAGGAGCGCATCTCGACCTTGCTGTTGTTCACCTGCAGAGTCCCCTTGTAATTGGGGTTCTTGGTGAACGTGGCCGTGGTGATCGCGTCGTCCTTCTGGGCGACCGAGAGCGTGTACGGGCCGGAGCCGTCCACGCTGAAGCCGTCGCGCAGCTTGTCCTTCTCGTAGTCGTCGGGGTTCACGATGCCGGCGACCGGGGTGGACAGCTTGTACGGGAAGGTGGCGTCGGCCGTCTTCAGGTGGAAGATGACCTCGCGGTCGCCCTGGGTCTCGATGGTGTCGACGGTCGACAGCAGGGCGAACACACCACTGTCGGCCTTGATGCGCATCGCGCGGTCGATGGAGTACTTCACATCGGCCGCGGTGATCTTGTCGCCGTTGGCGAACTTCAGACCCTCGCGCAGGGTGCAGGCGTAGCGCTCGCTGCCGGTGTCGGTGAAGCCGCACTTCTCGGCGGCCTCGGGGACCGGGTCACCCTCGCCCTTGGGCTGGATCATCAGGGTCTGCACGGTCTGGCGCAGGATGTTCCAGGTGCCGACGTCGTAGGCGTAGGCGGGGTCGAGCGGCGCCGGAGCGTCCTTCGTCGCCTCGAACCGGTCCGTGGTGCCGACGACTATCGCTCCGCCGCCGGAACTTCCGCTGCCGGAGCCGCCACAGGCGGCGAGCACCGGCGCGAGCAGGCCGACGACGGCCGGCAGCACCAAAGTCTTGCGGTTCATGCTCGAAGTTCTCCAGAGCTGTTCGATTCCGTGTACCCGGCATGCATAGGGTGGTGACGCCGATCACGGGGGCATAGGGCGATGTTCTCGCCTTGAGATTAGTCCGGACCCGCACAGGGGTTCGCGGCCACCGTAGTTGAGTTCCCATCACGCTGCGGAACCGGCTGTGGACAGACCGAAAACCCGCCGGCGGAAGGATTGGTTCAGCGTTTCACCAATCGGGACACAACGGTGCGTGATCGGCCTCAGAAATGGGGTGAACAGCACAGGACGGCCGCTATGTCGACCGCCGTACACGTGGGGAACCTCACACCCTCAACTCGGTTGGAGAGCGCTGGAATTCGACCGGTCGACCGGGTGTGAATTCCTTTCCCATTGGAGTTTGCACGCTCGGTGAACGGCTGACGCATTTCCGTCATCGGTCGGTCATCAGTCCCCGCAGAAATGCCAGGTCGACGACTTCCAGCGAGGTCACGACAGTGCGCCGGGCGGCCGGTGCGATGGGCTGCACGGACGGTACGGCGACCACCAGACAGCCCGCGGCCTCCGCCGCCGCGACACCGGTCGCGGTGTCCTCCACGACCGCGCAGCGGGCCGGGTCGACGCCCAGGCGGGCGGCGGCGAACAGATACGGGTCGGGGTGCGGCTTGGTGCGCGCCACCTCGTCGCCGGCGACCGTCAGCGCGAAGTGCTGCGGGCCGAGCGTGGTCAGGACGCGGTCGATGATGCGCCGGTGCGAGGCGGAGACCAGGGCGGTGGGGATCTCGTACTCGGAGAGCTCGGCCAGGAGTCTGGCGGCGCCCGGCATCAGCGGCAGGGCCCGCCCGATGCGGTCCTCGAAACCGGCGTTGAGCAGGACGGACAGCTCGGCGAGGGTGATGTCGGCGCCGGTCGCCTCGATCAGGAAGCCGGCGCTGCGGGTCATGGGGCCGCCGACCACGACATGGCGCCAGGAGTCGTCGAGGGTGTGTCCGAGGGCGCCGAAGACCTCGACCTCGACGTCCCACCAGAAGCCCTCGGTGTCCACCAGGGTGCCGTCCATGTCGAGGAGAACGGCCTGAAGCGCGGAGCCTTCGGCCGTACGGGTTCCGAGCGCGGGAACCGTGCTGGTCATCCTGGCGCACCTCCTTGAGGGACGATCAGGCCGGCCGCCTCTTTTTCGCAGAGAGGCGACCGGCCTGCGGTGGACCGACCAGTGTACGACTTATCCGATCAACGCGCTTGTACGTTCAGCGCGCGTTGAAGTATTTGGCTTCGGGGTGGTGGATGACGATGGCGTCTGTGGATTGTTCGGGGTGGAGCTGGAATTCTTCGGAGAGGTGGACGCCGA
>NZ_JBSFCQ010000010.1:0-344504 GCF_053891435.1 Streptomyces sp. NPDC002276 | reverse complement strand
GGGGGGGTGCGGGGGGGGGGGGGGGGGGGGGGGGGGGGGGGGGGGGGGGGGGGGGCGGGGGGCGCCCCCCGGGTCTGAAAAAGTGTGTCAGTTTCCGTTCGAAGTGACACACTTTTTCAGACCTACCCCCACCCCCACCCCCCCAGGGCTCCCGGGTTCCCGGGTTCCTGGGAGGCTCTCCCCCCCCGCCGGGGGTTGGCCGCTAAGCCGGCCCGGCGTGCTGGCGAGGCGCGGATGCGCATCCGCTCCGCTGGGTGCGGTCGTAGCCGACGTAAGGGCTGGTATGCCTGGGCCCCCATTCTTTCGGGCTGCTCGCTCGCTTCTAAGACGGGCTGGGGCGGGCCTAGTCAAGGGTGGAGCGGAGCGGAATCGGCGGAGCCGACGCGACCGTAGGGAGCGCCCTTTACTTGGTCCGTTCCGGCCCGACACTGGCAAAGAAGCGAGTGGCCCAACGGTGACTTGTAGAGCCACGTCCACTGTCGCGTCATGACGTGCAGACGTTCTTGAGCCTGTCTGCTGCCGCGTCGATCTTGCTGGAATCCGGGTTCGTATCGCCGTTCAGGATCGCCTTGTTGTAGTCGGAGATCGCCTTGTTCAGGTCATCAACCGCCTTGTTGACCTTGCTGTCGTCCGAGTCCGCGTTGATCTTGTCGAGGTTCTTGTCGATCGTCGTGATGGATTCGTCGGTGCGGGTCGGATCCTTCGCCGCGTCGACGCCCGCGTCGTGGATCGCCTTGAGGCTGTCGGAGATGGTGTTCCAGTTCTTCAGACAGTTCAGGGAGTTGGAGGCGTCGGAGGGGTCGGTCGGGTCGCAGGCCGTCAGGAGTCCGGCCGTCAGGGCTATGGCTGCGGCTGTCGTGGCCATGGTGGCTGTACGCCGGACGCGCGGGCGATGCGTGGTCATGGGAAGCCTTTCGGGTCGGGTCGGGTCGGAGCGGGTTGGTTCGGTTCGGTTCGGTGAGGGGCTGCGGTGCGGATCGGGCCGTCAGGCCCAGGGCTCGTCCGTCGAGGGGCGGGGCGACGTCTTGGCCGTTCCCTTGCGGAGGTTGGAGATCAGGCCGCCCGCCGCGCCCAGGGAGACCAGGCCCATTCCGGCCGCCGTCGCGATGCCCTTGGCGCCGTCCATGGCGAAGTAACTGACCACGGCCACACCGCCGTTGAAGAGGAACAGGAACCACAGGGTCGACGTCTTCGACAGAAACGCCTTGATCTTCGGCTTCTTCGCGATACGCGAGCCCGTCAGCATCGAGACGGCGATACCGGCGAAGGTGGCCGCGGTCTTCGCCGCACCGTCGAGCACGGCGCCGGATGCCGTGCTCGCGGCGAGGCCGCCGATGAAGAACGACCACAGCAGCAGGTTGGCGATGAACGACTTCACGGTGGCGAGCAGCGATTTCACGGCATTTCCTTCGGGGATCGGTGGGGAGGAGGGGAGGATCGGAGGGGCTTGATCTCTGACCTCTACGATTCCGTCGCGCGCTCGCCGTCACGAGGGACCGTTCTCCCGAATGCATGGTGTAGCGCGCTACACCATGGGGCTGCTGGAGGAGCAGAGGAGTGGAGGGGCTGGGGGCACGTTTCCCTCAACAAGTCGTATGGCGGCGGGAGTTGGGCGGCGTACGCGGGTATGCGGCACGGCTGGTGGGCGCCGTGCCCGGGGGACTTCACCGGATGGCCTGGTTCCCTGGGGCGGCGGCCGTTTCTCCGAACGGGACGACAACGCCCCGCACTCTCCAGTGAGGGTGCGGGGCGTTGTCGTAGCGGATCGGGCGGTTGTTACTTGACGGGCTCGGGCTCCGGGGCGGTCTCCGGTTCCGCGGTGCCCGCCGGGGGCTCGTCGTCGGCCGGCTTCTTGACCGAGTCCAGGAGGAGCTGGGCCACGTCGACGACCTGGATGGACTCCTTGGCCTTGCCGTCGTTCTTCTTGCCGTTCACCGAGTCCGTGAGCATGACCAGGCAGAAGGGGCAGGCCGTGGACACGATGTCGGGGTTCAGGGAGAGGGCTTCGTCGACGCGCTCGTTGTTGATGCGCTTGCCGATGCGCTCTTCCATCCACATGCGGGCGCCGCCCGCGCCGCAGCAGAAGCCGCGTTCCTTGTGGCGGTGCATTTCCTCGTTGCGGAGGCCGGGGACGCTGGCGATGATCTCGCGCGGGGGCGTGTAGATCTTGTTGTGGCGGCCCAGGTAGCACGGGTCGTGGTAGGTGATCAGACCTTCCACCGGCGTCACCGGGATCAACTTGCCCTCGTCGATCAGGTGTTGGAGCAGCTGGGTGTGGTGGATGACCTCGTAGTCGCCGCCGAGCTGCGGGTACTCGTTGCCGATGGTGTTGAGGCAGTGCGGGCAGGTCGCGACGATCTTCTTCGCGGCGCGAGGCTTCGCCGACTCGGGGACCACCTTGCCGTCGTCGTCGAGTTCCTCGCCGAACGCCATGTTCAGTGCCATGACGTTCTCCATGCCGAGTTCCTGGAACAGGGGCTCGTTGCCGAGGCGGCGCGCGGAGTCGCCGGTGCACTTCTCGTCGCCGCCCATGATCGCGAATTTGACGCCCGCGATGTGGAGGAGTTCCGCGAAGGCCTTCGTCGTCTTCTTGGCGCGGTCTTCCAGGGCGCCGGCGCAGCCGACCCAGTACAGGTACTCGACCTCGGTGAGGTCCTCGATGTCCTGGCCGACGACCGGGACCTCGAACTCGACCTCCTTGAGCCACTCCAGGCGCTGCTTCTTGGCGAGCCCCCAGGGGTTGCCCTTCTTCTCCAGGTTCTTGAGCATCGTCCCGGCCTCGGACGGGAACGCGGACTCGATCATCACCTGGTAGCGGCGCATGTCGACGATGTGGTCGACGTGCTCGATGTCGACCGGGCACTGCTCGACGCAGGCGCCGCAGGTGGTGCAGGACCACAGGACGTCGGGGTCGATGACGCCGTTCTCTTCGAGCGTGCCGATGAGGGGGCGTTCGGCCTCCGCCAGAGCCGCCGCCGGTACGCCGGCCAGCTGCTCCTCCGTCGCCTTCTCCTCGCCCTCCATGGACTTGCCGCCGCCCGCGAGCAGGTAGGGCGCCTTGGCGTGGGCGTGGTCCCGCAGCGACATGATCAGGAGCTTGGGGGAGAGCGGCTTGCCGGTGTTCCAGGCGGGGCACTGCGACTGGCAGCGGCCGCATTCGGTGCAGGTGGAGAAGTCGAGCAGGCCCTTCCAGGAGAACTGCTCGACCTGCGATACGCCGAAGACGTCGTCGTCGCCCGGGTCGGTGAAGTCGATCGGCTTGCCGCCCGACGTCATGGGGAGCAGGGCGCCCAGGGACGTACCGCCGTCCGCGTTGCGCTTGAACCAGATGTTCGGGAACGCCAGGAAGCGGTGCCAGGCGACGCCCATGTCGGTCTTCAGGGCGACCGTGATCATCCAGATGAAGGAGGTCGCGATCTTCACGCCGGCGAAGAGGTACGTGAGGTTCTGGAGGGTGGAGACGTCCAGGTGACGGAGGGCCGACACCACGGGGTACGAGATGAAGAAGGACGCCTCGTACGCGTCGACGTGGTGCTGGGCGCCTTCGAGCGCGTGCAGCATGAAGATGCAGACGCCGACGATGAGGATGACGGCCTCGACGAAGTACGCCTGGCCGAAGTTGGAGCCGGCGAAGCGGGACTTGCGGCCCGGTTTGTTCGGCTTGCTGAGCTGGCGGATGACGATCAGGGCGAGGATGCCGAGGATCGTCATGGTGCCGATGAACTCGACGAAGACGTTGTACGGCGCCCATTCGCCGATGACCGGCAGCAGCCAGTCGGCCTGGAAGAGCTGGCCGACGGCGTTGACGATCGTCAGCAGCAGCGAGAAGAAGCCCACCGCCACGAACCAGTGCGCGACCCCGACGACGCCCCAGCGGTTCATCCGGGTGTGCCCGAGGAACTCCTTGGCCACGGTGACGGTGCGCTGGACGGGTTCGTCGGTGCGGGTGCCCGCGGGCACGTTCTGGCCGAGTCGCATGAAGGTGTAGATCTGAAGGACGGCGCGCGCGAACAGCGCCACACCGACCACGATCAGAACCAGCGACACGATGATCGCGGCGAGTTGCATTTCAGGGCTCCTCGGGCCTGCGAGGGGTCATTACCAAACCAAGAACATTACTAAGCGGTAACTTAATCGGTCCGACCGAGATTACCCCCATTCTCTGTCGCACTGTAGCCAGGCGTGCGGTGATCTATGTCGCTGAGGGTTGCCTTAAAAACCTGTGACGGTCCGATCGTGTTATTCGTACTGAATTTGTACATTTGCGTCTAATTTGGAACCGTGCTCTACGGGATTCTCGCCGCCACGACCGCCCTCCTCCTCTCCGCCCTCCTCGCCGCACTGCTCCGGGTGCCCGCCCTGCGCGCCGGGATCGTCGACCGGCGGCGGCGCACGCGCCCGGTACCGCTGCTCGGGGGACTGGCCGTCGTGATCGCCGTCGCGGCGGTGACCTGGGGGTGCGACTGGACCGGTGTCGCGCCGCTGGGGGACGGCGTCGGCGGACTGCTGACCGCCGGGTCCGCCGTGGCCGCGCTCGGGCTGGTCGCCGACGTGTGGCGGCTCAAGACCCGGGTCCTGGTTCTCGGTACGGCGGTGGCGGCGGCCTGTGTCGTGCCGTACGGGACGCTCGGGGTGTCCGGCGGGCTGCTGGCGGCGGCCTGGATCGTGTTCGTCGCCGCCGCCTTCAAGGGGCTCGATCACGCCGACGGGCTCGCGGGGACCGTGGGGGTGGTCACCGCCTTCGGGGTGGGGGCCTGCGCCGCGATGGAAGTGATGGACGGGCTCGCGGTGTTGCTGAGTGTGCTGGCCGCCGCGCTCACCGGGTTCCTGATGCACAACTGGCATCCCGCGCGGATCGCGCTCGGCGCCTGCGGATCGCTGTTCACGGGCTTCGTGCTCGCCTCGGCGGCCGTGGTCAGCCGTGCCGGGCACGACCTCGCGTCCAGTGCGGGCGTGCTGTTCGCGCTCACCGCCGTCGCGAGCGCCGACGCCGTCCTGGTGCTGCTGTCGCGGCGGCTGGCCGGGCGGGCGCTGCTGCGGGGTGGCCCGGACCATCTCGCCCATCGGCTGCGGCGGTTGGGGCTCACTCCGCAGGGGGCGGTGGTGCTCGTGGCGGTCGGGGCGTTCTCCGGGGTGCTCGTCGGGGTGCTCGTGCACAACGGGTGGGCGGGTGGATCCGCCGTGATGTGGGTGGCGGGCGGGGCCCTGGTCGTCGTAGGAGGGCTGTTGAAAGTCTCTGTCTACGGGGTGCGGCGGGTCGGATCGTCGCAGGTCGGGGCGCGGTTGCGTGTAAGGAACGGATAAGAGTTGAGTCTGCTCGACTCAGCTCTGTTGACCCAGCGGTGAGTGTCGTGCACACTTGAGCCTGTTCCACTCAAGTCATTGCTGGAGGAATCAACCATGGCACGTGCGGTCGGCATCGACCTGGGCACGACTAACTCCGTCGTCAGCGTTCTTGAAGGCGGCGAGCCCACCGTCATCACCAACGCAGAGGGCGCCAGGACCACGCCGTCCGTCGTCGCCTTCGCCAAGAACGGCGAGGTGCTCGTCGGAGAGGTGGCCAAGCGCCAGGCGGTCACGAACGTTGACCGGACCATCCGTTCCGTGAAGCGCCACATGGGCACGGACTGGAAGATCGAGCTGGACGGCAAGAGCTTCAACCCGCAGCAGATGAGCGCCTTCATCCTGCAGAAGCTGAAGCGCGACGCCGAGGCGTACCTGGGCGAGAAGGTGGCCGACGCGGTCATCACCGTCCCCGCGTACTTCAACGACTCGGAGCGTCAGGCGACGAAGGAGGCCGGCGAGATCGCGGGCCTGAACGTCCTGCGCATCGTGAACGAGCCGACGGCCGCCGCGCTGGCGTACGGGCTCGACAAGGACGACCAGACGATCCTCGTCTTCGACCTCGGTGGCGGCACCTTCGACGTGTCCCTCCTGGAGATCGGTGACGGCGTCGTCGAGGTGAAGGCCACCAACGGCGACAACCACCTCGGTGGTGACGACTGGGACCAGCGGGTCGTCGACTACCTGGTGAAGCAGTTCGCCGCGGGTCACGGCGTGGACCTGGGCAAGGACAAGATGGCCCTCCAGCGTCTCCGCGAGGCTGCCGAGAAGGCCAAGATCGAGCTGTCCAGCTCCACCGAGACCTCGATCAACCTGCCCTACATCACGGCGTCCGCCGAGGGCCCGCTGCACCTGGACGAGAAGCTCACCCGCGCCCAGTTCCAGCAGCTGACGGCCGACCTGCTGGAGCGCTGCAAGACGCCGTTCCACAACGTCATCAAGGACGCCGGCATCTCCATCAACGAGATCGACCACGTCGTCCTCGTCGGTGGCTCCACCCGGATGCCCGCCGTCGCGGAGATCGTGCGCGAGCTGACCGGCGGCAAGGACGCCAACAAGGGCGTCAACCCGGACGAGGTCGTCGCCATCGGCGCGTCCCTCCAGGCCGGTGTCCTCAAGGGCGAGGTCAAGGACGTCCTGCTCCTCGACGTCACCCCGCTGTCCCTCGGTATCGAGACCAAGGGAGGGATCATGACCAAGCTCATCGAGCGCAACACCACGATCCCGACCAAGCGGTCCGAGATCTTCACCACCGCCGAGGACAACCAGCCCTCCGTGCAGATCCAGGTCTACCAGGGCGAGCGCGAGATCGCGGCGTACAACAAGAAGCTCGGAATGTTCGAGCTGACCGGTCTGCCGCCGGCCCCGCGCGGTGTCCCGCAGATCGAGGTCTCCTTCGACATCGACGCCAACGGCATCATGCACGTCACGGCCAAGGACCTCGGCACCGGCAAGGAGCAGAAGATGACCGTCACCGGCGGCTCCTCGCTGCCGAAGGACGAGGTCGACCGCATGCGCCAGGAGGCCGAGCAGTACGCGGACGAGGACCACCGCCGCCGCGAGGCCGCCGAGTCCCGCAACCAGGGCGAGCAGCTCGTCTACCAGACGGAGAAGTTCCTCAAGGACAACGAGGACAAGGTTCCCGCCGACGTCAAGACCGAGGTCGAGGCCGCCGTCGAGGAGCTGAAGGCCACGCTGAAGGGCGAGGACACCGCCGAGATCCGCACCGCCACCGAGAAGGTCGCCGCGGTCTCGCAGAAGGTCGGCCAGGCCATGTACGCCGACGCCCAGGCCGCGCAGGCCGCGGGCGGCGACGCCCCGGGCGCGGAGGCTCCCCGGGCGGACGACGACGTGGTGGACGCCGAGATCGTGGACGACGAGCGCAAGGACGGTGCCGCGTGACGGAGGAGACCCCGGGCTTCGACGAGAAGCCCGACGTCCCCTCCGGCGCCACCCCCGACGACGCCGAGCCGCAGGCCGCCTCCCCCTCCGGTAGTGGGGAGGGGGAGGCCCCGGCAGGGGACGCAAGTGCTCAGATCGCCGGTCTGACGGCCCAGCTGGACCAGGTGCGCAAGGCGCTCGACGAGCGCACCGCGGACCTCCAGCGGCTCCAGGCCGAGTTCCAGAACTACCGCCGCCGCGTCGAGCGCGACCGGATCGCGGTCAAGGAGATCGCCGTGGCGAACCTCCTGACCGAGCTGATGCCCACGCTCGACAACATCAACCGAGCGCGGGAACACGGCGAACTCGTCGGCGGTTTCAAGTCGGTGGCGGAGTCGCTGGAGACCGCCGCGGCGAAGATGGGACTTCAGCAGTTCGGCAAGGAGGGCGAGCCCTTCGACCCGACGATCCACGAGGCCCTCATGCACTCGTACGCGCCGGACGTCACCGAGACGACCTGCGTGGCGATCCTTCAGCCCGGGTATCGCATCGGCGAGCGCACCATCCGCCCCGCGCGGGTGGCCGTGGCCGAGCCGCAGCCCGGCGCGCAGGCGGCCAAGGACGAGTCCGAGGCCGGCGACGAGAAGGACAACGGCCCTGAAGAGGGCTGACGCAGCCGACGCATCGAGCGGACCGAAGGAGGGACGTCGAGGATGAGCACCAAGGACTTCATCGAGAAGGACTACTACAAGGTCCTCGGCGTCCCCAAGGACGCCACCGAGGCCGAGATCAAGAAGGCGTACCGGAAGCTCGCCCGCGAGTTCCACCCGGACGCCAACAAGGGCAACGCCAAGGCCGAGGAGCGTTTCAAGGAGATCTCCGAGGCCCACGACATCCTCGGTGACCCCAAGAAACGCAAGGAGTACGACGACGCCCGCTCGCTCTTCGGCAACGGCGGCTACCGCCCGGGGCCGGGCGGCGCGGGCGGCGGCAACTTCAACTTCGACCTGGGCGACCTCTTCGGAGGCGGCGCCCAGGGCGGCGGCACCGGTGCCCCCGGCGGCTTCGGCGGCGGGATCGGGGACGTGTTCGGCGGTCTGTTCAACCGGGGCGGCGCGGGCACGACCCGTACCCAGCCCAGGCGCGGCCAGGACATCGAGTCCGAGGTCACGCTCAGCTTCACGGAGGCCATCGAAGGGGCCACGGTCCCGCTGCGGATGTCCTCGCAGCAGCCCTGCAAGGCCTGTTCGGGCACCGGTGACAAGAACGGCACACCGCGCGTGTGCCCGACCTGCGTCGGCACCGGCCAGGTCGCGCGCGGCTCCGGCGGCGGCTTCTCGCTGACGGACCCGTGCCCGGACTGCAAGGGCCGGGGCCTGATCGCCGAGCACCCGTGCGCCGAGTGCAAGGGCAGCGGGCGCGCCAAGTCGTCGCGGACCATGCAGGTCCGTATCCCCGCGGGGGTCACGGACGGCCAGCGCATCCGGCTGCGCGGCAAGGGCGCTCCGGGTGAACGGGGCGGTCCCGCGGGCGATTTGTACGTCATGGTGCATGTCGACACGCACCCCGTGTTCGGCCGCAAGGAGGACAACCTCACGGTGACGGTCCCGGTGACGTTCGCCGAGGCGGCGCTGGGCGGCGAGGTCAGGGTGCCCACCCTGGGCGGACCCCCGGTGACGCTGAAGCTGCCGCCGGGCACCCCCAACGGCCGGACCATGCGGGCCCGCGGCAAGGGCGCCTTCCGCAAGGACGGCACCCGGGGAGACCTCCTTGTGACCGTCGAGGTGAGTGTCCCCAAGGACGTCACGGGGAATGCTCGTGACGCGCTTGAGGCGTACAGAGAGGCGACCGCGGACGAAGACCCGCGGGCGGAGCTGTTCCAGGCCGCGAAGGGAGCATGAGAGCCATGGATGGGATCGGCCGTCGACGCAACCCGTACGAGCTGACCGAGGAGACCCCGGTCTACGTCATCTCGGTGGCGGCCCAGCTCTCCGGCCTGCACCCGCAGACGCTGCGCCAGTACGACCGTCTCGGCCTGGTCTCCCCGGACCGTACGGCCGGGCGTGGCCGGCGCTACTCGGCCCGTGACATCGAACTGCTGCGCACCGTCCAGCAGTTGTCGCAGACCGAGGGCATCAACCTGGCCGGCATCAAGCGCATCATCGAGCTGGAGAACCAGGTCGTGGCGCTCCAGCAGCGTGTCGCCGAACTCCAGGCGGCGGTCGACGGAGCGGCGGCGGCGATCCAGCAGCGCGAGGCCGCCGTGCACGCCTCCTACCGCCGGGACCTGGTCCCGTACCAGGAGGTCCAGCAGACCAGCGCGCTGGTGGTGTGGCGGCCGAAGCGTCAGTCCTCGGACTGACGCTGACGCGCCGACAACGGTGAAGGGGCCCGGAGAGCGAATCTCCGGGCCCCTTCGGCATGTCAGAGCCAGTAGTCCCAGACGCCGTACGCCGTCGACGTCGTCATGACCTCCGCGCCGGTGGCGTCCAGGCGGACGACGCGGTAGTAGTACAGGCCGAGCGTGTCCTCGTGGACCGTCTTGTCCATGAAGAACACGGCGTCGTACATGGTGCCCCCGGCGAGGGTGAGGTAGGCGGCCGACGCCGGGTCCCAGCGTTCCACGCGGTAGCTCGCGAAGCGGCCGCAGTCACCGAGGCCGGAGCTTGCGGAGCAGCCGACGTACAGCTCCGGGTACTGGTCCTCCTGGACCTCGGTCCCGGTCCAGCCGGGCGGCCGGGTGTCGGGCAGGGTGACGGAGAGTTCGGCGGGGTGGAAGGCCTCGGGGCCGGCGTACCAGGGAATCAAGGGGGAGCCGTCCGTGGCGGCCACCTTGTAGGTGTGCGCGGCGCCGTCGGGGACCGTCGGGCAGAGGATCTCGGTGTCGGTCAGGGAGGTGCCCGTCCAGCAGTTCTCCTTCCACTCCGTCTCGCCGGTCTCCGGGTCCGTGACGCCCTGCCACACCTTGTAGGCCGTGACGTCGTCGTCGGCCGGCGGTGTCCAGGTCAGGCGTACCCCGAGCGGGATCTGCTCGGCGGCCAGGTTCTCGACCGGGGCCGGGCGCTCGGTGTCCGGCGTGGTCTCGGTGGCGACCGGACCGGGCTGTGACTCATGGCCGTACGGGTCGATCGTCACGACCGTGTAGTCGTACGTCGTCCCGGAGGCACCGGAGACGTCCCAGCAGACGCCGTTGATCTGCCGGTCGCCGGCGTAGTCGGGGGCGTCGCCGGTGTTCCAGGTCCAGTACGTCTTCGGATCCGTCAGCGGCAGGTCCCGCGAGTCGTTGGGCTTGCAGCCGGTCACCTGGGTGCTCTCGCCGGTCGCCCGGTCGGTACGGGTGATCCGGTAGGTGAGCAGCGGTTCGCCCTCGCCGAAGGTCCAGGGGTCGGCGCTGCTCCACTCGATCATCACGCCCTCGTCGAACCGGCCGGCGGTGGTCGCGAACGCGGGGATCGCCTCCGTCCGGTCCGTCATCGTCAGCGGGATCTCCGCCGGGGCGGCGGCGTTGCCCTTGGCGTCCACCGAGCGCACCGCGTAGCGGTAGGTGTCGGCGACCGCGGCCAGTTGGCGCGGTGCGAGGTCGGTCTCCTTCGTGGTGCCCTCGGCGGGCAGCGCGTCGAGCCAGCCACCGGTCGCCGGGTCGAGCTGGAGGACCTGGTAGGCGGCGGCTCCCGCGACCGGGGACCAGACCAGGTGCGGGACGCCCGAGCGGTACTCGACCCGGACGTCGGTGACCGGTGCCGGTGGGGTCAGGTCCGAGGTGGTGAATTTGGTGGGCGCGGAGTACGCGGACCAGTTCCCGGCGGCGTCCCGGGCCCGGCCCCGGTAGGTGACGGCGCTTCCGTCGGAGGGGTAGGTGGTGTCGCAGATCGCGCCCTTGGTTCCGGTGTGGACGGTGATCCACTTGGCGGTCGCGGTGTCGAGGCGCTGCATCTCGTACCAGGCGATGTCGGCCTGGTTCGCGGCCGTGGTGACGAGCTGCGGGGCCGCGTAGGGCGCGAGGTCCGGGCAGGAGTCCCATTCGACGAATGGGGCGGCGGGCGGGGTCCGGTCCACGGTGGTGGCGGCCGTGTCGGCGCCGCCCGCCGACTGGTTGCCCGCCTTGTCGTAGGCGCGGAGTTCGTAGTAGTACGTGGCGCCGGTCGGGGGCGGGGTGTCGGTGTACGAGACGGAGGTGGTCGTCTTCAGGGGCTGGGTGCCGAACGCGGTGCCCTTGAGGCGCCGGTAGACCCGGTACCCGGCGAGGTCCATCTCCCGGTTCTTCGACCAGGTGAGTTTCGCCTTGTTGCCCGCGGAGTCGTAGGAGACCGCCGTGCCCGTCGGGGCGAGCGGCCTGACCTTGTCGACGGTCGCCGAGGTCCGGGGCGCGTACGTGAACTTCACGGCCGCCTTGCCGGTCCAGTTGACGTAGTCGACGCGGAGGGTGTGCCGGCCGGACGGGACGGTGACGTGGACCGTCTTCTTCGCCGTCGTCGAGACGTTCTTCCACACGTCGATCCTGCGGGTGCCGTCGAGGTAGACGCGGATGCCGTCCTGGGCGGTGGCGGTGAGGGAGAAGGGGCCTCCGGAGCCGAAGTCGCGGGTCACCGACCAGCGGACGGCGAAGTTGTCCTTCGGGAGGCCGGTGGCGGGGGCGCCGGTCCAGGTCTGGTCGACGGCGTTGTCGCAGTCCGTCCGCTTCGGGGTGCCCTTGAAGGTGGTGTTCGCGAAGAACTGCCGTTTGTAGACCGGGGAATCGCAGGTCGTGGCGGCCGAGGCGCTCGCGGTCGCGCCGGCGAGCAGGCCGCCCGCGACGGAGAGGGCGACGGCGGTGGCCGTCGCGGGTCGAGCTCGGTTCATGCGTCTCCCAGTCGGATCGGACACGGCGACAGATGGCCGTTGACGATCACGACTCGCGAGGAACGGACTTGGTTGTGCTGATCTTTGCCCGTTCATGAACTCCCGTTGAGTGGAGGGTCGGTAAAGAGCGTTTGGATGGGATTCCGCAACGTCTCCACATACCAAACGGAACGTGGTGTTGCCATCTCGTTAAGTAGTTCCGCTTGACGCCGGTGGCCGCAGCCGCGTTGGCTTTTCAGTCACCTGGGTTGCAATGCTGCGCCCACGTCCGGACGGCACCAGAAGTGAGCTCACCAATGCGTCGTATCGCCATATCCGTGGCCGCGTCCTCGCTGGCCCTGCCCCTGGCCGCCTGTGGCGTGCTCAACTCGTCGGGGAGCAGCTCGGACGCCACCCCGGCCAAGGGCAACGACATCACGGTGGGCGTCCTGATGCCGGAGAAGACGAACACGCGGTACGCGGAGTTCGACTTCCCGATCATCAAGTCGACGGTCAGCGAACTGACCGACAAGAAGGGCAAGGCCGAGTACCAGAACGCGGGCGGTGTCGCGAGCGTCCAGGACAAGCAGATGCAGAAGATGATCGACCAGAAGGTCGACATCATCATCCTCGACTCCGTCGACTCGCACCTCATCCTGCCCATGGTGAAGAAGGCCAAGGCCGCCGGCATCCCCGTCATCGCCTATGACCGCCTCGCCGAGGGGCCGATCGACGCGTACGTCTCCTTCGACGGCGAACTCGTCGGCGAGGTGCAGGGCCGCTCCCTGGTCGAGGCGCTGGGCAGCGACGTGGACACCTCCGACAAGGTCGTCATGATCAACGGCTCGCCGACCGACCCCAACGCCGGGGTGTTCAAGACGGGGGCGCTGTCCGAGCTACAGGGCAAGGTGACGGTCGCCGCGAGCTACAACACCAAGGCGTGGGACCCGAAGGTCGCCCAGGAGGAGATGACCGAGGCGATCGGCAAGCTCGGCAAGGACAACATCGCGGCGGTGTACTCCGCCAACGACGCGATGGCCGGCGGCGTCATCGACGCCCTGAAGGCGGCGGGCGTGACGAAGATGCCGCCCATCACCGGCCAGGACGCCGAACTCCCCGCCGTGCAGCGGATCGTGACCGGCGAGCAGTACATGAGCGTCTACAAGCCCTACCCCGACCTGGCGGAGGCCGCCGCGAAGATCGCGGTCGCCAGGGTCCAGGGCAAGGACATCGAGTTCGACGCCCTCACCCGTGACTCGGTGGACAGCCCCACCAACAAGAAGATCCCCTCGCAGCTGGTGTCCGTGGTCGCGCTGACGAGGGACAACATCGCGTCGACGGTCGTCGCGGACGGGATCTACAAGATCTCCGACATCTGCACGACCAAGTTCAAGTCGGCTTGTGAGTCGGCCGGGCTGAAGTAGGGCGGAGGCCCGCGCCGCCACCTCGAAGGCACGGAGTTCACGCCACCCGCGTGAACTCCACCGTCACCTCCGGCGGTCCGCCCGCCACCCCCCGGTAGATCCCCTTGTGCGGGGTCACGTCGTCGTAGTCCCGCCCCCGCCCGACCACCACATGCGACTCGTCGGGCCGGGTCCGGTTGGTCGGGTCGTAGCCGCACCAGTCGCCCGCCCAGTACTCCACCCACGCGTGGCTCTGGCCTGCCACCGGGCGGTGCAACTCCGCCTCCCGTTCGGGGTGGAGGTAGCCGGAGACGTAGCGCGTGGGCAGGCCCAGGCCGCGGAGGAGGGCGATGGTGACGTGGGCGATGTCCTGGCAGACGCCCGCGCCCTGTTCCCAGGCCTCGGCGGCGGAGGTGTTCACTCCGGTGACGCCGGGGAGGTAGGACACCCGGTCGGCGACCAGCCCGGAGACCGCCACCGCCGTCTCGTGGGGGTCCAGTCCTACGGCCGCCTTGCGGGCCTTCTTCAGCAGCTTGGGCGGGACCGTCGTACGGACCGTGGGGCCGATGAACTCCAACAGGCGGGAGTTCGTGGTGCGTTCACCCACCTCCTGCCAGCTGGGCGCGGGTCCGAGCGCGTCCGCCGGGGACGTCTCGACCAGGCTCGACGCCGTGATCGTGAGGTCCGCGTGCGGGTCCATCAGGTCGAAGCCGGTGACCTGGGTGCCCCAGTAGTCCCAGTACGACCAGGTGGGGGTCGTGGGGTTCACCGTGACGCGCGCGTCCAGTGTCGTCTGGCCGGGGAGCGTCAGCGGGGTCATCCGCACCTCGTTGTGCGAGGAGACCGCCGCCTGGGCGTACGACACGCGCGTGGTGTGGCGGATGCGAAGCCTACGGGTCATCTCAGTCATCTCAGGCTCCTTCCTGGGCCCATTCGACGGGGCCCTGGTACGGGAAGAACAACTCCGCGACCGCCTCCGCCGAGGCCATGCAGGCGTGCTGCAAGTCCTTGAGGAGCGCGGGGAGTTGTTCTTCCAAGGCGTGCGAGTCCAGGTATTCGAGGCGGGTGCGGAGGCGGCCGATGGGGCGGCGGGCCGGGTCCTGGCGCTGGCGGCCGAGTGCGGTCAGGCACTCCTCGGCCGTCGTCAGCGCGTGCAGTGCCGAGCGGGGGAAGTCCCGGTCCAGGAGCAGGAATTCGGCCACGCGCGGGGTGTCGCCGAAGCCGCCGTAGACGCGCGCGTACGCCTCGTCGGCGCCCGAGGCGCTCAGCAGTGTCGGCCAGTCGGGGGCGTGGGCGGCGTCCAACACCCTTACGGACAGCAGGCGTACGGTCATGTCCACCCGTTCCAGGCTGCGGCCGAGGACGACGAAGCGCCAGCTGTCGTCGCGGCTCATCGTGGAGTCGGCGAGGCCGAAGAACAACGCGGCGCGGCGGCGGACCAGTTCCAGATAGGCGTACGGGCCCGTACGGCGGGCCGCGAGGCGTTGGTCGGCCAGCGCGTGCCAGGTGGAGTTGAGGCACTCCCACATCTCGGACGAGACCGCCTCGCGGGCGCTGCGGGCGTTCGACCGGGCCGCGCCCAGGGCGCCTTCGATGGAGCAGGTGGAGCGGGCGTCGAACGCGAGCTGGTCCAACACCTGCTGCATGTCGACGCGTTGGCCGCCCGCGTCGACCCCGAGGATCGCGTACAGGGACCGGCAGGCCACGTCCTCGTCGCGCCAGGGGTCCTCCAGCATGCGGTGGAGGTACGCGTCGAGGATGCGGCCGGTGGTGTCGGCGCGCTCGACGTAACGGCCCGTCCACGTCAGGGCCTCGGCTATCCGGGAGAGGATCACGTCGTTCACTGCTGCTGCGCCCCTTCCTGTACGACCGTGGGGTTGCCGTCGGGACCGTGCTGGCGGGGTGCCACCTCGGGCGGTCGGCCGTCCGTGGTCAGTGGCTCGGGCTGTTCGGCGGGGCCCTCGGCGAGCACCCAGGTGTCCTTGGAGCCGCCGCCCTGGCTGGAGTTGACGATCAGGTTGCCCTCCTGGAGGGCGACGCGGGTGAGGCCGCCGGGGAGGACCCAGACGTCGGTGCCGTCGTTGACGGCGAACGGGCGGAGGTCGATGTGGCGGGGTGCCATGCGTTCACCCGCGAGGGTGGGGGAGGTGGAGAGGGCGACGGGGCGCTGGGCGATCCAGCCGCGCGGGTCGGCGGCGACGGCTTTGCGAGTGCGTTCGAGGGTCTTCGCGTCGGCCTTGGGTCCGATGACGATGCCCTGGCCGCCCGCGCCGTCCACCGGCTTGACGACCAGCTGGTCGATCTGGTCGAGGATCGCCGCCAACTGGCCCGGCTCGTCAGGGCGGTAGGACTCCACGTTGGGGAGAATCGGTTCCTCGGAGAGGTAGTAGCGGATGAGGTCGGGGACGTAGGTGTAGAGGAGCTTGTCGTCCGCGATGCCGTTGCCGACGGCGTTCGCGAGTGTGACGTTCCCGGCCTGGGCGGCGTTCATGATGCCCGGGCAGCCGATCACCGAGTCGGGGCGGAAGTGCAGCGGGTCCAGGAAGTCGTCGTCGAGGCGCCGGTATACGACATGGACGGGCACCTCGCCGCGCGTGGTGCGCATCCACACCCGGTTGTTGCGGCACGTCAGGTCGTGTCCCACCACCAGCTGCACGCCCATCAGCCGGGCGAGCAGGGCGTGTTCGAAGTAGGCGGCGTTCCCCGGCCCCGGGGTGAGGACCACGACCCGGGGGTCCGTCGTTCCGGCGGGCGCTGCGGCCCGCAGTGCGGCCAGCAGCCGTCCCGCGTAGCCGTCGACGGGGACCACGTGCTGCTCGGCGAAGAGGGACGGGAAGATGCGCGTCATCGCTCTGCGGTTCTCGATGACGTACGAAACCCCGCTGGGGACCCGCACGTTGTCCTCCAGCACCCGCAACTCCCCGGCCTCGTCCCGGACGAGGTCGATGCCGGCGACGTGGATGCGGACCCCGCCCGGTGGTTCGACGCCCTGCGCGGCCCGGTGGAAATGGGCCGAGTTGAGGAGCAGCCGCCAGGGGACGACCCCGTCCTCGAAGGCGCGGCAGTGGGAGTAGGCGTCGGAGAGGTAGGCCTCCAGCGCGCGTACGCGTTGCGCCACGCCCCGCTGGATCAGATCCCACTCCAGCGCGTCGATGATCCTCGGCACCAGGTCCAGCGGCCAGGGCCGTTCCTCGCCCGCGAAGGCGTAGGTCACACCACGGTCGGTGAACGCGCGGGCCATCTGGTCCGCGCGGAAGCGCAGTTCACTCGGCTCGATCGGTTGGAGTGCCGCCAGTACCGGCTCGTAGGCGGTTCTGACCTCACCCGGCCGCACAAACATCTCGTCCCACGCATCGGCCAATGCGTATGCGTCAAATATGTCCGCCATGAGGGGACGTTAAGTGCGGTACGTAACACGACGATCTCTGAGTGATTTCCGGCAGCTCACGCGGAAAGTGATACGGCGAAGCGGCCGGCGGCCGTGGCCGGGCACCCCCCAGCTTGTTGCAAGGTAACACGCGGAGGTGGGGAGATAGTGAGCGATATCGGTGGTTTTCGGGGCCCGTTCGAAGGGGAGACGTGTTGCGGAGCAGGTCGGGTCCGCGCATAGTTGCGCTGCAAAGAGCCGGGAACCGGGGGTGGGATGGGCAATGGCCGGGCACGGGACGGACGCGCATCCACATGGTGCTGACCGACTCTGCGACGCCGGGGACCTCGTGTACTCCCGGGCCGTACGGCGGGGCCGGGTGCCGCGCACGGACGCCGAACCGGTGCCGTGTCTGCTGGAGCTCGCCCTCCTCCACCCGGACCCCGACGACATGGACTGGCTGGTGCCGACCTCCCCGCAGGAGGTCATGACCCGGCTGTTGCGCGGGGTCTACGACGAGGTCAGCGAGAGCCACCGGCGGGTGGGTTCGGCGGTCGACGCCTTCGAGCGGTACGCCGGTCTCGGCCGCCGTATCGAGGCGTCCGGGGCGCTGGAGGGCGCCGCGATCCGCGTCCTGGACGGCCTCGCCCGCATCCAGGCGGCGATGGACGCCGCGACCGAGGCGTGCACCGGCGAGGTCCTCACCGTCCAGCCCGGCGGCATCCGTCGCGAACCGGAACTCACCGAGGGTCTGCACCGCGCCCTGGCCCTGCGCTCGCGCGGGGTGCGGATGCGCGACCTGTACACCCATGTCGCCCGGCACGGCCAAGGCCTGCTGAACTACCTGGAGTTGATGGGCGACGCGGTCGAGGCCCGGACGCTGGACGAGGTAGTCGACCGCCTCATCCTCTTCGACCGCACGGTCGCCTTCATCCCCGCCAACGCCGACCACACCATGGCGCTGGAACTGCGCCACCCGGCGCTGATCGACTACTTCGTCACGGTCTTCGACCGGCTGTGGCGCCTCGCCATCCCCGTCGCGGCACCTCTCCCCGACACCGGCATCGAGGGCATCTCCCACCGCGAACAGTCCATCGCGGCCCTGCTCGCGGAGGGCCACCAGGACGCGGTGATCGCGGAACGGCTCGGCATAAGCGTCCGCACCTGCCGCGCCCACATCGCCCGGCTGTCGGAGACGCTCGGCGCGGCCAGCCGTACCCAACTCGGCGTCCGTATCGCCCAGGTGGGCCTGGACGGCGCCGCGTCACGGATGCCGGACCTGCCCGCCCAGCTCACCCCGGCGGATCGAGAATCTCCGACTGCCCTATGAGGTAGCCGAGTTGGGCGCGGCTGTCGCTGCCGAGGGTGGCGGCGAGTTTGGCGATGTGGACGCGGGCGGTGCGGATGTTCATGCCGAGGCGGTCGGCGATGACGGCGTCGGTGTGGCCCTCGACCAGCAGGCCCGCGATGGCGCGCTGGCGGGTCGTGATGCCGTTGAGGGAGGGCTGCCGGACCGCCTCGGCCTCGGGGTACAGAGGCGTGGCGAGGTGCCAGAGGCGGTCGAAGACCGTGACGCAGAAAGCGACCAGGGAGGGATGGCGGACTTCCAGGGCCAGCGTCCGGTCCGCGTTGGCGGGGAGGAAGGCGACCGTCCGCTCGATGACGATGAGGCGGTCCGGGACCACCTCCAGGGTGCGCGCCTCGACGTTGCCGCGGAGCTGTTCGTAGCGCGCGAGCACGGACGGTGCGTGGCGCAGGGTGTGCTGGTAGAGCGTGCGGAGGCGGCCGCCGCGGTCGAGCAGGGCCTGGTCGCGCGCCAGCGCGTCGACGTGGATCTCGGGGGGCGTATGGCTGGTGTGGGTGACGTGCGGCTGGATGGCGAGGACCTCGCCCGAACTCACGGCCAGTGCCTGGGTGATGGCGGAGCCGATCCGGTCCAGGCCGCTCAGCACACACAGCGTGGGGACCTGCTCCGGGCCCGCGCGGTGGCCGTCCATCCGCAACAGGGGCTCGAAGGTCTCCGCGAGCCGCTGCTCGCGCCGGCGCTCCTCTGCGACGCGGTCCTCCATGGTGCTCAGCATCCGGTGGAAGGCGACCGCGGGGGTGACCGGCTCCAGGCGCCGTGGATCCGTGACGGAGTGGGTCAGCAGCCCGAAGTCGACGAGACAGGGCGCCCGTTCGGCCTCGGAGCTGCTCACCTGCCCTTCGCTCAGGGCCTTTTCGTACACCTCGATGCCCGCCGCGCACAGGTCTGCCACGTCGTGCTCGGGGTGCGGCGGCATGTTCACTCCACCGCTCCTTCCTGTTTGAGGATTCCCGACTGCCCTATGAGGTAGCCGAGTTGGGCGCGGCTGTCGCTGCCGAGGGTGGCGGCGAGCTTGGCGATGTGGACTCGGGCGGTGCGGATGTTCATGCCCAGGCGGTGCGCGATGACCGCGTCGGTGTGGCCCTCGACGAGGAGTGTCGCGATGGCGTGCTGGCGGGCCGTGACGCCGTTCAGGGAGGGCTGTTGGACCGCCTCGGGGTACATGGGGGTGGCGAGGTGCCAGAGGCGGTCGAAGACCGTGACGAAGTGGGTGAGCAGCGCCGGGTGGCGGACTTCGAGGGCCGTCGTGCGGTCCGCGTTCGCGGGGATGAACGCCACCTGCCGGTCGATGACCAGGAGCCGGTCGGTGACCTCGTCCAGGGTGCGGGCCTCGGCGTCGCCGCGCAGGTGCTGGTAGCGGGCCATGGCGTACGGGTTGTAGCGATGGGTGTGCTGGTAGAGGGTGCGGATACGAGCGCCGCGGTCCAGCAGGGCCTGGTCGCGGGCGACAGCGATGGCCTCGGCCTTGGGGGTCAGCCGTCTGTCACGGTTGCTGCTGGGTTGGATGGTGAGCAGTTCGTCCTTGGCGTCCGCTATGGCCTCGGTGATCGCCGTGTTGATGCGGTCCTTGTCGTCGAGGACGGTGAGGGCCGGTGGGTCGGTGGCCGCCGTATCGGAGCCGTCGAGCCCCACCAGTGGGCCGAAGAAGGTCTCCAGGCGTTCTTCGCGGCGGCGTTCGTCCGCGATGCGCTCCGCGGACCTCCGCAGCAGCCGGTGGAGCACGGACGCGGGGGCTACCGGTTCCAGTCGGTCGGGGTCGGTGGCGGTGGGTTGCAGCAGGCCGTGGTCGATCAGGCACGGGGCCGTGTCGGCGTCCGCGCGGTTCACCTGGCCTTCGCGCAGGGCGAGTTCGTACAGCTGCGTTCCGGCGGGACACAGGTCGTCCACACCGTGTTCCGGATGGCGCGCGGATGTCACTCTGCCGCTCCCTCCTGCCTGAGAATTCCGGACTCCGCGATGAGGTAGCCGAGTTGGGCGCGGCTGTCGCTGCCGAGGGTGGCGGCGAGCTTGGCGATGTGGACTCGGGCGGTGCGGATGTTCATGCCGAGACGGTCGGCGATCACCGCGTCGGTGTGGCCTTCCACGAGGAGTCCCGCGATGGCGCGCTGGCGGGTGGTGATGCCGTTGAGGGAAGGCTGTTGGACCGCCTCCGGGTACATGGGGGCGGCGAGGTGCCAGAGGCGGTCGAAGACCGTGACGAAATGGGTGATCAGCGCCGGGTGGCGGACTTCGAGGGCCTTCGTGCGGTCCGCGTTCGCGGGAATGAAGGCGACCGTGCGGTCGATGACGATGAGGCGGTCGGTGACCTCGTCCAGGGTGCGGGCCTCCGCGTCGCCGTTCAACTGCTCGTAGCGGGCGAGGACGGCGGGCAGATGGCGGAGCGCGTGCGGGTACAGGGTGCGGATGCGACCGCCGCGGTCGAGGAGGCCCTGGTCCTGTTTCAGGGCGTCGAGGCTGAGTTCGAGAGACTCGGGGTTCCGTCTGCGCGGCTGGATCGCCAGCACCTCCCGGGACGCCCCGGTCATGACGTCGGCGATGGCTCCGTTGATCTGGTCGAAGGTGCTCAGGACGTTGATCGTCTCGGTACCGGTGGTGGCCGGTCCTTGGCCGTCGATGAGCATGAGCGGTTCGAAGGCCTCGGCCAGTCGCTCCTCGCGGCGCCGTTCGTCCGCGATGCGCGCTCCCGAGGTGCGCAGCAGCCGGTGGAGCGCCACGGCGGGGGCTACCGGCTCCAGCCGGTCGGGGTCCGTGGCGGTGGGTTGCAGCAGGCCGTGGTCGATCAGGCACGGCGCGGTGTCGGCGTCCGCGCGGTTCACCTGGCCTTCGCGCAGGGCGAGTTCGTACAGCCGCGTTCCGGTGGGACAGAGGTCTTCCACGCCGTGCTCCGCGTGGGGCAGGGATGTCATTCCGCCGTTCCCTCCTGTTTGAGGATTCCCGACTGCCCTATGAGGTAGCCGAGTTGGGCGCGGCTGTCGCTGCCGAGGGTGGCGGCGAGTTTGGCGATGTGGACGCGGGCGGTGCGGATGTTCATGCCGAGGCGGTCGGCGATGACGGCGTCGGTGTGGCCCTCGACGAGCAGGACGGCGATGGCGTGCTGGCGGGTCGTGATGCCGTTGAGGGAGGGCTGTTGGACCGCCTCGGGGTACATGGGGGTGGCGAGGTGCCAGAGGCGGTCGAAGACCGTGACGAAGTGGGTGAGCAGTGCCGGGTGGCGGACTTCGAGAGCCGTCGTGCGGTCCGCGCTCGCGGGGATGAAGGCGACCGTGCGGTCGATGACGATGAGGCGGTCGGTGACCTCGTCGAGGGTGCGGGCCTCGGCGTCGCCGCGCAGCTGCTGGTAGCGGGACGCGGCGTACGGGTTGTAGCGATGGGTGTGCTGGTGGAGGGCGCGGATACGGCCGCCGCGGTCCAGCAGGGCCTGGTCGCGCGCCAGCGCCTCGACATGGGCCTCCGGGGCCGTATGGCTGGTGTGGGAGACGTGCGGCTGGATGGTGAGCAGTTCGTCCGTGGCGTCCGCCAGGGCCTCGGTGATCGCCGTGTTGATGCGGTCCCTGTCGTCGAGGACGGTGAGGGCCGGTGGGTCGGTGGCCGCCGTACCGGAGCCGTCGAGCCCCACCAGTGGGCCGAAGAAGGTCTCCAGGCGCTCCTCGCGGCGGCGTTCGTCCGCGATGCGCTCCGCGGACCTCCGCAGCAGCCGGTGGAGCACGGACGCGGGGGCGACCGGCTCCAGTCGGTCGGGGTCCGTGGCGGTGGGTTGCAGCAGGCCGTGGTCGATCAGGCAGGGCGCGGTGTCGGCGTCCGCGCGGTTCACCCACCCTTCGCGCAGGGCGAGTTCGTACAGCTGGGTTCCGGGCGGACAGAGGTCGTCCACACCGTGTTCCGGATGGCGCGCGGATGTCACTCTGCCGCTCCCTCCTGTCTGAGGATTCCTGATTCCGCGATGAGGTAGCCGAGTTGGGCGCGGCTGTCGCTGCCGAGGGTGGCGGCGAGTTTGGCGATGTGGACGCGGGCGGTGCGGATGTTCATGCCGAGGCGGTGGGCGATGACCGAGTCGGTGTGGCCCTCGACCAGCAGGCCCGCGATGGCCCGTTGGCGGGTGGTGATGCCGTTGAGGGAAGGCTGTTGGACCGCTTCCGGGTACATGGGGGTGGCGAGGTGCCAGAGGCGGTCGAAGACCGTGACGAAATGGGTGATCAGGGCGGGGTGGCGGACTTCGAGTGCGAGGGTGCGGTCGGCGCTGGCGGGGATGAAGGCGACGGTGCGGTCGATGACGATGAGGCGGTCGGTGACCTCGTCCAGGGTGCGGACCTCGGCGTCGCCGTTCAACTGCTCGTAGCGGGCGAGGACGGCGGGCAGATGGCGGAGCGCGTGCGGGTACAGGGTGCGCATACGGCCGCCGCGGTCGAGGAAGATCTGGTCGCGGGCCAGGGCTTCGACGCTGAGGTCGGGAGGCTTGGCGTTCCGTCGGCGCGGCTGGATGGCCAGCACCTCCTGGGCGGCCTCGGACATGGCCTCGGTGATGGCCTCGTTGATGCGGTCGAAGGTGCTGAGGACGCTGATCGTCTCGGTGTCGGCGGTTCCCGACCGGCGGCCGTCGACGCGCATGAGCGGCTCGAAGGTCTCGGCCAGTTGTTCCTCGCGGCGCCGTTCGTCCGCGATGCGCGCTCCCGATGTGCGCAGCAGCCGGTGGAGCGCCACCGCGGGTGCGACCGGCTCCAGCCGGTCCGGGTCGGTGGTGGTGGGTTGCAGCAGGCCGTGGTCGATCAGGCAGGGCGCGGTGTCGGCGTCCGCGCGGTTCACCCGGCCTTCGCGCAGGGCGAGTTCGTACAGCTGCGTTCCGGCGGGACACAGGACTTCGACACCGTGTTCCGCATGGGGCGCGGATGTCACTCTGCCGCTCCCTCCTGTCTGAGGATTCCTGATTCCGCGATGAGGTAGCCGAGTTGGGCGCGGCTGTCGCTGCCGAGGGTGGCGGCGAGTTTGGCGATGTGGACGCGGGCGGTGCGGATGTTCATGCCGAGGCGGTGGGCGATGACCGCGTCGGTGTGGCCCTCGATGAGCAGGACGGCGATGGCGTGCTGGCGCGGGGTGATGCCGTTCAGGGAGGGCTGTTGGACCGCCTCGGGGTACATGGGGGTGGCGAGGTGCCAGAGGCGGTCGAAGGTGTTCACGAAGTAGTCGATCAGCGTGGGGTGACGGACTTCGAGGGCGAGAGTGAGGTCCTTGCTCGCGGGGATGAACGCCACCTGCCGGTCGACCACCAGGAGCCGGTCGGTGACCTCGTCCAGCGTGCGGGCCTCGGCGTCACCGCGCAACTGCTGGTAGCGGTACAGGGCGATGGGGTCGTAGCGCTGGGTGTGCTGGTAGAGGGTGCGGATGCGGCCGCCGCGGTCCAGCAGGTCCTGGTCGCGGACGAGGGCGAGGGTCCGGGCCTCGGGAGTCGGCCGGGTGTCGCGGCTGGTGCTGGGCTGGATGGCGAGCAGTTCGTCCGTGGCGTCCGCCATGGCCTCGCTGATCGCCGTGTTGATGCGGTCCCTGTCGCGGAGGACGGTGAGGGCCGGTGCGTCCGTGGCCGCCGTACCGGAGCCGTCCAGCCCCACCAGCGGGCCGAAGACGGTCTCCAGGCGCTCCTCCCGGCGGCGCTCGTCCGCGATGCGCTCCGCGGACATCCGATGCAGCCGGTGGAGTACGAAGCCGGGTGCGACGGGCCGTAGCCAGCCCAGGTCCTCGATGTCGGGTTGCAGCAGGCCGAGACCGACCAGACACGGTGCCTCGTCGGTGTCGTCGACCCGCACGCGCCCGGCTTGCAGGGCACGCACGTACAGGCTCAGGCCTGCCGCGCACAGGTCGTCCGCTCCGTGTGTGTGCGCATCGGTCACAGTGGGCCGTCTCCTCCCGGTGTCGGGTCGTCCTGGTTGAGGAGCCCCGACTGGGCTATCAGGAAGCCGAGTTGCGCGCGGCTGCCGCTGCCCAGGGCCGTGGCGAGCTTGGCGATGTGGGCCCGGCAGGTCCGCACGTTCATGCCGAGGCGGCGCGCGATGGCCTCGTCGACATGGCCCTCGACAAGGAGCTTGGCGATGGAGTGCTGGATGTCCGTGATGCCGTCGGGGGCGGTTTCGTAGGGTGCGCCGGCACTCAGCGGGACCGCGCGGCTCCACATGAACTCGAAGACCTTGATCAGGTAGCCGACGAGGCCGGGGTGGCGCAGTTCCAGGGCGACCTGCCGGTCGTCCCGGATGGGGATGAAGGCGACGGTCTCGTCGCAGATGATGAGCCGCTCGACCAGTTCGTCGATCGTGCGGTACTCCGCCTTTCCGCTGACGAAGCGGTCGACGTAGGCGAGCCGCTCGGGACTGTACCTGGCCGTGTGCTGGTAGAGGGTCCGGATCCGTACTCCGCGGTCGATCAGGGTCTTGTCGCGCCCCAGCCCTTCGATGACCCTGCGCTCGGGGTGCCGGGCGCTCGGCTGGATCGTGAGCATCTCGTTCTGGCACTGGGCCGTCGCCAGGTCGAGGGCCGAGTTGATGCGGTCGAGCCCCTCCAGCACCGTGATCGAGTGGGTGGGGGCCGCGGTCTGGGCGCTGAGCGCCATGAACGGTTCGAAGACCTCGGCCAGCTCGATCGACGTGCGCCGACGCTCGGTGATCTCGCGTTCGAGGGGGTTGAGGCGCTGGGCCAGGGCGACCGAGGGCGGCACGGGACTCAGCCAGTTCGGATCGTCGGGATCCGGATACAGGAGGGCGTGTTCCATCAGGCAGGGAACCGCCTCCGCCTCCGCGCGAGCGATACGTCCTGTGCGCAGAGCGTTCGCATAGACCCGCCCACCCTCGTCACACAGTTCAGTGATGGCGTGGGGATGTACCGCTTTAGGTCGATTCGTTGTCAAATCTCCACCCCCCAGGGTCCTGAACGTGCAGGAACATGATGCACCGATCGTGTGGCCATGATGTGCCTGAATGAGCCATCGTCTTACCTGACGGGGGATGGAGGGGACCTTCAAGTGAGGACGAAGCCGACTATGCGTAAGAGAATGCTTCGCTCGGTGCTTGTCGCCGCCTTCTTCGCCGTGGTGGCCGCGGGAACGCTGGGTGGCCCAGCCGTGGCGAAGGGTGACACGCGAGCCGACAGTATTTGGTCAGTGACGGTTGCGACTGCTGTGCCCGTCAGTGAAGGCGCCACAGTGGGCACGGACGACAGTATTTGGTCGTGACATGACTACTCCTCCAGACGACCGCAGCTTCCGCCGGGAAATGGCCACGGCCTACCGTTCCGGCTGGCACTTCATCGACCTGGCCACCGCCATCCCCCACAGCGGTGACTCGCTCATGGTGACCGTGTTCGGCGAGCCGGTCGTGGTGACGCGGGACGAGGACGAGGACGTGCGGGCGTATCGGTGTCTGCGACGGCCCCGGGGGGCGCCGCAGCCGGTGCGCTGTGCCATCCGGTACGGAATGATCTTTGTGAATCTTGACCAGCGAGACCATCGGCTGGTGGAAACGGATGCCCCCGACGTCCAGACCATCTCAGCCACCCCCCGCAGTGCCTGACGCGATTCCCCCGTCGTAACAGATCGCTCAGGTGCTTCCCCCCGCAGCGGCGTCACCGTGACCTGAACACGGTGACGCCGCTGCAGTTTGGGCGAAATGTCAGGGTATGGGACCGGCTGTAGTGGCCTGAACTGATCGCTTCAGCCCCGCCCCAGCGCCCGCGTCAACTCGATCTCGATGACGACCCGTGACGGGTTCGGCGACGGGGTCCGCCCGTAGCGCCCGGCGTACCGGCGCTCCGCCTCCGCGACCCGGTCCGGCTCCGCGCGGACGAAGGCCCGGCCCTCCAGCGTCGCCCAGCGCCGCCCGTCCACCTGGCAGACGGCGACCCGTGCCCCGAGCGGTCCTGCGGCCAGCACGTTCGCCACCTTCCTGCTCGACTTGTTCGCGATCACCCGAGCCAGCCGCGCCTCCGGGTCGTATGTCACTCCGACAGGTACGACATGCGGGCCGCCGTCGGGGCGCGGAGTCGTGAGGGTGCACAGATGCCGTTCCTGCCAGAAGGTGAGGTACGGCAGGTCTGGATCGCCCGGGTCGACCGGATGTGAGGCCATGGTCCCGGAACTTAGTCCATGGTCCCGGAACTTGGTCCCCCGATCCGCCCCGCCACCGCCTTGAGTGGAATAGACTCAACTTTGTGCACGTTGGCCGAGTCAGTCCGTGCATGAAGGCCGTAGGAGGAGGAGTACCGGAACGTGGACGCCGAGCTGACCAACAGGAGCCGGGAAGCGATCAACGCGGCCAGCAGCCGCGCCGTCACCGGGGGGCACGCCGATCTGACCCCGGCGCACCTGCTTCTCTCGCTGCTCGCGGGGGAGGACAACGAGAACATCACCGACCTGCTGGCCGCCGTGGACGCCGACCAGGCCGCCGTACGGTCCGGGGCCGAGCGCGTGCTCGCCTCGCTGCCCAGCGTGACCGGGTCGACCGTCGCACCCCCGCAGCCCAGCCGCGAGCTGCTCGCGGTGCTCGCGGACGCCGACGAGCGCGCGAAGGAACTCGGCGACGAGTACCTCTCGACCGAGCACCTGCTGATCGGCATCGCCGCGAAGGGCGGCGCCGCCGGAGACGTACTCTCCCAGCAGGGGGCCAGTGCGAAGAAGCTGCTGGACGCGTTCCAGAAGAGCAGGGGAGGGCGCCGGGTGACCACAC
This sequence comes from Streptomyces sp. NPDC002276, assembly GCF_053891435.1. Taxonomy (NCBI): domain Bacteria; kingdom Bacillati; phylum Actinomycetota; class Actinomycetes; order Kitasatosporales; family Streptomycetaceae; genus Streptomyces; species Streptomyces sp. NPDC002276. Next base: position 317,627 of record NZ_JBSFCQ010000010.1, on the reverse strand, counting down.
CCGACCCCGAGGGGCAGTACAAGGCGCTGGAGAAGTTCGGTACGGACTTCACGGCCGCCGCGCGCGAGGGCAAGCTCGACCCCGTCATCGGACGGGACCAGGAGATCCGGCGGGTCGTCCAGGTGCTGTCCCGCCGCACCAAGAACAACCCCGTCCTCATCGGCGAGCCCGGCGTCGGCAAGACCGCCGTCGTCGAGGGGCTGGCGCAGCGGATCGTCAAGGGGGACGTGCCCGAGTCCCTCAAGAACAAGCGGCTGGTCTCGCTCGACCTCGGCGCGATGGTCGCGGGCGCGAAGTACCGCGGCGAGTTCGAGGAGCGGCTCAAGACCGTCCTGGCCGAGATCAAGGACTCCGACGGCCAGATCATCACCTTCATCGACGAACTGCACACCGTCGTCGGCGCGGGCGCCGGGGGCGACTCCGCGATGGACGCCGGCAACATGCTGAAGCCGATGCTCGCCCGCGGCGAACTCCGCATGGTCGGCGCGACCACGCTGGACGAGTACCGCGAGCGCATCGAGAAGGACCCGGCGCTGGAGCGCCGCTTTCAGCAGGTGCTGGTCGCGGAGCCGTCCGTCGAGGACACCATCGCGATCCTGCGCGGCTTGAAGGGCCGCTACGAGGCGCACCACAAGGTCGTCATCGCGGACAGCGCGCTGGTGGCGGCGGCCACGCTCTCCGACCGCTACATCACCTCCCGCTTCCTCCCCGACAAGGCGATCGACCTGGTGGACGAGGCGGCCTCCCGCCTCCGCATGGAGATCGACTCGTCCCCCGTCGAGATCGACGAACTCCAGCGCTCCGTCGACCGGTTGAAGATGGAGGAGCTGGCCCTCGACAAGGAGACCGACGCCGCCTCCATCGAGCGCCTGGAGAAGCTGCGCCGCGACCTCGCCGACCGCGAGGAGGAACTGCGCGGCCTCAACGCCCGCTGGGAGAAGGAGAAGCAGTCCCTCAACCGGGTCGGCGAGCTCAAGGAGAAGCTGGACGAACTCCGCGGCCAGGCCGAACGCGCCCAGCGCGACGGCGACTTCGACACGGCTTCGAAACTTCTCTACGGCGAGATCCCCACCCTGGAGCGGGACTTGGAGGAGGCGTCCCAGGCGGAGGAAGAGGCCTCCAAGGACACGATGGTCAAGGAGGAGGTCGGCCCCGACGACATCGCGGACGTCGTCGGCTCCTGGACGGGCATCCCCGCAGGCCGCCTCCTTGAGGGCGAGACGCAGAAACTCCTGCGCATGGAGGAGGAGTTGGGCCGCCGCCTCATCGGCCAGCAGGAGGCCGTACAGGCGGTCTCCGACGCCGTACGACGCACCCGCGCGGGCATCGCGGACCCCGACCGCCCCACCGGCTCCTTCCTCTTCCTCGGCCCGACGGGCGTAGGCAAGACGGAACTGGCGAAAGCCCTCGCCGACTTCCTCTTCGACGACGAACGCGCCATGGTCCGCATCGACATGTCGGAGTACGGCGAGAAGCACAGCGTGGCCCGGCTGGTCGGCGCGCCTCCCGGCTACGTCGGCTACGAGGAGGGCGGCCAGCTCACGGAGGCGGTGCGCAGGCGCCCGTACTCGGTGATCCTGCTGGACGAGGTGGAGAAGGCGCACCCGGAGGTCTTCGACGTCCTGCTCCAGGTACTGGACGACGGCCGCCTGACCGACGGCCAGGGCCGCACGGTCGACTTCCGCAACACGATCCTGATCCTCACGTCCAACCTCGGCAGCACCTTCCTGATCGACCCGCTCACCGGCGAGGACGAGAAGAAGGCACAGGTGCTGGAGGTGGTCAGGGCCTCCTTCAAGCCGGAGTTCCTCAACCGCCTGGACGACATGGTCGTCTTCTCCGCCCTGAACCGGGAGGAACTGGGCCGCATCGCAGCCCTCCAGATCGACCGCCTGGCCAAGCGCCTCGCGGAACGCCGCCTCACCCTGGAGATCACCGACGAGGCCCTGACCTGGCTCGCGGACAACGGCAACGACCCGGCCTACGGAGCCCGACCGCTGCGCCGGCTGGTGCAGACCGCGATCGGAGACCGCCTCGCGAAGGAGATCCTGGCGGGGGAGGTCAAGGACGGGGACACGGTACGGGTGGACGCGTTCGGCGACGGGTTGATCGTGGGGGCGGCGACGGGCAAGACGCTGTAGATGGCACCGTGGGGCCCTGGGCCGACCGGATCAGGTCAGCCCAGGGCGGACAGTCCCGGCAGGGGTTGCCACGCCCCTCCCCGGATGGGGGAGGATGGCGGAATCCGTACGAAGGGAAATACACGGTGAGCATCGACCCGTCCTCGATTCCGAACTTCGGGGGCCAGCCCGAGCCGCAGCAAGGACCGGCGGGCCCCGTCGTCCCGGATCAGGACCTCGTGAAGCAGCTCCTCGAACAGATGGAGCTGAAGTATGTCGTCGACGACGAGGGAGACCTCGCGGCGCCGTGGGAGCAGTTCCGTACGTACTTCATGTTCCGGGGTGAGGACGACCAGCTCGTTTTCTCGGTCCGGACGTTCTACGACCGTCCCCACGAGATCGACTCCAAGCCGCAGCTGCTGGAGTCCATCGACGACTGGAACCGCCGCACCCTGTGGCCCAAGGTCTACAGCCACACTCACGACGACGGCACCGTCCGTCTGATCGGTGAGGCGCAGATGCTGATCGGCACCGGCGTCGACCTGAACCACTTCGTCTCCTCGACGGTCAGCTGGGTGCGCGCCGCCATCGAGTTCGACCGCTGGCTCGTCGAGCAGCTCGGTCTGACCGAGGAGGTCGACGAGGCGGTCGAGAAGCCTGAGGACGAGGGAGACGAGGAGTAGTCGTAGTCCTCGGTCCTACGCCGGCTGTACGTCCTGCGTCTGCGAGAGCCCGGACCCGTACGTGACCATCACGGTCGTGTGCCGGGGCCGGGCTCTCGTCGTGTGTGGCCGCGCAGGGCCGCCAGGGCCTGGGTCACGGCCGTGGTGACCTGGTCGCCGTGGGTGGCGCGCGGGTTCAGGACCGGGGTCGGGGCGGGGGTCGTACGGGCGCCGGTGGCGCGCAGGATCGTCTCCAGGTGGTCCTCCGCGCCGTGGGAGTGGTAGCCGACGACCAGTCCGGTGGCGGGCTTTCCGGCGAGTGGGGAGTCGTCGCGGGGGCGCGAGAGCCAGTCCAGGGCGTTCTTCAGGGCGGCCGAGATGCTGGCGTTGTTGACCGGGCTCAGGACCAGCAGGCTGCCGGCCGAGGTGACCTGGGCCCGCAGGGCGGCCACGCCGGGCGGGGCCGGGTCGGTGTCCAAGTCCTCGTTGAACAGGGGGAGTTGGTCCAGGCCGGTGGCCAGGATCACCTCGTGCCCGGGACGGTCCTGCGCTACGGCCGCGTGGGCGACCCGGGTGGTGACGGCGCCGGTGCGCAGGCTGCCGGACAGGACCAGCGTGCGGTGACGGGCGAGGGACTGTGGCTGTGGCTGTGGCTGTGGCTGTGGTTGTGATTGCGGTTGTGGCATGGCGGGGGACTCCAGGGGGGAGGGCTCAGTGGTTGTCGGCGGGGGCGGCGATCGCGTCCAGCGTGCGCAGCGTCTCCGCCGACAGGCCGATCTCGGCGGCGGCGATGTTCTCGGCGAGGTGGGCGCGGGTGGACGTGCCGGGGATCAGCAGCATCGTGGGGGAGCGGTGCAGCAGCCAGGCCAGCGCGATCTGGCGCGGGGTGGCACCGAGGCCGGCCGCGACCTGTTCCAGCGCCTGGACCTGGAGCGGCCGGAACCCGCCCAGCGGCCAGAACGGCACGAACGCGATGCCCAGTTCGGCGCACTGGTCCACCAGGGCGTCGTCCTGGCGGAAGGCGATGTTGTAGTGGTTCTGCACCGCGACCACCGGCGCGATCCGCCGGGCCGCCTCGACCTGCTCCGCGCTGACGTTGCTGACGCCGAGGTCGCGGATCAGGCCCTGCTCGCGCAGCTCGGCCAGGACCGTGAACGGCTCGACGATGTCGTCCGCCGCCAGGGTGTCGGTCATCCGCAGATTCACCAGGTCCAGGACCTCCAGGCCCAGGTGGTCGAGGTTGTCGTGCACGGCCCGCACCAGTTCCGGCCGGGACAGGGCCGCGGGCCAGCCGCGGTCGGCGGTGCGGCGGGCGCCGACCTTGGTGGCGATGTGCAGGCCCTCGCGGTACGGGTGCAGGGCCTCGCGGACCAGCCCGTTCACGAGGTGTGGGCCGTAGTAGTCGCTGGTGTCGAGGTGTGTGATGCCCGCCTCGACCGCGGCGCGCAGGACGGCCAGGGCTTCGACACGGTCGCGGGGCGGTCCGTAGGCCATGGGTCCGGCCAGTTGGAGGGCGCCGTAGCCGACGCGGGTCACGGTCAGGGTGTCGGAGAGGCGCAGGGTGCCGCCGGGAAGTACGTCGTCGCTCATCGCTGGCTCCTTGCTGGGAACACACTCGGGGGTGGGTTCAACAGTGCCGTCGCGACGGCGGAGTCAACAGTCGATGCGGGCGAGAGCGGGCCGAACCTCCAGTGGAGTGGATTCGGGCTGCCCGTACTTCCGTCAGGTCGGGATCAGGTGGCCGTCGCGGAGTCGGGTGCCCGCCTGTTTGAGGCGGTGCAGGACCGGGACGACGTCGACCTGCCGTACCCCGTCGAGGGCGCCGACCTTGGTGGTGACGTAGGAGAAGAGGTCGTCCATGGTGCGGCAGGTGACGGTCACCAGGAGGTTGGCCGAACCGGTGACCGCGGCGGCGAAGGTGGTCTCGGGGTGGGCGGAGAGGAGTTCGCCGGTGGTGTCCAGCCGGCCGGGGGCGACGGTGAGCCACAGGTAGGCGGGGGCGTGGAAGCCGAAGCGCGGGTAGGCCAGGTCCACGGCGACGCGCAGGGCGCCCGCGGCGAGCAGTTCGTCCAGGCGCGCGGAGACCCGGGACTTCGACCAGCCGCAGGCGCGGGCGAGTTCGACGACTCCGGCGCGGCCGTCGCGGGCGAGTTCGGCCATCAACGGGGCGTCCTGGTCGCGGAGTTCGAGGTCGGTCGTGCTGCCGGTCGGGCTGGCGGTCGTGCTGCCGGTGGTGGCGTGCCGCTGCTGTTCGGAGGCGTGCAGCAGGGCCGCCTGGTCGTCGGTGAGCGGGTCGTCGAAGGCGAGCCACTTGGCGCCGCTGCCCAGGTACATGTGCATGACCGCGCAGGCGTCGAAGCCCAGGACCCTGGCGGTGCGGGGCAGGCGTTGCAGGACGGATCCGCCCTGGTCGCGGAGGCCGGTGTGGGTCTGGCAGACGATCTCGGAGCCGCCGGAGGTGACGCTGACGTAGGCGGTGTCCTCGCGGGCGGCCAGCGCGTCCGCGAGGGTATCGGTGGCGTCGGGGCGGCACCGGACCCGTACGAACCAGGTCTGGTCGCCGAGCCGCACGTGGCTGGGCAGGGCGCGCACGCGGACGGCGCCGTCGGCGACCAGGGCGCGGTAGCGGCGGGCCACGGTCTGCTCGGAGACCTCGGCCACGTCGGCGATCCGCCGGAAGGAGGCCCGCCCGTCCCGCAGCAGGCATTGAACGATCCGCCGGTCCGTGCGATCCATGGCGGAAGTGTAGACGCGGTGGATCGGCTGTCGTGGAACTTCGGCCGCGGTACGGCGATCTGGCTGGGAGTACGAGGTGGGCCGGGCGGACAGTGGTGCCATGACTGAATCCCCACACACCCACCAGGCCGGCGTCATGCGCGCCGTCACGTTCACCGAGTTCGGCGGCCCGGATGTACTGACCCTCGACGAGCGTCCGATTCCCGAGGTCCCCGCCGGTCACGTACGAGTCAGGGTCCACGCGGCGGCCGTACACCCGTTGGACGTGGTCGCCAGGGCGGGCCGCCTGGGCCCGATGGTGCCCCCGGGGCCGACGTACGTGCTCGGTGTCGACGCCGCCGGCACCGTCGACGCGGTCGGGGCCGGCGTGTCCGGCGTGTCCGGCGTGTCCGGCTTCGACCTCGGGCAGGCGGTGGTGGCGATGTCGGACTGGCCGGAGACCAAGGTCGGTACGCAGGCGGAGTTCGTGGTGCTGCCCGCGGCCTTCCTCGCGCCCGCCCCGGCAGGCGTGACTCCGGCCGCCGCGGCGACGCTGCCGCTCAACGCGCACACGGCGGTGCAGGCGCTGCGGATCCTCGGGCTACGGGCCGGTGACCGGATCGCCGTCACCGGGGCGGCCGGTGCGATCGGGGCGTTCGCGGTGCAGCTGGCCCGGCATCAGGGTCTGCGGGTGGTCGCCGTCGCCGCCCCCGAGGACGAGCCGTACCTCACCGGTCTCGGGGCGACCTTCGTCGCCCGTGGCGACCATCCCGCCTACGCGGTGCGCAAGGCCGCACCGGGCGGGGTGGTCGACGGACTCCTCGACGCCGCGTCGCTCGGGTCCTCGGTGATCGGGGCCGTGCGCGACGGCGGTTCCTTCGTCGCGGTGACACCGCCGAACGCACCGGCCGCGGAGCGCGGTGTCAGGGTCGGCCTGGTGCGGGCGCGTGCGGACGGCGCCGAACTCGCCGAGCTGGCGGGCCTGGTCGAGAGGGGCGTGCTGGACCTGCGGGTCGCCAGGACGTTCCCGTTCGGGCGGGTCGCGGAAGCGCACACCTTGCTGGCGAAGGGCGGTTTGCGCGGGGGAGTCGTGCTCGTCGCCGACTTCGTGTCGCCGCGGGACGCGGACACGGGTGAGCGGCGGAGTTGACGTCGAAGAGGTGTTCGGGTTCGCTGCCGGGATGCCTGGCCTTCGCATTCAACAGCCGGACGACGACGCCATGTTGAAAGACTGGCAGCACGTCCACAACGTGATCATCCCCACCCACACCCTCTCCCTGGACGACGTACGGGAACGCGCCCGGCGCCACCGCCTGGAGATCGCCTATCTCGACGGCGAAGACGGCGAAGACGGCGAAGACGGTGGAGGCGGTGGAGGCGGCGAAGACGGTGGAGGCGGTGAACTCGTGGGCTGTAGCACGGTCCGCCCGCCGACGGACGGGTCGCGGACGGCCACCGTCATCGCCCGCGTGCTCGCCCCGCACCGCGGGCGTGGGTACGGCCAGGAGCTCTACGCCCGCGGGCTCGACCGCGCCCGCGAACTGGGCGCCGAAGTGATCGAGACCGTCGTCCTGTCCTCCAACGAGGACGGACTGCGGTTCGCGCTGCGGCACGGTTTCGTCGAGACCGAGCGGTATCTGCTGCCCGGGGAGACCATTCCCTGGATCGACCTCCGGCTCGGCCCGCCGGCGCCTTGAACCGCCGTGCGGTCCGGGGCCCGGAACACTGCCGTAAATCGGTAGCGGCACGAGGGTGTCCGTGCCACATAATCCTCGCGTGTCCGAGATCCCCGTGCCGATACCGTCCGGTTCTGTTCCCACGGCCGCCGCACCCGTCTGGTCCGGCGAGGACGCCGCCCAGTGGTCGTCGGCCCGTAGCGCGTCCTGGGCACGGCCTCTGTGGTCGGTCTGGGGGCTGCTGATCACCGTGGTGTGGGCGAACGTGGCGACGCCGGACCAGCCGTGCAGCGATGCCGTGCCGTGCGGTACGGACTGGCTGGGCATGGCGGAGATGGGCCTGGCCGTGGGCCTTGTGTACTGGCTTGTCCGGCTGCCGGAACTGACGCTGATCGCCGCTCCCTGCCTGGCGGCAGTCGTGGCGTGGCTGGAGCTGCCGGGCGCGGGGCCGATGGCCCTCGTGGCGAACGTCTCCGTGCTCGTGGCCCTGGGATTCGGCTGGGCCGCCGCCCGTGAACGGATCGCCGCCCGTGGCCGCCAGCGGGGCTCGGCGGAGCGCGCGTCGCGTGTGCGGCACCCACTGCCCGACCCGGTCGGCCCACTGCGGCGCGGGACGATCCCGATCGGCGCGGGGCTGCTGCTGCTCGCGGTGGCCGTCTTCTGCGTGGCTCAGGGACTCGCCGGTGTCCACTCGTACCAGCACCGCGCGGAGCGTGCCGTGCGGATCACGGCGACGGTGGTCGGCCGGAGCGACGGGGCGGTCCGGGTGCGTACCGACGACGCGCGGAGCCTGACCGTAGGTGTGTCCTATCCGGAGGACTACCACGTCGGCGACACCGAGACCGTGCTGGAGGACGGGACGTGGCGGGGCCTTGCGGCCGAGCCGTACGACGCCTTCGGCTCGCAGGTGTCGGCCCTGGCCGCCGGTCTGCCGGGGGGCTCCATGCTGTGCATCGGTCTCCTCGCCCGACGCCGTGCCGCCGCACTGCGCCGCACGCCGGTTCCGGTCCTGCGCGTACGGGAGCGCATGGACGACGAAGGGTGGACCTGGATCTACGCGGGAGATGACACGGCCGGACGTACGCCGGTCCTCGTCGGCCGCTTCGTGGAGGACGGGCCCGACCCGGACGAGTCCGAAGCGGATGCGGAGGAGCTGTTCACCGTCGACACACGGCTGCACGAGGCCGTGATGTTCGGCTCGCCGTACGTCGGTGGCGAACTGGTCCTCGCCACCACCGGCCGGGACGCCCGGCCCGTCGTCATCCGTACGGCCGGGCCCGTCCGGCTGCCCCGCCCCGGCAGGGGGCCGTTACTCGTCACCGAAGAGATGACGGACCGGGCACTCGTCACCGAAGAGATGGCGGACCGGGCACTCGTCACCGAAGGGAGGACGGACCGGGTACTCGCCACCGAAGAGGTGACGGACCCGGTGTTCGCCACCGAGAAGGTGACGGACAACGCCACCGGGCTTCCGGGGCCGCGGTCCATGACCGGGACGGACCGTGCCTCCGGGCCCCTGGTTCCGGCGGGACAGCCGTTGCGCTGGGCACCCGGCGCCCTGGCACGCGCGAGTGGGGTGGCCTTGGCACTGTGCCTGACGGCGGGCGTCGCTTTCGTCGGCCGCTCACTCGTGACGGAGGGTTTCGGCTGGCGAGCGATACTCCTGCCCGGCCTGCTGACCTGGAGCGGACCCGCCGCCGAGCTGCTCAACTGGCGTGTCGTCGCGGACAGTTCGGGACTGTGGCTGGCGGGCGCGTGGAGGGTGCGGCACGTGTCCTGGGAACGGTTGCGGTCGATCCGTCGCACCGACGACGGGAGCGTGGAGATGACGACGGCGGACGGCGGCACCGCCTGGAGACTGCGGGGCCCGGGGCTGCCCTGGGCGGAACGCCGGCTCGGCCTCACCCCGTCGTACGTCCGCATGATCGACGAGGTCACCGACCTGCGCGCACACCCGGAACTGCGCCCCACCGAACCCGTTTCCCGCCGCGACCGCGGCTTCCCGCTGGGTCCTGTACTGCTCGTCCTCACGATCCTCGTGGCCGGTGCCTGGATCTTCCACTGAGCGCCGCGTGATGTGCCGCGTGCTGCGGCGCGTGCTGCGGCGCGTGATGCGGCGCGTGCTGCGTCGCGAACTCAGGGTGCGAGCCGTCGCAGCCGATCGGCCGCCTCGGTGAGGACCTCGTCCTTCTTGCAGAACGCGAAGCGCACCTGACTGCGGCCGGCGTCGAGATCGTCGTAGAAGACGGAGTTGGGGATGGCGACGACGCCGCAGCGTTCGGGGAGGGCTCGGCAGAAGGCGTGGCCGTCCTTCTCGCCGAGGGGGGTGATGTCGGTGGTGATGAAGTAGGTGCCCTGGGGCAGGTAGACCTCGAACCCGGCCGCGCGCAGGCCGTCGGCGAGCAGGTCGCGCTTGCGGCGGAGGTCGGCACGGAAGCCGTCGAAGTACGCGTCGGGCAGCGCCAGTGCCTCCGCGACCGCGTACTGGAAGGGTCCCGACGCCACGTACGTCAGGAACTGCTTCGCGGACCGTACGGCCGTCACCAGGTCCGGGGTTCCCGTCACCCACCCGACCTTCCACCCCGTGAACGAGAACGTCTTGCCCGCCGAGCCGATCGACACCGTGCGCCCCCGCATCCCCGGGAACGACACCAGCGGGATGTGCTCGGCCGTGTCGAAGACCAGGTGCTCGTAGACCTCGTCCGTGATCACCAACAGGTCGCGTTCCACGGCGAGTTCGGCGATCGCGGTGAGTTCCTCGCGGGTGAGGACGGTGCCGGTGGGGTTGTGCGGGGTGTTGATCAGGAGGAGGCGGGTGCGGTCGGTGACGGCGGCGCGCAGTTCGTCCAGGTCGAGGCGGAACGCCCCCTCGTGCGGGCGGAGTGTGACCGGTACGCGCGTGCCGCCCGCCATCGCGATGCAGGCGGCGTAGGAGTCGTAGTACGGCTCGAACGCGATGACCTCGTCGCCCGGTTCCACCAGGGCCAGCAGCGCCGCGGCGATCGCCTCTGTCGCGCCCGCGGTGACCAGGACCTCGGCGTCGGGGTCGTAGGACAGGCCGTAGCGGCGCTCCTGGTGGGCGGTGATCGCGGTGCGGAGTTCGGGGACTCCGGGGCCCGGCGGGTACTGGTTGCCGCGTCCGTCGCGCAGCGCGCGGACCGCCGCCTCGCGGATCTCCTCGGGGCCGTCCGTGTCGGGGAAGCCCTGGCCGAGGTTGATCGACCCGGTCTTCAGGGCGAGGGCGGACATCTCGGCGAAGATCGTCGTTCCGAACTCGGCGAGCCGGCGGTTGAGGAGGGGGCGTGCGCTGGAGGTCATGCCCGTCATCCTGCGCCCAAGCTCTGGACTTCCTCAACTCTGCTTTGGCTGGTGAGACGGCCGGGCATCCCTGCTTCACGCAGCACACGAGGCGCCCACGGGGGGCCGCTTCGGGGGAATCGGAAGGAGGGTGACGCCATGTTCGGCATTCTCAGTGGAGACATGTTCTTCTTCGTCATCCTGGCGGTGATCGCGGTCGCTTTCGTGGGGGCCCTGGTCCGCGCGGGCCGCAGGAACAGGATCGGCAAGGGGTCGGGGCGCCGGGCCGGGCTCCGCGGCGGGGGAACCGCGGCCGGTACGAGCAGCTGGTGGGCCGGGGACGGTGGTTCGTCCTCCGGGGGAGGACACGGCCACCACCACTCCTGCGGCGGGCACTCCTCCTGCGGAGGCGGCTCGTCGTGCGGCGGCGGGTCGTCCTGCGGGGGTGGAGGCGGCTGCGGCGGGGGCAGCTGACCAGCGCGAGGGGGGCCGGAGCGCCCGCCGGGAGTCCGCTCCCGGCGGGCGCTCCGGCGCGCGCTCGACACGCCTGGGCGTACGCCTTGGTTGAACAGTTGAGCTGTTGAGCCCCCTGAGGGATGGAAACCCCACGAAGTTGGGTAAAAACACTGTGGTGGCGCCACCGTTCATGATTCCCTCTAAATCACCAACGCGGCCCCTCGGAAGCCCGCAGACACCTTCTCCTGACTGGGCTGACCGGGCCGATCCCCCGGTGTCTACCGGGGTGCGCCGGACCCACACCTCCCCTTTCTTTGCGTGCTAGCGGAGCCGATCCATGCTCACGACCCTTCAGACCTCCTACACCGACACGCGCGCGGCCGACCTCGCCTGGACCCTGGGGCGTGAGCCGCTGCCCGCGCTGGCCACACTCGACCTGGAACTCGCCGGTGCGCGGCTTCAGTTGAGACTGCTCGGCGCGTCCCACCAGGTTCTCCTGGACGAGGAGCGGGGCAGCTGTTCGGAGACGGTCGCGTGCATCCCGGGTTCCAGTACGCCGCTGCCGCTCGGGGTCGCCAAGCGGGTCGGCGACTGGGAGTACGAGTTCGCGGCCCGGGTCGAGGTGCTGTCCCCGGGGCAGTTCGCGGGCCGCGCCCAGGAACTGCTGGCCCTGGTCGCCGACCATCCCAACGGTCTGGCGGGCGTCTTCCCCGGCAGCCCGCACGCCTTCACCGCGATGCTCGCCCAGCGGTACGAGGGCCAGGTGCACTGGCGCACCTGGCACGCCTATCCGCAGGACGGCCAGCTGGTGGCGACGCGGACGAGGGTGGGGGTGCGGGTGCCGGTGGGCCATCCGGTGCCGTCCCCTGTCTGAGGATTCGGTGTCGTCTCCTGTCTGAGGATTCGGTGTCGTCTCCCGTCCGACGATCCGATGCCGTTTCCCGTCCGACGATCCGGTGCCGTCTCCCGTCCGAGGATTCGGGGCCGCGGGGATACGACACCGGTCCCCGCCGTCGTAAACACATTCCACACGTGTGGGTGACGAAGCGTGCCCGTCGCGTGACGTAACGTCGCAGCGTGATCGAACCGCACGCGCCGGCCCGGCCGGGTACCCAGCCGCCGTGGGCAGGCCCCGCGCGGCTGCCCGTACGGCCGGGCACGGGCCGGTTCCTGGTGCTCGCGGGGGTCTTCGTCTGCGCGGCCTGCGGACTCGTGTACGAACTCGAACTCGTCGCCCTCGCCTCGTACTTGATCGGCGACTCGGTCACCCAGGCGTCCGTCGTCCTCTCCGTGATGGTCTTCGCGATGGGCATCGGCTCCCTTGCGGCGAAACGGCTGCGCTGGCACGCGGCGGCCGGTTTCGGCGCGGTCGAGGCGGCCCTCGCGCTGATCGGCGGGTGCAGCGCGATGGCGTTGTACGCGGTCTTCGCCTGGACCGGGAACTGGGGCGGCCTGTGGGCACAGGGCCCGCGCTGCCTCCTCGTCGCCTTCTCCCTCGCGATCGGCCTGCTGATCGGCGCGGAGGTCCCGCTCCTGATGGAGCTGATCCAGCGCATCCGCCGCCAGGACGCGGGCGGCGCGGTCGCCGACCTCTTCGCGGCGGACTACGTCGGCGCACTGGTCGGCGGCCTCGCGTTCCCCTTCCTGCTCCTCCCCTTCCTCGGCCAACTGACCGGCACCCTGCTCACCGGCACGGTCAACGTCGTCGCCGGCGGCTGTCTGGTCCTCGGCCTGTTCCGCCGCGACCTCACCCGCCGGGGCCGCTGGCTCCTGGTGATCACCAACCTCACCGTCCTCGGCCTGCTCGCCTCCGCCGCCGTACTCGTCGACGACTTCGAACGGGCCGCCCGGCACGCCGTCTACGGCAAGGACGTCCGCGTCGCCCTCCAGACCGACGTCCAGGAGGTCGTCCTCACCGGCGGCGACCACGGCCGCCCCCTCGACCTCTTCCTCGACGGCCGCCTCCGTGTCAGCGGACGCGACGAGCGCCGCTACCACGAGGCCCTCGTCCACCCCGCGATGGACGGCCCCCACGCGCGCGTCCTCGTCCTCGGCGGCGGCGACGGACTCGCGGCCCGCGACGTCCTGCGCAACCGGGGCGTGCGCCGCGTCGACATCGTCGAACTCGACGCCGAGGTCGTCCAGTTGGCCCGCCACGACGCCGCCCTGGCCGCGCTCAACGACCACGTCTACGGCGACCCGCGCGTCCACGTCACCACCGGCGACGCCTTCGACCTGCTGCGCCGGGTCCACCCCGGGACGTACGACGTGGTCATCGCCGACCTCCCCGACCCCGGCATCACCGCCAGCACCAAGCTGTACTCCCAGGAGTTCTACGGCCTCGCCCGCCGCGCCCTCACCGAGCGAGGCCGGCTGGTCGTGCACGCGGGGCCGGTCTCCTCCCGGCGCCGCGTCTTCTGGACGGTGGTCTCCACCCTCCGCGCGGCCGGTCTCCACCCCGTCCCCTACCGCGTCGGCGGCCGGGTGTCGGGCTTCGCGGCGGGCCCCGACCGTACGGCCGGAACGTCCCGCTCCCCGGGCGACTGGGGGTTCGTGCTGGCGGCGCGCGGGGCGGTGCCCGCGGAGCCGGGGCTGGAGAGCGACGAACGGGCGGCGGAGCGGACGTGGTTGGCGGGGCTGCCGGCTTCTACGCTGGTGCACCCGCGGTACTGAGGGCTCCTGGTGGCAACACGGCGCTGATGGCAACACGGCGCCACTTCCGCGCAACGCCAGGTGTACCCCCGCCCAACCTAGGTAGGCTCCGCAAGCATGGAGCTTGAGGTGCACGTTCCGGTTTCGCCCGAGCGGCTGCGATCCGCGCTCGGTGACCCCGCCCGGGTCGCCCGCGCCGTCCCCGGCCTCCAGCAGGACGCCGGCACCGAACCCGTCGCCGGCCGCCTGAAGGTCCGCGTCGGCGGCCACTCCATCACCTACCGCGGTGCCGTCCGCGTCTCCGCCCGGGACGACGGCTCGTACGCCGTCGAGGGCGACGCGACCGAGGCCCGCGGCACCGGCTCCGTCAAACTCGCCCTCACCGTCCGCGTCCGCGCGTCCGACGGCGGCTCGACGATCACCTTCGACGGTACGGCGACGGCGGACGGCCGCGTCACCGAGCTGCCCCCGGACGCGGTGAGCGCCGCGACGACCAGGCTGCTGGAGCGGTTCGCGGCGAACCTGGGGGCGGAGGAGGAGCCGGAGCAGGCGGAAGCCACGGACGACATCGGCGACACCGACGGCACCGACGGCACCGGCGACATCGATGACATCGACAACGTGGACGATGTCGACGACGTGGATGTGGACGAGGTGGTGGGCGCCATCGAGGAACTGCACGTCTCCGAGACCTTCGCCGAGAACCCGCAGCCCCCCGCCGAGGCCGCGCACGCGCGCCGCACGATGATCGGCCGCAGCGCGGAGGAGGTCGACCACGCGCCGCCGCGCGGGCGTTACGCCCCCGTCCCCGCGCCGCAGACCGTCTCGGCGAACGCCACGCTCCGCTGGGCGGCCCCCGCCGCCGCGCTGGTCCTGGCGTCGGCGATCGTGGTGAACAGGGTGCTGCGCAAACGCCGTTGAGCGGCCCAGTAGGGTCGTGCCGTGAGTAACGAAGAGATCACGCTGACCGCGGGCGACGCGGAAGTGACGGTGCAGCCGGGCAACGGCGGCCGTATCGGAGGACTTCGCGTCGGCGGCACCGAACTGCTGCGCCAGGGCGAGCGGTTCGGGTGCTTCCCGATGGTCCCCTGGTGCGGGCGGATCCGCGACGGCCGTTTCCTGGACGGCGGGACCGTCCACCAGATGCCCCTCAACTCCCCGCCGCACGCCATCCACGGCACCGTCCGCGACGGCGTCTGGCGCACCGCCCGCCGGACGGCCGACGAGGCGGTCATCACGTACGACCTGGTCGAGCCGTGGCCCTTCCCGGGCCGCGTCACCCAGGCCGTCGCGCTGACCGCCGACTCCCTGACGCTCACCATGGCGATCGAGGCGCACGGCGACTCGTTCCCGGCGCAGATCGGCTGGCACCCGTGGTTCCACCGCAACCTCGGCGGCGAGGACGTGCTCGTCGACTTCAGCCCCGCCTGGCAGGAGGAGCGCGGCGACGACCACCTCCCCACCGGCAACCGCATCGACATGAAGCCCAGCCCCTGGGACGACTGCTTCGGCATGCCGGACGGCGTCGACGTCACCCTGACCTGGCCGGGACAGCTGGCGCTGAAGGTGACGAGCCCCGAGCAGTGGGTCGTCGTCTACGACGAGCAGGAGGCCGCCGTCTGCGTGGAACCGCAGACCGGCCCGCCGAACGGCCTCAACACCCTGCCCCGGCTGGTCACCCCGATCGAGCCGCTGGAAGCCACGATGACCTGGGCCTGGACGCGCTTCTAGGCCGGTGGACATCGCCTCTAAGCTGGGCGCCATGACGGACGTACGCGGCGCGCTGCTGTCGCAGATCAAGGACAAGGCCGTGGTGCACGGCAAGGTGACCCTGTCGTCGGGTCTGGAGGCGGACTACTACATCGACCTCCGCCGCGTGACCCTCGACGGGGAAGCCGCCCCGCTCGTCGGCCAGGTGCTGCTGGACCTCACCGCGGACCTCGACTTCGACGCGGTCGGCGGCCTGACCATGGGCGCCGACCCGGTCGCCACGTCGATGCTGCACGCCGCCGCCGCGCGCGGACGGAGGCTGGACGCCTTCGTCGTGCGCAAGGCCGCGAAGGCGCACGGCATGCAGCGCCAGGTGGAGGGCCCGGAGATCGCGGGCCGCCGGGTCCTGGTCGTCGAGGACACCTCGACCACCGGCGGTTCCCCGCTGACCGCCGTCGAGGCGGTGCGCGCGGCCGGTGCCGAGGTCGTCGGCGTCGCGACCATCGTGGACCGGGCGACCGGTGCCGCCGAGAAGATCGAGGCGGGCGCGGGAGTGCCGTACCTCTTCGCGTACTCCAAGGACGACCTGAACCTGGACTGACCGCCCGCCCGACCATCCGGCCGCGTCTGGAAAGATGGGGACGACGATGACGTCGCACCCCAGGTCTAGGTCAGGGCCGTAGTACGCAGATCGCGAAGATCGCCAACCCGCAGATACCAAGGAGCGGACACATGCCCATCGCAACCCCCGAGGTCTACAACGAGATGCTCGACCGGGCGAAGGCAGGCAAGTTCGCCTACCCGGCCATCAATGTGACCTCGACCCAGACCCTGCACGCTGCGCTGCGCGGCTTCGCGGAGGCCGAGAGCGACGGCATCGTCCAGATCTCCACGGGTGGTGCCGAGTTCCTGGGCGGCCAGTACGCCAAGGAGATGGTCACGGGTTCCGTGGCGCTCGCCGAGTTCGCGCACATCGTCGCGCAGAAGTACCCGGTCACGGTCGCGCTGCACACCGACCACTGCCCCAAGGACAAGCTCGACGGCTACGTCCGTCCGCTGCTCGCGGTCTCCGAGGAGCGCGTGAAGGCGGGCGGCAACCCGCTGTTCCAGTCGCACATGTGGGACGGCTCGGCGGAGACCCTCGCCGACAACCTCGCCATCGCGCAGGAGCTGCTGGCCCGCGCCGCCGCCGCGAAGATCATCCTTGAGGTGGAGATCACCCCGACCGGCGGTGAGGAGGACGGCGTCTCGCACGAGATCAACGACTCCCTCTACACCACGGTCGACGACGCGATCCGTACGGTCGAGGCCCTCGGCCTCGGTGAGAAGGGCCGCTACCTGCTGGCCGCGTCCTTCGGCAACGTGCACGGCGTCTACAAGCCGGGCAACGTCGTGCTCCGCCCCGAGCTGCTCAAGGAGCTGAGCGACGGCGTGGCCGCGAAGTACGGCAAGGCGTCCCCGTTCGACTTCGTCTTCCACGGCGGCTCCGGCTCCACCGAGCAGGAGATCGCCACCGCGCTGGAGAACGGCGTGGTGAAGATGAACCTCGACACCGACACCCAGTACGCGTTCACGCGCCCGGTCGCGGACCACATGCTGAAGAACTACGACGGTGTCCTGAAGGTCGACGGCGAGGTCGGCTCCAAGAAGACCTACGACCCGCGCACCTGGGGCAAGCTGGCCGAGGCGTCGATGGCCGCGCGCGTCACGGAGGCGTGCGGGAACCTGCGCTCGACGGGCACGAAGATCAAGTAACCCCTGCGGTCTGCCGCGACCCCGGTGCTACGGCACCGGGGTCGTTGTATACCTGGGGGCATGTCCTCCGATGTGCGCCTCGCCTCGCCCCAGGGCAGGTGGATCCTGCTCACCACCGTCCTCGGCTCCAGCATGGCCATGGTGGACTCCACGGTCGTCAACGTGGCCCTGCCCCGCATCGGCCGCGACCTGGACGCCGACCTGGCCGCCCTCCAGTGGACGGTCAACGCGTACATGCTCACGCTGGCCGGGCTGATCCTCCTCGGTGGCTCGCTCGGCGACCGTTACGGCCGCCGCAAGATCTTCGTCCTGGGCGTGGTGTGGTTCGCGGCGGCTTCCCTGCTCTGCGGCCTGGCCCCCAACGCCGGGGTCCTGATCGCCGCCCGCGCGCTCCAGGGCATCGGCGGCGCACTCCTCACCCCCGGCTCCCTCGCCCTCATCCAGGCGTCCTTCCACCCCGACGACCGGGCCAGGGCGGTCGGCCTGTGGTCCGGCTTCGGCGGTATCGGCGCGGCGATCGGCCCGTTCCTGGGCGGCTGGCTGGTGGACGGCCCCGGCTGGCGCTGGGTGTTCCTGATCAACGTCCCGATGGCGCTGGTGTGCGCCCCCATCGCCGTACGCCACGTCCCCGAGTCGGCGGACGGCCGCACCCACGGCCGCTTCGACGTACTGGGCGCGGCACTCGGCGCCATCGCACTCGCCCTGGTGACGTACGCGCTGATCGAGGCGGCCGACGGCCCGCTCCCCGTCGTGATCGTCACCGCCGTCGCGGGCGTGGCCGCGGGGGTCTCCTTCGTCTACGTCGAGAAGCGCAGCCCCGATCCGATGATGCCGCCGGGCATCTTCGCGTCCCGCCAGTTCACGGCGGTCAACCTGGTCACGCTCTGCGTGTACGCGGCCTTCAGCGGCTTCTTCTTCCTGACGGCGCTCCAACTCCAGGTGGTGGCAGGCTATTCGGCGCTCGCAGCGGGCACGGCACTGCTCCCCACGACCGCCCTGATGCTCCTCTTCTCGGCCCGCTCCGGCGAACTGGCCCAGCGCATCGGCCCCCGCATCCCCCTCACCGTCGGCCCTCTGCTGTGCGCGGCGGCGATGCTCCTGATGCTGCGGGTCGGCCCCGACGCCTCCTACCTCACCGACGTCGTACCCGCGCTCCTCGTCATGGGCGCAGGCATGGTCATCCTGGTAGCCCCCCTCACGGCCACCGTCCTCGCCTCCGTCGACACCGCCCGCGCGGGCCTGGCCAGCGGCATCAACAACGCGGCGGCCCGCGCGGCCGGCCTCATCGCGATCGCCGCGCTGCCGCTGCTCGCGGGGATGGGCTCGGAGGCGTACCGCTCGGCGACCACCTTCGACCACGCCTTCGACCGGGCGATGGGGTGGTGCGCGGGGGTACTGGTGGTCGGTTCGGCCCTGGCTTACACAACGGTCCGCCGCCCACCCCCGGACTGCCGCCGCCCGGAGTGCGTCACCCACGGCTCGATCACGGCCCCGCCACTGGAGCCACGGGCGGGGAAGGGGCGTCTCGACGCCGGGTAGCGGGCGGATGCCTGTCAATCGCCGCCCCTGGGGGAGACTGGAACCCATGACGATTCACGAGAACCTCCTCGGGGGACCGCCCCCGACCCATCTTCCCGAAGACCCCGGGCCGCGCGACCTTCTCGCGAGCGGGGCGACGCCCGCCGATGTCGCCGCGAAGTATCCGACCTCCTCGCTCGCGTGGGCCCTGCTGGCCGATGACGCGTTCGAGCGGGGCAGCGTCGTGGAGTCGTACGCCTATGCCCGTACGGGCTATCACCGCGGGCTCGACTCGTTGCGGCGCAACGGCTGGAAGGGGCATGGTCCGGTGCCGTGGGAGCACGAGCCGAACCGTGGTTTTCTGCGTGCGCTGCACGCCCTCGCGCGGGCCGCGCAGGCGATCGGGGAGCAGGAGGAGTACGCGCGGTGCAGCCAGTTCCTGAAGGATTCCTCGCCGACGGCGGCCCAGACGCTGGGCTAGGGCCAGTCCCGTAGTCCGGGTGTGGTGATGCGGGTCCGCCTGGTGTGACCGGGCGGACCTTGCGGTTTTGCGGGACGATTGTGCAGGATGCCCGGTGGGGACCGGGGCCCCCGTGTCGGAATTCGGCAGGGGCGGACCGCTACCCGGAGTACGCATCAGGAGACAGCGATGTCCCAGCAGGCTCAGGAAACGCAGGAGCCCGAGGCCCCGCATCTCGACTTCCAGGGAACGACCCCCTACGAGGACTATGTCCAGGCGGACGTCCTCACCCACCTCCAGCACACCCGCTCCGACGACCCCGGCGAGATGGTCTTCCTGGTCACCACCCAGGTGATGGAGCTGTGGTTCACGGTCATCGTGCACGAGTGGGAGACCGCCGCGCGGGCCCTGCGCGAGGACCGGGTGCCGGTCGCGATCGACGCGCTGAAGCGTTCCGTACGGGAGTTGGAGGCGCTGAACGCCTCCTGGCGGCCCCTCGGACAGCTCACCCCGGCGCAGTTCAACTCGTACCGGGCCGCTCTCGGCGAGGGCAGCGGCTTCCAGTCCGCGATGTACCGCCGCATGGAGTTCCTGCTCGGCGAGAAGTCCGCGTCCATGCTCGTCCCGCACCGCGGCGCACCGCGCGTGCACGCCGAGTTGGAGAAGGCACTGCACGAACCGAGCCTCTACGACGAGGTGTTGAGGCTCCTCGACCGGCGCGGGCACACGGTCCCCGAGGCCGTGCTCGCGCGTGACGTGTCGCTGCGCTACGAGCCGTCGGCGGAGGTGGAGGAGGTGTGGACCGCCCTCTACTCCGGTGACCCCGGCGACGAACTCGCCCGGCTCGGCGAGGCGTTGACCGATGTCGCCGAGCTGGTGTGGCGATGGCGGAACGACCATCTTGTCGCCACCCGGCGCTCGATGGGCGCGAAGACCGGGACCGGTGGCTCCGCGGGCGTCGCCTGGCTGGAGAAGCGCGCGCAGAAGAACGTGTTCCCCGAGCTGTGGACGGCGCGCTCCCATGTCTGAACTAGCGCTCAAGGCGGAGAAGTTGGACGCCGCCGACGAACTCGCGGGCGTGCGTTCGCAGTTCGTCCTCGGTGACGATGTCGTGTACCTGGACGGGAACTCGCTCGGCGCGCTGCCGGTGGCGGTCCCCGGCCGGGTCGAGGACGTCGTACGGCGGCAGTGGGGCGAACTGCGGATCCGGTCCTGGGAGGAGAGCGGGTGGTGGACCGCGCCCGAGCGGATCGGCGACCGGATCGCCCCGCTGGTCGGGGCCGCGGCCGGGCAGATCGTCGTCGGCGACTCCACAAGTGTCAATGTGTTCAAGGCGGTTGTGGCGGCCGTGCGGATGGCGGGCGGCTCGGGGCGGGACGAGATCGTCGTCGACGCGACGACTTTCCCCACCGACGGGTACATCGCCTCGTCGGCGGCCCGGATGACCGGCTGTACGGTGCGGCCGGTGAACCCGGCCGAGGTGCCGGGCGTGCTCGGCGACCGTACGGCGGCGGTGCTCCTCAACCACGTCGACTACCGCACCGGCCGGCTGCACGACCTGCCCGCGCTCACCGCCGCCGTACACGCGGCGGGTGCCGTGGCCGTCTGGGACCTGTGCCACAGCGCGGGCGCCCTGCCGGTCGGACTCGACGAGCACGGGGTGGACCTCGCGGTCGGCTGCACCTACAAGTACCTGAACGGCGGCCCGGGTTCACCGGCGTACCTGTATGTGCGGTCCGATCTCCAGAGCCGTTTCGACTCCCCGCTCCCGGGCTGGAACTCGCACGCCGAACCCTTCGGCATGCGGCCCGCCTACGAACCGGCGCCGGGCGCGCCGCGCGGCCGGGTCGGCACCCCGGACATCCTGTCCATGCTCGCCCTGGAGGCGGCCCTCGACGTGTGGGACGCCGACGGCGTCTCGGTCGGGGCCGTGCGGGCCAAGTCCCTCGCGCTGACGGACTTCTTCCTGGAGTGCGTGGCGTCGTACGTGCCGTCCGGGCGGGTGGAGTCGGTGACTCCGGTCGCCCACGCGGAGCGGGGGAGCCAGGTCGCGCTGCGCTGCGCGGACGCCGGTGAGGTGATGCGGCGGCTGATCGAGCGGGGTGTGGTCGGCGACTTCCGGCACCCGGACGTGCTGCGGTTCGGATTCACCCCGCTGTACGTCGGGTTCGGGGACGTGGAGCGGGCGGCGCGGGTGCTGGGGGACCTGGTCGGTTAGGACCTCTGGAAGCCGTGTACCTCGACCTAACCGTCGTAGAAAGCTGGAGTGGTTAGGTCGCAGTGGACTGCCGGCGATGTGCCGGTGACGTGCACCGCAGAACCGTTTACGCCTCACCGAGCGTGACAACCGCGGTCCGCGTGCACGTCACTGGCCTGGTAGCGTCCCGGCCGACGGCCGAATTTCTTCGTGTGTTTCGCTCCTGGTCGCCATATCCCGTCACATCCCGATCCGTCCAAGTCCTTTTCGTCGCTGAGAGGTTGGAGCATGCCGGACGACGCCGCTGCCGCACGTGCCGCCGCAGCCGCCGTGGAAGAGGAGTCGGCCTTCTCGCACCCCGCCGTGGAACCCGACGGCACCGCGGCGTACGGCGACCACCCCGACCAGGTGATCGACTTCTACGCCCCGCACGGCGAGCGCGTGCCGGGCGAACCGGCGCCGCTGGTCGTCGTACTGCACGGGGGTGCCTGGCGGACGCCGTACGACCGCCGGCACGTCACCCCGTTCGCGGACTTCCTGGCCCGCCGGGGGTTCGCGGTGGCCAATGTCGAGTACCGGCGGGGGGCGGCGCTGCCCGCGCAGGGCGGCACGGGCCCGGTCGCGGGCCGCTGGCCGGACACCTTCGACGACGTCGCGGCGGCGCTCGACGCGCTGCCCGCCCTCGTCCGGGAGGCGCTTCCGCAGGCCGATCCACGCCGCACGGTGCTCACCGGCCACTCGGCGGGCGGTCACCTCGCGCTGTGGGCGGCGGCCCGGCACGTCCTCCCCAAGGACGCCCCCTGGCGCACCGACGCCCCCGCCACGCTGCGCGGTGTGGTCGCCCTCGCCCCGATCGCCGACTTCACTGTCGCCGAGAAGCTTGCGGTGTGCGGTGGAGCGGCGGGTCAACTCCTGGGTGGAGAGGCCAAGTTCGCGGAACGGCTGCCGTACGCCGATCCGACGCTCCTGCTGCCCACCGGCATCGCGACCACGCTGGTCCAGGGTCGCGCCGACCTCGAAGTCCCGCAGGCGGTCGCCGAGTCGTACGCGGACGCGGCGGCGAAGTCCGGCGAGGTCGTGGGCCTCACGCTCCTCGAAGACGTCGGCCATTTCCCCCTGATCGACCCGGCGGCGGACGCGTGCGCGGTGGTGGCGGAGGAGATCGCACAACTGGCGTGGTGAGCCTCCGACTTAGGTCGGCCTCTCGTCCACCCCGGTCATACCCGTAGTACCTGAGAGCTACGTCGCAGGTGAGTTCCCTGGCGGGACGCGGACGACGTGCGCGGATCCGTAATTTTCCTTCCAGTTCGGCCCGACGGCGGCCGTGCGGGAGGGGAGACGGACATGGGGCTGGGTACGGGGGTGGCGGGCGCCGTCGCGGTAACCGACGCGGTGGGGAGCGGTCCGTCACGGGAAACCGAGGCGCCACGCGCCGGCCACAACAGACGGCTCCGGACCGGCAGTTGGCGCCGCGCGCTCCTTGCCGCGCTCGTCATAGGTGCCGTCGTGATCCCCCTCTCGGCCGCTGCCCGGCCCGAGATCCCGGCCCCCGCACCGGCCGCGCTCGCGCCACTCACCGCGGCCACGTTGGCCGAGACGTACGCGGCGAACGGCGCCAACGCCGCCGAGGCGTCCCGCATGGCAGGCGCCGACGGCGACGAGCGCCGCGCCGCGACGGACCGCGCCATGGCCGACCCGGCCCGCCACCTCCTCGCCTACGACGGCCGCGGCCCCGGCCTGGCCACGGAGGTCCTCGGCGACCTGGCCCACGCCGACCGCATCGCCGTCCTGGTCCCCGGCTCGGACACCTCGCTCGACACCTACGACCGCTTCCGTGCCACCGCGCTGAACCTCCGCCGCCAACTGACCCACGACGCCCCGAACTCCCGTACGGCGGTGGTCTCCTGGCTCGGCTACGACACCCCGCGCACGGTGAGCACCACAGTGCTGACCGCGAGCAGAGCCGACCAAGCGGCCCCGCGCCTACGGGAGTTCATACGGCAGCTGCACGCCGTCACCGGCCGCACGGCGCGGATCGCGCTGCTGTGCCACTCGTACGGCACGGTCGTGTGCGGCCGGGTCGCCGCAGGCCTGGACGTGTCCGACCTCGTCCTCGTCGGCAGCCCCGGCACGGGCGCCGACTCCGTTGCGGGACTGGGTACTTCGGCCCGCGTCTGGGCGGCGCGCGGCGCCGACGACTGGGTGGGCGACGTCCCGCACGTCAGCGCTGACCTGTTCGGCACGACCGTCGGCTTCGGTACGGATCCGGTGTCCCCGGAGTTCGGCGCCCGCGTCTTCGCGGCCGGGGACGGCGGCCACAGCGACTACTTCGCACCGGGCTCTGCCTCCCTGGCCAACCTCGCCCGGATCGTCCTCGGCGAGACCACGGAGGTGACCCATGCGTGAGCGCCTCCGCCGGGCCGCCGTCCGCCTCGACACCGCGACCCCGCCCGACCGGGACCGGGCCGTGGACGCCCTGCGTGCCTTCGCGATCCTCGGTGTCGTCCTGGGCCACTGGCTGGTGACGGCCCTGGTCGCGGACGGCGGCACCCTGCACACGGCGAGCCCCCTGCGGGACATGCCGTGGCTGGCGCCCATCTCCTGGGTGTTCCAGACGCTGGCGGTGTTCTTCCTGGTCGGCGGCCATGTGGCCACCCGGGGTTACGCCTCCGCACGCGCCCGGGGCACGACGTACGGCCAGTGGCTGGCCGCCCGGCTGGCCCGGCTGTTCACTCCGGTCGCCGCGGTCCTCGTCGTGTGGACGGTGACGGCCCTCGCGCTGCTCCTGTCCGGCACGGACTTCGACACGGTCCGCGCCCTGGTCAAACTGGCGTTGTCCCCGATGTGGTTCCTGGTCGTGTTCGCGGGCCTGACGGCGGCCACCCCGCTCCTGACCCGGCTCAACCCGCTGTGGCCGCTGGCCGTCGTCCTGCACGTGGACCTGATCCGTTTCGGACTCGGCGGCCCCTCCTGGCTCGGCTGGGTCAACGTCGCGGCGGGCTGGCTCGTGCCCTACACCCTCGGCGCGGCCTGGACCCGGGGCGAGTTGGACCGGGCCAGGGCGGGCTGGGTCCTGCTGGCCGGAGGTACGGCGGCGACGGCGGCCCTCGTCCTGTGGGCGGGCTACCCGGCGTCGATGGTCGGCGTCCCCGGCACCACGATCTCCAACCTGGACCCGCCGACCCTGGCCGCTGTCACCTTCGGCCTGGCCCAGTGCGGCCTGGCCCTGCTGCTCCGGGACCGGTTGCGCCGCGCACTGCGCCGCCCCCTCGCCTGGTCGGCGGTGGCCCTGGTCAACCTCTCGGCGATGACCGTCTTCCTCTGGCACCAGACTGCCCTCATGGCCACCACGGCCGCGACCCTGCCCGCCGGCCGCCTGCCCGGCCTGCACACCCGCCCCGACGACCTGACCTGGGTGGCGGCCCGACTGGCCTGGCTCCCGGTGTTCGCGCTGACGCTGACCGTCTGCTGGGCGGCGTTCCGGGCCTACGAACAGGGCCCGCGGCACCACCCGTCGCGCCACCCGTTCCACCATCCGTCCCGCCGCCCGTCCCGCCGCTCAG
Source organism: Streptomyces sp. NPDC002276 (assembly GCF_053891435.1). Classification (NCBI taxonomy): domain Bacteria; kingdom Bacillati; phylum Actinomycetota; class Actinomycetes; order Kitasatosporales; family Streptomycetaceae; genus Streptomyces; species Streptomyces sp. NPDC002276. The sequence goes on along the minus strand of NZ_JBSFCQ010000010.1, from coordinate 292,846 downwards.
GGGTCGCCCGCGCCCACACCCGCGCCGACACCCACCCGCCCCACCCGGCAGCGAAGAGCCCTCGCCGTGCCTAGGGTTGACCAGGTGAACGCAGTCGCCGACGGTGCCGGGCCCCCGCACACCGCACCCGTCCTGTTCCCCGGACACCGCTGGCTGCGGTACATCACGTACGCCCTCGTCTCCCTCGCCGCGCTCGGCCTCTCCCTGGCCGGCACGGACGAGATGATGAGCGGGTACGAACTGGGTGTGTTCCAGGGCCTGTTGGCCGGTTTCGCGCAGGGCGTCGCCCTGGTCCTCGCCCTGCGCCGCCCCGTCCCCGCCTGGGCCCTGTCCCTCACCGCCACGGCCTTCACCGCGCTGACCGCGCGTGCCGCCATGAATCCCCTCCCCACCATGAATCCCCTCCCGGGCCCGCCCCCCGGCCCCAACTGGCCCTGGAGCACCACCGAAGTAATCGTCCAGGCCGCCGTCCTGCTGCTCGTGGCCCTGCGCGTGCCCACCCGCAAGGCTCTCGCGGCGCTGGCCGCGACCGCCCTGACGACGTTCGTCATCCAGGGTCTGGTCGGCGCCCAGCGCTACTCCTCGACGGGCATGGTCGCGGTGGCCGTCTGCGCGGTGGCCGTCCTCATCGGCACCGCCCTGCGCGGACGCAGCGAGGCCCGTACCCAGCTCGTGGAGCAGGTCACGATCACGGCGGAGGAACGCAACCGCCGCACACTCCTGGAGGAGCGCAGCCGGATCGCCCGCGAGCTGCACGACGTGGTCGCCCACCACATGTCGGTGATCTCCATCCAGGCCCAAGTGGCGCCCCTCCTGGTCGAGAACCCGTCGGAGGAACTCAAGGAGAACCTCGCCGGCATCAGACAGAACGCCCTCGAAGCTCTCGCCGAACTGCGCCGGGTCCTCGGAGTGCTCCGCTCGGAGAACCCGGAGTATCCCGACGACCCCTACGCCCTGGGCGGCCCCGGCACCGGTGCGGCCCCCGACGCCCCGCAGCCCACCCTCGACCGCCTGGACGCCCTGATAGAGAACACCAAGGCCGCCGGTCTCGATGTGCGCGGCGACGTCAGGGGCGAGGCGCGCCCGCTGGCACCCGGCGTGGAGCTGTCGGCGTACCGCATCGTCCAGGAGGCCCTGAGCAACGCGCTGCGGCACGCCCCCGGCTCCACCGTCGCCGTCGAGGTCGCCCACGACCCCGACGGACTACGGCTGATCATCACCAACTCCCGCCCGCAGCAGGCCGCCCCGCCCTCCCCGGGCGCCGGACACGGCCTGCTCGGCATGCGGGAGCGCGCGGCGATGCTCGGCGGACACCTCACCGCGGGGAACACGTTCCAGGGCGGCTTCGCGGTCGTCGCGTTCCTCCCCAGAGACGGCGTCGCACTCCCCGACGAACCCGACGAACCCGACGAACCCGACGGATCCAACAGACCCGACGGCCCGGACAGCGCCGACGGACCCGCCGCCCCCAGCACCTCCGCATCCGCCGCCTCCGGCACATCCGCCCCCGGCACATCCGCCTCCGCATCCACCACCCCCGACAGACCCGCCGCCCCCGAGATCATCTTCCCGACAGGAGACGACACCCCATGACGAGCGGCACCATCCGTGTACTCATCGCCGACGACCAGCAGATGGTCCGCCAGGGCTTCACCGTGCTGCTGAACGCCCAGCCCGGTATCGAGGTCGTCGGCCAGGCGGTCGACGGCCTGGACGCGGTGGCCAAGGTCGCCGAACTCGCCCCGGACGTCGTCCTCATGGACATCCGCATGCCCGAGCTCGGCGGCATCGAGGCCACCCGCCGCATCACGGACGCGACCCCGCAGATAAAGGTCCTGGTGCTCACCACCTTCGACCTCGACGAGTACGTGTACGAGGCGCTGCGCGCCGGTGCCTCCGGTTTCCTCCTGAAGGACGCGTCCGCTGAGCAACTGGCCGAGGCGGTACGGGTGGTGGCGGCCGGCGACGCACTGCTCGCGCCGGGTGTCACCCGCCGTCTGATCGCCGAGTTCTCCCGGCTGAACGGCACACCACGCACCCCGCTCAAGTCACGCGTCGGCGACCTCACCGAACGCGAGACGGAGGTGCTCGCGCTGATCGCGCAGGGCCTGTCCAACGCGGAGATCGCCGAGCACCTGGTCGTCGCCGAACAGACCGTGAAGACCCATGTCGGCCGCATCCTGGTGAAGTTGGGGCTGCGGGACCGTACGCAGGCGGCGGTGTTCGCGTACGAGTCGGGGTTGGTGCGGCCGGGCGGGGGCCGCTGAAGCCCGGCCCTCGGGCATACCCGTAGTACTTGAGAGGGACGCCCCAGGACCCTTCTCACAGGTGACGACGACTACCCGCCCCTCCGCCTACCGTTTTGAATGTGACCGAGACGACCCAGCAGTTGCCGCAGACGGGCGGGGCCAAGCCGCGCAGCCCGGAGTTCAGGCTTGCCGCGGACGCCCTGCGCGGACTGCGGCAGGACCTGTTCCACGACGCCTTCGCCTACCGCCCGTTGCCTCCCTCCACCGCCGACGGCCCACTGACCCGGAGTCTGAAAGGGCGGGCGCGGGAGTACGTGGCCTGGAGCCCGCACGCCCTGATCACCGCGGCCGGCCTGCTCGGGATGTTCGTCGCGACGAACGACGAGGCCCGCGGCGCGGGCAGCAACGTGATCCTCGGCCTGCTCGCCCTGGTGCCGGTGCTGCTGACCATGGTGCGGCCGGTCGGCGCGTTCTGGCTGTCCATGGCCGCGACCCCGGTCGCCACCGCCCTGGCGACCGAGTTCGACGACGAGTGGCCGTGGCGGAACGGCAGCTTCATATGTCACCTGTCCGTGCTCGCGATCGTGGCGATACGCACCCGACCGCGCACGGCCGCCTGGATGTGGGCGCTGACGGCGGTCTACGGCATCGGCGCCACCAGCTTCGCCGGCGGCCACGCCTTCGGCTCGGACAGCGCGCAGATGCTGTTCCTCTCCGCCCTGATGCTGCTCGGCGTCGCCGTCTGGCAGATACGTCGCGAGGCCCGGCAGGAGGTGACCGCGCAGCAGTCGGTGACGGCGCACGAGCGGTCCCGGCGCACCCTCCTGGAGGAACGCACGACGATCGCCCGTGAGCTGCACGACGTGGTGGCCCACCACATGTCGGTGGTCGCCATCCAGGCGGAGGCCGCGCCCTACCGGGTGGAGAACCCGCCGCCGGAGCTGGAGCGCGCGTTCGTCACCATCCGGGAGAACGCGGTGGCGGCCCTGACCGAACTGCGCCGCGTCCTGGGCGTGGTGCGCGCGGAGGACTACGAGGCGCCGGACGCCCCGCAGCCCACCCTCGCCGACATGGACGCGCTGCTGGCCAATGTGCGCGACGCCGGCCTGAGCGTCGACAAGGCGGTGACGGGGGCGGTGCGTGAACTCCCGCAGGGCGTCGAGCTGTCGGCGTACCGGATAGTGCAGGAGGCGTTGAGCAACACCCTGCGGCACGCGCCCGGCGCGAGTGCGCGGGTGGAGATCGGTTATGTGCTGGGCGGGTTGGGCCTGCGGATAGTCAACGGCCCGATACCCGAGCCGAGTCTGGTGAAGCCCTCGCCCGGCGCGGGCCACGGCATCACGGGGATGCGGGAGCGGGTCTCCATGCTGAACGGCGAGATGACGGCGGCCCCGGCGGACGGCGGCGGCTACGAGGTGACGGTGTTCCTGCCGGTCCCGAGTGCGAGTGAACCGGTGCCGAGCACGGGCGAACCGGCGCCGGGCGCCAGGGAAGGTGACGCATGACGATCCGCGTGCTGATCGCGGACGACCAGATGATGGTGCGCGAGGGCTTCTCGGTCCTGTTGGGCGCGATGCCGGACATCGAGGTCGTGGGCGAGGCGGTGAACGGACGGGACGCGGTCGAGCGGGTGCGTGAACTGGCCCCGGACGTCGTCCTGATGGACATCCGGATGCCCGAGATGAACGGCATCGAGGCGACCCGGGAGATCGTCGCGGCGGACAGCGCGGCGAAGGTGCTGGTGCTCACCACCTTCGACCTCGACGAGTACGTGTACCAGGCGCTGCGCGCGGGAGCCTCCGGCTTTCTGCTCAAGGACGCCTCGGCACGCCAACTCGCCGACGGGGTAAGGGTGGTGGCGGCCGGCGAGGCGCTGCTCGCCCCCTCCGTGACCAGGCGGCTGATCACGGAGTTCTCGAAGCTGGCCGAGGCGCCCCGGCTGATACCGGCCGCGCAGCAGGTGGCGTACGGAGATCTGACCGAGCGGGAGACGGAGGTGCTGGTCCTCATCGCGCAGGGGCTGTCGAACGTGGAGATCGCCGAGCGGCTGGTGGTCGCCGAGTCGACGATCAAGACCCATGTCAGCCGTGTCCTGGTGAAGTTGGGGCTGCGGGACCGCACGCAGGCGGCGGTGTTCGCGTACGAGGCGCGGCTGGTGACACCGGGGTAGCGGCGGGGTCGCGGGGTACCGCCGGGTACGGGCGGACTCTGAGGAGACTGTGACGAAACGCCGATGCGATTCTGTGCCGGGCTCTGAGGGGACGTTGATCAGCGGCGGAGGATTCCGTCCGAGAGTGGTGCGCAGCAACTGGTGCTTCCACCGAACTTCCCCTCTCGATGGAGTGATCCATGGCATTCGCCCCGCGCAAGAAGAAGTCCTCCCGATCCCTCTCCCCCCGTGCGCTCGGCGTGCTCGGCGCGCTCACCGTGGGTGCCTCGCTGCTCACGGCTCCGCAGGCCCTCGCCGCCGACACCCCCACCAACGCCGAACTGCTGAAGGCCTGCAACTGGGCGAGCTTCTGCAAGTTCCGCCCGCAGAGCTACTGGAGCTACACCGGCCCGGCGCACCAGGTCGGCAGCACCGCGTACAACTGCGGGTCCCAGACCAACCAGCACCGGATCGACTGGTCGGACACCACCACCGCGGGCAACACGGTCGGCGTTTCGGTCACGGCGGGCTACAAGTTCGCCGAGGTCTTCGAGGTGTCGGTCGAGACGAGCTACAGCCACACCTGGCAGAACTCCCACACCGACACCGAGTCCAACACGGTCAACATCCCCTCGGGAAGCTACGGCTGGATCGAGCGCGGTACCTCGAAGCAGCAGGCGAAGGGCTGGTGGGAGATCCAGTTCAAGGACAAGTACTACGGCCACTACGACTGGTACGTCTACGACTACCAGGAGTCCGGTTTCAACAGCGACAACCCCAGCTACGGCTATGTCACCTTCAAGGACAAGCCGATGAGTTCGGCGGACCGCGGTCGGCACTGCTGACGGGCGGGGTGTGATGTTCCGTACCGTCGCCGCGGTGGTCGGCTCGCTGCTCCTTCTCTCCGGGTGCGCGACCGCGAACGCCCAGGGCACGCACGTCGGTTACGCGGACGGTGCGGGGCCGACGGTGATCGGCAGCGACGGTTCGGCCCGGAGCCGGGTCGTGGCGGCGCTCTACGGCGAACTCCTCACCGGGGCGGGGCGGAAGGTGCGGACGGCGGGCGCCTCGTACGCGTCCCCCGTCGACTCCGCCCAGGCCGTGGTGGACGGGCGGATCGGCATCGCGCCCGCCTACGAGTCGACCCTGCTGCGGGCGATGCCGGGCGGGCAGACCATGCCCGGGAACATGGAGGCGACGCTGAGCATGGCGTTGCCGCCGGGGATCGTCGCGTTGCCGCCGGCCGCGGCGCAGGGCGGGGTCGTCCTCGCGGTCACCCGTTCCACCGCCGGACGGTACCGGCTGAGCGGTCTCGCGGACCTTCGCGGGGCGGGCACCGGGCTGACGCTCGGCGGTTCCGCGTCCGGCGATCCCGACGCCCCGTCCGTCGCCGCCCTGAAGCAGGCCTACGGCGTCACGCTCACCCCGGCGAAGGAAACGAAGGAAACGAAGGAAACGAAGGGAACAGGGACGGCGGACGTGCTGGTGTTGCGCAGTACCGACCCGGTGATCGCCCGGGACGGGCTGGTGGTGCTCACGGACCCCGAGTCCGTCGTACCGCCCGAGCATGTCTTCCCGCTGATCAGCGCCCCCTCCGTGGACCTGGCCGGCCGGACGGCACTGGCCCGGGTCAACACACGCCTGACGACGGCCGAGTTGGCGATGCTCACCGCGTCCGTCGAGGCGGGCGAGACCCCCGCCCGGGCGGCCAGGGCCTGGCTGCGCGCCAAGGGCCTGCTGCGCTGAGCCGCGGAGGGCCACTTCCCCCCCACCCACACACACGACCAACTCACTTACGAAAGAAGGTAGTTCTATGCGCACGGTCAGACGCAAGGTGGTCATGGTGATGCTCGCGGCAGCCGCCGCCGTCGGTGGTCTCGCGGCCCCCGGGACGGCCTCCGCGGCGAGCGACAAGTTCGTGACCCTCAGGGTGTGCAGCGGGTCCACGGAGACGGTGAAGTTCTACTTCGTCGGGGAGAACCAGTACGGCGACTGGGGCGGCTCGCAGTTCTGGGAGATCGCGCCCAAGGGCTGCACGACGGCGAGCGGTTACTGGTGGAAGGCCGGGCAGTCGGTCGAGTTCCACCACCGCAAGCCCAGCACCGGCTGGCGCTGGGAGCCCCGGCTGATCTCCTACAACGACACCAAGGACAAGGCCGTCTACGACCTCTGGATCGGCTGACGGAGATCGGTGCCGGCGGGGCCGGGCTGGTCTGGCAGGTCGGGCTGCACCAGGTAGCCCGCGCCCCGCACGGTACGGATGAGGGACTGCCCGGAGTCGTCCAGCTTGCGGCGCAGGTAGTAGACGTAGGTCTCCACGACTCCTGACTCGCCCTGGAAGTCGTAGTTCCAGACGCTGTCGAGGAGGCTGCCCTTGGAGATGACCCGGCCGGCGTTCTCCATCAGGACCTTCAGCAGGGCGAACTCGGTGGCGGACAGGCGCACCGGCCGGCCGTGCCGCCAGGCCTCGCGGGTGTCGACGTCGAGTTCGACGCCGCCCGCGCGCAGGCGACGCGGGGCGGCGGGCGTGTCGTAGGCGATGGCCCGGACGGGGGCGGGTGCGGGGGGTGTGGTGCGGGAGCGGCGGATCAGGGCGCGGATGCGGGCGCTGACCTCGGTGAGGTCGAAGGGCTTGGTGACGTAGTCGTCGCCGCCCAGGGCCAGGGCGCGGCACTTGTCCGCGACCGAGTGGCGGGCGCTGAGGAAGAGCACCGGGGTGTTGTCGCCGGAGGCGCGCAGCAGTCGGCAGACCTCGGTGCCGTCGAGGTCGGGGAGCATCACGTCGAGGAGTACGGCGTCGGGCCGTAGCGCGCGGACGGCGGTCAGCGCCTCGGTGCCGGTGGCGACGGTGTGCGCGTCGAAGCCGAGGAAGCCCAGGGCGGTGACGAGGGGCGCGGAGATACTGGCGTCGTCTTCCACGACGAGGACGCGGGGGTGGTCGGGGGAGCGTTCTCGGGTCACGTCTGACGCACCTTCGGTCACTTGGGTCACTCGATCACCTCGGTCAGGGGGATCTGTCGGGCCTCACCCCAAGACTGGCGAGCGCGGAGTTGTCCACGTAGCCCCTTCCATCACTCCAGACAAACAATTACCGCTGTTCACAGGTGTTCCGGTAGGGCGCGTCGGGGATGGCGGCCCGCCACTGGGCACGTGTCAGCGTGGTGCCCGCGCGGGCGCAGACCTGGGTGAGGGCGGCGGACACGGAGACGGCGTAGCGCTGTAGCGGGACGTAGGCGCCGGCGACGTAGAGCGTGCCGCTGTCGGGGCTGAAGGCCAGGGAGCGGATGCCTTCGCCGGGGGTGGGCAGGGCGCCGCCGAGTGGTTGGCGGGTGGCGGTGTCCCAGAGCTGGACGGTGCCGGCGTCACCGGCGACGGCGAGGGTGCGGCCGTCCGGGCTGACGGCCAGGGCGGTGACGGCCTCGGGGGTGTCGAGGGCCGGGCCGGGGAAGACGTTGGGCAGGATGCCCGCGCGCCGGTGGAGGTCTCCGTCCCAGAGGGCGACGCGGCCGGTGAGGTCGCCCGCCGCGAGCAGGGAGCCGTCGGCGCCGAACGTCAGCGCACCGATCTGCCCGCTCTGGCCCAGCGCCCGCGCGCGGACCGGCCCGGTGGGCAGCGCGGCGCTGTGGCCGCTGCCGACGAGCAGTCGGCCGTCGGGCCGTACGGCGAGGAGGTGGCTGTCGAAGCCCCGGAGCACGGCTTTTCGGCGGTGTCGGGCGACGTCCCAGACCTCGTCGGTGATCCGCGGGGTGCCGGGGGTGCGGGCGGCCAGCAGGGTGCGTCCGCCGGGGCCGAGGGCGAGTCCGAGGGCCGTACCGGCGGCGGACGAGGTGATGTCGAGTGTCGTCCGTTCGCGGTCGGCGGTGACGTCCCACACGGTCAGCCGTTGCGGGGCCGCGTCCCGGCCGGGTGTGGACACCCCGTAGGCGAACGCCTCGCTGTCGGGGCTGAACGCCATCAGGGCCATGGTGTCCCGTGGCACGACCGGCGCGCTGCCGTCGACGGCCACCGGGAACGGCGGCGGGCGCAAGGTGCGCAGCAGTCGTCCGTCGGCGGTGTCGCGGAGCTGGAAGCGGTAGTGGCGGCCGGTCCGCCGGGCGGTGGCGAGGGTACGGCCGTCCGGGCTCAACAGCGTTCCGTCCAGCGGCTGTTGGTGCCAGCGGAGGGTGAGGGGCGCGGCCACGTCCAGGGTGTGGACGGTGGAGCCTTCGAGGTAGCGCAGCACCGGTCGGCGCGGATCCCAGGCGAGCGGGGCGGAGGGGAGCTGGCCGCCCAGGGGGTAGCGGAAGACGGGTGCGGAGTACCGCAGGGCGGCCGTGGACAGCCGCCAGATCCTGATCTCGTCGCGGCAGGAGGCGGCGAGGAACCTCCCGTCGGCGCTGAGCGCGGCGTACTGGACGTCCGGGTAGTAGATGTCGGCGAGTTGGCGGCCTGTGCCGGTGTCCCAGGCGCGGATGCCGTTGCCGGACAGGGCGGTGAGCCGGTCGCCCGGACCGAACCGCAGCAGCCGGTCCGGGTCGTCGCAGAGATCCCGGGCCGACTCCCAACCGCCGTGCAGCGTGCGGTGGTCGGCCAGGTCCAGGACGGCGGGCGCGTGTCCCGCCCGGCACACGGCGACCCTGCGGTCGTCCGGGCTGGGCGCCAGGTCCGGCTCTTCGGTGCCCGAAGTCCCGTACAGCAGGCGGTTGTTGGTCACCGACCGCAGTTCCGTCCGCCCGTGCTCCGGGTCGCTGCGCACATAACCGCCGTCGCTCGCACCGAAGTCGAGGGTGTACGACGACGGCAGCGCCCGCGCCGGACCGGTCCACCGCCCCGCCGTCACGTCCCACAGCCGCTGCCCGCCGGGCACCTGGAGCACGAGGACGCGGGCGTCGGGGCCGGCGGCGAGCACGGTGCCGTAGGGCAGTCGTCCGGACGCGGTGCGGCGGTGGGTGGCGACGTTCCAGGTGCGCCAGGTGCGGCCCTCGGTGCTCAGGACGGTGCGGCCGGAGTCGGCGAGGAAGCGCGGGCTGTCGCCGTCCGCGCCGGGTGCGGTGAAGGCGTCCACCTGCGGCTGGGTGAGCGCGCCGAGCAGGGCGGAGCGGCTCTCGGGGAGCGGGGCCGTGCGCCAGGCGGCGACGCTGAGCAGCATCGCGGTCCTGGGGTCGGTGGTCCGCATCGAGGCGGCGACGGAGGCGATCCGGCGGGCGGCCGTGTCGGTGTGCTCCCGCTCGCCGTTGCTGTGCAGTTTCCAGGCGGCCAGCGCGGTGACCAGCGACAGGGTCACGGCGACGGACAGCGAGACGGTCAGCCGCCGGGCCCGGCGGGCGGTCCGGGTGGCGGTGCGGTGTTCGTGCGCGCGGGCGTCGAGGGCGGAGGTGAGGAAGTCCCGTTCCAGCGTGTTGAGTTCGGGGGAGACGCCGGACGAGAACAGTTCCTCGGCGTGGGCGAGGCGGGTGCCCCGGTAGAGGGTGCCGGTGTCGCGGCCGTGCTCCTCCCAGGTGTGGGCGGCCTGGGTGAGGCGCCGGTGGTGGCGCAGCCGTTCGCGGTCCTCCTCGACCCAACTCCGCAGCCGGGGCCAGCAGTTGATGAGCGCCTCATGGGCCAGCTCGACGCGGTGGGCGTCCACGGTGAGCAGCCGGGCGCGGGTCAGCCGTTCGACGACCTCGCACAACTCCGGGTCGGAGGGCTCCAGTTCGCCGCGCCGGACCGGGCGCCGGGTGTCGGTGGTGCCCTGCCCGGGTTCGATCAGCCGGAGCAGCACCCGCCGGACCGTGCGGGCCTGGGCGGCGGAGAGGTTGCCGTACAGGCGCTCGGCGGTCGCGGCGATCGCGCCCTGCACGCCGCCGGCCGCCTCGTACGCGGCCGTCGTGAGCGTCCGGCCGTGGCGCCGGTGCCAGGTCTCCAGCAGGGCGTGGGACAGCATCGGCAGCGCGCCGGGCCGGTCGACGACCTCGTCGATGATGCGGGCGGTGAGTTCCCGCTCGACCAGCAGCCCGGCCGCCGCGGCCGGCCGTACGACCGCTTCCCGCAGCTCGGTGGCGTCCATCGGCCCGACCAGCAGATGGGCTCCGCGCACGGCGTCCACGAGTCCCCGGTGCTCGGCGCAGCGGGCGTAGAAGTCGGCGCGTACGGCGATGACGACCCGGAGCCTGTTCTTCCGGTCCCGGGCGGCCAGCAGCAGATCGATGAAGCGGGCGCGTTCGGCCGGGTCCCGGCAGAGGGTGAAGACCTCCTCGAACTGGTCGACGATCACCCAGCTGTCCGGCTCGCCGTCCGCGGGGGCCAGCAGCCGGCCGTGCGTCGCCGCCGGGGTGGCCCCCGGGGTGAGTACCCGCAGCACCGCCGCGCAGCCCTCCTCCTCCACCCGCCGTCGCAGCCGGGGTATCAGCCCGGCCCGCAGCAGCGAGGACTTCCCGCTGCCGGACGCGCCGAACACCATCGCCAGCCGGTTCTCGGCGACCAGCTCCAGCAGCTCCCCGACCAGCCGGTCCCGCCCGAAGAACAGCTCCTCGTCACCGGGTTCGAACCGCACCAGCCCGCGATACGGCGGCTCGTCCGCACCCCCGCCGCCGGCGCTCTGCCGGGCGGCCAGGTCCTCCTCGGCCGCCGACTTCCAGCGCGCCTCCCACTCCCCGGGATCCGCCCCGCAGGCCCGCGCGTACGCCGCGACCACGGCCCGCGACGGCAGCCGCTCCCCGCCGGCCGCCTGCGCGAGGGTGGCCGCCGAGTAGTGCGCGCGCCGGGCCATCACGCGGTACGACGGCCCGCCGCACGCGGCGCGCAGTTCCCGCAGCTCGTGCGCGAGCCGCTGCACGGGACCGGCCTCGGGGTCCACCGGCCGCTCGGGACGTCCCATCGCACCACCAATCGCCTGTTCCTGGACCAGGTCCGTTCTTGGACACAGCCCTCATCTGGACGGGGTACCAGTGATTGAAACATCAAGAAGAGAGACGGGGTAGAGGCTGTGGCGCCCAGCGCCCCAATGTTCACCACAAGTCCACGCGGTTAGCGACAAAACCCGATACGCCCCTGGTCAGCAGCCCGTCCAGCGGTTAGCGTCCGTCCATGGCTGCTGCTGACGACCTCGCCTTCGACCCCTGGGACCCCGCGTTCGTCGCCGACCCGTACCCCGCCTACGCCGAACTGCGCGACCGGGCCCGGGTCACGTACTACGAGCCCACCGACCAGTGGCTAGTCCCCCGCCACGCGGACGTCTCGGCCCTCCTGCGCGACCGCCGCCTCGGCCGCACCTACCAACACCGCTTCACCCACGAGGACTTCGGCCGTACGGCACCCCCGCCCGAGCACGAGCCCTTTCACACCCTCAACGACCACGGCATGCTCGACCTCGAACCCCCCGACCACACCCGCATCCGGCGCCTGGTCTCCAAGGCGTTCACCCCGCGCACGGTCGAGCAACTCAAGCCGTACGTCAGCCGGTTGGCCGGTGAACTGGTCGACGGACTGGTGGCGAAGGGTGGCGGCGACCTGTTGACGGATGTGGCCGAACCCCTCCCGGTGGCCGTGATCGCCGAGATGCTCGGCATCCCCGAGTCGGACCGCGCCCCGCTGCGCCCCTGGTCGGCGGACATCTGCGGGATGTACGAGCTGAGCCCGTCCGAGGACACGGCGGCGCGAGCGGTCCGCGCGTCGAACGAATTCTCCGCGTATCTACGCGAGTTGATCGCGGCCCGGCGCAAGGAACCCGGCGACGACCTCATGTCCGGCATGATCGCGGCCCACGACGAGGACGACGACCGCCTCACCGAACAGGAGCTGATCTCCACCGCCGTACTGCTGCTCAACGCGGGCCACGAGGCGACGGTGAACGCCACGGTCAACGGCTGGTGGGCGCTGTTCCGCAACCCGGACCAGCTGGCGGCGCTGCGCGCGGACCACTCGCTGATCCCGTCCGCCGTCGAGGAGTTGATGCGCTACGACACCCCGCTCCAGCTCTTCGAACGGTGGGTGCTGGACGAGATCGAGATCGACGGCACGGTGATCCCGAGGGGCGCGGAGATCGCGATGCTGTTCGGCTCCGCCAACCGCGACGCGGCCGTCTTCGCGTCCCCCGACCGCCTCGACCTCACCCGCGCCGACAACCCGCACATCAGCTTCAGCGCGGGCATCCACTACTGCATCGGCGCGCCCCTGGCCCGTATCGAACTGGCCGCCTCCATGCGGGCGTTGCTGGAACGGGCCCCCACGCTCACCCTGGCCGCGGACCCGGTCCGCAAGCCGAACTTCGTGATCCGGGGGCTGGAGGGGCTGAGCGTCGAGATGGGGTGAGTGAGGCCGGACCTACGTCGCCGCCCCGCCGCGCGGCCCCGGTGACTGGCGGCCGCCGGTTCGGGTGGGGCGGGACGCGGGGATTTCCCTCAGCCGTTCGACGTGTCCCTGTTGGACGTCGCGGGTGAAGGTGAGGTAGTCGATGACCACTTCGAGCTGCTCGGGGGTGTAGCGCTCGCGCACCCGCCGGCCGGCGTCCTCGATGAACGGGCCGATCAGGCCGTAGGCCTGCTGCGCGGCCTCGGGGGTGACGCGGACGAGGGTCTTGCGCCGGTCGTCGGGGTGCGGGGTGCGGGTGAGATAGGCGAGCTTTTCCAGCCGGTCGAGCATCGTGGTGACGCTCCCGGTGGTGAGGCCGAGCTGTTGGCTCAGTTCGCGCGGAGTGATCTCCGGCACCGAGAGAAGGATCTCCAGGCAGCGCAGATCGGTCTCGTTGACGCCCATCAGACGGGCCAGCTCGCGGTCGAAGTCGTCGACGGTGCCCTGATAGGCCTGCACGGCCGCTCCGAGCCGTGCTTCGACCGACCCCGAGTCCGTTCCGCTTGACATTCGAGATATCTCCCTTCATTGTACTTCTCGGCAGCCATTCGCTTGAAAGTCAAGATATATGAAAGTCAAGCTGAACCGAGGAGTCACCGCCATGTCGTCCAGCACGACCAACACGAGGAACGTAGCCGCTGACGGCGGCGGAGGGGCGGCGCCCTATCCGAAGCGATGGGCCGCGGCGTTCGTGATGATCCTCGCCGCGCTGCTCGACATGATCGACGGATCGATCGTGAACACCGCGCTGCCGTCCATCGGCAAGGGCCTGAAGGCCACCCCCGCCGACCTCCAGTGGACGGTCTCGGCGTACATGCTCGGCTTCGCCGCCACGCTGATCATCGCCGGGCACCTCGGCGACCGCTACGGCCGCAAGAAGCTGTTCCTGTTCGGCGTCACGGCGTTCGCGCTGACGAGCCTGGCCAGCGCGCTGGCGACCTCGGCCGGGGTGCTCGTCGCCTCGCGCGGCCTCCAGGGCGTGGCCGCGGCCGTGATCATGCCGCAGATCCTCGCCTCGTTCCGCACGATGTTCGACGGCGAGGAACGCGGCAAGGCCTTCGCCCTGTACGGCGCGATCGCCGGCGTCTCGACAGCCGTAGGCGTGCTGCTGGGTGGCGTACTGACCGACTGGGACCTGTTCGGCTGGGGCTGGCGCACGATCTTCGTGATCAACCTCCCGCTGGCCGTGCTCGTCCTGGTCCTGGGCGTCAAGTGGATCCCCGCTTCGAAGGACCACGCCTTCACCGGCCGCATCGACCTGCCCGGCAACCTCGTGCTCGCCGCGGGCCTGGTCGCGATCGTGCTGCCGCTGGTCCAGGGCCGTTCCAACGGCTGGCCGCTGTGGGGCTGGATCTGCCTGGCCGCGGGCGTCCTCGCGATAGTCGCCCTGACAGCTTCGGAGAAGCGGCGAGGCATCGAACACCCCCTGCTCCCCACGGACTTGTTCAAGAAGCCCGCCTTCAGCGCCGGCCTGCTGGTCCAACTCCTCTTCTACGGCGGCATGTCCGGCTTCTTCCTGGTCTTCACCGTCTGGCTCCAGTCCGGCCAGGGCTACACCCCGACCGGGGCCGGTCTGCTGATGGTCGCCTTCAGCGCGGGCTCGATCCTGTCCGCCCCGGCGGTCGACCCGCTGGTCGCGAAGTTCGGCCGGAGTGTGCTGATCCTGGGCGCGCTGGTGATGGCGGGCGGACTGTTCTGGGTCCGGCACCAGGCCCAGGAAGCTGCCCAAGTGCACACCGGTGCCTGGCCGTTGGTCCCCGGACTGTTCCTTGCCGGGGTCGGCCTGATCTTCCTGATCATCCCGCTGGTGAACACCATCCTGAGCACCGTGCCGGGCGAGTTGGCGGGCGGCGCCTCCGGAATCCTGTCCACGGCCCAGCAGTTCGGCGGGGCGCTCGGCGTCGCCGTCATCGGCAACGCGTTCTTCTCCCACGCCGACAAGGGCCTCACCGACGCGATCGTCCACGCGGGGCCGTGGGCCATCGCCGCGTATCTGCTGTGCGCGGCCCTGTGCCTGGCCCTGCCCCGCAGGGCGGTCGGCAACCAGGCGGAGGCGGCCCTCTAACAAGCCTTTCCCCTACGGCAGTTCACGCCCCCCCCCGCACGGAAACGAAAGAGAGCACGCCCATGTCCGAGAAGACCACCCCCGCCGAGATCCTGACCCCCGACGACAAGCTCACCCTCCAGACCGCCGCCCACGGTGTCGTCGCCCTGATGGCGGCGGCCGACCCCGGCCCGATCTCCTCCACCCGCTCCGGGATGGCAGGCGGCAAGGCGCTGTCCTCGGCGACGGGTCTGGTCGGCCGAGTCCTTGCGGACCGGCCCAAGCACCTTGACCTGGGCGGCAGTTCGACCGCCGACCTGGCCGACCGCGTCTTCGCCGCACTGACCGACTCGGTGACCCTCCTCAAGGCGAAGGCCCCGGAGGAGGCGGCGAACTTCCGCGCCACGATCACCACGATCACGGACGCGGCCTCCCGCGCCCACAAGGGCGGCCCCGGGCCCGCCGAGACGGCCATGATCGGGAAGATCACGGCGGCGCTCGACGCGGCCTGACCCGGCTCCGGTCCCCGGCTGTCCGCCGCGTCGGACCAGCGCCCAGACGGCGAGCGACGCGAGGATCCCGCCGAGGACCGCCGGCGGCAACTCGGCGTGGAGCACGCTCCCGTCGGGTCCGGCCTCGAAACGCTGGAGGCGGTTCCGGACGCCGTAGGACCACACCGCCAGTCCCGGGCCCGCGCCGGAGCTTCCCCCACCTGGCGCGATCAGGTCGTGAGGTCCCGTCGCCGTAGACCCGCCAGTCCTACGGCGATCAGGGCGGCGGCGATCCCCGTGAGGGCCGCCACCGGCTCCCACGCCATCTCCCCGCCCGGCAGCTTCGGCAGGTGGCCGAAGGGGGAGATGTCCAGGACCGCTTGGGGGAGGTTCAGTGCCGGGCCGATCCAGCCGAGGAGGAGGGTGAGGCCGGCCGCTGCCCAGGAGAGTGGGGACAGGCGGGGGGAGAGGCCGTGGAGGAGGACCGCGAGGGCGCCCAGGGTCCAGATCGCCGGGAGTTGGACCAGGGTGGCGGCGAGGATCGGGCCGGGCTCGGCGCCGTAGCCGAGGGTGAGGCCCAGGCCGCTCAGGAGCATGATCAGGGCCGCGCCCGCGAAGGCGATCGTCAGGTGCCCGGCCGCCCAGCGCAGGCGGCCCACCGCGTTCGCGAGGATCGGTTCGGCGCGTCCGGTCGTTTCCTCGCTGTGCAGCCGTAGGACCGACGAGACGGCGTAGAGCGCGGCCAGCATGCCGAACATGCCGACCATCGTGGCCAGGAACGCGTCCTCGATGCCGGACCGGCCGCCCATCCGCTCGATGATCTCGCGGGTCCTGTCGTTGTCGCCGACCAGGTCCGCCGCGCCCTTCGTGATGCCGCCGAAGGCGACCCCGGCCGCGAGGAAGCCCAGGCTCCAGCCCAGGACGCTGCTCCGTTGGAGGCGCCAGGCCAGTGCCGCCGCCGTGCCGAGGCGGCCGTGGGCCGGGCCGGGGCGGGCGGGCAGGAAGCTCATGCCCACGTCCCGGCGGCCCGCCAACTCGTAGGCCACGGAGCCTTGTAGGAGTGCCGCCGCCGCGAACAGGCCCAGCACCCACCACCGTTCGGACGCGAACGGGCGCAGGTTCTCCAGCCAGCCGATCGGGGAGAGCCAAGTCGCGGGTGAGGAGGCGTCGTTGGTCGTCGCGTCGCCCACCGCCCGCAGCACGAACGCTGTTCCCAGCAGGCCGCCGGTCAGGCCCTTCGCCAGCCTTCCGCTGTCCGTGAACTGCGCGACGATCGCCGCGAGCGTCGCGAACACCATGCCCACTCCGCCGATGCCGAGGCCGAGGGCCAGGGCTCCCGCTGTTCCCTGTCCGGCCAGTCCGGCCGTGATCAGCAGTGCCAGGGCGGAGTCGGCGACGAACGCCGTCAGCAGGGCCGCCGTCAGGGGTGCGCGGCGGCCCACCATCGCCGAGGAGACCAGTTCCTGGCGACCGCTCTCCTCCTCGTCCCGCGTGTGCCGTACCACGACGATCAGGCTCATGACTCCGGCGAGGATCGCGGCGTAGCCACCGATGCGCCAGGCGGTGAGGCCACCCAGCGAGTCGCTGAACACCGGGCCGTAGGTGGCGCGGAGTGAGCTGTTGGTGAGCATCTGGCGGGCGAGGTCGGCGCGTTCGGCGGGAGTTGAGTAGACGCTGCGCAGGGAGCTGGGGAGTGACAGGACCAGCAACGCCGTCACCGCGACCCAGGACGGGATCACCACGCGGTCGCGGCGCAGGTTGAAGCGCAACAGGGCGCCGGTGCCCGTGAGTTGGCGTGAGGTGCCGGTGCTGGTGCGTGCGGGGAGCGCGGTGGCGGTCATTCCGCCTCCTGGTAGTGGCGCAGGAAGAGTTCCTCCAGCGTCGGCGGCTGCGAGGTGAGCGACCGTACGCCCGAGTCGCTCAACGAGCGTAGTACGGCGGTGAGTTGGTCGGCCTCTACCTGGAGGCGGACGCGGTGGCCCTGTACGTCGAGGTCGTGCACGCCGGGGAGGGACGCCAACCCGTTGGGCGGGCCGGTGAGTTCGGCGCTCACGCTGGTGCGGGTGAGGTGGCGCAGGTCGGCGAGTGAACCGCTCTCCACCGTGCGGCCGTTGCGGATGATGCTCACGCGGTCGCACAACTCCTCCACCTCGCTGAGGATGTGGGAGGAGAGGAGGATCGTTCGGCCCCGGTCGCGTTCCTCCTCCACGCAGCGCTGGAAGACCTCCTCCATGAGGGGGTCGAGGCCCGAGGTCGGTTCGTCCAGGATCAGCAGGTCGACGTCCGAGGCGAACGCGGCGACCAGTGCGACCTTCTGGCGGTTGCCCTTGGAGTACGTGCGGCCCTTTTTTGTGGGGTCGAGTTCGAAGCGGTCGATCAGCTCGGCGCGGCGGGACGTGTCGAGGCCGCCGCGCAACCTGCCGTAGAGGTCGATGACTTCGCCTCCGGACAGATTGCGCCAGAGCGTCACGTCGCCGGGGACGTAGGCGACCTGGCGGTGCAGTTCGACCGCGTCGGCCCAGGGGTCGCGGCCCAGGAGCTGGGCGGCGCCCGAGTCGGCGCGCAGCAGGCCGAGCAGGACGCGGATGGTGGTGGACTTGCCGGAGCCGTTGGGGCCGAGGAAGCCGTGCACCTCGCCGGTCTCGACGTCCAGGTCGAGGCCGGTGAGGGCGGGTGTTCCGCCGAACGACTTGTGCAGCCCGGAGACGGTGATTGCCTTCGTCATGGAGCCGAACGTACGCTACGTTCAGAAATTTGTGAAGTTAAGGAAGGGCGTGAAACCCCGATAAGGTGGTGACCATGACGGATGAGGCGGGGCGGGACCAGGAGGCGGTCTCGAAGTTCGTGGAGAGTTTCGCGGCGCAGCTTGTCGAGGCCGGGATGCAGCGGATGCCGGCGCGGGTCTTCGCCGCGCTGCTGTCCTCCGACGACGGTGCGATGACCTCGGCGGAGCTGGGCGAACAACTGCGGATCAGTCCGGCTGGGGTCTCTGGGGCGGTGCGGTATCTGGCCCAGACGCACATGGTCTCGCGTGAGCGGGAACCCGGGTCGCGTCGGGAGCGGTATGTGGTGCACGGCGATCAGTGGTACGAGGCCCTCACCAACCGCGAGGCTCTCATCAAGCGCTGGGAGGGTGCCCTGCGCGAGGGGGTCAGCAGCCTCGGCGCGGACACCCCCGCGGGACGCCGCATGGCCGAGACGCTCGCCTTCTTCGAGTTCGTCGAGGGCGAGATCGTGGCGATGATGGAGCGGTGGCGGGTGCACCGGGAAACGCGGTTCGGTGGAGCGCCCTGAAGGGGCGCGGGGAACTGCGCGACTAGCCACGACGCTCCCGCAGATTCGTACTCGTCTGCGGCCCGGTGGTGGGCTGGTCGCGCAGTTCCCCGCGCCCCTAAAAGCTAAAAGCGCTTCAGCGCTCCTTGGTTTCTTCGAGCACCGTGCGGCCGAGCAAGGCGTAGCGCTCAGGGGCCCGGCGCTTCAAGTACTGGGCGTAGCCGATACCCGTCGCCGCGACCAGGGCCACCAGCCACGGCGTTGCCTTCAGGAGCGGGGAGTCGGACTCCGAGCCCGCCGCCACGCTCATGTTGGACACCAGGAGCAGTACCACCGCCAGCATCGCCACGCCCCCGAGCAGCGGAGCGGTGAACGTGCGGAACCAGTGGCGGCTCTCGGGGTGGTGGGTCCGGAAGTACGCCAGCACCGCGAACGAGCACACCGCCTGCACGACCAGGATCGCCATCGTGCCGAGGATCGCCAGCAGGACGTACATCGCGTTGGCCGGGTCCTTGCTCGTGGCCCAGAACGCGAGGATCAGCAGCGCGCTCACCACCGTCTGCACCAGGCCCGCGATGTGCGGGGAACCGTGCTTGGCGTGGGTGCGGCCGATGGTGTTCTTGAGCGAGGGGAGGACACCCTCGCGGCCCAGCGCGTACATGTAACGGCTGGCGCAGTTGTGGAAGGCCATGCCGCAGGCGAGCGAGCCGGTGATCATCAGCCACTGCATGAGGTCGACCGCCCAGTGGCCGACGTAGTGCTCGGTGGGGTTGAAGAAGAGCGCGAGCGGGTTCGCGGACGAGGCGACCTTGACGGCCTCGGTCTCGCCGTTGCCGATGATGGCCATCCAGGAGACGAAGACGTAGAAGACGCCGACGCCGAGGACCGAGATCATCGTCGCCTTGGGGATGATCTTCTTGGGGTCGCGGGACTCCTCGCCGTACATGGCGGTCGACTCGAAGCCGACCCAGGACCAGAAGGCGAAGAAGAGGCCGAGTCCGGCGCTCGTTCCCTTGAACGCGTTGACCGGGTTGACCGGGCCGAAGGTGAAGCCGTGCGGGCCGCCGCCGTGCAGGGCGACCGAGATCGCCATCGCGGCGAGGACGGTCACCTCCGTGCCGAGGAGGACGACGAGCAGCTTCTCCGCGACCGAGACACCGAACCAGGTGCCTGTCGCGTTGACGGCGAGCATCACGATCGCGCAGGCCCACCACGGGACGTCAAGTCCCGTCTGGTCCTTGAGGGTTCCGGTGGCGAAGACCGAGAAGATGCCGATCAGCGCCGGCTCGAATACGACGTACGCGAAGGTGGCGAGGAGGCCGGAGGCGAGGCCGACGGTGCGGCCGAGGCCGTAGGAGATGAAGCCGTAGAAGGCGCCCGTGGAGGTGATGTGCTTCGCCATCGACGTGAAGCCGACGGAAAAGATTGCCAGGACGACCATTGCGACGAGGTAGCTCGCCGGGGCGCCGATGCCGTTGCCTGACGAGACCATGAAGGGCACGTTGCCGGTCATCGCGGTGATCGGGGCGGCGGTCGCGACGGCCATGAAGACCACGCCCAGCAGGCCGATGGCGTTGGGCTTGAGCCGGTGAACGGCGCCGTCCTCGCTTGTGTTCGCCGCGGGGGCGACTCCTTCGTCCACTGCCATCGGGATGGCTCCTCTCCTGCTGCTCGGGTGGGTCTACGGTGCGGAACTCTGTCGGCCGAATGAGTCCGGCAAGGGTTTCCGTGCGTTAAATGTTTGTCAACCAGACCTTTAGAAATCTGAGGAAATCCGGTGGCAACACGCGCCTCGTACGGTCGCCGCCATGAGTACGTACACCTCGACCCTCGGCGGCCACCGTTACCGCTTCGGCTCCCTGGCGCGGCTGCTCGCCGCCGCGAGCCCCGAGCGGTCCGGCGACCGGCTGGCGGGGCTGGCGGCCGAAAGTGCCCAGGAGCGGGTGGCGGCGCGGTGGGCGCTGGCGGACGTACCGCTGACCGCCTTTCTCGCCGAGCCGGTGATCCCCTACGAGACCGACGACGTGACCCGGTTGATCATCGACACGCATGACGCGGCGGCTTTCGCGCCGGTGGCCGGGCTGTCGGTCGGCGGGTTCCGGGAATGGCTGCTGACGGCGGACACGTCCCAACTGGCCGCCGTAGCACCCGGGTTGACGCCGGAGGTGGTGGCGGCCGTGTCCAAGCTGATGGGCAACGCGGATCTGGTCGCCGTCGCGCGCAAGGTGCGGGTGGTGACCGCCTTCCGCTCGACGATCGGGCTCCCTGGCCGCCTCGCCACCCGCCTCCAGCCCAACCACCCCACCGACGATCCGGCGGGTGTGGCCGCGGCCCTGCTCGACGGGCTGCTGCTCGGCTCCGGCGACGCGGTCATCGGCATCAACCCGGCGACCGACAGCCCGAAGGCGGTACGCGACCTGCTGGAACTCCTGGACGGAGTCATCCAGCGCTACGCCATCCCCACCCAGTCCTGCGTCCTGTCCCACGTCACGACCAGCATGGACCTGATGGCACGCGGGGCGCCGGTCGACCTCGTCTTCCAGTCCATCGCCGGCACCCAGGCGGCCAACGCGTCCTTCGGCGTGACGCTGGGCCTGCTGGACGAGGCGTACGAGGCGGCGCGGGCGCTCGGCCGGGGCACGGTCGGCTCCAACGTCATGTACTTCGAGACGGGCCAGGGCAGCGCACTCTCCGCCGACGCGCACCACGGGGTGGACCAGCAGACGGTGGAGGCACGGGCGTACGCGGTCGCCCGCCGCTACGACCCGCTGCTCGTGAACACGGTGGTGGGCTTCATCGGCCCGGAGTACTTGTACGACGGCCGGCAGATCCTCCGCGCCGCCCTGGAGGACCACTTCTGCGGCAAGGTCCTCGGCCTGCCCATGGGCCTGGACATCTGCTACACCAACCACGCCGACGCGGACGACGACGACATCGCCACGATGCTCACCATGCTCGGCGTGGCCGGCGCGTCCTTCGTGATCTGCACCCCCGGCGGCGACGACATCATGCTCAACTACCAATCCGCCTCATACCACGACGCGTTGTACCTCCGCGAGGTACTCGGCCTGCGCCCGGCACCGGAGTTCGAGACCTGGCTCGACTCGATCGGCCTGCTGGAGGAGGGCGGGTCGATCCGGGACGTATCGGCTACGGCCCACCCGTTGACGGCGATCGGAAGGGAACTGGTGGCATGACGACCGGTCAAGTGGAGCTGGTGGGCGGGGAGTTGTGGCCGACCCTGCGACGCCACACGCAGGCGAGGATCGGCCTGGGGAGGGCGGGCTCGGGGCTCCCGACCCACCACCGGCTGGAGTTGCAGGCCGCGCACGCGGCGGCGCGGGACGCGGTGCACTCGCCGTTCGCGCCGGACGTGGTGGCGGCGGCGCTGGGCGGCGAGCCGACGGTACGGGTGCGCAGCGCGGCGCCCGACCGGCTCACGTATCTCCAACGCCCGGACCTGGGCCGCCGGTTGGACCCCGCGGACCGCGCGCACCTGCCGCTGGGCGACTGGGATGTGGTCTTCGTCGTCGCGGACGGCCTGTCCAGCCGGGCGGTGCACGAGCACGCGGCCGCGATGGTCCGTGCGACGACGGCCCTCCTCCCGACGTCCTGGCAGGTCGCCCCGGTGATCCTCGCCGAACAGGCCCGCGTGGCCCTCGGCGACGACATCGCCTCGGCGATGGGCGCGACGATGGTCGTCGTCCTGATCGGCGAACGCCCCGGCATGTCGGCGGCGGACTCCCTGGGCGCGTACCTGACGCACCGCCCGAAGCCGGGCGTCACGACGGACGCCGACCGCAACTGCCTGAGCAACATCCGACCGCCGTTGGGGCTGACGTATGAGGTGGCGGCGGGGAAGTTGGCGGCGTTGATGGGGCGGGCGCGGGAGTTGGAGATCACCGGGGTGGGGTTGAAGGACGAATCCGATCACATGGAAGTAGCCGAGCGGATACTCTGAGTTGCGATTGCGATAAGGGAGGTTCCGCGTGTCCGACGGTTTCCAGGGACTGTTGGACGACGGCGATGAGTTGCAGGTGCCTCCGGGCTACCGGGTCGAGATCATCAGGGGGAACATCGTCCTGTCGCCTTGGCCCCCCGGCTACTACGCCAGGGTGATGAACCAGGTGTGCGAGCAGCTGAGTTCCCACCTGCCCGAAGGGCACATCGCCTGTTCGGGACGACTGTTGTACGTCTTCCCGAGCGCGGAGCGCGCCTACGAACCGGACATTCACGTGGTGCACCGACGAAAGCTCCGGACGACGAGCAACCGTATGGACGGCACGGCACTCTCCTTCGTCGCGGAGCTGACTCTCCCCTCCACTCGGGACGTCGACTTCACCGACAAAGTCGAGACCTACGGCAAGGCGGGCGTCCCGGTCTATCTCCTCCTCGACATGCAGGAGGAGCAGGCCACCGTCTACTGGACCCCCTCCGCCAAAGGCTACGAGTCATGCAGCACGAGGCCGTTCGGAGGGAGGCTCTCGATCCCCGCTCCCTTCGACTGCACCCTCGACACCACCGGCTTCGAGCCCCCTAAGCCGTCGGCAACGTAAGCCCCCAAGCCCCCTCCCGCACTACCCACGTCCGCGTCCGCACCGGCCCCGCCACCACAGCATCCGCCCGGTACCGGAAATCCGCCCCGGACACAGTCACCGACCGCCCCCGTGCACACACAGGCGAAGCCTCCGCGCCCACCGACACCGGGCGCACCTCCACCTCGGCCAGCCCCGACGCCCCCGGCCGCACGGCGACCGTCTCCACCGGCTGGTCCAGGTCGACCAGGGTGACCCCGTCGACCTCGACGCGCAGCCGGGCCGGTCCGAAGCGGGGTACACCGACGAGCGGCTCCCGTTCCCGTGGCGGGCGGGCCGGGACCAGGGTGCGTACCAGTGACTGGCAGGTGCGGAGCCACGACGCGTGCCCGGTGCCCGCGGGCGAGGGCACCGCGGGTGAGGGGAGCGAGGGGATCCGCAGCGCGCCCAGCACCACCCCGTCGCTGTCGTCGACCAGCAGGTCCATCCGCCGTACGACCCCGTCGAGCACCGCCCGTGCCGCCGCCACCGCCCCCGTGGGCACCCCCAGTGCCCCCGCCAGGGACAGCGCGCCGCCCACCGGCACCATCGACAGGGCGCATCCCGCCAGCTCGCGCTGGCGGTACAGCAGGGACACGGTCCGCATCAGGGCCCGGTCGTCGCCCACCAGCACCGGTCGCCGTGAGCCCCGCCGGGCCAGGACCCGGGCGAATTCCTCGGGCCCCTCCGGCATGCACACCTTGGTCGCCGCACCCGCGCTGAGCACGTCTTTCGCGATGCGGACGGACTCTCCGTCGGTGCGCCGGGCGACCGGATCGATGACGACCAGGAGCTGATCGGAAGTCGCGAAAGTCGCCACCTCGGCCATGCCTCGCTTCCTCGGGTAGCATCTTTGTGCAAGAGCCCCTTGCGCTATTGCGCCAGGGGCTTCGTCTATTCCGGGGCATCCGGTCCGACGGGTTGCGGCCGACGAGGGTCGCTGACGTACGAGGCACACGCTGTGCGGCGTACGTCTCTGACCTTGGACATGCCCCGCCCGGAAGGGGTGTACGCGCGTGCCCGCACTTGTGCTGCTCGGTGCTCAGTGGGGTGACGAAGGCAAGGGAAAGGCGACGGACCTGCTAGGTGGGTCGGTCGACTATGTGGTGCGCTACCAGGGCGGCAACAACGCCGGCCACACGGTAGTCGTGGGCGATCAGAAGTACGCCCTTCACCTGCTCCCTTCCGGGATCCTCACACCGGAGTGCACTCCGGTCATCGGCAACGGTGTCGTCGTCGACCCGTCGGTCCTGTTCTCCGAGCTGAACGGGCTGAACGAGCGCGGCGTCGACACGTCCAAGCTCCTGATCAGCGGTAACGCTCACATCATCACGCCCTACAACGTGACGGTGGACAAGGTGACCGAGCGCTTCCTCGGGAAGCGGAAGATCGGCACGACCGGCCGCGGCATCGGCCCGACCTACGCGGACAAGATCAACCGCGTCGGCATCCGGGTCCAGGACCTCTACGACGAGTCGATCCTGACCCAGAAGGTCGAGGCGTCCCTCGACATCAAGAACCAGATGCTCACCAAGCTCTACAACCGGCGCGCGATCGCCATCGAGCAGGTCGTCGAGGAGCTGCTGTCCTACGCGGACCGCCTCAAGCCGTACGTCGCCGACACGGTCCTCGTCCTCAACCAGGCGCTGGACCAGGACAAGGTCGTCCTCTTCGAGGGCGGGCAGGGCACCCTCCTCGACATCGACCACGGGACCTATCCCTTCGTCACGTCCTCGAACCCCACCGCGGGCGGCGCGTGCACGGGCGCGGGTGTCGGCCCCACGAAGATCAGCCGGGTCATCGGCATCCTCAAGGCCTACACGACCCGGGTCGGCTCGGGCCCGTTCCCGACCGAGCTGTTCGACGCGGACGGCGACGCGCTGCGCCGTATCGGTGGCGAGCGGGGCGTCACCACCGGCCGCGACCGGCGCTGCGGCTGGTTCGACGCGGTCATCGCCCGCTACGCGACCCGCGTGAACGGCCTGACCGACTTCTTCCTCACCAAGCTCGACGTCCTCACCGGCTGGGAGCAGATCCCGGTCTGCGTGGCCTACGAGATCGACGGCAAGCGCGTCGAGGAACTCCCGTACTCGCAGACCGACTTCCACCACGCGAAGCCGATCTACGAGAACCTGCCCGGCTGGAGCGAGGACATCACGAAGGCCAAGACCTTCGCGGACCTCCCGAAGAACGCGCAGGCGTACGTGAAGGCGCTGGAGGAGATGTCGGGCGCGCCGATCTCCGCGATCGGTGTCGGCCCCGGCCGCACGGAGACGATCGAGATCAACTCGTTCATCTAGAGCGAGGGTTGAGCCGCGGCTGACGACGGTACTTGGGCCGGTCTTGGGAAACCTTGACCGGCCCTTGGGCTGTCCGTGGTTACGCCGGTAACGGGCGGAGGCCAGCATCTACGCGGGTAGCCCGCCGCGCCCCGCACGCACCACTCACCCTCTGTGCCCTCCCAGGAGCCCTGAATGCCCGTCAATCCCATGAACCGCCGTGAGTTCGTGCAGAAGTCCGCCGTCACCGGCGCGGTCGTGGCCGTCGCGGGGACGGCGGCGGCGACCCCGGCCGAGGCCGCCGACCGGCACCGGCCGAAGCCGACGCCCAAGCCGAAGACCTGGTCGTTCTCCATCCTGGGTACGACCGACCTGCACAGCCACGTCTTCAACTGGGACTACTACACCAACGCCGCCCCGGTGGACTCCAAGGGCAACACCTACGGCATCGCCCGTATCGCCACCCTGGTCAAGAACCTGCGCGCCGAGAAGGGCGAGCACAAGGTGCTGCTCGTCGACGCGGGCGACATCATCCAGGGAACGTCCCTCGCGTACTACTACGCCAACGTCGACCCCATCACGGGCAAGAACGGCAAGCGCGGCCCCAAGCACCCCATGGCCGTCGCCATGAACGAGATGCGCTACGACGCCGCCGCCCTCGGCAACCACGAGTTCAACTACGGCGTGGACGTGCTGCGCGCCTTCGAGAAGCAGTGTCACTTCCCGCTGCTCGGCGCCAACGCCCTGGACGCGAAGACCCTCAAGCCCGCCTTCGAGCCCTACACGGTCAAGCACATCAAGGTGCCCGGCGCGCCGGACATCAAGGTCGGCATCCTCGGCCTCACCAACCCGGGCATCGCGCTGTGGGACAAGGACAACGTCAGCGGCAAGCTGGTCTTCCCCGGGCTCGTCGAGCAGGCGAAGAAGTACGTGCCGCGGCTGCGCGCGCTCGGCTGTGACGTCGTCTTCCTCACCGACCACTCGGGCCTCGACGGCTCCACCTCCTGGGGCGACGAACTCCCCTACGTGGAGAACGCGTCGAACCTGGTCGCCCAGCAGGTCCCCGGCATCGACGCGATCCTCGTCGGCCACACCCACGTCGACGTCCCCACCTACACCGTGAAGAACGACGAGACCGGCGAGGACGTCCTCCTCTCCGAGCCGTACTGCTACGGCTACCGCCTCTCCGTCTTCGACTTCGAGCTGGAACTCGTGCGCGGCTGCTGGAAGATCACCAGCAAGACGGCGACCACGCTCAACAGCAACACGGTCGCGGAGGACAAGAAGATCACCGAACTCCTCACCGCCGACCACGACTTGGTCGTCAAGTACGTCAACACCGCGATCGGCACAAGCACCGTGGACATGTCGACCGCGGAGGCCTGCTGGAAGGACGTCCCCGCCATCGACTTCATCCACGAGGTCCAGATGGAGACGGTGAAGGCGGGCCTCTCGGCGGCGGACGCCGCGCTCCCGCTGATCTCGGTGGCGGCCTGCTTCAGCCGCACCGCCGACATCCCCAAGGGCGACGTGACCATCCGCGACGTCGCCGGCCTCTACATCTACGAGAACACCCTCTACGGCAAGAAGCTCACCGGCGCCCAGCTCAAGGACTACCTGGAGTTCGCGGCGAAGTACTACCACCAGGTCCCGGCCGGCACCGCGGTGGACACTTCTACGTTGACGAACGCCAACAGCTTCTGGGACTACATGTACGACACGGCGGCCGGTGTCTCCTACGAGATCGACATCGCGGCGGCCGAGGGCTCCCGCATCAAGAACCTCACCTACAACGGCGCCGCGATCCCCGACGACCAGGTCTTCGTCGTCGCGGTCAACAACTACCGCGCCAACGGCGGCAGCGGCTACCCGCACATCGCCGCCGCGGAGTCCGCCTACAGCTCCACCAACCAGGTCCGCGACCTGATGATCGCCTACGCCACGGCCAAGGGCACCATCGACCCGTCGACCTTCGCGGCCTCCAACTGGAAGCTGACGCAGGCCGGTACGGCGGTCTTCTAGCCGTTCGTTCCTGTGAGTTGCTGTGAATGATCAACTTCACGGCTTCCTCACACCGGACATTCGCTACGTTCCGTCCATGCCCTATCGAAGACGGTTGTCCCCGGCGGCGCTCCTGTTCCTGTTCCTGGAGGGAGCGCTCGCCGTCTTCGTCTCCGTGGGCCTCTACGGCGACGGGTCGAACGGCATGTGCGACTTCTCGACCCAGGACCTCCACCGGCACGTGGCCTACGCGCTGTGGGCCTCGCTGCCGGTGACCTGGGCGCTGCTGTACCTCGGCAACACCTGGCTGCGGTACGTCACTTGGACGGCTGCGGGACTACGACTGCTCTTCGGCACGGCGACGGGGACGCTGATGCTGATCGCCGGAGGGACGAGCCTGTGCTGAAGCCGCTCCAAGAGGAACTCGTCGGCCTCTGGGCCGAGTCGCTCCTCACCGCGACGTCCGCCGCGTGGTGGACCTACCTGGTGTGGGCCCACCCCGACGCCCTCTACGCCGACCCCGCGCCCGTGGTGTTGATCCTCACGGTCGTGCTGTCGTTGCTGGTGACGTGGACCGTATGGCTTCGGGCGGATCGGCTGCGGAGCGCGAACCTGGCCCTGGTCGCGGTACGCGGCGTAGCGGTACTGACGTTGTCCCTCTGGTTCCTTCAGGATCTGTAGGTCAGTCGGGGCAGGTGAGTGGCAGGCCGAGGCAGGCGTGCAGGGCCTGGCTCAACCGGCGGTCGACAGCCGCCCGTTCGGTCTCGGAGGGCGGCTCCTCCGGCGGGATCAGCGCGTACGGCAGCGCCGTGGTCAGCACGGCGAGCGTCACCGTGTCCCGCTCGGTGCCCCAGGGCAGATGCGGAGTCACGTACTCGGTCAGCCAGTCCCAGGCGGTCCGGTGCCACTCGGTGTCCGTACGGAGGACGGCGGCGTACGTCATCGCCGGTTCGGTCCGTGCCATCGCCCCGACGACGGGATGCTCCCGCAGCAGCCGGGCCGCGCGCACCGCGAAGTGCACGCCCAGACACTCCCGTGGCGGCAACGGGTCGGGGACTCGCAGGGCTACGTGCAGCACACGACTCAGTTCCCGCAACGTGGCCTCGCGCAGCAGTACCTGGGGATCGGCCCAATTCCGGTAGAAGAACTGGCGGTTGGACTCGGCCAGCCTGGCGATATGGGTGACCCCCACGCGCCGGGGCCCGCGCATGGCCATCGCGTCCAGCGTCGCGCGATACACGGTGCCCATTCCGGGCGGAGCCTGGACATGCTGTGAGCTGCTCATGTGAGCAGTTTGGCGTGGGGGGTGGGGGGTGTCTCAGAAAAGTGTGTCGGTATCGCCTGAAGGTGTCACACTTTTTTGGGGAGGGGGTGGGGGGTGAGGGGGAGGAAGGCGGACCAGGCCACATCGGAAACGGTGACCATCCCAAGCCCCGGATTCTTGGAGTCCCGGATGTGGATGGTTCGGGGGCAGGATGCGATCTCGACGCAGTTCCCGCCGCCGCCGTCGCTGTAACTCGACTTGAACCAGCGCAAGGTGTCGGTGCCGCTCATCGTTCTTCTCCTGCCAACCGCTCGATGAGGCTCAGTGAATCGTCGGGGCTCAGAGCCTGTGCGCGGATCTTCGCATAGCGGTGCGCCAGTTGGGAGACTTCCGGCGGATCACTGATCAGGATGCCCTGGTCCTCGATCTCCATGTAGACGACGTGCTCGTGCTCCTTCGTCACCACCAACTTCATGGAGCCACGGTCACCGGCGTATGTTCCTCGCAACCCGCGATCCAGCGGCAGTACTTGCACGCAGACATTGTCCCGTTGCGCGTCCTGGGCGAGCGAGCGCAGTTGCTCCCGCTGAACCTCCCAACTGCCGAACGGCCGCCTCAGTACGCTCTCTTCGAGGATCAGCTCGATCATGGGAGCCGGGTCCCGGTCGAAGAGCTTCCTGCGGGCAAGCCGTGCCTCGACCAATTCCTCGCGCTTCTGCTCGGGCACTGGCGGGAAACTGCCGCCGATCAACGCCCGCGCATAGGCCTCGGTCTGGAACAGGCCATCGACAACGAGCGTCTCGTACGACGACAACGTGACGGCCTCCGCCTCCATCTCGGCGAACCCACGGAACCGTGTCGGGTACTTCTCCAGCAGCATCCACTTGCGCGCCTCGTCGAAGACCCCGAGCCCACC
Source organism: Streptomyces sp. NPDC002276 (assembly GCF_053891435.1). Lineage (NCBI taxonomy): Bacteria > Bacillati > Actinomycetota > Actinomycetes > Kitasatosporales > Streptomycetaceae > Streptomyces > Streptomyces sp. NPDC002276. Next base: position 263,299 of record NZ_JBSFCQ010000010.1, on the reverse strand, counting down.
CCCGACCGTCTCCTCCAACTTGAGGAGCATGTCGTCGCTGGCGGGCTGCGCGCAGGTCTCCATCGCGCTGACCGCCGAACCGGTGTAGCCCATCAGCTTGCCCAACTCGCTCTGCGTCAGCTGCTGTTGCTCACGCAGTGCTTTCGCGAGGGTGGCGACAAGATGCGCCGTTCCACTCGCTTCTTCCTTGTTCTTGGCCCGCGCCATTGCGGTCACCCCCGGACTCAACCGAACTCAACCGGTCACCAACAGCCGACTCCCGTGTCCAACCGTCGCGGACGGTCGACGCAGAGTCATGGAAACGGTAGCCGGACCTGCCGAAACTATCCGCATGGATACGCAAAGTGACCTGAAATGGATCCCCACAACCGGCATCCAACTCCGCAAGGCAGGGGTCCAGTTCGACGCGGTACGGGTGGACGGCGACGAGGGCAGAGACCTCGCGGACAGGCTCGCCCGCATGACAGGAGGGGCGCCGGGCCCGGTCGTGGAGGAGGCGACGGGCAACAGGGCCGTCTACTTCCTGGTCCCCGTCGGCAGCACGTCCCACCGTTCATGGCCACCGGGGGTAACCCGCCTCACCGCCGGCCCGAACCACATCTCGTACATCCCGGTCCCGGCCCTCAACGGCCAGACCTGGCCCCTGACTTGGCGCTACCGCCCGACAACCCCGGACCACTTCGTCCACACCCTGCTCCTGCGCACCGCCCTTCACCCCCAAGAGTGAAGAACGCGAACTCCCGCCCAGGCAAACCCAGTTCCGGCTTGCGTTCGTCGCTTTGCGTGCGCATAGAGTCACGCCAACGAAAACGCCCCCGCGGTGCACCAACACCCGGGGGCTCGACACCAGGAGCAGCAACTCCGGATGCGTATCCATCGTACGACGCCCACGCGCGCCTTTTCAGTCTTCTCCAATGCTCTTCTCCGCGATCGGAGCATCTCCTGGTGCGCGGTCGGCGTACTGACGTACCTATTGAGCCTCCCGAACGAGGCCCGCGTCACGATCCGCACGCTCGCCGATCAGCGCAAGGAGGGGCGGTCGCGGATCGCCGCCGCCCTGCATGAGCTGGAGGATTCGCGGTATCTGCGGCGGGTGGTGCGCAAGAACCCCGAGAGCGGCCAACTCTTCACCGTGTACGAGGGGTTTTCGATACTCCGTACGAGGACGAGCCGCCTTCGGGTGAAGAAGAAAAAGTCGAGAACCTGGCCTCCGGAGAGTCGGCCGTCGAGCCGTCGGACGCTCTCCCTTCGGGAGAAAAGACCAGGGAACAAGAACCTCCCTCCCCGCCGCCGCAGGCCGAGTTGAGCGAGCGCACCGCGCTTGCCGCGAAGTTGCTCGGGTCACTCGGGCGAACTGAACCCCGGCTCACGCTCGGTGCCGCCGAGGCGCAGAAACTCGCGCCGCTGGTCGAGGAGTGGTGGGCCCGGGGCGCGACGACCGTCCAGGTCGAACCCCGTAAACCCGGCGCCTCCGGCTACCGCGAGGCCGCCCAGCGCGGAGGTGCACTCGCCCGCGCCTTGTTGCAGGGGCGCCCCGCGCTCGCGTAACCGCCCTACAGACTCCCGGCCGCACGCCCGTGCAGAGCCGGGCCCTTCGAAAGAAACGGAGTGTTGATGACCGTCACACTCGTACGCCCTGAGACGGTATACCGTCGGTATACTTTGCTCATGGCTGACACCACGATCAAGGTCGACCCCGCTGTCCGTGACCGCCTCCAGGAGCTTGCCCGGGAGCGTGGGATCAGCATGCGGGACTTCGTCGCGGAGCTGGCCGGGGCCACCCCCACCAAGGAAGAGCTGCGCAAGCAGTACGAGGAGACCCGGGCCTACGTGGAGGAGCACTTCCTCGGCAGGCCCTACACCGAAGAGGACGAGAAGGCCGGCGAGAAGCTGTGGGCCGACCTCGAAGCGGGGCGGATCGGGGAGGTCCAGTGACGGGGGAGGAGCGGTACCCACTGCCGCGTGCCGTCATCTTCGACGACACCGCCGCGCTGGCGCTCGGCGCGGGCAACATCATGGCCTCCCGACTCGTCGTCGAGGCCGAGAAGGATCCCGCCCTGCGCGTCTACATCCCGGCGCTCAGCCTGGCCGCCGCCGAACGGGAGCGGGCGGGCGTCGCCGAACACGTCGGCGCGTTGCCGTCCGTGGCCATTGAGGGGCTCGACTTCGCGGCGGCGACCGCCGTGGGCAAGCGGCTGCGAGTGGCCGGTGGTGCCGATGCCGATGCCGACAAGGGCGAGGCCGACTGGAGCGGCGCCCATGTGCTGCATCTCGCCCTGCCCACTGTCGAGTGGCCGCGCGGCCGACCCGTCCTGACCAGGACGCCCATCCGGTATCGAGGTACCGGCATCCGCACGATCCGTATCGTCGAGCAGAACTGACCTCAAAGGGGGCGCTCCCACCGGGACGCCCCCTTTGTCCGGGCATATCCTGAAGTGGTCCGCCCCGCGCACGCCGACCAGGAGAAGGTGACTGCGATGCGCATGATGCTGAAAGCGGCCATGGACACGGAGAAGGGGAACGAGGCCATCCGGAACGGGACTCTGGGGAAGCTGATGGAGGAGTCCCTGGAGCAGATCAAGCCCGAGGCGGCCTACTTCACCGCCGACGGCGGCAAGCGCACCGCGTTCCTGTTCTTCGATCTGAAGGACGCCTCGGACATTCCGTCGATCAGTGAGCCGTTCTTCCTCAACCTGGGTGCCGAGTTGACCTGGACCCCGGTGATGAACGCGGAGGACGTCCAGACGGGTCTCGGCAAGATCCGCTAGGTCCTCAGGGTCAGGACACCGCCGCCGATGCCCCATCCCGCGTCGGCGACCTCCTCGACCAGGACGAGCGTGGTGGCGCGGGCGCCGTCGCCGAAGATCTCGGCGTACAGGTCCGTCGTGCGCGTGATGATCTGCTCCTTCTGCTCGGCGGTGAGGGCGCCGGCGGGGACCTTGAAGTTCGCGAAAGGCATGGTGTTCTCTTTCGTAGCGCTGTCGGTGTGGGGCAACTGTCTGTCCCCGGCGTCCGTCCCGCCAGGGCTGAGCCCACCCAGGGGTTGCCGGCCCCTGGCTCGGACCCCGCCGGAGAGGCGACGATGAGCGGGTGAACCTTCCCGAGCTCGCGGCGTTCCTCAGGTCCCGGCGTGACCGGGTCCGGCCGGCCGACGTCGGGCTGCCCGTCGGGCCCCGGCGCCGGGTGCCCGGACTGCGGCGCGAGGAGGTCGCGCAGTTGGCGGGGCTGTCGGCCGACTACTACACCGAGTTGGAGCGGGGGCGTGGCGCCCAGCCCTCGGCGCAGACCCTGAACGCCCTCGCCCGGGCGCTGCGGCTGGGCGGCGACCAGCGCGACCACCTGTTCCACCTGGCCGACCGGCCGTTGCCCGAGTCGGCGCGCGGTGCGGGCGCGCGGCACGTACAGCCCGCCCTGCTCGGGCTGTTGGACCGGCTGGCGACCACTCCGGCCCAGGTCATCACCGACCTGCACGAGACCCTCGTACAGAACGAGTTGGCCGTTGCTCTGCTCGGGCGGGCGCCGGAGCAGCGTGGCCCGGCCACCGGGTTCGCGTACCGCTGGTTCACCGATCCGGCCGCCGCCCGCGCCATTTACCCGCCCGAGGACCATCCGCACCACTCACGGGTCTTCGTCGCCGACCTCCAGGCGGTGGCCGCCCGTCGGAGCCGCGACAGCGAGGTCGCCGGGATGACGGCCGAACTGCGGCGGCGCAGCGCGGAGTTCGCCGGACTGTGGGACACCCACGACGTCGGGCTGCGCCGTACCGATCACAAGCGCATCGTGCATCCCGCGCTGGGCGTCATCGAGTTGGACTGCCACAGCCTGTTCAGCGAGGACGGCCGCCAGCGCCTCCTGTGGTTCACGGCCCCGCCCGGTACCGAGGGCGCCGCCCAGCTCGAACTGCTCGGCGTCATCGGCACGCAGGACATGGCCGCCACCGAGGACACCCCTGGCACGCGTCGCTAGCTGAACACGATCATCGAGCCCTGGGCCAGGCTGCGCGTCGCCGCCGCGTGCAGCCCGAGCCACACGTGCCGTTCGCGCGCGAACGGGCTGGGGTCGTACGGCGCGGCGACGGCCGGTTCCTCCAACTCCGTGGGCGCGGCGGGGGGTTGGGGTGCCGTGGGCGGGTTGGCCGGGTCGATGCCGATCGTGGGGGCCACGAACTCCAGCTCGCGCAGGAGGGTTTGGGAAGAGCCCAACGGGCCGCCGCCCGCGAGGAGTTCGTCGTTCGCGAGCGGGTGCGGGAAGTCGACCGGGACGTAGGCGCCCGCGTGGTCGTAGTGCCAGACCAGGTGGGACTGCTGGGCCGTGGTCTCGAACATCTCCAGGAGTTGCTCGTAGTCGCCGCCGAGGTCGTCCACCGGGGTCACCGGGAGACCGCAGACCTGGAGGAGGTAGGCCCGGCGCAGGAAGTGCAGCGCGTCGTAGTCGAAGCCGGCCACCGGGGCGACCTCGCCGGACAGTCCCGGCATGTACTGGTACACCGGCACCGGGGGGAGCCCGGCCTCGGCCAGCAGCGAGTTGTAGAGCGCGAGTTCCTCGGCGAACGGATTGTCGGGGGTGTGGCACAACACGTCGACGAGCGGGACCAGCCACAGGTCACAGGCCAAAAGGGGCTCCTCGGTTACTCGCTGCGCAGCGTGGATCTCGCATGGTGGTCAGGCAAGAGTAGGGGGAAGAGTAGTCGGTGCGGCCCGGGTCAGCTCCCCTCGTGCAGGTCCCATACCCACACGCCGTCCACCCACTTACCGGGTTTACCGGTCAGCTTTTCCACAGCCGTGCGCAGCTTGTCGTCGTTCGGCTGGGGCGCGACCACCAGGGCGCCCGCGTGCCAGTACGCGAAGTCCGCCTTGGCCTGCGCCTGCCAGTTCTTGCCGATCGTGGGGATGACGCCGGTGTAGCGGACGTCCCGCAGCATGTTGGAGGTGTAGCGGGGCGAGGCGCCGTAGATGCCGATGCGGTCGGCGCCGTAGGGGCCGTTGAAGTAGCCGCCGGGCATCTTGAAGCCGAGGCCGGAAGCCGTCTGCCAGTGGAGGGGCTCCGCCGCGCCCGGGTCCGCGAGCGGGAGCGGGACCAGGGATTCGCCCGCGCGGACGTACGACTTGTAGGTGCCGTCCGTGAAGAAGGCGGGTACGGCCGCGCGGTCGACGGCCTTCAGCGGTGCGGGGACGAGGGGGAGCAGTGCCAGGCATACGGCGAGCAGGCCCACGTACTGCGTGCCCAACTCCCGTGTCGCGGCGAGGCGTTCGACCGCGAGTGCGACCAGCATGCCCAGCGCGGGTGCGCAGATCATCGCCACCCGGCCCTCGATCACCGACTCGAAGAGCGGTTTGTGGGCGAGCAGGGCCCAGGGGCCGGGGTAGATCGTGTCCGTGAGCGGGATGCGGATCTTGGGGCCCATGGAGAGGATCGCGGCGGCTATCGCCGTGAAGGCCAGGGCCTTGACCAGGGCGTGTTCCCACAGTCGTACGACGATTGCGAAGGCCAGGGCGACCAGCGGCCAGCCGTAGAAGGCGTTCTGTTCGGTGGGGTTGAGGGAGAGGGAGTTGGCGCGGATCTCGTCGCCCGCCATCAGGGAGCGTTCGGCGAAGGAGAGGAGCGCGAGGGGGCTGTTGCCCGCGTTGTCGCCGTGCAGGACGCTCTTGTAGCTCTGGGGACCGACGAACTGATACCAGAGGGGGATCAGGATGATCGGGGCGCAGACCAGCGCCGCGATGCCCAGGCCCTTGAGGAGCGGGCGCCAGGACGCGCGGACGACCTCCCTGTTGAGGACGCCGTAGGACACGGCGAACAGGACCATGCCGATGGAGGCGAGGAGCAGGGGTTCCTCGCCGAGGAAGATCTGGTAGGCCGCCATCAGGCCCAGCACGACGCCGTCGCGGCGCACCCGGGTGCCCGCGCACAGGCGCAGGGCGCGGTCGATGATCAGCGGGATCATGAAGAGGATGACGAAGTTGGGGTGCGCGTTGGCGTGGCTGACCATCGGCGGGGCGAAGGCCGCGAGCGAGGCGCCGACGAAGGCCGCGGCCCGTTGCCGTACGACGCGCTTCACGATCAGCCAGTACCAGGCGGCGGCCGTGGCCGCGAGGCCCAGCGCCATGCAGACGCTGAGGGAGACCGCGGGTCCGGCGAGCAGGGTGAGGGGCGCGAAGGGGACCGACAGGCCCAGCATGACCGTGTTGGCCATGAGGTTCACGCCGTCGGGGAAGCCCTGGAGGTTGGAGAAGAGCGGGTTGTGGAGGTGGGCCACGTTGTCGGCGGTGACCGCGAAGAACCACTCCCACTGGTTCTGGTCCTGGAGCGAGTCCTCCAGGTAGCGGTGGTTCGGGTCGAAGAGGCGGCCCGAGTAGAGGGCCACCGACATGAGGAGGAAGAGGACGACCACCAGGGCGTCGACCGGGCGCAGGGAGCGGGCGCGGAGGCGGGCGAGTTCGGTGAGGACCCGGGCGTAGTCCAGGGGTCGTACCTTCGAACCGGACTGGTGGGACCAGCGCACCGGGACCTCGGCGACCTCCCAGTCGGCGCGGCGGAAGTGCTGGAGGACCTCCACGTCGATGCCCCAGCCGTTGATGCGGGAGGCGGCGAAGGCCTCGCGGGCGCGGTCGCCCTCGAAGAGCTTGAAGCCGCACTGGGTGTCGCGTATGCCGGGCACCGCGGCCTTGCGTATCAGGAAGTTGCCCGCGCGGCCCAGGAGTTCACGGACCGGGTGCTGGTGGCTCTCGATGGTCGCGCCCGGCGCGGCCCGGGAGCCGATGGCCGCCGTACGGCCCTCGCCGAGCTCCTTGTCGAGTTTCTCCAACTCCTCGATGGGCGCGGCCAGATCGGCGTCGGTGACCAGGACCCGGCGTCCGCGCGAGGCGGCGACCCCGAGGCGCAGGGCGTGGCCCTTGCCGCGGTTGCGGGGGCTGGTGACCAACTGCACACGCCGGTCGGCGCGGGAGGTGACGACCTCCCGCGTCCCGTCGTCGGAGCCGTCGTCGGCGACGATGATCTCCCAGTCGCCGAAGCGGCCCTCGTTGTCGCCCAGATACGCGGTGATCGCGTCGAGCGTCGGGCCCAGCCGCTGTTCCTCGTTGTAGGCGGGCACGACGACACTGAGGTCCACGACGACGACACTGGGGTCCACGGCCGGAGCGGCCCTTTCCGGTCCGGTCACCGGGCGGCCAGCCGCTCGATGAGGGCGAGGGAGTGCGTGTTGTACGCCAGGACGATCGCCCGCGCGGCGGGGGTGTCGCGGCGCGCCAGGGCGTCGACGAGTTCGGTGTGCTCGGCCCACAACTGCCCGCGCAGATCGGTCAGTCGGCGCAGATGCTGGACCGTGCACACCCAGGACTGGACGCGCAGCCGGTGCAGGAAGTCGCCGAGGTAGGGGTTGCCGAACATGGTGCTCAGCTCGCGCCAGTACCGCAGGTCGTAGCCGATCAGCACGGTGAGGTCACCGGCCTCGGCGGCGCGCTGCGCCTCCTCGCCGCGGCGGCGGACGCCGGCGAGCGCGGCGACCGTACGCGGGTCGTCGGTGCGGTCGAACACGGAGTGGCCGCCGGCCAGCGCCAGGAACATGCCCTCGGTGACCAGCGCGCGGGCCTCGATCATGCCGCGGTGGTCGGCCACCGAGTACTCGTGGACGCGGAAGCCGCGGTGCTGGTCGGCTTCGAGGAGTCCCTGCGCGGAGAGATCGACAAGGGCTTCCCGGACCGGGGTCGCGGAGACGCCGTACTGCTCGGCGATCTCCTTCACCGTGAACTCCTGGCCGGGCTGGAGGCGGCCGGCCAGGACCTCGTCGCGAAGCGCGTCGGCGATCTGCTGCCGCAGGGTGCTGCGGGTCACGGCGCCGTTGCCGCTGCTTCCGGGCATCGTCGGAGCGTCTCCCTCGTCGCGTTCGATGGCGTACTCGTATATGTCTACGAGCACGTCACCTTACGCGTTCGGGTTCCCGCCCTGCCCGTATCCGGGCACCAGAGGAACGGACCCGCCCATTCCGGGTACTACGAGGTGAATTCGACGGCGTACTACGACGTGAATTCGTCCGCCACGGACAGCGCCGTGTCCAGAGCGGCGAGGCCCTCCTTCAGTTCGGCCTCGCTCACATTGAGCGGCGGGACGACGTGCGTGCGGTTCATGTTGACGAACGGCCACAGCCCCTGCTGCTTCGCGGCGGCCCCGAAGGCGGCCATCGCCGCGTTCGCCTCACCGGCCGCGTTGTACGGCACCAGCGGCTCGCGCGTCTCCCGGTCCTTCACCAGGTCCAGCGCCCAGAACATGCCGACCCCGCGCACCTCCCCGACACTCGGGTGCCGCTCCGCCAGCGCGCGCAGCGCGGGCTCGACGACGGTCGTACCGAGGTGCTTCGCGTTTTCTACGACGCCCTCCTCGGCCATGACATTGATCGTGGCGACGGCCGCGGCGCAGGCCAGCGGGTGCCCGGAGTACGTCAGGCCGCCCGGGTAGGCCCGCTTGCCGAAGGTGTCCGCGATGGCGCCGGAGATGGCGACCCCGCCGAGCGGCACGTATCCGCTGTTCACGCCCTTGGCGAAGGTCATGAGGTCCGGTACGACGTCGAACAGGTCGGCCGCGAACCACTCACCGGTCCGCCCGAACCCGGCCATCACCTCGTCGAGGACGAAGACGATCCCGTACTTGTCGCAGATCTCACGGACCCCGGCGAGATAACCGGGCGGCGGCACCATGATCCCGGCCGTGCCCGGCACGGTCTCCAGGACGATCGCGGCGATCGTGGCCGGACCCTCGAAGGCGATCGTCGTCTCCAGGTGCTCCAGCGCGCGCTCGCACTCCTGCTCCTCGGTCTCCGCGTAGAAACGGGACCGGTACAGGAAGGGCGCCCAGAAGTGCACGACCCCGGCCGAGGCGCTGTCGCTGGCCCAACGGCGCGGATCCCCGGTGAGGTTGATCGCCTGCTGGGTACCGCCGTGGTACGAGCGGTAGGCGGAGAGCACCTTCGGCCGACCGGTGTGCAGCCGGGCCATGCGCGTCGCGTGCTCGATGGCGTCGGCGCCGCCGTTGGTGAAGAAGATCTTGTCCAGGTCCCCGGGCGTCCGCTCGGCGATCAGCCGGGCCGCCTCCGAGCGGGCCTCGATCGCGAACGCGGGCGCGAAGGTGGTGAGGGTCGCGGCCTGCTCCTGGATCGCGGCGACGACCTTCGGGTGCTGGTAGCCGATGTTCGTGTAGACGAGCCCACTGGTGAAGTCCAGGTAGCGCCTGCCGTCGTAGTCCCAGAAGTACGACCCCTCCGCGCCGGCCACGGCGAGCGGGTCGATGAGTTCCTGCGCGGACCAGGAGTGGAACACATGCGCACGGTCCGCGGCCTTCACGGCGGCGCCGGCCTGGGGGTTGGGCTGAGGGGTCATGGCGGCGAGCGTAAATGTCCGCGATGCGGAAAAGGTATCGGCGGTCTGTCTGCGGTAGCGGGGTTTCCGCGACAGGTTGTCCAGGGTGGGTGTCCGCTACCGGACCCCTCTGACCTGTGTCGGTGAAACTAACCGCTGTCCGCCCCTGTGACCGGTTAGTTTCAGTGACACAGCTCAGCGAGGTGGTGCCGGGCGGGGCCGGTCTGCCGTTACGGAACCGTAGACACCGCTCCGTCCGTCTCGTCGATTCCCCGCACTATTCTCGGTCTGTCGCGGAGCACAGGGGCTCGACCGGGGTGTGACCGGGGAATTCAGGGGAGGCGGCGCGGTCGTGGAGAAACTGGGGGCGGCCGATCCGCAGCGGATCGGGGCGTATCGGCTGGTGGGCCGGCTCGGCGCCGGGGGCATGGGGCATGTGTACCTGGCCCGGTCGGACCGGGGACGCACGGTCGCCGTCAAGCTGGTGCGGGAGGACCTGGCCGCGCAGGAGGAGTTCCGCGCCCGGTTCCGGCAGGAGGTGCAGGCCGCGCGCCGGGTCGGCGGACACTGGACCGCGCCCGTCCTGGACGCCGACACCGAGGCCCCGGTGCCCTGGGTGGCCACCGGATATGTCGCCGGACCCACCCTGCAACAGGTCGTCGGCCGCGATCACGGGGCACTGCCCGAGCGTTCGGTACGGATCCTCGCCGCCGGGCTCGCGCACGCGCTCCAGGACATCCACGCCGCCGGCATCGTCCACCGCGACCTCAAACCGTCCAACGTGCTGGTCACCATCGACGGCCCCCGCGTCATCGACTTCGGCATAGCGCGCGCCCTGGAGACCCAGGCCGGGGACGGCCTCACCCGCACCGGCTCGCTGGTCGGCTCGCCCGGATTCATGGCACCGGAACAGGTGCGGGGCGACCGCATCACCCCGGCGTGCGACATCTTCTGCCTCGGTTCCGTCCTCGCCTACGCCGCGACCGGCACCCTCCCCTTCGGTACCGCCAACAGCGGTGTCCACGCGCTGATGTTCCGCATCGCCCAGGACGAACCCGACCTGACGGGCGTCCCCGAGGGCATCGCCGAACTGGTCCGCGACTGCCTGCGCAAGGACCCGGACGCCAGGCCGACCCTGAACCAGATCCTCGACCGTACGGGCGCGGAGGACACCGTCTCCGGGGGCCGCTCCCGCGACCCCTGGCTGCCGGGCGGCCTGGTCGCCCAACTCGGGCGCCACGCGGTGCGGTTGCTGGACACGGAGGATCCGCAGACGGCGGAACGGGTGCAGCTGGAGAAGGGCGCCGAGCGGCTCCAGTTGGAGAAGGGCGCTCCGGTGGTGCGGCCCCTTCAGGCTCGGGCTTCCGAGCCCCTGGCCCTTGAGACGGCGCAGGGGGCCACGCCCGACGCACCTCCCGCACCCGGACCTCCCGCACCCGCACCTCCCGCACCCGCATCCCCCGCACCTGTTCCCGTGCGGGCCGCACCCGTCGCCGTAGAGCCGCCCGCCGTCTCCGAAGCCTCACTCGAACACGCGCCGGCCTCGGACGACTCCTCGCCGGCGGACGACGGCGCGCCCACCACCCACCTCCCGACGGTGGTCGAGAGCGGACCCGGACCCACCGGGACACCACCCCCGCCCACCCCGCACCCGGCCTACGGCCACCCGCAGCAACACCCCCAGCCCGCCCCCGGCTACGGCTATCCGCAACAACCGCCCGCACAGCCCGCCCCGCCCGCCGCCGACCACGGCTACCCCCAGCTCCCCGGCCGGCAACTCGTCGGCTGGGGCGGGCAGGTGCCGTACAACCCCTACCCCCACAACAACGGCCTCGGCGCCACCCCGCCCTACGGCCCCGGGCCCTACCTGGAGCCCCAGGAGCCGCGTCGCAGCAAGCGGTCGACCGCGCTGCTCGTCGTGGTCGCGCTGGTCGTCGCGCTGGGGGCGGGCGGTTCGGTGTACGCGCTGATGAAGAGCGGCGGCAACGGCAGCCGTACGGCGGCCGGTTCGGGCGGCCGGGCCACCGGCGCCGCGCCCACCACGCCCGGTCCGACCACCGGGCAGCCGTCGCCGACCGACTCCGCCTCGGCCTCCGCGAAACCGTCCGGCGGCGACGCCGTACCGAGCGGCTACCTCGGCACCTGGAACGCGTCCATCGACAACTCCACCGGCCACAACACCCGCCAACTCACCATCAGCCAGGGCAAGCTGGGGGACCCGGTGCTGAAGCTGGTCGCGGACGGACCCGGCTACCACTGCGTGTTCAGCGCCGACCTCACCCAACGGCCGGGCGGTGACAGCCCGTTGGCGCTGGGCGCCTCCACCGTCACCTCGGGGCAGCCGCTGTCGTCCTGTAGTCCGGGCGCGGCCAGTGAGGTCACCCTGCTGTCGGACGGCAGCCTGGAGCGGGTGAACACCGGCAACGGCGAGAAGCTGACGTACACCAAGGCGGGCTGAAGTCCCTTTACCCCAGGGCCAGTTGAACGTCACGCGAACTTCGGCCGGTATCCCCTGAGTGTCTTCCGGTACCCCCGTACCGTGAACCCACTGTCCGGCTGGGGAGCGGGGGCCCGCAGTGGAATGGATCAGCTCGGAGAATGTCGTCGCCGTGTGTACCGCGCTGCTCGGTATCGTCGCGTCCGGCGTGACGGTCTGGTACGAACGCCGGGTGCCGCGCCGCAGGCAGATCGGCTACCGCGTCCAGATGGACAGCCCGATCGGCGTTGGCGGGGGTTCGGGCCAGGCCAACCGCCGCCTCGGCCTCTTCAACCAGGCACCCGGCATGTCCGACGCCACCCTCGTCCTGCTGCGCATCGAGAACGACGGCTCGCTGAGCATCGCCGACCACGACTACACCGCTCCTGACGGTGGCGGTCTCACCGCCGAGTTCACCGGCCGCACGATCGTCGGTGTCTCGGTCACCCAGCCGCCCGGCACCAACCACCTGATGGACCACTTCAACCCGGAGGGCGCGCTCAACTACGCGGAAGGCAGCAACACCCTGCACATCCCGCGCGTCCCGCTCAACCGCGGCGACCACTTCAAACTGCTGGTACTGCTGTCCGGCGGCACCGTGGGCAGTGAGGTGGTGCTCTACGGCGGCATCAACGACGGCGAGGTGCACACCAACCGGAGCGCGACCCCGGACGAGACGCCGGCTCTGTTCAGCCGCGCCTCCAGGCTGATCACCATCATGCTCACCCTGTGCGTGGTGACCCTGGCGGCGATCATCGTGGTCCGGGACGACACCCCGCCGCCCCTCGGCTGTGAGAAGGGCACGCTGACGATCACCGGTTCCACGGCCTTCGCGCCCGTGACCGAGGAGCTGGCGAAACAGTACGAGAAGGACTGCCAGGGCTCCCGGATCACGGTGGACGCGCGGGGCAGCGCGGCCGGAGCCACCGAACTCGCCTCCCTGGGCGCGGTGTCGGCGAAGAGCGCCCACTCGGTGATCGCCTTCTCCGACGGCGCCGCGACCGACACGGGCGGCGAACTCTTCGGCACCCGGGTCGCGTTGTCCGTCTTCACACTCGTCGTCAACAACGACATCCGTCTCCCGCACGGCCTCACCATGGCCCAGGTACGCCGTATCTACCGCGGCCAGGTCACGCGGTGGAAGCAACTCGACGCCTCCCTTCCCGATCTGCCCATCGTGCTGGTCAGCCGCAACGCCGACTCCGGTACGCGGCAGATCTTCCAGCAGCGGGTGCTGGGCAGTTGGGAACGGGTACCGAGCACCTCACTGGACTGCGTCCACAAGGACGACGCCTCCGCGCCCGTCACGCGCTGCGAACTCGACTCCACGGACAAGGTGTTGGACAAGGTCGCCGAACTCCCCGGCGCCCTCGGCTACAGCGAGGTCACCCTCGCGAACGGACACAAGGGCCTGCGCCCGGTCCCCCTCGACGGCGCACCGGCCTCGGTCTCGGACATCGAGTACGGCAAGAGCGAGTACCCGTACCGGGGCGTCGAGTACGCCTACACCTACGGTCGCCCGTCCGCGGGCTCCCTCACCGAGAGCTTCCTCGCCTACGTGGCCCAGGGCACCGGCGAGAACGTCATCCGCGCCCACGGCCACCTGCCGTGCTCGGCGACCCAGTCGACGGGGTTGTGCGTGGACGACTGAGAGGACCTCGCCTCGCCTCACCTCGGCTCCGGTGGCCGCTGCCTCGGCATGTTCGGCCGGGTGCCGCCCCCCGGCCCCGGCGGCTGCGGGAACCTGCCTTGGACGACAGTCCCCTCGTGCCGTACCCCGGACGCCACCGCCGACTGGATGCCCAGCGGCCCCGCCCCGGTCCGGAACTCCACCATCCAGTCGGCGGTCTCCACCCGCACCAGCTCCGTCACGTCCTCCGAGAAGCGCCGCAGCACCCCCAGACACCGGTCCGCGGCCTCGCTCGCCGTCCCGTCGGCCGGTCCCAGCACCTCCCGTACGCCCTCCGACGCCCAGTCGAACTGGAGCACCTGAAGACGCCGCTGCACCGCCTGCGCCGTAGCCACGTCCCTCATCCACCCGGACGTCATCCCGAAGAGCCGGTCCCCGGCCACGCACGCCGCCCCGAACAGCAGCGCCAGATAGCCCCAGGCGGCCGGCCCGGCCACCACCCCGGTGAGGTCGAGCAGCGGCAGCGCCGCCCCCACGACCGCGCCCAGTACCGCGCCCGTACGCAGCACCCGCGCCCCGCGCCGCTTCCACACCCGGTCCGCGAGGTACCAGGCCGCCGTCTCCAGCGCCCCGCGCTCGACCCACCGGTACAGCTCGTCCAGCCGGGCCGTCGGCTCGCCCCAGTCCCCGAGCGGAAACGTCCGCCCGGCCAGATCGCCACCCTCGGGCTGAATCTCCGGCTGACCCACCCGGCACTCCCTTACGTTGTGTGACACCTGATGCTGATGTGCCGGATCCTTCCTACCGCCCAATGGGTGGCGAAGGCTCCGGTTTCATCGCTTTTCCGCCCGGAAGTGGGTCTTGATCAGGTATAGGACGCGGTAAGGACTCACTCGAAAGAGTGCTGAAGCGATGACTGCCCGGACCACGTAGGCTCGTGCCGAGCGGGAAAAACCTCGCCCGGACAGCCGTACGAAACCAGGAGCTGATCGTGATTCCCGGTGGTGGCCAGCCCAATATGCAGCAGTTGTTGCAGCAGGCCCAGAAGATGCAGCAGGACCTGGCGAACGCGCAGGAGGAACTGGCGCGGACCGAGGTCGACGGACAGGCCGGCGGCGGCCTGGTCAAGGCCACGGTCACCGGCGCCGGCGAGCTGCGCGCGCTGAAGATCGACCCGAAGGCCGTCGACCCGGACGACACCGAGACCCTCGCGGACCTGATCGTCGCGGCCGTCCAGGCGGCCAACGAGAACGCGCAGACCCTCCAGCAGCAGAAGCTCGGCCCGCTCGCGCAGGGCCTGGGCGGCGGCGGCAGCGGTATCCCCGGTCTGCCTTTCTAAGACAGGCTGCGGCCAACTACGGTACGTACGTGTCACGCGTACCGCATGACTCCACGGAAGGGCAGGCAGTCCGTTGTACGAAGGCGTGGTCCAGGACCTCATCGACGAATTGGGGCGGCTCCCCGGCGTCGGTCCCAAGAGCGCGCAGCGGATCGCCTTCCACATCCTTCAGGCCGAGCCGACGGACGTCCGCCGCCTCGCGCAGTGCCTGATGGAGGTCAAGGCGAAGGTCCGCTTCTGCGCGACCTGCGGAAACGTCGCGCAGGAAGAGCTGTGCGGCATCTGCCGCGACCCGCGCCGCGACCTCTCGGTGATCTGCGTGGTCGAGGAGCCCAAGGACGTCGTAGCGGTCGAACGCACTCGCGAATTCCGGGGCAAGTACCACGTCCTCGGCGGCGCGATCAGCCCGATCGAAGGTGTCGGTCCCGACGACCTGCGTATACGAGAACTTCTCGCGCGGTTGGCCGACGGTACGGTCACGGAACTGATCATTGCCACGGACCCGAATCTGGAAGGCGAGGCCACGGCCACGTACCTCGCCCGCATGATCAAGCCCATGGGCCTCAAGGTCACCCGCCTGGCCAGCGGCCTCCCGGTGGGCGGAGACCTGGAATACGCGGACGAGGTGACCCTCGGCCGCGCCTTCGAGGGGAGACGACTCCTAGATGTCTGACGCCACACTGCATGCCACCGCACCTGACCCGGACGACTTCGCGGTCCAGATCGCGGACCAGGTCGAGAGCTTCCTGGTGGCCGTGTCGGAGGTAGCGAAGGGCGAGGACCCCGACTCCGCGGTCCCCTTCCTCCTCCTGGAGGTTTCCCAACTCCTGCTGGCCGGCGGCCGGTTGGGCGCGCACGAGGACATCGTCCCCGACGAGCGCTACGAGCCCGACCTGGGCCCGGAGCCGGACGTGGACGAACTCCGCGAGCGCTTCGCGGTGATGCTGGAGCCGATCGACGTCTACTCGGAGGTCTTCGACCCCTACGAGCCGCGCAAGGCCCCGGTCCCGGCCCGCATCTCCGACGACCTGGCCGACCTCTTCACCGACCTCCGCCACGGCATGGCCCACTACCGAGCGGGCCGCACCACGGAGGCCCTGTGGTGGTGGCAGTTCTCCTACTTCTCCAACTGGGGCTCGACGGCGTCGGCGACCCTGCGCGCGTTGCAGTCGGTGGTCGCGCATGTGCGGTTGAACCAGCCCCTTGCCGAACTGGACGGCCTGGACACGGACCAGAGCGTCCTGGGCGACGAGACGCTGGAGTTCGAGGCGGGGCGGGTCATGGCGGAGGAGATCGGGGAACCGCTGGGGATCCGGCCGGTCAAGTAGGGCTTTTCCAGGGCACTTTGTGGGGCGCGGCGAGTACGCTGCGCCCCACAGTGCGTGTACGGGGACGAGGGAGACGCCCGATGGCCGATGAGGTATGGATGGGCTTGGCCGAGGCGATCGGGGCGATCCGCGCGGAGCTTCAGCAGGCGGCGCGGGATGGTGCGGGGCAGGAGATCCAGTTCCGGACGGGCCCGGTGGAGATCGAGTTCGCTGTGGACATGAAGAAGGACGGGGAGGCACGGGCGAAGGTCTTGGTGCTCCCGTTCGGCGCGGAGGCGAAGGCCTCGCGATCGAAGGGCACGACGAGCCGAGTCAAGCTCACACTCCAGCCGGTCGATGCCGAGGGCGAGGATCGGCGTATCGCGGATGACTCCGGGGAACGCCCCAAGTAACGGGGAACACGGGGGTGTTGGCCTGTGGCTGTGGACGTGCGGCGGGTCGTGGAGATCTGGAATCCGGTCGGGAAGTGTTCGGGTACCGGGTACTTGGTCACGGACGATCTTGTTCTGACGGCTCTTCACAATGTGCTGGGCTGTGGGGTCTTGGAGGTCAGAGGTCTCGGCGGCGACTCCAAATGGCTTGCGGCGGAAGTGTTGTGGCCGCTGACAGAGCCACCGCCTGATCTGGAGCGGGAGCCGCAGGCTGACGGGGCGTTGGTCAGGATCACGGATCCGGGGTGGGTTCCGCCGGCAGGTGCTGAACCTGTCCGCTGGGGCCGGATCGACGGCGGCCCGGTCGTCGCGGATGAGGGACGGCTGGCGTGCGTCGCGGTCGGCTTCCCCAAGTCCGAGGTACGGGACGGCATCCGGGACACGAAGGAGATCAGCGGCCACATCGAGAGGCTGACGGGGCTCAAGTCGGGTGGGCTGATCACGGCGTACGTCGACCAGGTCGCGGTGCCCGGTGTCTGGGCGGGGGCGTCCGGGGCGGCACTTTTTGCGCGGGGGCGGCTCATCGGGGTCATGACGACCGATCGGCGGCGGGATTATGACGGGGATCAGCTGGCGGCGGTGTCGGTGGTGGGGCTGGCTGCGCGGCCTGGATTTGTGGCGGCGGTGGGGGAGTTGGTGCCGGAGGACGTTGCGGCTACGGCTACGGCTGCTGATCGCGAAGGGGCGCGGCGTACGGCGTACGACGTCGAAGTCCCGCCGGGCGTGAACAACTTGCCGGAGCTGCCGTCGCCGATTTTCGTCGGCAGGGTGGAGGTGATGGCCGAGCTGGAGCGGGCTCTGTCGGCGGAGTCGCAGACGATCACGCAGACGGTGCACGGGCTTGGGGGTGTCGGGAAGACGACGCTGGCACTGCACTACGCGCATGACCACGCGGGGGCGTATCGGCTGGTGTGGTGGATTCGTTCGGACACACCTGAGTTGATTGAGGCGGGTTTCGCGGCGCTGACTGTGCGGTTGAGGGGTGAGGAGGCGTTCGACCTCACCACTACGCAGGCCGCCGAGTGGGCGGTGGGGTGGTTGCAGACGCACCCTGGGTGGCTGCTGGTTTTCGACAACGCGGAGAAGCCGGGGGATGTGCATGCCTGGACGGGTCAACTACGGGCTTCCGGGCGTCACTTGATCACGAGCCGGTACAAGCGGGGTTGGGTGTGCGACCCGATCTCGTTGCCTGTACTGGATCAGGGGGCTTCGCTGGCCCTTCTGTCGCGCCTCGTCGGGGGTGGTGGCCAGGAAGACGAGGCCCGCGTGCTGGCGGACGAACTCGGTCATCTACCGCTCGCTCTGGAGCAGGCCGGCGCCTTCATCGCGCAGAGGGAGGTCTCTATCGCCGCGTACCGGGCCATGCTGGAGCAGTATCCGGCGCGTGCGGCGGCTGCGGTACCGGGCGGCTTTGACCCTGCGCGGACGGTCGCGCGGATCTGGCGTATCACGCTGGACGTGCTTGAGGAGCGGGATCCCAGGGCGGTGGAGATCTTGCGGATCGCGGCGTGGTACGCCCCGACCGGCATTCCGCGTTTTCTGTTCGAGCCGCTGGCCGAGGACCCGGTGGACCTGGCCCAACTTCTGGGGCTGCTGGCCGACTACAACATGATCACGCTCGACCGGGCGGGAGTTGGCATCCACCGCCTGCTCCAGATGGTGGCCCGAACGGCGTCGGCGGACGATCCGCATCGTGATCAGGCGCGCATCCTGGCCGCGCGTGAACGGGCCACGGAGCTGATGCTTGACGAACTTCCGGACGATCCCCGCGGAAACGTTGCGGGCTGGACGACTTGGAGAGCCTTGTTTCCCCACGTCGAAGCCATCCTCGATGCGTTCGAACCGGGCGAGGACACGGCTGAGATTGATACAATCCTCACTCTGACGGGAGTGTACCTCCAGGAGCAAGGGCAGTTGAGTCAGGCAACCGACTGTTTTGACCGGTCTCTGGCAGCGGCTACTCGGCTCTTCGGTGAGGATGATCTGAGCACGCTGGTTTCGCGGAGCAACCTGGCTAGCGCGTATGAGGTGTCGGGGGATGTGGTGCGGGCGGTCCCGTTGTATGAGCGGACGTTGGAGGACTGTGTGCGGGTGTTGGGTGAGGATCACCCGGACACCTTGAGTTCGCGGAACAACCTGGCTGGTGTGTATCGGGCGTCGGGGGATGTGGTGCGGGCGGTCCCGTTGTTCGAGCGGACGTTGGAGGACCGTGTGCGGGTGTTGGGTGAGGATCACCCGAGCACGCTGATTTCGCGGAACAACCTGGCTGTCGCGTATCGGGCGTCGGGGGATGTGGTGCGGGCGGTCTCGTTGTTCGAGCGGACGTTGGAGGACCGTGTGCGGGTGTTGGGTGAGGATCACCCGAGCACGTTGATTTCGCGGAACAACCTGGCCTACGCCTATCAGGTGTCGGGGGATGTGGTGCGGGCGGTCTCGTTGTTCGAGCGGACGTTGGAGGACCGTGTGCGGGTGTTGGGTGAGGATCACCCGGACACGCTGACTTCGGGGAACAACCTGGCCTACGCCTATCAGGTGTCGGCGGATGTCGCGCGCGCGATCCCGCTCTTCGAACAGGCACTTGCCGGTTGTCTTCGTGTACTGGGCCAGGACCACCCGACGACAAAGACCGTCCGCGCGAATCTCTCCGCCGTGCGCGCCCAACAGCCCTGACCTACGCCCCCATCAGCGCCAGCACCGCCCCCAACCGCCCCGCCTCCACAAACGGCGCCGTAACCGTAGGCTCGCTGTACCACCGCAACGGCCACGTGTTCCCGTCCAGCGCCGGAACCCCGATGTACGTGACGGTACGAGCGCCTCGGCCGCCGAACTGCTGCACACCCAAAGGCCAGTTGTGTCGGCGTACTTCTCCGGGCGCCAGCAGAAAGTACATCCACCGGAACCCGGCGGCCTCGCAGACCACGGGCCCCGCATCCCCGTCGGCGGCCTCGATGAGACGCGCGGCGACCCGTTCTCCCCGTACGCCTTCGATGCGTACGGCGTCGAAGTGGACCCCGGTGAGGCGGAGTTGGTGACCGGACGCGGGGATCCAGTCGAGCAGATGAATTGATTCGGTCATGGTCACACGGTGGCGTTCGCGAAGCTACGCTCGGTAGTGACTGAGGTGATACACGCCGGGGTGTATCGGTCGGAGGTGGATGCTGTGCCGGGTCAGCCCAAAGCCAAGTCCCTGCCGCCCGTGGCCTGGCGGTACAGCGGGAACCAGCTGAAGCGGTGGCGCACCAAGGCCAACGTGAGCCGGGAGCAGCTGGCCGCCGCCTCCAACTACTCGCCGGACACCATCAAATCCATGGAGCAGGGCGTACGGATGCCGACGCCGCGCGTGCTCGACGTGGCGGATGGGCTCTGCCGGGCTGAGGGGTTGTTGAGCGCGGCCAAGGACTACTTGCAGAGGGAGAAGTTCCCGGCGCGGGCACAGGACTTCATGGAGCGGGAGAAGGAGGCGATCAGCTTCTGGTCCTACGAGGCGACCCTGATCCCGGGGCTGTTGCAGACGGAGGGATACGCACGGGCCTTGATCGGCGGACGCTATCCGCCCGTGGGTCAGGACTTGGTGGAGGAGCGAGTGGCGGCTCGCCTGGAGCGTCAGCTCCTGCTCACGCGCACGCCTCCGGCGGCCTTCGTGTTCCTGATCTATGAGGCGGCACTGCGCACCCCGCTGGTGGACGGGGAACAGGTGGGACACATCCTGGGCATGGCGCGGCTCAGCAACGTTCTGGTCCAGGTGCTGCCCTTTGAGCGGTTCGTTTCCACCGCGCTCATCGGACCGATGGTGTTGCTTGAGACCCCTGACCATGAACGGCACGCCTACTCGACGGGGCAGGCGATGAGGCAACTCACCACAGACCCAGAAGTGGTGAGCAACTATCTGGCGCGTCTTAGCCTGCTTCGGACTATGGCTCTCGGCCCTGCTGAGACGGCCCAGTTCCTCGAACGGATGGCGGCACAGAAATGACAGAACAACCCGTGTAGTTCAAGTCCAGCCACAGCGACGACGAAGGCGACAACTGCGTCGAAGCGGCCTTGCCCACACCCCGAACCCGCATCCACATCCGAGACTCGAAGAATCCCTCAAGCCCCCAACTCCAGATCACCGCCCCCTCCTGGGCGGCCTTCATTTCCGCAGTTCAGCCCGGAGCTTGAGCCCCGGGCTTCGAGCTCTTTTCTTGGGTTCTGGGCTGGTTGAAAAACAACCCAACCAACCAAGCCCGTACGTGAGTTGAGGGGGGTTTAACCCGAACGGGTGACATCCCATGATCAGCTTGCGCCGCAACGTAAAGTCACTCTAGGTTCACGGCAAACAGCAAATAGTTCGGCCCCGGTCGGTGCTACCAACACCGGCTCCGGGGCCTAGACCTACGTATCGAAGATAGGACTCGATCGTGGCTTACGCCCAGCCTAGCCCTGCCCTGCCGTCCCCGTCGCACCCCATGGCCAATACGGGCTACGGAAAACGCACCACGGGTGACGAAGAACCGCACGCCGACCCGGACTTCGCACATCTGCTCCCGCGAGACGCCGAGATCGCCGTCTTCATCGACCACCTCGACAACGGCCACGCCATGGGCCACAAGGTGATCGCGGCCGAGCATCCCCGTTACGGCCAGCAGGCCTGCCGTACGTCCCTCAAGAACCTCACCGAGGCCGGCCACCTGCGCTGGATCAAGGAACACATCACCGTCGAGGACAACTCGATGCGGTGGGTGACGCGGACGTACTGGTCGCGTACGCCCAGGTCAGCGCAGTGGTGGGCCGAGTTCGCGCGTGAGCGCCACGGCAGGGACGTCACGCACGACTACCAGCCGGGCCTGGCGAGGACGGAAGACCCGACCCCCGAGCCGGAGGGCGGAAGCGAGAACGAGAGCGACGGGACGCCGGATACGGACCCGACCCCGGAGACGGACCCGACCCCCGAGCCCAGCGCCGCGTACCGCGCACTCGCCCAACTCCGCGCCACAGACCCCCGTATGAGCCTGTCCGAAGCCGAGTGCCGCGCCCTCGAACCCCTCGCCGCCGAGTGGCTGACCCGAGGTGCCACCCCGGCCGGCATGGCCCGCGCGCTGACCGACGGACTGCCACCCAACGTCACGAACCCGGGCGGACTGGCCCGCAACCGATTGGAGTCGAAGATGCCCCCGAAGAAGAACGACACCGCCGAGACCCGCCCCCTCCGCGCCCGTGTGACCCGCGTGCTCATGGCCTGCGCCACCTGCGACGCCGACGAGCGGACGGCGAAGATCATCAACGGCATCTGCGAGGAATGCCGCGCGGAGCCGGAGATGAGCGAGGAAGAGATCAAGAAGGGCTTCGAGGAGATCGCCTACCTGGGAACCACGACGGCCCGCCTCCTGAAGCAGAAGCTGGAACGCCGTACGGGCGGGCCCGTCCCCGACACGTTCCGTCCCGTGCCGATCGAGGACCGCGTCCACTACCACTACCGCGACAACCGCGACCGCATCGCGAACGGCCTCCCGCCGAGGCGGTGGAACCCGTGACGGTCGAGAAGCGGCGCGTCCCGCACAGGACCGAGCAACGGCCACAGATGTCCGTCGAAGACTTCGAGGAACTGGATCGCGGGGCGCCCGAGACCGTCCGGCTGGAGTTCATCAACGGGAAGGTCGTCGTCAAACCCATGCCGGACGGCAACCACAGTGAGATCGTCGCCTGGCTACAGAGGGTGTGCATGCAGCACCTTCCCGACCTGTGGCTGCAAGCGGGGCGCGGGCTCAAGACGGAGAATTGTCGGAGGGGGCGCGCTCGTGCGGATGGCGCCCTCTTTCCCCGGGGTGGCCTCAAGGGGCACGGCGAGTGGTCGGACACGGGCACAGCCCTGATGGCCGTAGAGGTGACTTCGTGGGACGCCGATGCCGCTCAACGGGACCGGCTCGACAAGCCCGATGGTTATGCGGCGGCCGGAATCCCGGTCTACGTACTCATCGACCGGGACGACCGCACAGTCACCGTGTTCACTCGTCCCGAGGACGGCCGTTACCGGCGACAGGTGAACGCGCCGTTCGGCGCTCCCGTCGAGATCCCCGACCCGGTGAACATCACCCTCGACACCGAGCCGCTGAAGGAGTTCGCCGACTGATCACAACCCCCACACCCCCTTCCCCACCGCCGTAACCCCACCCGCCAACGCCAGCCCCAACACCAGTGCCCGCGCCCGCGGTTCAGGTATTCGCCCCGCCAACCCCCGCCCGATCACCCCGCCCACGACCATCGCCGCGCCGACCGCCACCCACCGCGCTCCGCTCAGCGACGGCACCCCGTTCGCCGCCACCGAGAACGCGTTGACGACGACGCCGTAGAACTGGGCGTTGGGGACGAACTCCCGTACCGTCCAACCCGCGTTGACCGCGTAGAGGGAGATCGGCGGGCCGCCCACCCCCGCCGCCGCGTTCATGAAACCGCCTGCCGCGCCCGCGGCCACCGCACCGCGCGTGCCCCGAAGTGCCGGGACGCGGGCGCCCTTCATGACCAGCAGGACCGCCGCCGTCACCAACCCGCCCATCACCAACAGGAGGACCGGCGGCGGGAGTTGGCGGGTCATCCACGCCCCCGCCGGCACCGTGCAGACCGCCGCCGCGCATAGCGGGACCATCGCGCGGGCCCGGACCTCGCGCCAGCCGCCCGCCAGGCCCACGACGCTGATCGCGCCGGCGGCGCAGTTGGCGAGGACGACCCCCTGTGTCGGGCCGAGGAGGAGTACCAGGGCCGGTACGGCCACCAGGGCGAAGCCCATGCCCGTCAGCCACTGGACGGACGAGCCGAGCAGGACGATCGCGGCCAGCAGTATGTCCCCCGTCATGGGGCAACATCATCCAGGGGCGGGGTGTAGCCCGCTACACCCTCACTTCGGGACTGGGCTCCCTCGTCGCTGACCTGTGGAAACGGGATCGTTGAACTCGTCAGCCGGTGAACGAGCCACCGGCCCGGATCCCGAAGGTGCCCACCATGAAGAACTTCCTCTCCTCCAGGCCCGTCCTCTGGTTCCTCTTCCTCTTCAACCTGGCCGTCGCCGCGGTCGCACCCTTCGTGGTCGACGGAACGCAGGGCGTGATGACCGCCGTCGGTATGGGTGTCGTGTCCCTGGGGGCTGGCGTCAGCCTCGTGCGGGACCGTGGCCAGTCGGCCACGGCGCGTTGAGTGGCCGGTCGGTCGCAGCGCGTCAATTGGAGCAGCCCTTCCCCGCTCCTGTACGTCCGTTGCACGGGCGCTAACCAGCCGAAAGCCAGTCTGGAGTCATCCCAAAGCGCACCAGTACAACTGGAGTTGAGATGACCCGCCGGACCATGAGCAAGCGTGCAGCCGCCGTCACCGTCACCACCGTCCTGGCCCTCGGTACCGTCGGTACGGTTGCCGCGACCGCCGGGCCCCAGCGTGACGCCAAGCCCTCCAAGAAGCAGATCGCCGCCCTCTTCGACGGCTGGAACGCCGCGCTGAAGACCGGTGACCCGGAGAAGGTCGCGAACCGGTACGCGCCGGACGCCGTGCTCCTGCCGACCGTCTCCAACAAGATCCGCACCGACCGTGCCGAGATCGTCGACTACTTCGAGCACTTCCTGCCCAACAAGCCGGTCGGGAAGAAGGTCGAGACGATCGTGAACGTGCTCGACAGCAACTCCGCGATAGACACCGGCATTTACGAGTTCACGCTCACCGACCCGGACACCGGCAAGAAGCGTGTCGTGGAAGCCCGTTACACCTACGAGTACGAGAAGCGCGGCGGCAAGTGGCTGATCGTCAACCACCACTCCTCGGTGATGCCCGAAGGGTGATCACGACCGACAGTCCGGTCTCCGGCGCGTCCCGCAGGGTCACCGTGCCGCCGTCGTCCGTCAGCAACTGGCGTACGACGGCCAGGCCCAGGCCCGAACCGGAGCGCCCGGTGAGGCCCTGACCGCGCCAGAAGCGGTCGAAGGCGCGGGACTTGTCCGCGTCGGACATGCCGGGGCCCTCGTCCGTCACCGTCAACTCGACCTCGTCGCCCCGCAGTTCGGACCGTACGGTGATCGTCGCGCCGTCCGGTGACACCTCCAGGGCGTTCGACAGCACGTTGTCCAGGACCTGTTCGAGATGACCGGGACTGGCCAGCACAAGCGGCCGGCCGTCGACAACACTCCCCCTGAGCGCGATCTCGACCCCGCGCTCGTCGGCGGCCGGTCTCCACACCGAGAGGCGTTCGGTCACGATCTCCCGCAGCGGCAGCGGTTCCGCCGCCGTGACCTTCGCCTCGGCCCGCGCCAGCACCAGCAGGCCGTTGACCAGGCGGCTCATCCGGACCACTTCGGCCGTCGCCTGATCGACGTCCTCCCGTAGGAACTCGTCGTCCACGCCGTCCGCGATGTTGTCCAGCGAGAGTCTCAACGCCGTGAGCGGGGTGCGGAGTTGATGGGAGGCGTCGGCCACGAAGATGCGCTGCGAGGCGATGAGGGTGTCCAGGCGCTCGCCCGCCTGGTTCAACGTCCTTGCCAGGGTCTGTGTTTCGTGCGGGCCCGTCACCGGTGTACGTGCCGTCAGGTCGCCGTCGCTGAACTTGCTCGCCATGTCGTTGAGTTGGCGCAGAGGGCGGGTCAGGCGGCGGGCCACGAGCGCGCCCAGGCCGGCCGCCACCGCCAGGACCGCGAGCGCGAGGATCGCGCGGAAGCCCCAGATCTGCACCAGGCGCCGGGTCAGGTCCGAGGTCGGGTACGTGATGCGTACGGCGCCGACCGTCTTGCCGTCGCGCTGCGCCGGTGCCGTCACCTCCAGCTTTCCGTCGCCCCAGTGCGTCGCGGTCTTGGTGCGTGACGCGGGCAGTACCTCGGCCGTGCCGGGGGTCTCCTGCGCGTACGCCACCACCATGCGGTCCAGCGCGGCGCGCGAGGCGGCGTCGCCGCTCAGCAGCAACGCCATCGTCCTCGCCTCGCGCCGCACCGACTGCTCGGTGTCGCCCCGGAGTTGGGCGGTCAGCGTGAAGGCGACGGGCACGGTGAACGCCGTCAGCGCCACGGCCACGAGGAGGACGTAGCTGACGATCAGTTGCCGGATCATGAGGAGGCCGCGCCGTCCGTGATCTCCAGGCGGAAGCCCACGCCCCGTACCGCCTCGATCGTGATCGCGCCCGCCAACTTCCGCCGCAGCGCGGCCACATGGACGTCGAGGGTCTTCGTCGGGCCGAACCAGTTCGCGTCCCAGACCGCTTCCATGATCTGCTCGCGCGACATCAGCGCGCCCGGCTCCTCGGTGAGGAACGACAGCAGGTCGTACTCCTTGGGGGCCAACGCCACCTCCTCGCCGTCGAGGCGGACGCGGGCGGCCTTGCGGTCGATGGTGAGGCGGGTGCCGTACTCGTCGGGGCCGGTGGTCGTGCGGGGCTGGGCGCGGCGCATCACCGCCCTTATGCGGGCGATGACCTCGCGGACACCGAAGGGTTTCGACACGTAGTCGTCGGCGCCCAGTTCCAGGCCGACCACCCGGTCCGTCTCGTCGCTGCGCGCGCTGATCACGATGATCGGGATGTCGCCGCGGGCGCGCAGCGCCTTGCACACGTCGAGGCCGTCGGTGTCGGGCAGGCCCAGGTCGAGGAGGACGACGTCGTAGGGGGCGGAGTGGCTCAGCGCGGCGCCGCCCGTGGTGACCCAGTCGACCTCGAAGCCGTAGCGCAGCAGTCCGCGTCGTAGCGACTCGGCCACGGGTTCATCGTCTTCCACCAGAAGTACGCGCACAGCCCGCACCTTAGTGCGGGAAACCCCCATCACACCCGTCACCTGTGACGCTCGGCACTTTTCCCGCACCCCTGGATTGGGCATGCGCTGACCTGGGTGTCCGAAGCTTCCGGGTCTCACCATGCGATACCGGGGAAGCGAATTTCGGGTGCTCGTTAAACTGAGCCGACACACCAGGACTGAGCGAGGAGCGCACGTGGGCCTTGTCGTGCAGAAGTACGGAGGCTCCTCCGTAGCCGATGCCGAGGGCATCAAGCGCGTCGCCAAGCGAATCGTCGAAGCGAAGAAGAACGGCCACCAAGTGGTCGTCGTCGTTTCCGCGATGGGCGACACGACGGACGAGCTGATCGATCTCGCCGAGCAGGTATCTCCGATGCCCGCCGGGCGTGAGTTCGACATGCTGCTGACCGCCGGAGAGCGGATCTCCATGGCGCTGCTGGCCATGGCGATCAAAAACCTGGGGCATGAAGCCCAGTCGTTCACCGGCAGCCAGGCAGGCGTCATCACCGACTCGGTCCACAACAAAGCCCGGATCATCGACGTCACGCCGGGGCGCATCCGGACCGCGCTGGACGAGGGCAACATCGCCATCGTCGCCGGGTTCCAGGGTGTGAGCCAGGACAAGAAGGACATCACCACGCTGGGGCGGGGGGGCAGCGACACCACCGCCGTCGCGCTGGCCGCGGCCCTCGATGCCGAGGTGTGCGAGATCTACACCGACGTCGACGGGGTGTTCACCGCCGACCCGCGGGTGGTGCCGAAGGCGAAGAAGATCGACTGGATCTCCTTCGAGGACATGCTGGAGCTCGCCGCCTCCGGCTCCAAGGTGCTGCTCCACCGCTGTGTGGAGTACGCCCGCCGATACAACATCCCGATCCATGTGCGGTCCAGCTTCAGCGGACTTCAGGGCACCTGGGTCAGCAGTGAGCCGATTGGGGACCGCAAGGTGGAGCAGGCCATCATCTCCGGTGTCGCGCACGACACCTCCGAGGCCAAGATCACGGTCGTCGGCGTGCCGGACAAGCCGGGCGAGGCCGCGGTGATCTTCCGGACGATCTCCGACGCGCAGGTCAACATCGACATGATCGTGCAAAACGTGTCGGCGGCCTCGACGGGTCTCACCGACATCTCCTTCACCCTCCCCAAGGCCGAGGGTCGCAAGGCCATCGCCGCCCTGGAGAAGAACAAGGACGGCATCGGCTTCGAGTCGCTGCGCTACGACGACCAGATCGGGAAGATCTCGCTGGTGGGCGCCGGGATGAAGACCAACCCGGGCGTCACCGCCGACTTCTTCACCGCCCTGTCCGACGCGGGCGTCAACATCGAGCTGATCTCGACATCCGAGATCCGTATCTCGGTCGTGACCCGCGCGGACGACGTCAACGAGGCCGTCCGCGCCGTGCACACGGCGTTCGGCCTCGACTCCGACAGCGACGAAGCCGTCGTCTACGGAGGCACCGGCCGCTGATGGCCACCACCGGAGCGACCGTGCGTCCGACGCTCGCCGTCGTCGGAGCGACCGGGGCCGTCGGCACGGTCATGCTCGGGATCCTGTCCCAGCATGCGGACATCTGGGGCGAGATCCGCCTGATCGCCTCTCCGCGCTCGGCCGGCCGCAAGCTGACCGTGCGCGGGGAGCAGGTCGAGGTGACGGCCCTGACGGAGGAGGCCTTCGACGGGGTCGACGTCGCCATGTTCGACGTCCCCGACGAGGTCTCCGCCCAGTGGGCGCCGATCGCCGCCGCCAAGGGCGTGGTCGTCGTCGACAACTCGGGCGCCTTCCGGATGGACCCCGAGGTGCCCCTGGTGGTCCCCGAGGTCAACCCGCACAAGGTGCGGCACCGCCCGCGCGGGATCATCGCCAACCCGAACTGCACGACCCTGTCGATGATCGTCGCCGTGGGCGCGCTGCACGCCGAGTTCGGGCTGCGCGAGCTGGTGGTGTCGTCGTACCAGGCGGTCAGCGGGGCCGGGCGGGCCGGGGTCGACACCCTGCGCCAGCAGCTCGCCCTCGTCGCGGGCACCGAGCTGGGCACCAAGCCCGGTGACGTACGGCGGGCCGTCGGGGACAACACCGGGCCGTTCCCGGAGCCGGTGGCGCTGAACGTCGTACCGTGGGCCGGGTCGCTGCGCGAGGACGGCTGGTCCTCGGAGGAGATGAAGGTGCGGGACGAAACCCGCAAGATCCTCGGCCAGCCCGCGCTGCCGGTCGCCGTGACGTGCGTGCGCGTCCCCGTGGTCACCACGCACTCCCTCACCGTCCACGCCCGCTTCCAGGGCGAGGTCACCGTCGACAAGGCGCGCGAGATCCTCGCCACGGCCCCGGGGGTCGTCCTCTTCGACAATCCGGCCGCGGGGGAGTTCCCCACCCCCGCCGACGTGGTGGGCACCGACCCGACCTGGGTGGGGCGGCTGCGGCGGGCGCTGGACGACCCGACGGCGCTCGAACTGTTCGTCTGTGGCGACAATTTGCGCAAGGGAGCGGCCCTCAATACGGCACAGATCGCCGAGCTGGTGGCGCGCGACCTTCGGTGAGAAGTGGAGCCGCCCGCTCCGCCCGGCCGTAAATCCGCTGGCCAGTGGCGCACGAGTTTGTAGGATCACTGTGCGCGATGTGGCCGGATTAATGGTTGGGACCACTTGAATCCAGCCACCTCCGCATCCGAAGATTTCACTCCCCGCCCTCCGCAACCGCGCGGTCGGCGGGGAGCGTCTTTGCGGACGCCCTTCAGCGGGCGCGGGGATGCGGCGAGGGGCGTGGGGACGCTCCGGCCTTTTTTGTGACACAGGGGAAGAGCGGGTAGGCATGAGGGTGTTCGACGCACTGCCGGTTGTGCTGCCTGACACCAGACGGGTGGGTGGTGACAGCAGACAGGTGGGTGGACTGTTTGTTTCGTCTGACATAAATGTGACGGTCGACGCGTACAACCCCAACGGGGGGAAGCGTGTCCAACTGGCGTGGCTCAGGTACTCGACTTCACTGCGGCACGCGGCACGGCCCTACGGCCTCCGCGTGGATCCCGTGCGCCCGGCGGCATGCCGGTGATCGCGCCGATGCCCGCAGCGCGGCCCGCCCGCATCCCGAACCAGCGCGAAGGTGTCGACGACACCGTCGCGGCCGGAACGACCGTCGACCACCTCACCGAGACCTACCGGGCGCACTACCGCTCGCTGCTCGGCCTGGCCGCGCTCCTCCTCGACGACACCGCCTCCTGCGAGGACGTCGTCCAGGAGGCGTTCATCCGGGTCCACTCGGCGCGCAAACGTGTCCGTGACCCCGAGAAGACCCTGGCGTATCTGCGCCAGACCGTCGTCAACCTCTCCCGCTCGGCCCTGCGCCGCCGCATCCTCGGCCTCAAGCTCCTCTCGAAGCCGATGCCGGACATGGCCAGCGCGGAGGAGGGCGCCTACGACCAGTTGGAGCGCGACTCCCTCATCAAGGCGATGAAGGGGCTACAGCGCCGCCAGCGCGAGGTCCTGGTCCTGCGCTACTTCGCGGACATGACCGAGGCGCAGGTCGCCGAGTCGCTCGGCATATCGCTGGGCTCGGTGAAGGCGTACGGCTCCCGCGGTATCGCCGCCCTCCGGATCGCGATGGAGGCATCGGCATGAGCGACAACGTCGACGGAAACGGCGCGCGTGCGGGGCGTGAGCCGGAAGTCAGGCGTGAGCCGGAAGTCCGGCGCGGTCCGACCTGGGCGCGCAAGGAAGAACCGAACGAATCGCACGCTGGGAACGGAATTGTGAACCACGGCCCCGACGAACAGAGCCTCACCGGGCCGAGCCCCAACGGGCCGAGCCTCGACGGGAACTCCGGAGGAGCCTCCGAGGGGAAGAACCCCGAGACCGTTCAGGGGCGCGACCCCGAAGGACTCGGGGGGCTCGCGGGCCTCGCCGCGCAACTCGGTGGACCCGGCGGCCCCGGCGGACCCCGCGACCACGACACCGAAGGGTTCGCCCCGGACGAGCTGGCGCTGCGTCGGCTGCTGCACCAGGCGGTCCAGGAGGTCGAGCCGCGCGACGGCACGCTGGAGCACCTGCGCAAGGCGGTGCCCGCGCGTCGGGCCCGCAAGCGCCAGGCCGTCGTCGGCATGGCCGCCGCCGCGCTCTTCTTCGGCACCGCCATCCCGGCCCTCGTGCACGTCTCGAACTCGACGGGTTCCGTCGACCCGTCCATGGCGGGCAACAGCTCACAGGCCCAGGGCGGCACCAGCCAGGGCAAGAACCCGGACGGAGGTTCCGGCACCTCCGGCGGCTCCTCCGGGCAGACGTCGGGACAGAATCCGGGCGGCCACAAGAACGAGGGCGGGAGCAAGGACCAGGGCTCCAACCCCCTGAGCGCCACTCCCTCGTCCAGCACCGGGACGGCCGCGCCCATCTGCGGCGCCGACCAGCTCGGCTCGGCCACCTCGTCCGTGGCCGCCGCCGACGCGGGGGGCATCGTCTACGGCACGTTCACCGTCACCAACACCTCCGCCACCAGCTGTACCGTCGGCGGCGCCGGCACCGTGGGATTCTCCGCGCTGGGGGCGGCGGACAGCACCAAGATCGTCGTGACGCGGCACGCGGCGGGGGACTCGGCGACCGGCCTGCCCGACCCGTCGACGGAGCCCGCCGAACTGGTCCTGCTGCCCGGCTCCGCCTACCAGGTCAAGTTCGCCTGGGTGCCCTCCGAGACCTGCCCCACCAGCAGCGGCAGCACCGGCGGCACCACGACCGGCGGCACCACGCCCAGCCCGTCGCCCTCGGAGGACGCCAGCACCACCAGCGGCTCCACGACCGGTGACACCGGCACGTCCACCCAGCTGCTCCCCGAGGACGGCACGCTCGACGGCAGCGTCCAGGTCTCCCACACCGCGGAGGCGGGCTCACCGACGACCTCGGTCGTCGTACCGGACGCGTGCGCGGGGACGATCTACCGGACGGGCGTGCTGTCGGCGTCGTAGGACGGCGGTAAGGCCACCGGTCCACGGGGGACCCGGCGGCGGGCGTCAGACGGTGACGCGGACCGTCTGCTCGTTCTCGTTCTCGTCCTCCGGCAGCAGCCCGAGTTCCGCGTCCCGCGCGAACTCCACCTCGCGGCGCAGCAGCCGGAACCACATGAAGACCACGAAGCCCGCGAAGACGAACCACTCGCCGGTGTAGCCCAGGTTCTGGAACGCCTTCAGGTCGAGGCCCGTGTTCGCGGGCGCGGTCGCCGGTACGGCCGTCATCCCGGAGTCGCCCCTGTCGAGCGTGATCCACGCGTCGTACACGGGGTAGGGCACCAGGTTCACCAGTGAGGCCGCGCTGATCGCCGCGGTCTGGCCGGACGGCAGTCCGCCCTGGGCGCTGACGCCGTTGTCGCCGGGCGTCTCGGAGGCCTGGAGCGAGCCGGTGACGGTGACCTCGCCGGTCGGCGCGGCCGGTGCCTTCGCCGCGTCGGGCGTGCCGGGCAGCCAGCCGCGTACCACGGGCAGCGCCTTGCCGTCGTCGGTGCGCAGCAGGGTGAGGACGTAGAAGCCGTTCTTCCCGTCCAACTGGCGGTCGGGGACGAGGAGTTGCTTGCCGTAGCGGCCGGTCGCCGTGGTCTGCCGGCCCGAGGTGGCCTGGTCGACGGGGAGCAGTTCGGCGAGTGGGCGGGCGGCCTCCGTGCGGTCCGTCCGGACCTGCTTGGTGGCCTGGTGGCTGCTGTCCACGCGCGCCTGGAACCGGCTCAGCTGCCACGACCCCATGAAGACGCAGAAGGGGATGGCGAGCAGTACGAAGACGTTGATGCCCCACCAGCGCGATGTCAGCAGAAACCGGTACACGCCTTCCACGGTACGGGGCTGTCGTGGCGGCCTCGGCCCTGGGGTCGGCCCGTGGCCCGGCCCGGCGGTTCACCCGTCGTCGGCAATGCTCCGACCGGGACTTGGTCGAAGTTATCCACAGGCTGAGGATCCAGTCAGTGCAATGTCTGTGAGGGCGGGCAGTATGGGGCCATGACTGTGAGCAACGGGTCCGCGTACACACCGGACTGGGAGAAGCGCTTCAGGGCGCCCCGAGTGTCCCTGCCCGACTGGGCGGAGGACGCACCCGACCGTTCCCTGTTCGTGTCGAACGCGACAGGGACGTATGAGCTGTACGCCTGGGACCGGGCGACGGGCGGGCAACGCCAGGTCACGGACCGGGCGAACGGCACGACGGACGGTGTGCTTTCCCCGGACGGGGAGTGGATCTGGTGGTTCGACGACAAGGACGGCGACGAGTTCGGCGTCTGGCGCCGCCAGCCCTTCAAGGGCGGCCCCGACGAACCGGCCGTCCCCGGCCTCGAACCGTCCTACCCGGCCGGGCTGGCCCTCGCGCGGGACGGCAGGACCGCCGTCGTCGGCCGTTCCACGGACGAGGACGGTACGACGATCCACCTCGCCCGCACCGGCGAAGAGACCACGCTGCTCTACCGCCACCGCGAGTCGGCGGGCGTCGGCGACCTCTCGCACGACGGTTCGCTGATCGCGATCGAGCACACCGAGCACGGCGACGCGATGCACTCGGCGCTGCGCGTCCTGCGCCCGGACGGCACGGCGGTCGCCGACCTGGACGACACCAAGGGCGGCACCGAGGAGCTGGGCCTTGAGGTCCTCGGCTTCGCACCCGTGGAGGGCGACACCCGGCTCCTCATCGGGCATCAGCGGCGCGGCCGTTGGGAGCCCCTGGTGTGGGACGTGGTGAAGGGCGGCGAGACCGACCTGTCCCTCGACCTGCCCGGTGACGTGAGCGCCGAGTGGTACCCGGACGGCTCGGCCCTCCTCATCGCGCACAGCTTCGAGGCCCGCAGCGAGGTGTTCCGCTACGACCTGGCCTCGGGCGCTCTGGAGAGGGTGCCGACCCCGCCCGGTACGGTCTCCGGCGCGACGGCCCGCCCCGACGGCAACGTCGAATACCTGTGGTCGTCGGCCGCCGAGCCGTCCGCCGTGCGCTCGACGACCGGCGAGGTCGTCCTGGACCCGCCCGGCCTGAGGTCACCGGGCTCGGTGCCGGTGGAGGACGTGTGGGTGGAGGGGCCTGGCGGCCGCATCCACGCCCTCGTCCAGAAGCCGGCGGGCGCGACGGGCCCGCTGCCCACGGTCTTCGACATCCACGGCGGCCCGACCTGGCACGACAGCGACTCCTTCGCGGCGGGCCCGGCGGCCTGGGTCGACCACGGATACGCGGTCGTGCGGGTCAACTACCGCGGCTCCACCGGGTACGGGCGGGCGTGGACGGACGCGCTGAAGGTCCGGGTCGGCCTGATCGAGCTGGAGGACATCGCGGCGGTCAGGGAATGGGCGATCAGCTCAGGCCTCGCCGACCCCGCCCGCCTCATCCTCACCGGCGGTTCCTGGGGCGGCTACCTCACCCTCCTCGGCATCGGCACCCAGCCCGACGCGTGGACGCTCGGCATCGCGGCGGTCCCGGTCGCCGACTACGTCACGGCGTACCACGACGAGATGGAAGCCCTGAAGGCCATGGACCGCACCCTGCTGGGCGGCACCCCCGAAGAGGTCCCCGACCGCTTCGAGGCGTCCTCCCCGCTGACCTACGTCGACAAGGTCACGTCCCCCGTCTACATCTCGGCCGGAGTCAACGACCCCCGCTGCCCGATCCAGCAGATCGACAACTACGTCGAACGGCTGGAGAAGCGCGGCGCGGTCCACGAGGTGTACCGGTACGACGCGGGACACGGGTCACTGGTCGTGGACGAGCGGATCAAGCAGGTGAGACTGGAACTGGACTTCGCGGCACGGCACTTGGGGAAGTAGCCCCCTTGTAGCCCCCATTTCCCAGCAGGTTGCTTCTTGGCGGCGCGTGAGGAGCGGGGGGTCCGGAACCCCTGCTCCCTGCTCCCTACGCCCCGGCCCGGTCCCGCGGCCGCCGCCCCAGCAACTCCGCCAACCCCCGCCGGGTGGCGGCGAGCACCACCCGGTCCGAGCCCCGCAGGACATACGTGTCGGGCAGATCCCACACCAGCCCCGACCGCCGTACGTCCTCCGACGCGTCCCGGTTCGCCGTGTCCAGGGCCAGCACTCGCCAGGACCCGGCCCGGAACGCCTCGGCGATCGTCCTGCCCTCCAGTTGGGGATGTCCGCCCACGGTCATCGCCGCGAACAGCAGCACCCGCCGTTCGACGGGGATCGCGCCCAGGATCTGGCGGCCCATCATCGCCCCGGCGAACGCGGGCGCGGCCAGGTGGGAGACGCTCCGGCTGCGGGTGAGGGCGCCGGGGTGGGCGGCGCGCAGGGTGCGGTACACGGCGGTCGCGAAGTCGTCGTCGTAGAGCCGGAGTACGACCCGTAGGTCGGGGCGCACGGAGCGGGCGTAGAGCACGGCTTCGAGGTTGGTGGTGTCGGAGCTGGTGACCGCGAGGAGGGCGTGGGCGCGGTGGATCTTCGCGGACTCCAGGACGCCTTCCTGGGTGACGTCCCCGAGGATCACCGGGACCCGCAGTCGGCGGGCGACCGCGAGACCGCGCGCCTCGGGGTCGGCCTCGACGCACACCACGGGGATGTTGAGTTCGCGCAGCCGGGTCAGCACCCGGGTGCCGATCTTGCCGAGCCCCAGCAGCACCACATGCCCGCCGAGTCCGCGCGGCGGCTTGCGCAGCCCGGACGCCGTACGGAACGTGCCGAGGGCCTCAAGCACCGCGGCCAGCAGCACCGGAAGCATCAGCAACCCGACGAGACCGGAGAGGAGTTGAAGGATCTGGCGGCCGAGCGGTGCCCCGATCGCGGGGTCGTCGATCGCGAACAGGTCGAGCAGCGTCAGATAGAAGGCCCGCACGGGATGGATACCGGTCACCAGCCACAGCGAGACGGCGAGCGCGATCACGCACGCCACCATGCCCGCCAGCGACCAGCGGAGCCGCCGCGAGAAGAGGGAGGAGAAGGGCGGCACGACACCGCCCCCGCGTCCGCCCGGCAACTGCGGCCCGGCGTACGACACTTGCTCAAGGACGACGGTCCCGCGCCCGGTGGCCGAGGCGACGGCCGCCGCGTCGGGCAGCAGGCGCGGGCCCTGTTCGCCCATGCCCTCGGAGCCGTCCGCGCCCGCCGGGTCGCTGCTGGTCGCCGACAGCAGGGCGAGCGTGGCCAGCCCCGGGTCGGCGACCTCGCCGGGCCCGGGCGGCGGCCGTTCCACCGCGCGCAGCAGCAGCCCGTCGGTCTGGACGACCTTGCTGGTACCGGCCAGGGCGGTGGCGGCCAGCGCGGGCGCGGCGGTGTCGGCGTCGGAGAGGACGGTGGTGGAGGCGTCGAACCCCGTGCCGGTGCCGTCGCCGGTCGCCAACGCGGCCGCCTGGTCGAGGAGTTCCTCGATGTGCTGGCCGAGCCGCCGGTTGTAGAGGCGGAGCACGAGCCGGATCCGGGGGTTGAGGCGGCGGGCGGTGAGGGCGGCACGGATGTTGGTCTCGTCGTCGTCGTGCACGAGGGCCAGCGCGGTCGCCCGCTCCACGCCCGCCTCGGCGAACACCGCCTCGGTCAGCTCGGCGACCTCCAACACCCGTTCCCCGCGCGGGGTTTCGGGGGCGGTCGGGGCGCCGTTGCCGTTGGCCCTGGCCACGGCCGCGTTGACCCGGTCGCGCAGCGCCACCGAGGCCGCACGCGCACGGCCCACGACCGGCGGGCGGGAGTTGGCCTCGGAGAGCGGTACGACGAGGGTGATCTGTTCGCCGTAGACCGTGCGCAGTTCGGCCGCGAGCCGGTGCGCGAGCGCGTCGTCGCCGCACACCACCATGTGTGCCCGAGCGGTGCCCGGCGGGGTCTGATGAGGAACGCTGCTCGCCACGAGGGGAAAGACTGCCCCAAGGAGGCGGGTGGTTCCAGTATTCCGCTGAACACCTGTGCCCCGACTGCCGTATGCAGAGAGAGGGAGCAAAACTCGCGAAACCCCGCACCCGCCGGAGGTAGCACACCCGTGGCCATCACCACCGAACCAGCCGCGCCGACCACGGAGACTCCGCCGACCCCGGAAACCCCCGCGGAGCCGCCCGCACCGGCGCCCGCACCGGCGTCCGCACCGGCCAAGGACGGCTGGCAGCTCAACTCGCCGCTCGTGCTGACCATGGTGCTGCTCCTGGTGGTGCTGGCGCAGGCGCCGATCCGTACGGCCCTGTCCGCGCCGGTGATGCAGAGCTGGATGACGGTGTTCGTGGCCGTGGTCGTGCAGGCGCTGCCCTTCCTGGTGCTGGGCGTGCTGCTGTCGGCGGCCATCGCGGTGTTCGTGCCGGCCACGTGGTTCACCCGCGCGCTGCCCAGCAACCCGGTGCTGGCCGTACCGGTGGCCGGGATGGCGGGCGCGATCCTGCCGGGCTGCGAGTGCGCGTCCGTGCCGGTGGCCGGGGCGCTGGTGCGCCGGGGCGTCACCCCGGCGGCGGCGATCGCGTTCCTGCTCTCCGCCCCGGCGATCAACCCGATCGTGCTGACGGCGACGGCCGTGGCGTTCCCGCGCAACCCGGAGATGGTGCTCGCCCGGTTCGCCGGCAGCCTGCTCGTGGCGTGCGTGATGGGCTGGCTGTGGACGCGGCTCGGCCGCACCGACTGGCTGAAACTGCCCGCGCACGAGCCGCACGCGGGGGAGACCAAGGGGGCCGCGTTCTGGGGCTCGGTGCGGCACGACGTGATGCAGGCGGGCGGGTTCCTGGTGCTCGGCGCGATGTCCGCGGCGACGCTCAAGGCGGTGGCACCGGCGAGTTGGCTGCGTACGGCGGCCGACAACCCGGTGGTGGCGATCCTCGCCCTCTCGATCCTGGCCGTACTGCTGTCGATCTGCTCGGAGGCGGACGCGTTCGTGGCCGCCTCGCTGACCCAGTTCTCGCTGACGGCGAAACTCGCGTTCCTGGTGGTGGGACCCATGATCGACCTGAAGCTGTTCGCCATGCAGGCGGGCACGTTCGGGCGCGGCTTCGCGATGCGTTTCGCGCCCGCCACCTTCGTCCTCGCCATCGCGGGCGCGGTCGTCACCTCGGCGGTGCTCCTGTGAACCGGCAGGCACAGGCGGCGGTCCTGTTCCTGATCGGCACGGCCCTGCTGCACGCGGGCCTGACCAACCTCTACCTGCGCTACGTCAAGGCGGGCCTCCAGCCGCTGCTGCTGCTCTCCGGCGTCGTACTCATCGTCGCGGCACTGGCGACGGCCTGGTACGAGTGGCGCCGGGCGCGGGCGGAGAAGGCGCGGGCGGTGGCAATGGCGCACACGGAGGCGGACGGTGAGGGTCACGGCGGTCATGTGCACCGCGAACCCCGTATCTCCTGGCTCCTGTTGCTCCCTCTCTTCGCCCTGATCCTGGTCGCCCCGCCCGCCCTCGGCTCCTACAGCGCGGTCCGCACGGGCACGGCCATCCAGCAGCCCTACGGCCTCTCCAAGCTCCCCGCCGACAACCCGCTCACCATCGGCCTGGTCGACTACGCGACCCGCGCGGTCTACGACCACGGGCACTCCCTCGGCGACCGTCAGCTCAAGGTCACCGGCTTCGTGGCCCTCGACAAGTCCGGCGCCCCCTACCTCGTCCGCATGGCCCTCAACTGCTGTGCCGCCGACGCCCAGCCGGTGAAGATCGCCCTGACCGGCAAGATCCCGCCGGTCCTGCAACCCGACACCTGGCTGCTGGTCACCGGCACCTACTCCGCCAAGCAGACCAAGGACCCCGTCAACAACCGCCCCATCCCCTACTTCCAGGTCACCGAGGCCAAGCCGGTCCCGACGCCGAAGGACCCGTACGACGAGAGCTGGAACCAGTGACGTCGTAGGCGGGCCCGGTTGGTCATCAGCCCCGTCGCACCCCGCGGGCGTACCGTGAAGGGACCGAGGGTTTCTCGTGTGCCGGATCGCGCCGGTGCCGTCCTCGGCGAAGGACGACGCCGGGGCGGACGTGTCCGCACCCGGGGCAGGGCTCGCCCCATGACCGTGAATGTGCCCGGTCGGCCGATGACCGCGGACCTCGTCGGGCGCGGCGGTGTGGACGCGCACTCCGGTGCCGACGCGGCCCAGGGGGACAGGGCGTGGTCGCCCGGCCGGGAGCGCGGCCCGTCCCCGCGGCAGGGGGACCGGCTTCGCCCGCTCAGCCGACGCCAGATCGAGGACCGGTTCGAGGACCTGGGCGATCTGTACGAGGAGACCTCAGGCGGCAACCGCGCCGGGACCCGCTCCCGCGCCGAGTTCCTGCGCCGACTCGCGGGCGATGTCCGACGGCCCGGGTTCACGCTGCTGATCGCCGAGAACACCACCCTGACGGCCTTCGCCTACGGCTTCCCCGTGCGCGGCGCCGATCCGTGGTGGCAGGGGTGCGACACCCGCCTCCCCCGGACCGTGCGCGGTCTCGCGGTCACCGGTGGGCTCTTCGCGGTGTCCGGGATCGTCGTCCCGCCCCGGGTGCGCACCCACTACCAGGACCGGGACTGGAATCTCGCCCGGCGCCTGCAACACCGGCTGCTCGACGACCACGCGCCGGCCCTCGGCGTCACCCTGTTGCCCGCGACCGACACCGAGACGCTGACGGCGTACCGGGCCTGGGGCTGGCGGGACGTCGTAGCGGAAGCGCGCGATCCGCGACCGCCCGCCGGGGCCTGCCGCGTCCTGCTGCTGGGCCGCTGAGCGCGTCAACCGGCGTCCACGGTCGGCAGGACATCTGTGCTCGCCGCGACAGAGATTCCCCGGGTGCGACTAGAGTTCCCGTAAGGGGTAACAAGCTCCCCTGCGGCGGGCCGTCCCTCTCCGGTGGTCCGCAGGAAAGGTGTACATGCCCGCAGAAAGCCAGCAGCCCGCGGCCGACCGGCTCGACGACGACGACTACCCCGCCTACACCATGGGCCGGGCCGCCGAGCTGATCTCCTCCACGCCCGGATTCCTCCGGTCGCTGGGCGAGGCCGGGCTGATCACGCCGACGCGGTCGGACGGTGGTCACCGCCGCTACTCGCGCCATCAGCTCCGTACGGCCTCCCGCGCCCGCGAGCTGGTCGACCAGGGGACGCCCATCGAGGCCGCCTGCCGCATCATCAGCCTGGAGGACCGGCTGGACGAGGCGCTGCGCGTCAATGAGGAGCTGCGCCGTTCGTCCCATCGGTAGAAAATCTGATGTCGGCGAAACAGAAATTCACCGTTTCGGGCGACGCTTTTCCAACCCATTTCCGCCGCCGCTGAAATGGGTTCCGTGCTAGGCTGACTTCAGTTGCAGTTGTGGTTGCCAATTTTGAACCGGTTCTCCGGGCAGGTGATCATCACGGCGATGGAGGAGATTCGTAAAGTGCGGATCTCGTGCACTGCCTAGGAGTTAAGACATGGCCACCGGTACCGTGAAGTGGTTCAACGCGGAAAAGGGTTTCGGCTTCATCGAGCAGGACGGCGGCGGCGCTGACGTCTTCGCCCACTACTCGAACATCGCCACCCAGGGCTTCCGCGAGCTGCAGGAAGGTCAGAAGGTGACCTTCGACATCACGCAGGGCCAGAAGGGCCCGCAGGCGGAGAACATCGTTCCCGCCTAAGCACGCGAGACTGCGAAACAGGGGCCCGCACCTTGGGTGCGGGCCCCTTTTCGTATCTGCTCATTTACCCGCTGTTCCATCTGCCGTTCTTCGGCCACCCGCTGTTCTTCGGCCGTTCTCCGGCTTCCCCGTTTTCCCCGAGGAGAAATCCTCCCCTCTCCTCCCGCTCGAACCCCTTGGTGAGGCACCATGCGCTGCGTGATCGCCCGTTACCCCTTCGATCTGACGAAGAGCGAGGTGGAGGAGATGCTCAAGGGCATCCGCCCGGAGCAGCCCGTCAGCGGCCCCTGCGCCGTCATCAGCCGCAAGCTGTACCCGGTCAAGCAGGTCGGCGAGGTGATCACCAAGCAGGACCGCCGTGACTTCACCGCCTTCGAGGTGACCCGGGCCCTGACCCGCCTCGGCTTCACCTGCCACGAGACGCCGCCGGCACCGGCCACCCCCGCGCCCGCGCCCGCCACATCGTCCGTCGAGTCCGAGTCCGACTCAGGCCCCGAATCGACGTCGTACATCGGTACCACCCTGGGCTGACGCCTCCGCCCCCGCACTCCTCCGCAACCCCCAAGCGACCACGCCGCCGACGAACCATCCGGGCGCGGGGTCGCTTTTTTATGCGCCCGCCGGAGGGGACCATCCCTGAAAAAGTGTGACACTTAAGCGCTGGGTGTCACACTTTCGCGCCTCACCTCCCCCCCCGGTGGCACGGAGCGTTCCCGCGCCCAGCACTCTTCGGTCTCACAGCTCCTTGTCCGGCCAGTCCAGCAGGCGGGCGCCGATCACCGCCGTCTGGAGCATGTACCGCTGGCCGGGGTCCGCCGGGTCCGCGCCGGTCAGCTGGTGGATGCGTTCCAGGCGGTACGTCAGGGCGCGCACGCTCAGTGAGAGGCGCCGGGCGGCCTCCGCGGCCACGCAGCCGCAGTCGAAGTAGGTCGAGAGCGTGTCCAGCAGCGGTCGCGGACCGCCGCGCGCCTTGGTGAGCGGACCCAGCGCGTCGAGCACCAGGTCGGCCATCGCCTGCCGGTCGCGGGTGAGCACGGGGTAGACCAGCAGGTCGGCGGCGCGCAGCAACGGGCCCTCCAGGGTGAGCCGTTCGGCCAGTTCGAGGGTGTTCAGAGCCTCCTCGTACGACTGGACGATCCCGCCCGCACCCGGCTGCGGCCGGCCGATCGCCACCCGGGTGCCCTCCGCCGCCGCGTACGACTGTTTGGCGAAGTGGGTGAG
The DNA here is from genome assembly GCF_053891435.1 of Streptomyces sp. NPDC002276. Taxonomy (NCBI): domain Bacteria; kingdom Bacillati; phylum Actinomycetota; class Actinomycetes; order Kitasatosporales; family Streptomycetaceae; genus Streptomyces; species Streptomyces sp. NPDC002276. The sequence continues at coordinate 222,325 of NZ_JBSFCQ010000010.1, read as the reverse complement.
GACGTCGTCCTGGTCGCCGGGCGCGACGCACAGCATCCGGCCGGCCTTCGTGGTGAGCAGGATGTTGCGGTCACCGAAACGGCTGATCATCGCGCGCTCCACCTGACGCGGCACCGGCGCGCTCTCGTCGTAGGGCATCGGCCCCTGGACCACGGCGACGGCGTGCGTGTGGGACAGCCGCAGTCCGAAACGCTCGGAGCGTTCGGCGAGTCGGCCCAGGTCGCTGCGGCCGTAGAGCAGATCGTCGATGAACTCCCGCCGGGCCGCCTCCTCCTGGCGTACGGCGAGCCGCTGGGCGCGTTCGTAGCCCTCGGCGAAGGCGTCGACGACCTGCTGCACCGCGGCGAGTGTGCAGTCGGCGGCCCCGGGAGTCTCCGGCCAGGCGGTACGGGTGGCGGCGAGATGGGCGTTGACCAGGGCGCGCAGTCCGTGTCCGGCCTCCGCCGCGTGCTCGCCCAGGGTGCGGCGGGCCTCCAACTCGGCCCGGGTCAGGCGCCGTCCGGTGACCGCGACCTCCGCCAGGAGTTGCGCGTACCCCGCCAGATACTGCTCAGGTATTCCGCGCTCCGGCAACGCCGCCCCCTGTTTTCTTGACGCCCTGGTGACGCTTTCTTAGCGCGTCACCGGCATCAAGACCCTAATGAACACTGCCGGGTTCCGGCAATGCGCGGGCGTGCACCCCGCGTGCACCATGGCGCCAGGGGAGCACCACGGATGGTTCGGGTGCCGGACACCGGCAGGTTTCCGGCACCAGAACCGCGATCCGGGCGTCCCCGTCGACAGTCGGGCGAGTAAGAGAACGGGGGGCCGGGATCATGGGGGCGTTCATCGCTGCCGCGACCGGTTTTCCCACCGTCGTCCTCACCGCGGCGCTCGTCGTGGTCGTCCTCTACTGGCTGCTGGTCGCGCTCGGCGCGGCCGACGCGCACGCCCACGGTCACGGTCACTTCCACCTCCGTGCGCACTCCGGCGGCCGGTGGCTCGGCGGGGTCCCGGTGACCCTCGCCTTCTCGCTGTTCGTCGCCGTCGGCTGGCTGATCAGCTTCTGCGCGAGCGTGCTGCTCGTCCCTTCGGGCCCGGCCGGCGTCCTGGTCGGGGCGGTCGTGCTGATCGGCGCGGGGTACGCCTCCTGGCAGGCGACCAAGCTGCTCGTACGGCCGCTGCACCGCCTGTTTCCCGACGAACACGGGCCGTCCCGCCTGGACTTCGTCGGGCTGACCTGCACCATTCGCACCGGGCGGGTGGACGCGGGGTTCGGGCAGGCCGAGGTCAGGGCGGCGGACGGCTCGGCCGCGACGGTCCAGGTCCGGCAGACGGGCAACGACGCCCTCGCCGGCGGCAGCACCGGACTGCTCTACGCCTATGACGAACCCGGCGAGTTCTTCTGGGTCGCGCCCTACGACAGCGCGCTGGACCCGAGGACCGGCCCCGGCACGACGGGATAGGCCGCCAACTCCGGCCGTTCGCACGCCCATTGGTCTCCACCCGCCGATTCCGGCCTGCTCGTCGATCACCCTTCTCTCCTCAGAGGACCCATGTCATGAACGCCATCACCGTGGGCATCGGTGTGTTCGTTGCCGTTGTCCTGCTCATCGCGCTCGCCCTGCTTCTGCTGGTCGGGCGGCTGTTCCGGAAGGTGGAGCAGGGGCGGGCGCTGATCGTCTCCAAGACGAAGAAGGTCGACGTCACCTTCACCGGCGCGGTCGTCCTGCCGGTGCTGCACAAGGCCGAGTTCATGGACATCTCCGTGAAGACGATCGAGATCCGCCGTACCGGGCGCGAGGGTCTGATCTGCCAGGACAACATCCGGGCCGACATCCACATCAGCTTCTTCGTACGGGTCAACAAGACCGTCGAGGACGTCATCAAGGTCGCGCAGGCCATCGGCACCCAGACCGCGAGCGACCCCGTCGCGATCCAGGACTTCTTCGCCGCGAAGTTCTCCGAGGCGCTCAAGACCGTCGGCAAGCAGCTGGACTTCGTCGATCTCTACACCAAGCGCGAGGAGTTCCGGGACCGGATCATCCAGGTCATCGGCACCGACCTCAACGGCTACCACCTCGACGACGCGGCCATCGACTTCCTCGAACAGACGCCGATGACCCAGCTCGACAGCCAGAACATCCTGGACGCGCAGGGCATCCGCAAGATCACCGAGCTGACGACGATCGAGCACGTCCGCACCAACGAGTTCCAGCGCACCGAGCAGAAGGAGATCACCCGGCAGAACGTCGACGCCCGGGAGACCATCCTGGAGCTGGAGCGCCGGCAGGCCGAGGCGGAGATCAAGCAGCGCCGTGAGGTGGAGGTCCTGCGGGCACGCGAGGAGGCCGCCACCGCGAAGGTGCAGGAGGAGGAACGGCTCGGCGCGCAGACCGCGTTCCTGCGCACCGAGGAGCAACTCGGCGTCCAGCGCGAGAACCAGGCCCGCGAGATCGCCGTGGCGCAGAAGAACCGCGAACGGGTCATCGCCGTCGAGAACGAGCGCATCGAGAAGGACCGGCTCCTCGAAGTCATCGCCCGGGAACGGGAGACGAGCCTGTCCGGGATCGCCCGCGACAAGGAGGTCGAGGTCGAGCGGCGCGAGGTCGCGGACGTGGTCCGGGAACGGATCGCCGTGGACCGTACGGTCGCCGAGCAGGAGGAGGCCATCAAGAAACTGCGGGTGGTCGAGGAGGCCGAGCGCACCCGGCAGGCCGTGATCATCGCCGCGGAGGCCGAGGCGCAGGAGAAGCTGGTCAAGGACATCAAGGCGGCCGAGGCAGCCGAAGCCGCCGCCAAGCACCGTGCCGGTGAGCAACTCACCCTCGCCGACGCCCGGTTGAAGTCCGCCGACCTCGACGCCCGCGCCAAGCTCCGGCTCGCCGAGGGCATCCAGGCGGAGGCCGCCGCGGCCGGACTCGCCGAGGTCCAGGTCCGCGACAAGGAGGCCGAGGTCACCGTGAAGGCGGGCCGCGCGGAGGCCGAGGCCACGGGGGCGCGGCTGCGCGCGGAGGCGGACGGCACCGAGGCCCGGCTCCGGGCGGAGGCCGAGGGCACCCGGGCCATGGCGCTCGCGGAGGCCGAGGGCGCGCAGGCGAAGGTGCTCGCGCAGGCCGAGGGCGTACGGGCGAACGCGCTCGCCGAAGCCACCGGTATCGGCGAGAAGTTGAAGGCCGAGGCGGAGGGCCTCACCGAGAAGGCCGCCGCGATGGCCGCCCTCGACGACGCCTCGCGCGGCCACGAGGAGTACCGGCTGCGGCTCCAGGCCGAGAAGGAGATCCGGCTCGCGGGTCTCGACGTGCAGCGGCAGGTCGCCGAGGCGCAGGCCACCGTCCTCGCGACCGGTCTTGAGCACGCCGACATCGACATCGTCGGCGGCGACACGGTCTTCTTCGACCGGCTGATGTCGTCGATCTCGCTCGGCCGCAGTGTCGACGGCTTCGTCCAGAACTCCCAGACGGCACAGGCGTTGGCACGCCCGTGGCTGGACGGTACGTCGAACATCGCCGACGACCTCGGGCGCGTACTCGGCTCGGTCTCCACGGCCGACGTGCAGAACCTCACCGTGTCCGCCCTGCTGATGAAACTGATGCGGACGGACACGGCCAACGCCGGTCAGCTACGGCAACTGCTCGACAGGGCAGGCGAGTTGGGCCTCGCGGACACCCCGCTGACCGCGCTCAACGGCCACCCGTCGAAGGCCTGACACCCGGCGAAGGCCTCACGCCCAGCGAAGGCCTCACGCCCGGCCGAGACCCGGCCCCACAGACGGTCCGGAACTGCCGCACAGGGGACGGCAGTTCCGGACCCACCACTCCCGGCCACGCACCCCGCCCGAGATCCTGAGAGGGACCCATGACCACCGGCCTGGACACCGGCACCTACGAGGTACTGCGCGACCGCCTCGCCGCACAGGCCGCCGAACTCGCCCGCCGCGCGGAGACGCTCAACACCCGCCGCGCCGAGGAGTTCGGCTCGACCCGGCTGGAACTCACCGGCACCGGACGCCTCACCACCGAACACCCGGCCGCACCGAGGGACATCGTCGCCGTAGGAGACGCACTCCTCTTCGGCCACCAGACCTCCCTCGGCGTCACCCGGGAGACGGCGGTGGCCGACGTCCTCGCCCTCTACGACCGCCAGGACCTGCGCGGGCTGCCCGAGAACGCCGTACCCGGACTCCTCGACGACCCGGAGTTCGTACGGGAGTTCACCGCACTGCACCGCTACTACCGGCAGGCGCGACTCCTCCAACTCCGGCGCGTCGACGGCAAGTTGCTGGCCGTCTTCCGCACCGGCGAGAAGGCCGACGACATCCGGGTACTGCGCTGGGCGCTCACGGACGACGGCCGGGCGGCGACCTTCCTGGACGCGCACGGCGAACGCGACCACGTCTTCCCGCCGCCGTACGACTTCGACTGGACGGGGACGGGGCGCGAGGATCTCGTCCCCGGTCGGCACCCGCATGTGCGGATCCAGGACGGGCTGTACGTCGACACGCTGGGCGGGACCCTCACCGTGAAGGTGGAGGACAACACCGAGACGGGGGAGGGGATTTACGCCGAACCGGTCGACGAGCCGTTGCAGTCGCCGGCCGACGCGGAGATCGCGTACGCGCGGGTGGGTGCGCTGGTGCTCATGGACATTCGCCCGTACAAGGAGGATGTCCACCGCTACCTGGTCTTCAACACGCTGACCAAGAAGGTCGTACGGCTCGACGGGATCGGGCTGTCGTGCCGGCGGCTGCCGGAGGAGCAGGGGATCGTGTTCCCGGGCGGGTACTGCCTGGCCACGGGGGAGTGCAGGACCTTCGAAACGCCCACCGACGGGCTGGAGTTGGAGCGGATCGTGCGCTCGCCCAACGGGGAGGACGTGCTGTTCGCGTACCGGGCGCGGGGGTCCGGGCGGAGCCTGCTGCTGCCGTACAACATGATCCGGAAGGAGGTCGCGGCGCCGCTGCCCGGGCAGGGGTGGGCGCTGTTCGACGACGGCATGGTGGTGGTGCTGGGGGAGGGCGAGGGGGAGGCGGCTCGGGTTCACGCGGTGCGGATCTGGCGTACCCCGTACGTCTCCGACACGCATGCCGCAGCCCGACTCGGCGGCTCCGGGCCGCTGTTCCGGGTCGGGAACGCCGATCTCGTGCGCGGGATCTCCGACTGTCTGTCGGTGACGGGTGCGGTCGTCGGGATGGAACCGGCGGCGGAGGTGTACGAGGCACTGGTTGCCGCGTGTGTCCGGGCGGCCGACACGCATCACTGGCTGGGGGACGCCGAACTCGGCGATCTGCGGGGGCCGTTGGAGGAGGCGCGGGGTACGGCGGAGCAGGTCCTGGCCGAGTTCGAGACGGTCCGGACTCTGACCGCGCGGGCCGCCGACGCCCTCGCCGACGCCAGGGCCCATATCGCCTCCCTCGTACGGCGCTTGCGGGGTGAGGCGCCCTGGGACGCGGCGGGCTGGGTCGGCGGGCTCACCGAACTCCGGCGGGCGCAGGGGCACTTGCTGACGTTGAAGGAGATGCGGTACGCCGACACCGCGCGGATCGAGGAGGCGGCGGCCGAAGTCGAGGCGGATCTGGGGGTGTTCGGGCAGCGGGCGGTGTCGTTCCTGGCGCGGGAGGACGCGTTCGCCGGACACCACGAGCTGATCGACGTCCTGGTCGCGGAGGCCGGGGCGCTGGCCAAGGTCGCCGAGGCGGCCCCGGTTGCGGCCCGCCTGGACGAACTGACCGAAGGATTGCGGACGGTGACCGAGGTGGTCGCCGGACTCGACATCGGTGACGCCACGGTCCGTACGTCGATCCTGGAGCGGGTCGCCGAGGTGCTGGGCGGCGTCAACCGCGCCCGCGCCACCCTGGACGCCCGGCGCGCGGAACTCCGGGACCGGGAGGGGCGGGCGGAGTTCGCGGCCGAGTTCGCGCTGCTCGGCCAGTCGGTGACCGGAGCGCTCGCGGACGCGGCGACCCCGGAGGCCTGCGACACCCAACTCGCCCTGCTGCTGGTGCGGTTGGAGAACCTGGAGGCCCGCTTCGCGGACTTCGACGACTTCCTCGCCGAACTGGACGGCAAACGCACCGAGATCCACGAGACCCTCTCTGCCCGCAAGCAGACCCTGGTCGACGAACGCGCCCGCAGGGCCGAGCAGTTGGCGACGTCTGCGGTGCGGGTGCTGGAGACCGTGGGGCGGCGGGCGGTCGCGCTCGCCGACGCCGACGCGGTGAACACGTACTTCGCCTCCGACCCGATGGTGGCGCGGATCCGCCGCAGCGCCGAACAACTCCGTGAACTGGGCGACCCGACAAGGGCGGAGGAGCTGACCGGCAGGCTCACCGCCGCCCACGCGGAGGCGGTCCGCGCCCTGCGTGACCGCGCCGACCTCTCCACGGACGGCGGCCGGACCCTCCGCCTCGGCCGCCACCGTTTCGCCGTCCACACCGAGCCCCTCGACCTCACCCTGGTCCCCTCGGGCGACGGCCTGGCCTTCGCCCTCACCGGCACGGACTACCGATCCCCGGTCAGGGACCCGGAGTTCGAGGCGACCCGCCCGTACTGGGACCGCCCGCTGCCCTCCGAGTCACCCCGGGTCTACCGCGCCGAACACCTCGCCGCCCGCCTCCTCGACGAACGCGGCGCGCAGGCCTTCGCCCAGGAGACCGACCTCGCCGCCCTGGTCCGCCGGGCCGCGCAGGAGTCGTACGACGAAGGCTACGAACGCGGTGTGCACGACCACGACGCGACGGCGATCCTCACGGCACTGCTCCGCCGGTACGAGGACGCGGGCCTGTTGCGCCACGAACCGGCCTCCCGCGCAAGCGCGTTGCTCTTCTGGACGCACGGCACGAACCCACGGGCCCGCGAGAACTGGACCCGCCGCGCGAGGTCCCTGGCCAGGGCCCGGGACCTGTTCGGGCCCACCCCGGCCGACGCCGAACTCCGCGCGGAACTCGCGAAGGTGCTGGGTGGTGGGCCCGCTGCCGCTTACCTCCTTGATGAACTCACCACTGCCCCCGAGGGCTTCGTGATCAGCGTCGGCGCCCGCACCCTGCTCGACAAGTTCCGGCGGGCGGTGGGCAGTTCGGCGTACGACGACGATCTGATCGCCCTCGACGACGACCTGCCCGCGCGCCGTCAGCTGGTGGAGGCGTGGCTGACGGCGTACACGACGGCGTCCGGGACGCGGGTTGACCCGGGGGACCTGGCGGAGGCGGTGGCGGCCGAACTCTGCCCAGGCGCACCGCGTTACGAGTCGGACGCGCGGCTGGCGGAGACGGTGGGTGGACTGTTGGGCAGCCATCCCCGGGTGGTGGGGGGTGAGTTGCGTATCAGGGTCGATGAACTCCTCGCCCGTACACGGGAGTTCCGTGCCGCGGACGTTCCCGGTCACCGCGCGTACCAGCGTCGCCGTACCGCTCTCGTGGCGGCGGAGCGCGCCCGGTTGCGGCTCGACGAGTACCGTCCGCGTGTCCTGTCGTCCTTCGTCCGGGGGAGGCTCGTCGACGAGGTGTACCTCCCGCTGATCGGCGACAACCTGGCCCGGCAGCTCGGCACGGCGGGGGAGGGCGGGGCGGTCGGCACCGGCGGGCTGCTCCTGCTGATCTCGCCGCCGGGGTACGGCAAGACGACCCTCATGGAGTACGTCGCCGACCGGCTCGGGCTGGTCCTGGTCAAGGTCGGCGGCCCGGCCCTCGGGCACGGTGTCACCTCCCTCGACCCGGCCGAGGCGCCGAACGCGACCGCCCGACAGGAGGTGGAGAAGGTCAACTTCGCGCTCGCGGCGGGCAACAACGTGCTGCTCCACCTGGACGACATCCAGCACACGTCACCCGAACTCCTACAGAAATTCATCACGTTGTGCGATGCGACCCGGCGGATGGAGGGCGTGTGGGAGGGCGCGGCGCGCACCTACGACCTGCGGGGCAAGCGGTTCGCCGTCTGTATGACCGGCAACCCGTACACCGAGTCCGGCAGCCGGTTCCGGGTGCCCGACATGCTGGCCAACCGTGCCGACGTCTGGAACCTCGGTGACGTACTGACCGGCAAGGAGGCGCTGTTCGCCCTGAGTTTCGTCGAGAACGCGCTGACCTCGAACCCGGTACTGGCTCCGCTCGCCGGCCGCGACCGCGACGACCTGGACCTGCTGATCCGGCTGGCGCGGGGCGATGCGTCGGCCCGCGCGGACCGTCTCTCCTACGCCTGCGACCCCGCCGAACTGGCCCGTGTCGTCGCCGTGTTGACGCATCTGTTCGCCGCCCGGGACACCGTCCTCGCGGTCAACTCCGCGTACATGGCGTCGGCGGCGACCACGGAAGCGGCCCGCACCGAACCGCCGTTCCGGCTCCAGGGGTCGTACCGCACGATGAACCGGATCGCCCGGCGCATCGAGCCGGTGATGAACTCCCTTGAGTTGTCAGCGGTGTTGGACGACCACTACACCGCCGAGGCACAGACCTTGGGGACGGAGGCGGAGGCGAACCTGTTGAAGCTGGCGGAACTGCGGGGCACGCTGACGGATGAACAGGCCGTGCGCTGGGCCGAGTTGAAGGTGGCGTACCGGCGGGAGCGGGACAGGCTCTAGAGCTGGAGCAGGCGTTGGGTGATCTCGCGGTACTGGCGGAGCGCGTGCCGGAGTTCGTCGGACTGGGACGTGAGGTCCGCGGGTTCGGCGGGTTCCGCGGGATCCGCGGGAGCAGCAGTGGCGGTGGTGGTGGTGTCCTGCTCCGCCCAGGCGGCGCGGAGGAGTTCCCGGCGGGCCGCGAGGGCGCTCACCAGCTGGGCGGTGGCCTCGTCGTAGGCGCTCTCCGCCTCCGCCAGGGCGTCGCGCGGGGTGTCGGCGAAGGTGTTGAGGGCGTGGCGCAGCCGCTGGAGGACCTGCTCCCGTTCGGCGGACGGGAGCAGTGGCTCCGGGCCGGGTGTGCGTCGTTCGGTGGGGGTCCGGTTCTGGCCGGCGGGCTGCTGGGCGCGTGTCTGGTCGTACATCAGGATGCCGCTTCCGTTCCGCCTGAAGGCGTTCGTGCCTCGTCGGCCTCTCGACGGCCTGTTCCAGGCCCCCGGAGACCCGGTCGGTCGTACCCTTCAACGACTGCGCAGTGCTGCCAGTCAACGTCCGGCGCGGGTCGGTGTCAACGCGGGGTCGGGAGGGGTGCCCATAGGGGTGTCCGGTTGCCCGTGCCTCAGTCGGCCTGGTGGGGTACCCACTCGCTGTCGTCGAGCGAGTAGCCGTACTGCGGACGTCCGCTCATGCCACTCGTGCGGAACGGCTTCCCCTGGTCGTCGATGCGCAGCACACCCTTGCGGTCGCCGCTGGACCACGCCAGTTCCAGATACCAGCGCACATCGTGCGAGGCCGCGGCGGCCGTGATGTACAGGACCTCGGGCTCGCTCTCGCTCACCTTGTACGGCAGACCCGTCTGCCCGGACTCCGGCGTGACCGCCGGGCGGACCGAGTCGAGCCCGATGCCGAAGGAGTGCGTGGGCACCCCGCCGCCGCAGCCGACGCCGATGTACCCCATCTCGTACACGTTCCAGGCCGGTGGCGCACCGCTGTCGACGACCCGGACGTTCAGGGACTGCAACACCACGGTCTCCTGGCCGGTGCCCTGCACGGTCAGTTCGAGGTACTGGCTGCCGGCGGAGACGGCACCCAGCGCGCTCACCCAGCTCGGCGCGTCCTGCTCGGTCGGCGGTGGCGGCACCTTCGCCGCGTCCCGGTCGACCAGATAGGTCTGGCCGCACGGGCTCTCCCAGGCATACGGCCGGGTCGTCACGGTCAGCGGAACGGCCGCCGCGACATCCGCTGCCCCGCCGGACTTCGCGCCCGGGGCGGCCGACGCCCCGCTCTTCGCCGTAGCGGACCCGGAAGGACTCGTAGAGCTGGAGGGCGAGGCCGAGGCGGACGGCGAGGAGCTCGATTTCGCCGATCCGGAGGCGGACGGGGAGGGGGTGCCGCGCCCGGCGGAGGTCACGGAGCCGGCGTCCTGCTTCCGATCGCCACCGCCACCGCCACCGTCGCCGTCGCCGGACACCAGGCGGGGGACGAGGGCGGTGGCCGCGAGTACTACGGCCACCGCGGCGGCGGCGAAGAGGGCGGTACGGCGGCGGTTGCGCGGGGCGGGCGCGGTCAGCGGTACGGGGGGTTCGTGGGCGGAGGAGGGAGGGGTAGTACCGGGAGTGGGCTGCGGTGTGGTGGGGAGGGCTGCTTCAGGGGTGGGGGCGGTGGCCGGTGCCGGGTTCGTAGCCGTCGCGGCGGATTTCCGTTCGCGCTGGCGGGCGCCGTCGGCCAGGATCCAGCGGCGGTGGGCCTCGACGAGTTCGTCGGGGGTCGCCTTGCAGAGGCGGGCGAACCGCTCCACGGGGGCGTACTCGGTGGGTACGGCGTCGCCGTTGCAGTAGCGGTGCAGCGTCGACGTGCTCATGTGCAGCCGCTTCGCGAGCACGCCGTAGCTCAGCCCCGAACGGTCCTTGAGCTCCCGTATCAGCGCCGCGAAATCGGCCGTCTCGTCCGCCACTGCCACCCAGCCCCCGTTCCAGTCCAGCGTTCCAGGGATGCCATGTTCCCCCAGGTAAGAGCCGGTGCGAACGTTCCAGGTTCCCGTAAGTCCCGGCTGCCGTGGCGGGTGGGACGGAAAGCGGCACAGGCTCCGGTCATCAAAGCACGCCGCCCGCCGACCGGTTGGACGGCGGGCGACCTCCTGCCTCTCCGAAAGGGAGCCCAACCATGTCCGCGTTCACCGCCCGTACCCGTCCCCGCACCCGTACCCGTACTCGCCTCTTCGCCGCCTCGACCGTCGCGCTTGCCGCGCTCTCGCTCACCGCCTGCAACGACACACTGGGAGTACGGGACTCCGGCGCGGTCTCCCCGAACTCCTCCCCGGTGACGACCTCGGCACCGTCCGGGACGGGGACCGGCCAGAGCGGCGGCAGCACATCGGGCGGCTCCTCGACGGGGAACTTCTCCACGGGCGGTTCCTCGACCAGCGGCGGCACGGGGTCGGGCGGCAGCAAGACGAGCGGCGGCTCGGGTTCGACGTCCGGCTCCGGCTCCGGCTCTGGCTCTGGCTCTGGCTCCGGTTCGGGTTCGGGTTCGGGTTCGGGCGGCTCCACGACGCGCGTCAGTTGCAGCGGCGCCAACACCAAGGTGACCGCACAGCCGGTCAGCCGCCCCATCAACCACATGCTGCTCACCGTCACCAACACCGGCTCCAAGACCTGCGACCTCCACTACTACCCGGCCGTCAACTTCGACGACGCCCAGTCCGTGCCGCCGGTCATGAAGGACTCCCAGCCGCAGGCCGTCACCACGCTCGCCCCGGGCGAGTCGGGCTACGCCGGCGTAGCCCTCTCCGGCGGCGACAACGGCAGCGGCACCAACGGCCGCACCGCCAAGTCCCTCTCCGTCTACTTCTTCGACAGCAACAACAACAGCATCAGCCCGGCGGCCACCCCCGCCCTCCCCAGCAAGGGCGTCTACATCGACGACTCGCTGCGGGTGACGTACTGGCTGACCAGCGCGCAGGATGCGTTGACTTACTGAGACGGGGGCGTGGGGTAGGTCCCGCCCGGAGTGGAGAATGCCATCAAGAGGCAGACGATCTACGAGCCGCGGATGGGGCACATGAAGTACGTCACGGCCGTCTGGAACGACGGAGGGTTCTTCGTGGATGCCGGGGCCTATCTCGCCGAACTGCCGCGCCTCCGCGCCGACTTGCCCCCGGGCGCCCGGTCCTTCGCCACCGACCCCGGCCACTACGACATCGCGGGCGCGACCCGCTGCGTCAAGGACCTCGAACTGGCCGGGGTCCACCTCGCCACCGACAAGAGCGGCGGCCTGGTCCTGGACTTCGCGCCCAACAAGTTCAAGCACGACGCCGGCCTGCGCATCAGCTACTCGGGCGTGACCCACTTCTCCGTCGACTACGAACACTCCATCGACTGGATGCCGGCCGACGCCGTCCTCCTCGACGAAATCCTCCCGGACGAGGACAACGGCTGCACCCACGAGATCGCCCTGACCGACGCGACCGTCCTGGTCCACTGCCGGGACCTGGAGGCGGCGTGGGGCGGCACGGGCTGACGGATATGGCTTGGGTGGTCCCACCACCACACCACCACCACCTGGACGGACTCTCCACGCACACGGGCATCGACGGGGCCGCATCGAACGCGCTGGGGTACAGGGCCCGTTCAGCGTCGTTGGCACCCGGGATCCGGCACTCGGCACCCGGCACGGGGTGATGACGGTGGTGACGGGGCCGGTTAGGCCCGCAAAGCAGGTCAGGCCCGGTGCTGATCTCTCAGCACCGGGCCTGACCTGGTGTTACGGCTGTCGGGGTGGCGGGATTTGAACCCACGACCTCTTCGTCCCGAATTAGGTCAGCGCAAGATCTACAACTGCTCAGCAGAGCATTGGCACAGGTCGGCGCTTTGGCGTGAGTTGGTGCAACGTGGCGGACTGGAGGCCTGGGGAGAAGATCTTCTCCCCAGATTCTCCCAGCACCTGTTGCAGATCAGCCTCTTTGGCGCGTCGCCTGGCGGGGAGACCGCTGGCCTGTGCTAGCCGTGGCTCTTGGCGCCATCGGCAATGTGACCTCGGCTCACCCCTGGCACCTTCGTACAGCTGCTCTAGCAGCCGCACGGATGTCGGCCATACCAAGAGGTAACACTCCATCACCTTGCTACTCTGAGCCCAACTTGCGGGCACATGGGACACCGCGAGCCGCAGCGAGGGAGCCTGCGCGCGATGCAGACTCGACAGAAGTACACGTGCCGCGGGGTGTAGCGGTTGATGAAGCGGAGGGTCCGGAGTGACGTACCACTATGAGCAGCTGGACCCTGAACGTTTTCAACACTTCGCGCAGGCTCTAATTTCGCGCGAGTTCCCAGGAACGCAATGTTTTCCAGTTGGCCAGAGGGACGGTGGCCGGGACGCGGTTCAGTACCTCAACGCAGGATCGAGTAGCTACCGCCTGTTCCAGGTGAAGTTTGTCAGAAATCCCTTCGTCATCGAAGATGCCCACAAATGGCTTGTCGATACGATGAAAAAGGAAATCGAAAAGATCGATCCTATTTTGGAGGAAAATCCACACGCTCTAGAATATATTCTCGTTACCAATGTAGCCGGTACTGCATACCCCAAATCGGGGTCAATTGACACACTGAATGCCATCCTAGAGACAGAGCTCTCGATTCCTATCCGTGCATGGTGGCGAGACGATCTGGATCGTCGCTGCGACACTGCTGCGGATGTCAAATGGTCCTATCCAGACATTCTTAGAGGTGCGGATGTCCTTCAAGCACTAGCAGATTCTATTGGTCCCGACCTGCAGGGACACAGGCTGGATGTCTTGCGCAGCTTCGTTGCCGACCAGTACGAGATGGACAACGAAGTACGTTTTAAGCAGGTAGAGCTCAGTAATGACATTCTCAGTCTTTTCGTAGACGTTCCCGTGGATGTCAGACAAGAACAGGAAGTTGGACGGCGTCGAGAGGATAAGAAAGCACTCGAAGTCCAATATATAGCACAGCGACTTGCAGGTCGAGATCCGTGGGAGACCCAACAGGATAGTGGTGTTGGTGCCGCGACACTATTGCTTAATGAACGCGTCGCCGATCTGGCAGAAATGATCGTCTTGGAAGGTGGGCCCGGGCAGGGGAAGTCCACCTTGGCTCAGTATATTTGCCAGGTGCACAGAATGAAGATTCTGAGTGCCGAGGGATTTGACACTCTTCCTACGAATCATAAGCCCGCGGCCGCGCGCTTTCCTATTAAAGTGGATCTCCGTGAGTATGCTACTTGGCTTGCAGGGAAGGATCCCTTTTCTCAAGAGGGCAATGAGCTGCGGCCACGGCATCTGAGTAAATCTCTAGAATCCTTTATCAGTGCGCTAATCAGTGAGCGCTCGGGCGGCCGCTCCTTCACGCCAGATGACTTGAGTGCCGTTGCCCATTCTAGTGCACTACTCATTGTGCTCGATGGGCTGGACGAAGTGGCGGAGGTGAAACTCCGCAATGATGTAGTGCGCGAGATTGCGGCTTCTGCAAGACGCTTGAGGGAGACGGCGGCATCTCTCCAGATGCTCGTAACTACGCGTCCCTCTGCTCTAGCTGAAGTCACTGATTTTCCGTCGCGGACTTTTAACCGCTGGGCATTGACTAGCCTGAATCCACCGCTAATCGAAGAATATACCGAGCGTTGGGCGAAATCTCGCAGATTGCCGGCCAAAGAGGTAGCCGATCTACGCAGAGTTGTTACCGACAGGCTGAGTCAACCCCATATGCGGGATCTAGCCCGCAACCCTATGCAGCTTGCAATCCTGCTGAGTGTTATTCACACGCGCGGGAGTAGCCTGCCCGATAAGCGTACGGCGCTTTATGACATCTACGTTGAGCTCTTCCTGGCGAGGGAGGCAGAAAAGAGTGAGATTGTAAAGAAGCGGCAGGAAATCCTTATTGACATTCACAGGTATCTTGCATGGGTGCTTCATAGCGAAGCAGAAACCGGCAGGGCTCTTGGGAAGATAGACGCGAATCGACTGCGTGAATTGATCGCGGAGTATCTTATTTCCGAAGGCAGAGATCCAGGCTTGGTTGATGAACTATTCACCGGTTTGGCGCAACGTGTTGTGTTCCTAGTGGGTGCGGTAGAAGGGTTGTTTGAGTTCGAGGTTCAACCCCTGCGGGAATACTTTGCCGGACGTTTCCTCTACGAGACGGCCCCATACAGTCCAGTGGGTTCACCTCGTTCAGGCACCAAAGATGAGCGCTTCGACGCCATCGCTAGGAACACGTACTGGCAAAACGTAACGAGATTTTATGCCGGTTGCTTCAGCAAGGGTGAGTTGCCTTCTCTGGTAGATCGCCTGGAGGTGCTCTGCACGGACGCCGACCTCGGCTTGACGTCGCACCCTAGAGCGCTGGCAGCTACGTTGGTCGCGGATTGGGTGTTCAGCCAGAACGCCCGGAGCCTCAAGAAAGTCATCGACCTGATCCTTGACCGTGATGGCTATCGGTCTCTGCTTGGTGACGATCGCTACGGCCTTGCGGGAGGCGAGCCGTTCACACTGCCCGAAGGCTGCGGACGAGTAGAACTACTACAAAGGTGTTTTGAAGTTCTTAGTGCAGCCCCACCGCGCGACATTCAAACATCTTTGACCGTGTTGGCTCAGCAGAATGCTTCAAGAGATGAGCTGCAGGACTATTGGCTCGATGGATTTGAGACTCTGACTGAAGAGGCGCAGAAGACTTCATGGATCTGGACTGGTTATTTTACTGGCGTGCTCAGTACCGTGTCTAACAGAGTTATCGAAGATCTGCTGAACAGACACTCTGTAACAGTGGATGATGAAGTGCAGGGCGCGTTGATGGCTGCCGCGCATGCTGACTACTTTGGGCGAAGTAAGCGATTGCAAGATGAATTCGTAGAGCGGATTCTAGATGGTTTTGTGACAGGTTTTCGGATTCCTCGCACAGTAGCCAATCGAATGGACCTGTTTTGTTCAGCGTTTAATCCTGTCGTGACGAGTCGAGCGATCCATTTTGATCAGCGAGCGCTTGTTTCCGAGAGCGTCTCTCGGCATCTCGGTGTGCGCTGGCCAGAGCAGCCCCCATCACCTATTCGAAATAAAGCTATCGATACCGCGGTCGAGGAATATTTCCACCTGCTTGGCAGTACCGGGAAAGAAGCCTTGGATGGCGGGTATGAAAAGTACATCGAAAGCGTCTCGTTGACGGTGGGAAATCGATGGGCTATTTGGGTGATGGCTCTAGGTTACGCGGCGTTCGTTCCACGCGCGAGCCGAGATTCTGTTGGACGACCGAACCTTTTCGACGAATCGGTTAGCATCGTCAAGCGGCTGAAGTATGCTCGCTTGCAGGCGGGGGCAGTTGCGTGGTGGAGGCAGCAACTGAGTCTTTGTGATAGCGACACGAATCGGCAGGTGTGGGCGTTGGCGGCGCTTTTGCTGTGCGGCCCTGTCACCATGGCGAAATTGTGTCCCGAGATCGAGGATGTTGTCGAGGTCCTTGATGATCGTCAGAGTAGACGGCTTTATGATTCTGTCGAATCTGTACGCAGTTATTCAGGTGGTGCCCGAGGGATTCGCGTCAACGCACTGCCTAGCGCATTGAGTCCGCGCGTGGCTGCCATTTTGGCGAATGTCGCCGTACGGGATGATCATATCGCTATTGTCGATAAGTATCTGTCGAATTACTTGGGTAGTGATCCGGTAGTTCACGATGTCATCCTGTTTGCGATTTCTTTCCACATTCAGGTTGCTGATGAGCATCTGGATTGGGCAAGTGCTGTGGAGGCGACGAGAAGGGCTTATAGGAATTCCCATGTGACCTTCGCGTTCGGTCGCCGAACGCAGAATAAGATGCCGGTCGATATCGCTGGGAAAGTTGCGGCGAATTCGAGTGCTTACCCTCGCTTTATTGTCGGACTGGCGGAGACGAGCATGAAGAGGGCGATCGCTCGGAAAGCAGTTCCGTTGTCTCAGGTGGCTAATGAAAAAGGTTGGTTCGAAGAGGAGTAGAAAATTGGCGGTGCCGTTTAAAAATTCTCCTCTTGCGTCGTATCCGTGATGGGGCTACGTGTATTTGGGTTGAAATCCTCAAACGAGATCTTACTGAGGTAGGAACCCAGGTTTCTCTTGACCTAGCTCTTGCAGACGTACAAGGTAATCTTGAGCCGATGGTTCTGAGGCGTATCGCCGCTTCATCTCCGCAGCAAGTTCCCGGCTGATCATGATGAGCGACGGCACCGACTGCCGATCCCCTTCGAGGGCGCGGCCTCCCATGGCGAGTGCTTGCTCCAAGTCGCCCTCACGCGCTGCTGTGACTCCCAGCGTGACGCGGGCTTCAGAGTTGTGCATCGGTGCGCGCTCGCTGCCATCGAAGTCCGTTCCCGCCCTCAGTACCTCTTCGGCGAGCGTGCGGGCTAGCTGGTCCTCGCCGACAAGCCGGTAACAGTCCATCGCGTAGTAATCGAACTTGGCCGGGTCCACCACGAAGTGGTTGTCCAGGTTCTCCGGATACGGCATCGCTTCGAGCAACCGCCGCCCCTTGTCCAGCGCAACCTCAACTTGCCGGCGGTCCCCGATCCGTGCCCATGCCTTAGCTTCCTGGGCAGCAAGCTGCACAGCCACGCCGTGATGCGGCGCCGCGTCCGCCCCGGCCTGGGATGCCGCGATGACGCCCCGATAATCGCCGGTCGTGAGAGCGAACCATGCCCGCATCTCGTGAGCCCACCCGGCGACCTCTGCATGGTCAGCCTCAGTCGCGAGTGAGAGCGCGGCTTGCCGCGTGGACTCCGCCGCGTGGCGGTCGCCCGTGTCGTACTCGACATAGCCGACCAGTAGCGCGAGCCAACCGGACAGTGCGAGGACCTCGCGGTGCTGCGCGAGGGTGAGGCTTTTCTTGTGGAGGTCGACGACGCGACGGAGCCACTGCCGCCCCTCAATGAGGAGCTGTTCGCTCGGCATGAACGGGTACTCCGAGCTGAGCCGGTCCGCTGTGATCCGCAGCGCGCCGAGCGTGGCGTTGTCGACGTCCGACCAGTTGAGGCGGCTCACGATCTCCAGTGTTTCCATACCGGACGCTGCCAGGATCTCGCGGTCCCCGTTCCGCCGCGAGGGCGCCGGGAAGAGCGCGTGCGTCACGGTGCCGAAGAGGGCCGCGATGACCGGTTGATAGAAGTCGTTCGGCATCTGGCCTGACTCCCAGCGCTTCCACTGGCGAATCATGCTGTCCTCTGCGGGCAGCTCCGTGGGAGCGTGCACCCGCAGCGCCCTGACTGCGTCGCGCTGAGACCAGCCGCGTGCCGCTCGCTCGGCAGCGATGCGCCGCGCCCATGCGGGCCTGTCGTCGGTCATGTGCCCTCCTCCGAGTGCCTGCTCCGAGTCTCACCCGCGCGCCAGGGGGGCAGGGAAGGGGACACCGGGGTGTCACTGGACATGTCCCCACCTCCGCCTCTCCGTCCCCTGGCTGTCACTTACGTCTCAACTCCCGTTCCTCGCATGCTGGTTGCAGATCACGCACCATTCGGGGCGGAACGTTCTTCGAGCGCTGCGACCCGTTCAGTCAACGCCTGAATCTGGGAGCGGATTTCCGTGATGTCGTCGTGCACGTCGTTGCTGGGGGAAGCTCCGTCACTGACGAAGTTACCGAGGTTCCCGGCCGAGACAATGAGCCCTTCGGCCCTGAGTGTGGCCAAGCCGTTCTGGATGGTCTGGCTCGCGAACCCGAACCGGTCGATCAACTCGCGCTGTGACGGGAGCTTGTCGCCCGGCTTCATCTTCTTGATGTCCACGCGAAGTGCGTCCGCGACCTGCGCCGCTTTCGGCTTCGGCCCTCCTGTGACAGTCATGCCCTGAAGCGTACCCACCACAGCGAACTAGAGCGCATCACTCACGAGGGTTGTGAACCACAGCAGACTAGTGCAAGCTAGTCAATGAACGGCCCCGGGAAATCTCGGGGTTGCAACTGCTTGACCTGCACGAATGCACAGGGCGGGGACGCTGCAATCCCGCTAAAGGCCAGGGGACAGGGCTTCGGCCCGACTGGCGAGGTGGCCCGGTGACCGCGAGCAACGGCCGGAGTGTGGGGACAAGGTCCCCCTTGCAGTGCGTAACCCCAGTTCAGCGAGGCGAAGGAGCGTCAGTGCGTCGACGAAAGCGATGGGCGCGGCCGTGATCGACCAGCACGGCGGCGCCGCTCCATCCCCGGTCCGCTGGCACCGCAGAGTGCTGCGGCCAACTGGTCACCCTTCACCGCATCGCGGCGGCTAGCGCCGCGCCGGTTGCTCGCCCCGGCCGTCCGGGCGCTCTGCGGAGCGCTCCCGTACGGCCGGGGTTGAGAGGAGCCGAACTCCGGTGTTCCACAACGGCTTTCGCCCTCCCGAAGTAGTCGCCGTCTCACCAAACGCCTGCGACTGCTCCGGCTTCCCGTCCCTCCAAATCAGGAGCTTCGCCATGCGCTCATACATCGGCGGTCATCAGGCCGTCACCACGAACGACTTCATCGAACTGGCCCTGGGCACCCCGCCTGAGCTCTGGCTCGGGGATGAGGGCGAGAGCGAGGACGAACGCGCGGCCCGGCTGGACGCGGCGCGCGACATCCTCGCCGACAACCCTGGTCTCCCGGACACCGTGGCCCGTATCGCCGTCGAGGTGATCGAGGCGCACGCCCCGGAACTGTTCAACGTCGTCCCGCTGACCCGGCCGGCCGCCAGGCGTCGGGTCTCCCGGAAGGGAGCGGCGGCATGAGCGACGGCCCTGACTTCAACGACCGCATGTTCCTGGAGAGTGAGGCGGTCTACCAGCGGATTCTTGACGGTCAGGTCACGGACGTAGAAGCCGAGCTGATGGATGCCAAGTTGCGGGCTTCGGCGGACGGTGAGACGTCATGAGCGCCTGTGAGCAGAATCTGACGGCTGCGCATGCCGAGGTGAAAGCGGAGATCGCGCGGACGGACACGAAGACCGGTCTGTTGCTGGCATTTGTCGGCGCGGTACTGGCCGGGGCCTGGACGGTCGCCAAGGATGTCCCGCTGAACGCCGTTTCCCTCACGGTGGGCGGCACGGGCATGGCGCTGTTGGTCGTGGCGGCCGGTCTGTTACTGCGGTCGGTGCGCCCCAACACCAAGGGTCGGCAGGGTTTCCCGCTGTGGGCGACGCTCACCGCCGAAGAGATCGCGACCGTGCTGTCCGAGGACACCCTCAGCGCGGACATCGCGGGCTTGTCCCGCCTCGCTGTCGTCAAGTTCACCGGCCTGCGCCGCGCGGTCGACCTCACCTGCGCAGGCGGTGCGCTGCTCATTGCTGCGGCCCTGATCGCTGCGGGGGGTGCGGCATGAGGCGGGCCACGAACATGCAGACGCCGGAGCAGCAGGAACAGGCCCCTGCGGTCAGGGTGCCGCCGTTGTCGAAGCCGGAGTTGTGGCTGTTGGGCGTGGTCGCGGTGCTCGCGGCCGGGGTCGGTGGGCTGGGTCTGGCGTCCTCGTTCGAGGCGGTGTCGGCGGCGGGTGCCCGCTGGGGGTTCGCGTCCCCGTGGATGCTGCCGGTCGGTATCGACGTGGCCATCCCGGTGTTCACCGCGGCGTTCCTGCTGCTGATCCGTACGGACATGCCGTTGGGCTGGGTGCGGTTCGTGCCGTGGGTGCTGACCGGGGTGACGTGCTGGCTGAACATCGCGGCCGGACAGTCGCTGTCCGCGAAGGTGGCGCACGGCACGATGCCGCTGCTGTGGGTGGTGCTGTCCGAGGTGGCCGCGCACGTCTACGCCTCCCGGATCGGCGCCGTGACCGGTCGGCGGATGGAGAAGATTCGCCGTTCGCGCTGGCTGCTCGCCCCGCTGTCCACGTTCGCCCTGTGGCGGCGCATGACCTTGTGGGAGGTCACCTCCTACACGGACGCGCTCGCCCGGGAGCGGGAGCGGCAGTTGGTCCGCGCGCAGCTGCGGCAGCGGCACGGCCGACGCTGGCGGTCGCAGACGCCGCGCCCCGAGCGGGTGCTGTTGAAGCTGGGTGAACTGGCCCCGTCCGGTGGGGACTTGCCGCCCGTGTCGCCGCAGAATCCTGAGCCCCCGAACCGGGAGGCACCGAAGGCGCCCCGCAAGCGCGGCGCCAGGGCCAAGGGCGCGAAGGCTCCGCGGACGCCTGCGGAACTGTTCGTTGAAGCCCGTGAGGCCACGGCCGGGTGGGCGGATGGCGCGATCAACGCGGAGGCGATCCGTACGACGCTGCACTGCTCGGCAGCTAACTCCCGTGTGCTGCGGGACCTGTTGCTCAGCGAGCGCGCGGACGGCCGGCGCCTGCACCCGGTCGACGGCGCCGATGCCGGAGAGGGGGCGGCGGCATGAGCACCGTTGCCACGATCCTGCTGTCCGCACTGCCGCTCGCGGCAGGTTGGGCGGTCCACGTGTGGTGGCTGCGCGCCTGCCTGACCACTGCCCGCCGCGACCCGCTGACTGGGCTGTGGACCCGTGACGGGTTCACCCGCCGTGCCACCGTCCTGCTGAGGGATCCGCGCGCGGTGGTGGTGCTGGCCGACGTCGACAAGTTCAAGCGGATCAACGACACGTACGGGCACGCGGCCGGGGACGCGCTGTTGAAGACGACCGCCGACCGCCTCGCCCACCACGTCGGCCGTGCCGGGGTCGCCGGACGGCTCGGGGGCGACGAGTTCGCCGCCGTCGTGATCGACGACCACGGCACCGCAGCGGACCTGCTCGCAGTCCTGCACGGCGTGCTCGCCCGGCCGGTCGACGGACAGGACCCCGCGGTGTGCACCACGGTCTCGCTCGGCTGGGTCCGCGCGGTCGACTTCCCCGCCGATGACCTGTCCGGTCTGCTGCGGCGGGCGGATGAGGCGATGTACGCGGCCAAGCAAGGCCGCGCCGGACTGCGTCGGGCGGGTCTCGGCCGGCTGTTCGCCACGGTCGCCGGACGACGCTCCGGACGGCCCGGTGCGCGGTCGCGTGTGCCGGTCGTGGCGGTGGCGGCATGACGACCTTGACGTTCGCCAAGTGCTACGACCCCACCGGTGCCCGCTACGGCGTGCCTACGTTCCCGTGGCGTCTGGCCCCGGACGGCTACGCCACCCGCCGTCAGCTCCGTGACCGCGGACTACGCCCCGGCGGACAGCCCGTCGCCGCGCAGGTGATGCGCCGTCACCAGGGCCGCAAGTCCGGCGCCCAGGTCGCCTACCTCTACCGCGTCGACCGAGCGAAGCCGGTCCGGCCGATGACCTCGCGCAAGTGGGGCGCCCTCGCCCTGGCGATGCTCGCCCGTCGCACCTGCCCCAAGTGCCGTGTGACCTACAGCTACTGCCTCCCGACCTCGCTTGGGATGTGCATCCTCTGCGCCTATCCCGAGGAACAGCGCGCCGCGTGATCTACCAGATGTCCAGGAACTCCCAGAGAGCTTCCGCGATTCGGTTCCTGCGTCGGTGTGCCTTGCTGCAATAGCGCCGCTTTCGCCAGCGGCTTTCCGGCTGTTGCACCGACTCGCCGCACCACTCGCACGGCCGCGTTCTGGACTCAGCTTTCCCCATGCCACCCCCCGTAGCACCCTGCGCGGGGTCCGTCCGCCTACCTCCTACAGCGACGGCCGGACCCCGCCTTTCCTCCACTTGGAAGGAACCTTCAGTGAAGCACCCCGACGACGAGAACGAACTCTTCAACCGACTCGAAGCAGAACTCAACACCGACCTCTCCCCCGACTCCGGGGGAGAGGTAGTCGACCTCGGCAAGGCCCGATCGGCGCGCGGAGAGTCGCCCGACCCGACCACCCGACCCGACGCCGACCAGTCGGCCGACTCCGGTGCGGACCGGTCGGGCGCCGAGTCGGGCGACCCGACCGCGCGCGTGATGGTCGACGTTCCGACCGTCAAGGCGGCCGGTCCGGGCTACCTGGGTCGGCTTCTCGCCGCGCAGCGCCGTCCGGTCGTTCCGCCGTGGCTTCAGTCCGTGGCAGAGCTGAAGACCGCGTCCGCGTGGGTGGCCCGCCACTACGCGCACTCGGTCGGCTATCACGCCCTGCGCTCCCCGGTCTACGCCGCACGGCTCACGCTCCAAGCGCCGTCCGGCGCGGCGAAGTTCGTGGGCGGCACGCTGCGGTGGATGGCCGACCGCGAGGGCGAACCGGTCCGCCTCGCCGCCGTGCGCCGCGAGGACGCTGCCGAGTACCTGAAGCTCTCAAGGCAGCGCGACGGACGCGTCCGACTGCGCACCCTGGTGACCGTGCTCGGCATGTTCATCGGGCTGGGCTCCGCGCTCGCCATCTACGTGCTCGCCCCCGATTGGCTTCAGGCCCTGTCGGTCGGCGCGGTCACCCTCGCGCTCGGGTACGCCGGCCGTCGCGCCGATGCCCCGGTCATTCACCGGGCGGTGGAACTGCCCACCGCCGTCAAGCTCACGTCGGACATCGTGCTGCGTGCGCTCGGCTCGCTCGGCATCCCCGCCATCAACCAGGCACAGGGCAAGGGCCGTGACGGATTCGAGTTCACCGCCCCCATCACCCGCGACGGACCCGGCTGGCGTGCGGAGGGCAACCTCCCGTACGGCGTCACCGTGACCGACATCATCGAGCGCCGCGAACGCCTCGCGTCCGGTCTGCGCCGCCCGCTGGGCTGCGTGTGGCCCGAGGCGGTGGCCGACGAGCACACCGGGCACCTGGTGCTGTGGGTCGGCGATCAGGACATGTCCAAGGCGAAGAAGCCCGCGTGGCCGCTGGCGAAGTCGGGAGCCACGGACCTGTTCAAGCCGGTCGCGTTCGGCACCGACCAGCGCGGACGCTGGGTCGAGATCACGCTCATGTACATCGCGGCCGTCATCGGAGCCATCCCGCGCATGGGCAAAACCTTCCTGCTGCGACTCCTGTTGCTGATCGCGGCGTTGGACCCGCGTGCCGAGCTGCACACCTACGACCTCAAGGGCACCGGCGACCTGGACCCGGTCGGCAACGCCGTCTCCTACTGCCACCGCGCCGGCGATGAGGAAGAGGACATCGAGTACGCGGTACGGGACCTGCGCGCGCTGCGTCAGGAACTGCGCCGCCGCGCCAAGATGATCCGCTCCCTGCCGCGGGACATCTGTCCCGAGTCGAAGGTGACGTCCCAGCTCGCGGACATGAAGCACCTCGGGTTGCACCCGATCGTGGTCGGGGTGGATGAGTGCCAGGTCTGGTTCGAGCACGAGAAGTACGGCAAGGAACTCGAAGAGATCTGCACCGACCTGGTCAAACGCGGTCCGGCCACCGGGATCGTGTTGTTGCTGGCGACGCAGCGGCCGGACGCGAAGGCGCTGCCCACCGGTATCTCTGCGAACGCGTCGGCGCGGTTCTGCCTGAAGGTCATGGGCCAGCTGGAGAATGACATGGTGCTCGGCACCTCCGCGTACAAGCGCGGGGTGCGGGCGACCATGTGTTCTCGTGGGGTGACAAGGGCATCCACTACTTCGTCGGCGAGGGCGCGGACGCCCGGATCGTCGGCTCGGTCTACGTGGACGCCCCGGCCGCCGAAGCCATCGGTGCCCGCGCCCGCAAGGCCCGCGAACTGGCTGGCACGCTCTCCGGCTACGCGCTCGGCGAGGGCCGGTGCCGGATGCGGGCAGCGCCTACGACCTGCTGCGCGACATCCTCGCCGTCGTGCCCGCCGACGAACCGAAGCTGTGGTCTGAGACGGTCGTCGCCCGTCTCGCCGACCTGCGCGAGGGCGTCTACGACGGCTGGGACCCCGAAGGGCTCGCCGCGGCGCTGAAGCCGCACGGCGTCGTCACGATCCAGGTGGGGCGCCGGGTCAACGGCAAGGTGGTCAACCGGCGCGGTATCGACTGCTCCCACATCACCGCTGCGATTGCGGAGCGTGACGGAAACCGGGATGCGGGCTGACGCTCCGGGGCCGCTAGCGCTAGCGGCACACCCCGCTAACGTTAGCGGCCCCGCTAGCGCCCCAAACCTGATCTGATCAGGCCGCTAGCGGATAGCGGCCCACCTGCGGAAACCCCTGAAAACCGCCTGGGAGGGCTCTGATGACCCCCATCCTGCTCGCTATCGCCATGCCTCTTATCGTTACGCTGTGTTATGTCGCGGTGTGCGCGGTCTCGCCGTTCGGGAACTGCCGCAAGTGCAACGGCTGGGGCTTCGCGATGAAGACCGACCGCAAGGGCCGCCAGAAGCGCGGCAAGGACTGCCGCCGCTGCCACGCGACCGGCAAGCGCATACGCGCCGGCCGCTGGCTCTACAACCGGTGGGCCCGCATCTACCGCGCCGGCACCGACACCCCGCGCCCGGAAGGCTCGCGATGATCCTGAACATTTCCGCGGTGCTGCTGTTCGGCGCCGCCTCCGCCCTCGCCGTCAAGACCAGGTCCGCCGGCGGAGGCGCGGCCATCGTGCTGTTCCTGTTCGGGTTCTTCGTCGCCGGGACCGGCGCGTACGAGCCCATCCACAACCTCGTGCAGGCGTCCGCCGACGCCCTGTCCGCCCTCGGCAACTGAAGCAGGAGAGCCGCCATGAGCGAACCCCTCACGCCCTACGACTACCACCGCCCCTCGGGTCACAACGCGGCGGTCGTTGAGGTCCACCACCCCACGCCGCTCGCCCCGGTACCGCACGCCGCGCCGCTCATGCACGTGCAGCCCGGCAGCATCCCCGCGGTGGCGAGCATCGTTCTGCCGGACAGCCGCGTCGTCACCGGCTACGCCATGGAGCCCACCAAGCCCGAACCCGTCGCGACCAAGCCGGCCGTCTCGCGTACGGCGGTGAACATCGCGCTCGGAGGCATCGGGTTTGGCGCCGTGTGCGGCGGCCTGGTCTTGCTGACCACGTTCATCGCCGCACTGGCCGCGCTGATCCATCAGCTCATCGTCCTCGCCGCCGTCATCTTCGGTGGCTGGGTCGCTGTGCAGGTGTTCAGCGCGAGCGGCCGTGGCAGCGGGACAACGGTCAACATCCGCAAGGCCGTCTTCAAGCGCAACCACTTCCACAGCTAGCTGCCCGGGGCGGGCGCCGTCTCACCACAAGCCTGCGCCCGCCCCGGTTCTCCAGTCCCTCCAAGAGAGCAGGAGACCTACAGCATGACCCAACGTCGTGCATTCGGCGAGGGCCGTCCGGCCCATGCCACCCCATCGAGCACGTCGGGGGTGAGCGGATGAATCGCCACCTCCTTTACGCCGCACTGGACGCTGCGGAACGAGGGTGGGCTGTCCTCCCTCTGCGCCCCGGCGACAAGCGTCCGGCCCTGCACGGTGAAGACGTTTGCCCCGGCATCGGAGACTGCGCGGGCGGTCACCGCAAGTGGGAAGAGCGCGCCACCATCGACCCGGACCGCATCCGCCGCGCGTGGGGCGACCTGCCGTTCAACGTCGGCATTGCGACCGGTCCCTCCGGGCTGGTTGTCGTCGACCTCGACATGCCGAAACGCAAGTGCAAGGGCAGTGCGGACACACCTTCCGGCGTGACGACCTTTGCGGCGCTCTGCGAGCGCGCCGGACAGGCCATACCCACCACCCGTACGACCCGGACCGCGAGCGGCGGGGTCCACCTGTACTTCACCGCCCCACCTGGCGCGCGGCTCGGCAACACGGCCGGACGGCTCGGCAAACGCATCGACACCCGTGCTTGGGGTGGCTACGTCGTCGCCCCCGGCAGTCTCACCCCCACCGGTGCCTACGCGATCGTCGACGACACCCCACCCGCCCCGCTGCCGGATTGGCTGTACGCCCGTCTGACGGTTCGTCAGGCCTCGCGGGCTTGACGGCCGCACCGTCATCGGTTCGAGCGTCCAGCTACGCCGTATCGGGCTTGAACGCCGAAACGGCGAGCGTGCGCACGGCCCCGGAGGGCGAGCGCAACGCCACGTTGCTCCGGGCAGCGCGAGCCATGGGGCGCTTCATCGCGTGGGGCGACCTCCCCAGGGAGCAGGTTGAGGAGGCTCTTCAGTGGGCGGGGGAGCAGGCCGGTCTTGCTCCGCGGTCCTGTGAGGCGACCATTCGCAGCGGTCTGAACTGGTCGATTGCCCGCAACAGTCAGCGGAGGGCGGCATGAGCACACCTCGCCGACCCTCCCTGAAGAGCCTTCCCGCCACCCCCACCGGTCCGCGCGCCGCTGCACAACCGGTGCCCGGTCCGGCCGTGGGCGAGCCGAAAGGCGTCGCCGTAGGCGTCCGCACTGCTCTTCGCTCTAGCCCGAGCAGGGGTGACGGCCGGTACCCGGTCGCGTGGCTGTGCATCAGCGCCCCGCGCGGCGCCGTGCCTACCGCCACCTCGAAGTGCCTGTGCGGCAGGGACCGAAGCGCCGTTGGCCACACGAAGGTGCTGGCCCTGATCGCAGACCACACCGCTCACCGCGACGAATGCCCGCTCCGCACCACCCAGGAAGGGAGGGCCGCGGCATGACCACCAATCCGCCGGCGCACCCGACGGACGGCTCCGCCCTGCTTGATGAGGTCGAAGCCTTCCATCGTCGCTTCAACGTCTTCCCTCTCGAAGCCGCCTACGTCGCAGTCACGCTGTGGAACGCGCACGCGCACCTACTCGACTGCTTCGACGCGACGCCCCGCATCGCGTTCCTGTCGCCGGAGCCGGGCTCCGGGAAGTCGCGGGCGCTGGAGATCATCGAAACCCTGGTGCCCAAGCCGCTCGTTGCGGCCAACGCGTCCGCCTCGGTGCTCTTCCGTGCCGTGTCCACCCTGGAGACCCGTCCCACGATCCTCTTCGACGAGGTCGACACGGTGTTCGGGCCCAAGGCCGGGGACAACGAACCGCTGCGCGGGTTCCTCAACGCCGGCCACCGCCGCGGGGTCGGCATGTGGCGCTGCGTCGGGGACGGAGCCAACCAGCAAGTACAGGAGTTCCCGTCGTACTGCGCGGTCGCGATGGCCGGGCTCGGCTCGCTGCCGGACACGATCCTGACCCGCTCGGTCATCATCCGGATGCGCCGCCGCGCGAGGAACGAGTACGTGGAGCCCTACCGCCAGCGCATCCATGAGAAGGAAGGCAACGCGCTGTGTGACCGGCTCACCAACTGGGCACAGTCCGTGGCGCACTTGGTCGACGGAGTGTTCCCCGAACTGCCCCCGGAGGTCACGGACCGGCCCGCGGACGTCTGGGAACCGCTTCTCGCGGTTGCCGACGCTGCCGGGGGCGAATGGCCGGAGCGAGCCCGCACGGCATGTGTGGAACTGGTCAACGCGGCCAAGGTCGGAGACAAGGGCAGCACCGGTATCCGGCTGCTTACCGACCTGCGCGACCACGTGTTCAACGGCATCGACCGCCTGCCCACCGTCGCCGTTCTCGACCGTCTGCACAGCCTTGACGAGGCGCCGTGGGCGGACATGAGCGGCAAGCCCCTGGACGCACGTGGGCTCGCTCGGATGCTGCGCGAGTACATGACCGCGGACAACACCCCGATCGCGGCACGGAACATCAAAGCGGGCGGCAGCGTGATGAAGGGCTACTACGCCGCAGACCTCTATGACGCGTGGGAACGCTACTGCCCCCCACCCCCTGAGAGTCCGCTACTTCCGCTACCGCCGCTACCGGGCAGGTCAGAGGCCCGAAAAAGGTAGTGGCCAAGGCGAATTTGTCCGCTACCCGCACCGCTTTATCCGCTACCGGTCCCGCACCACCCCGAGGGCCGGTAGCGGATTCATCCGCTACCGCTCCTCCTATCCGCTACCTCGATCATGCCCCTGACCAGGGAGGTAGCGGAGGTAGCGGAAGTAGCGGACCTGACAGGTAGGGGCCGAGCTTCTCCTGTCCGCTCAACTTCCCGGAAGAGGTGTCATGAACTCGGGCCAGAGGAACCAGGGCCTTCCACCGACGTACTCACCTGCCGAAGTCGCTGAGGCGCTCGACTGCTCGGAGTGGTGGGTGAAGGAACAAGCGCGGCGCCGCCGCATCCCGTTCATCCGCGGCGGCAGCGGCTACCGCTTTACACGGGCTCACGTGGAGGAGATCTTCCACATCTTTGAGGAGCGTCCGGACCAGGTGAACGCCCCTGAGGACAAGGCCATTTCGGCGCGCGGACGCACGGTCGTCTTCTTCGATGTGCCCACAGTGAAACTCAAGGCACGTCGCCCACGGCGCGCCCGGAACGCAGCCTGACCAACCGAATGACCGCGATGGGTGGGAGCCGAACCTGGCTCCCACCCATCGCTTTGCAATGAGGGGGAACATGGGGTTCGCGGAAGACCGCGGCACGTACTGGCGTGGCCGCTTCAAAATCTCAACAGGCAAGTACGGCACCGTTGCTGACGAGAACGGCGACGTCATCCGCTTCCGTACGAAGCGCGCTGCCAAGCAAGCCGCCGACGCCGAAGAGGCGAAAGTGCGTGCAGGCGGTTGGAAAGATCCGGCGGCAGGACAGGTCACATTCGGCGAGTACGCCTCACGGTGGTACGCAGGGCAAGACCTGGCCGCGTCCACAATGCAGAACTACCGTCGCCACATTGAAGAGCACCTATTGCCTGAGTTCGAGGAGCGTGCGCTCGCGTCGATACAGCGTGTGGACGTTGACGCCTGGGAGAAGAGGGAGAAGGCGCTCTACGCCGCATCGAGTGTGAAGACGTGGCGCGGCACCCTCCACCTGCTCCTTGAAGACGCGGTTGACGACGAACTCATCAGTTCTAACCCTGCCACGAAACGCCGAGGCAGAGGGAAACGCGCTGGACGCTCTCGTGACCGCGGTCCCGAAAAAGTCGTCACAGATCCGCTCGGCATCCTGCTCTGTGCCGAGCGCGCCTCACTCCCCTCCGGGCGCGACGACGAGTTCGTGGCCGTCGTGACCAAGGGCTATACGGGCATGAGGTGTAGCGAAATCGTGGGCTTGGAGACCGAGTTCATCCGTCCCCAAGCTGTGCGTGTGGAATGGCAGCTCTACGAACTCGACTCGGGAGAGTTCGAGCGCTGCCCGCCCAAAGCCGATAGCTATCGCACAGTCGATGCCCCTGTATGGCTCGCTCGTCTGTGGACTGGGCACATAGCCCGTACGAAGCCGAAGCCCTGCACCTGTCACGGTAAGACGTACGTCTTCTGTGGACAGGGCGTTTCCCGAACTGGGGAGACCGGTGCGAAGATCGTGGACGTGGCGAGACGCGCCGGCGTATCCACGGGGACCGTGTCCAATGTCCTCAACCGGCCGGATGTCGTCGGGGAAGTCACCAGGGCACGCGTACGGGAGGCCATTGAGGCTCTCGGGTTCACCCGCGGCGGTGGCGCGGTCGACCAGGCCGCGCATTGGCGACGGAACGGGTTTGCTACGTGGCTCTTCACGCCTGCCGCCTCCGGCTGGTACCCGAAGAAGGCACCGCAGGAAGCGCGGCCCGTGCCCCTGCTTGCTGAGCCGTTGCCTGGCGTGCCGGCACGGGGGAGAGGCGCCCAGGCGCGGGCAGACGCATGCTGGGTGCCGATCGCCAAGGGGCTTACGCCCCATGGGCTTCGATATACGCACAAGACGCGAATGGAGGGTTTCCGTACACCGCCGAAGCTCATGGATGAGCGCTTGGGACACATCGACGGGTCCGTGCAGGCGCGCTATACACACATCACGCGGGAGATGCGTAGGGAGCTGATGGAGGCGCTCACCGCAGAGTGGGAGGCGGCACTCGATGCTCGGCTGACGATGTCTCACACGTCACCGGTGGCCGCGTTGAACGACCTTCTGCAGAAACACCGAAGAACACGTCTGTAGCTGCCGTCTGGGAGGAGAATGTCAAGATCTTCTCCCAGATGCCTCACCGATCTCTCGTGCGTGGGCATGAATGGGCACTCGTTACTTGCAGAGCGATTCCCATCGGATGGCGAAGCATCGCTGTGCGCTTTTGCGCGATAGGTGACCACGTCGTCGTTGTGGCGAATTGCGGTGAAGGTGTGATACTGGACCTACCTCTCACACAGTCGAGGCCGCTAAGAACTGAGTCGTTGTCAGTGGAGCGATCTCTAGCGGAGGCGGGTATGAAAATTGACTCTGTCAGACTCCTGAAGAAGGAGTTCGTCCATCAACTGCGAACAGGGGAGACGCTTTCACCTCGGGTGGTTGGGAGGGCGAAAGCAGCCACTGAGCGGCATCTCACCTCAGACGCTCCTCCTGAATCGCCCCGAGCCGGAGGAGTAGCGGTCGGGATCACGCCCACAGAGAAGCCGGGTGAATTCGGTATCGGAGTGCAGGTTCAGGAAGACAATGCCGAGACACGACGGGTCGTTCACCATCTGACCAGTTATTTTTCCCATGATTTGGTCGTGCAGTACGTGGGGAGCGTTCGGCCCCTACATGCAGACAAGGTCAGGCCTCTTGTACCAGGGCTGTCGGTGGGGCATCAGCTTGTCACCGCAGGTACGCTGGGCGCTTTCGTGCGGATCGCTGGGCATTCGGGTGTCCATGCCTTGTCTAATAATCACGTTCTCGCAGCGTGTAACCGAGGACGACTCGGCGATCCGATACTGCAGCCTGGTCCTCTCGATCTTGGAACATTCAACGACCGGATCGGTGCGCTTAGCGCTGTCGTCGATCTTCGGGAAGGGGACGCCAGCGCTAACGTCACAGACGTTGCGGCGTGTGAAATAGATGAGGCGCTCGCTGCTGCTCTGGATGTCAGCTTCCCCTACGGGGTGACCGGCTATATCGATCCCGAGCAGGGGTTGCCTGTGAAGAAGATCGGTAGGACTACTGGCGAGACTGACGGTTCGATCTTGATGTTCGAGATAGAGAACCTGTGGGTCGACTACGGTGACCCCCTCGGTGTTCTGACGTTCGACAATCAGATCGCGATACAGGGACGCGACGGCGAGCTCTTCAGTGATGGCGGCGACAGTGGTTCCCTTGTGTTCTCGGTGGATCCTCCCGCCGGAGTCGGGTTGCTCTTCGCCGGTAGTGATACGGGGCCACAGGGACCTGTGACGTACGCCAATCCTCTGGATCTAGCGTTGGGGCAGATTCATGCCACACTTGCGTTCTGAAACGACGTGTGGAGGATGTATGGCCACCCTCGGAGCTGCCCGAGCTGCAAAGCGTGCGCTCGCGCAGAGGTTCGCCCACGACCCCCGAGTCAACGGTGTTGGCCTGGGGGGAACAGGGGGTGCCTACGTCGTCATGGTTCAACTCGTTAGCGCTGACGAAGGGCCGGAGTTGCCGCAAGAAGTCGATGGTGTGCCTGTCGAGAGCATCATCGTCGGCCAGATCGGATCGGTTCGAGCAGGTGGGTGACGGGCATAGCGGCAGGGCAGCGGAGGGCATGAATCCGGCCTCTTTACTCCCGAGCGTGTGACACTCACAACACTCTGCTGTCGGTTCGAAGCTGCTCCTGGCGCCTTCCAGCACCTCATCTCGGGAGGCCGACCACCGTTGGTTATGAGCGTCGGCTACTGCCGTCGCTCCCATCGCTGAGCGTGCTCACTGCGTCTTCGGTCGTGAGAGTCCCGCGTTCCGGCGATCGGCCCTGCCACCCGGGGAAGCGGATTTTCAAGATCTTCTCCCAGATTTCTCCCAGGAGGCCTTAGGAACCGCTCAGGGGCCCGACCCGCTAAGCGGATCAGGCCCCTGACCTGGTACTTCACTGTCGGGGTGGCGGGATTTGAACCCACGACCTCTTCGTCCCGAAGCAACTTGGGCGGGGGCGGTGCCTTGGGCTGGTATGCCTCTCAACTGCGCTGATGATCCATAGGTGTTCGTGCTCGTCTGCCGTTGTTCGTCGGCGTTGTCACGCAGTTAGACACTCACCTGGTGCCGTTCCTAGTGCGACACTCACCACAGCTGAGTCCAGCGGGCAGTCTGCCTCCCTAGGTCACCTGCTGCCGTCGCCCATTTGATAGCAGAGCCGTAGGGCACACGGATCCGGAGGGCGCTTCCGCTTGTCGTCTTTTCCCTGGTCAGACGGTTGCGAGTTACCAATTGCCGCCGGCCTGTCCGCGAATCGTCCATGGGCAGCCTACCGATGCCCCAGGCCCTACTTACGCAGCAGGATCTTATCAATGTCCCGGAATCCGTCCCTCACTTTACGCACAGTGGCTAGTTCGATCTTTGGGTCTAGTTGGACTTGCATCTTGGCGGACGTGTGAGCAACCGTTCCTCTGTCCGTCGCCCAACTTTCTGTGCCATCGAGCCAAGCCGTATCAATTTCATTCTTTGTCACGCCCAATGGTAGCAAGATGAGAAGTAGATTCTTTTCTTTAATGCCATTGTTGCGCGTCTTTATGTAAGTACTGTAGTGCCCTTTTGCGGTCTTGATTCGCGCGGCAAGAGTTGGATATTTTGAGGAGTTATCACCCAAATCCCCCAAGTTTTCGGGAATCGACGGGCTGGATTCCCAATGCGACATCAAGCTAAGAAGGCTTGGGCGGATTACACCCGTGCGCTTCCATTCCGAATGGGCTTTGGTGACTACCTCAAGCGCTCGATCTTCA
Organism: Streptomyces sp. NPDC002276; assembly: GCF_053891435.1. Taxonomy (NCBI): domain Bacteria; kingdom Bacillati; phylum Actinomycetota; class Actinomycetes; order Kitasatosporales; family Streptomycetaceae; genus Streptomyces; species Streptomyces sp. NPDC002276. The sequence continues at coordinate 189,457 of NZ_JBSFCQ010000010.1, read as the reverse complement.
ATAAAGGCCTCGAACTCGGCGTGAGTGAGTACTCGAAAGGCGCGAGTGCGCTCATAAACTCGATCTGAGTAGAGCCCTAGTAGACTGAACTTTGCCGGCAGGAGATTTTGGCGCAGCTCAGTAATTCTGCGCGACATGGCCCTGTAGCGTGGCGACGACATCAAGGCCTCTCAGGGGATAATTCGATTGTTCGTGAACCCAGGGATCGGAACATCCGTATCGACAAGAATTCGTTGTAGCGTCTCACCCCAAATCGAAAGACGCCTACTTGTGGCCAGCGGAGTTTTAGTGGTCGTTTGAATTGATTCCACGAACTCGGAGTTCGTGTCGCATAGATTCCTGAAGGATTTCTCTACGGCAATCCTGTCGTCGATGGCGGCATTAGCGATGGCTTCGTGCCTAAAATAGTAGGTCATGACGTCGAACACTGCGCGATTAAATCGTCCTTCATAATCTCCGTGCGACCACCTGTAGAACGCACTATCGCCGAATACGTCAAAAGTCGCCTGGATAGCCCGATTGCATTCTGAAGCGACTTCCTTGATCCAGCCTTCCCGGGTCGGCCATGCTTCGTTGAGTTCGTTGACGGTATCGTCTAGGAATTTCTTGAGGTTTCCGGTGTATTCGCCCAAGCGAAGGGTCATAGCGTAATAGCGAAGCATGATCTCGATGTCACGCATTCGAAAATCTGGTTTTTTAATGCGGAGGGCGGTTTGTAGCTCGGTGCTGTTATATGTTGCTAGGTCCAAGAAATCGGTGAAGTCTCCGGGGTGTAGAGCCTGGCGCAGCTCTTGAGGTGACAATCGTACGCTGCCGGTGTTTAGGCGAAGGAATACTAGATTTAGAAATTCCTCGTTCGGCCATCGACGAACCACGACGGTGCGAATAGTTTCATTGAGGAGTGCGTTGAGGTCGTCAATATAGGCACCGTCGTCCTCAAGTTTCTTGAGTGTTTTTAGACGTAGGTCCTTGCGGACATCCAGCGACGTCAGCCCGAACCCCTTGATCGTTTCGTCAGCCCTAGAGACGTCCATAGAAGACCCGATTGCGAATTGCCGGAGCGTAAGGAGGCGTTGTTTCCCGTCGAGGACGATGAATTTACCCCTCTGCTTCCGGTCTTCCGCCAAGACGATCTGTGGTACAGGGAGACCTAGTATCAGAGACTCGATGAATTTGCTTTTACGTCCTGGGTCCCAGGCGTCTCGACGTTGGAATTTCGGGTTTAGCTGGATGTTGCCGCGCCGAAGCTGGCTAAGGATTGTTTCCGTGGTCCAGTCGGTGTCAGTGACAACTGCGCGATGAACGTCGGTTGAGGAGATTTCTCCAGGATCGTTTTCTTCCCCGTCCTGATCGTCGAACAATTCATTTTCGTTCTGAGGGATGCGTGCCACGGGTTCCCCTTACTGTCCGCTGAGATAGAGACGTTCACTGATCTTAGCGATGAGTTAGCTGCCGGGTGGCATGTTCGTGGGAAAATGCTGACTACCGCTGCGCAATCGTTCGAAGTGCTGTTTTCCGTGATTCTGCGCACCGGCGTCCGATGAGCCTAAGCGTCGACCCCAGTCGGCGACAGTCAGCCACGACGGCGAGAGTGCCAACCGATCACGCGCGTGTATGCCTCGCTGCACCCTCGCCTGGCTCAGCGATGCTGCTGAGCGTCGACCAGAGAGAGCCGCGACAGTCGGCGCGTGACCACAACGCCGGAGCCCTCGGCTTGGGAAGCTAAGGGTATGCAGGGCTTGTTCTGCCGCTGACCTGCGCCGCAATAGCGCAGGGGTCTGGTGGGCGGGCGACCAGTTCCCCGGTGTTCCCCGTGGTTTCCCGGCCCACCTGGCACGGGTCTGGCACGCGCCTACGCTGGCGGCACCTCTTGGCTGTTGGTGTTCTCTTGGCCGTTGGGTGGTAGATCGACAGGGGGAGGAGACCGCCGCAGCAGGGCGGGCAGGTTCAGGAAGGTCATCTTGATGAGATCCACAAAACGCCGCTCGCTCAGCCTGTCGTCGTGGCGAAGCTGTAGTGCACCAACCGTTCCAACCCCGAGCAGAGAGCCGACGATTACGACAGGCACTGTCCACGGGGGTGCTAGGCGACTAGCGCTGATCGTGGCGGCTGTAGTTGCCAAGATGGCGACAAGGTAGAACGATCCGCTGAGCCAGGGTCCGCTTCGTCGCCCCTCTGCCTGCTGCGACACCTCGCGGTGGGCCCGCAGGACCTCCTCAACGTGCGAACCGCTTATCTGGCGGACTCTGCCTCGTCTGTCGATCTTGAAGTTGCATCCTTCGGCGCCGCAGACACCGCGACGGTTCCGCTCAAGAGCTCGGTTTCTTGGCCAATGCGTGGTCCCCGCATCATGCGAGCGGCAGAAACGGGGGGACTCGTCGTCATTCAAGCGTCGGCGTGGCATACCGCTATCCTGCCCAGTCGTCCGTCGCGGCGGGCCGATGTCGCTGGCGTTGCGTCGTGGGCTTCATCCCTATCAGGTCGATCATGAGGGTCTGATCACTTGCTTCAACGTCCGGTACGTCCTAGGTAACTGGTCACCGGGGTTCGGATTCGACCGGGGCAGTTCACGGCTGTTGGTGTCAGGCGTTGGTGTCAGACATCGAAGGGGACCCTGACAGCGAGGCCCCGTTGGGCGGTGACTCTAACCATTGGCCGACGTCAGTTCCCGGGGTCCGGAGGTTCGGGAAGGGGGCGAGGCATGGGCTCAGTCCCCTCAGCCCACACACGCGTACAGGAAGGCATCCCCTTGATGGCGCCCACAGTTGCGCCGAACTTCCGCCCATCCTCATGGCTGAACTCAAGGTCGTAGCGCTGAGCCTCTACGTCAACGTCTGTCCGGATAACCATGAGTTTGTCAACGGCAACGTTGTAGTGCACGTGAAGACGCGACTTAGCCATGTCGACTGCCTGCTCGGTTGAAGGCATCGATCGCCAGGTGTCGCCGTACGCTCGGCTCATCAGCTTCTTGTAAACACTCTTGATCGCAGCCGTGACAGCCACGGCGGTGATGCCTCCACCAGCGTTCGAGGAGACCTGCATAATGATTTCAGAGAAGGAACCCGAAGCCCCCCAGCTGTGTTTGCCGGTCCGCGCCGAGATGGTGCTGTGATTTGGGTAGTCGTTCCCCTCAGCCCATGCGATCGTATCCAGTTCTTCGATCACCTCCTCGGTGAACATGTCAAGCTGGTCGAGTCCTAGATCCCAAACTTCGTGTGGGTAGTGTCCAAGATCCTCAACTAGCGCCACCGAAACGCGGGACTCCTGAGCTCTCATGCTTCCTCCGTGCTTCCCAGATGCTGTCGATCGTGTCAGTTGTCGCGATCGCCTCGCAGGGAAACGGACTGATAGCTCATGGTTTGCCCGGCCTAGTAGCCCTCGCTGTCGCTCACGGCTCAACCCACCACTCGCCCCAGCTTCCATCCCGTCCGCCGTCGACCCACACACCGTGGAGCGGGCGTGGTTCATGGCGTCCAGGTGGAGCGCGCCACTGTACGAACGACCTGGACGCCATGGGCCGCGTCTGCTCGGCTCTGCCTGGGGCGACGGTGGACGGGATGGAAGCATCCCACGCACGCCACGACGGATCCGCAGGCGCGAACGGCGCCCCCTCCATCCCGGTGCTGGCCGATCCCCCGCCGGAGGCTCGTTCTGACCATGGTCCACTCCAATGCGGTGCACCTCTCATGGTCTCGGCCAATCCATATGCGCGGCACGGGCGCCGGCCGGGCTGGAGCGGGGCGGAGACAGGAGCGCAGGCCGGGCCGGCGCCCGTGCCGCGCGCGGGGAGCGGAGCGAGCCGCCTTGAACCAGTAGAGAAGGTTGTTACTCAGTCGGCGCTTGGGGCCGCTGTGATGCTGCGGGACTGTGCAGCGGCTCGTCGGAGAGCGTCGGCTACCTGGTCGGCGGCGTCGGCGGACAAGAGGATCTCTTGGGTCCACAGGATCGAGAGCCTGATGTCACCGTTGAGCAGGTTGATGGCGACGTCGACTTCCGTGCCGTTGCCGGTGACGTCGTGCACGTTGAGGTCCGGATCGCTGCTGTAGGCGCTCATGGTGTCCGCCGGCTCGGCTCCTGGGGGTCATTGGTCGTAATGCTCCACAGCGGGGCTGCGTATTGCTCGGGGTGGCTGTGGAGGAGTAGTTGGCGCAGGTCATCGCGCTGTGAGCCGTCGAGGTTTAGGACCTCGGTGAGGTGGCGGAACGTCGTGTGGGTGATTCCGCGGCTTCGTGCTTCGGCCTCGAACTGGGCGAGTTGTGGCAGTACTGAGCCGGCGTCGAGCTTTGTCGGCTGTTGCTCCTTGAGCCAAAGTGCCTTGTTGCGCTCGTAGTCGATTTCCGAGAAGCCGCAGACCTCGCGGCTCAAGGCTTCTGCCTCGTCCAGGGTTGTTGTCGCCATGATGGCGCGGGCCAACTCGTTGCGGCTCAGGGCCTCGTCCAGGTCGACTTCGTGGACGGTCGGGCTCTCGTCGGTGAGGGGGATGGGAAGTCCCGCGTCTCTGACCTCGCACGTGCCCCGTACACCTCGGGCTGTTGCAGCGAGCATCCCGGTCGCCTCGGAGGGGTGCCACTCCAGGACCGAGCCGATCGGTTCCACGTCCTTCGCCGTGAACGTGTGGACCACTGGGCCGAGCAAGCCGCGCAGATCCTCGTGTGACAGCTCGCCGTCCAGGCCGGGGCCTGCGACCAACAGCCTTACCGACGCGTTCACTTGGGCGCATGCTGCCAGCGTCAAGGAGTCGGCGAGAGGGCTCTTCAGAGTCGGTTCGCCTCCTCGGGCCAGCACGTCGCCGCCTACGTCCAGGAGGTCGATTGTGGTCGGCTGCAAGTGGGTGAGCAGTTCTTCGACCTGGCGCGTGACGCCCTCGGCGCCGTGCGTCGGATCGATCAACGCGATTGTGTGCGGGAGCTCCGCGGCGAGTCGGGGGAGCGTCGAACCTGCCGGAGCGATGGGGCGGGCCTCCGCGGGCACCTTGCGAACGGCCGGGGTGATCACTTCGAGGCCGGTGAAGTCGTCGGCGCTTCTTGGGCCCGGTATCGGGTCGATCAGCAAGCGGTCCCACGCGTAAGTGAGGATCACCGCCTGGTCCCCGTCGCCGTAGAGGGCGGCGTCAAGCATTGCGGCGGCGACTGCGTCGCCCCCTCCTCCTGCTGCGACGATCAACCGCGTCATGGGCCCAAGCGTACGGGGTCGGCCCTTGACCACTCGCTCTATAGTGGCTAGAGGCTATAGCCACTTGGACGAGGAGGGGACATGCCTCAGATTGAGGAGGCTCAGCCGAAGTATCTCCAGATCGCGCACTTCATCCGTGATCAGATCCTTCGGGGTGACCTGCGGCCGGGGGACGAGGTTCCTTCGGAGCGGCAGTTGGCGGTGAGTTGGAAGGTGTCCCGGCCGACGGCGGCGCGGTCGTTGGAGGCGCTGAGTCATCAGGGACTCGTAGAGAAGCGGCAGGGGTCCGGCACGTATGTGCGGAGCCTTGAAGTGAACCGTCGTGCGCGGGAGTTGTACGGGCGAGCCCGGCAGACCGGAAAGATCTACACGTCCGGTGAGTACGCGGTGATCACGTCGGCCGGGTGGCTGGACGCGCCGGACCACGTCGCTGAGGCGTTGGGCCTGGTGAAGGATCGGCGGGCCGTGCATCGCCGGCGGGTCACCAACAACCAGGACGGGCCCCTCTCGCTGTCCACTTCGTGGTTCGCGCCGGATGTCGGGCAGCGGGCGCCCAAGCTGCTGGAGCCGGAGCGGATCCAGGAAGGCACCCTGATGTACGTCGAGAACTCGACGGGACGGCAGGGGAGTTACGCGGAGGACCGCATGTGTGCCAGGCCCGGGACCGAGGAAGAGGTGGGTGACCTTCAACTTGAGCCCGACTCTGCGGTGTTGGTCGTGCATCACGTCGTCTTCGACCTCCAGGACCGGCCGTTGGAGTTCGCCGAAGCCACCTATCCGCCGCACCGCTGGGCGTTCGAGCAGGGGTATCCGCTCACCTGATGACCTGTCACTTCGCCGAATCGCTTGCGCGCTGCAAGTGGCTAATGCCACTATCCAGTAAGTGGCTAAGGCCACTTGATCGGAAGGGGGCACGGAGTGACGAGTCAGCGGCCGGACCAGGGAGCGCGCTTACCTTGCCGGAGTTGTCGGGGACGTGGCTGGAAGCGCGTTGGTTCGCGCACGTCCCTGACGCTCGCCGCTGCCGCTGACCGCACCCGTGCCACATCGAAGCGGCGCTGCCTCGACTGCGACGGCAGCGGCAAGGAGTAGACGCGGATGACTTACGCGATCGACCACCACCCCTCTGAGGGCTCACCGCGACTCGGCGCGATGAGCCTGCATCCGGCTCCGGAGTCCGTCCCCAGGGCCCGGCGCTGGTTCCGGAAGTTCATCGCCCCGTACAACCCGGCCTGCTCGATCGACGACTGCGCGCTGATGATCTCGGAACTGGTGACCAACGCCATCCGCTACGGGCGGGCCGACGACCCGTGGCTTGTGCGGGTGGAATGGTTCCGGGATGGCGCCTCGCTCCGGGTCGAGGTCCACAACCCCGGATTTCCGGCGAACGTACGGTTGCGGCACCCGGATGCCAACGATGCGCATGGGCGCGGGCTGCTGCTGGTCGACTCCATCGCCGAGTCGTGGCACTCCGGACCCAGTCGCTTCGGCGGCACGGTCGTCTCCTTCGTAGTGGCCGATGCCTGGCCGGCCTGAAGGGGCGCCTGGGTTCTTTTCTATATGCACTGCCGCTAGTCTGGTTGACCAGTTGACTTGGCCAATATCGACAGGCGGCGGCGTTGATGGCGTATGACGTGGAGGCACCGAAGTACGTTCGCCTCGCGCAGACCCTTCAGGGGCGCATCGAGGACGGCACATACGCCCCCGGAACCCGCGTGCCCAGTGAAAACCAACTGGTGCAGGCTTTCGGGATGTCCCGCCCGACCGTCGTCCGGGCCCTGGAGCTGCTGAAGCGTGATGGCTGGCTGGAGTCGCGGCAGGGGTACGGCACGATCGTGCGCGGGCGTCCTGCTGCGGTCGAGACGAGGGATCGCCGGGGGACTGAAGCGCTCACGCGCGATGAGTCTCGGGCTTCGGGGCGCCTGGTCGAGGTCGGCCGTGTCCTCGTTCCGGCGCGCGTCGCCAGTGTGCTCGGGCTGCCGAAGCGTGCCAAGGTTCTCGTGCGCCGGTTCCTGGTCGAGGGGGATGGCGAACCCGTCGAGCTGGTCTCGTCGTACTTCCCCGCCGGCCTGATCGAGGGCACCGACCTGGAGAGTGCCACCCCCTTGAGCGGTGGTACCCGTGCGCACCTGGAAGCACGGAAGAAGCTCCGCTTCGACCATGTGACGGAACGGGTCTCGGCTCGGTTGCCCGAGCGTGACGAGGCCGAGCTTCTGGAAGTCCCGGACGGCGTGCCCGTCCTCAGTGTCCTGGTGGTCGCGTGTGATGCCTCCGGGCAAGCGCTACAGGTCTCTGACGTCCTGCTTCCTGCCGATCGGCAGGAGTTGGAAGACACCTATCGTCTGAACTGAGCCCTGTCTGGGGCCAGTTGCCTAACACTTCCGCGCTTCATTGACTTGACAAGTCAACTTGCCATGTCTAACTTCGAACTTGCTAAGTCAACTTGTCAGGTGGCGAGTTGATCGAACCTGAAGGAGAACTCTCTGTGCGTGTAATCCGAGTTGACGCCGCGTCCGCCACGATCCTTCTCACCGAAGCGCCGGCACCGAAGGTGCGCGACCGACAGACCGGTGAGATCGCGAAGGACACCGTGAGCGGCGAGGCGCTCATGACCGTCGGCGTCGTCTTCATCGACGAGGGGGACTCGTCGATCATCCAGGTCACCATTCCTGAAAGCGGTGTGACGGAAGGCCTGACCGTTGGCGCTCCGGTGTCCCTGCCGGGCCTCATCGCCCGACCGTGGGAGAGCGTGTTCAACGGCCAGCAGCGGCACGGCATCGCCTACCGCGCGACTGCGATCGCACCGGGTGCCTTCCCGGTTCCGGTCGCTCAGGCGGGTTGATCACCGTGACGGACCTGACCACGTTCGCCGAGCTGGGAGGGTCGCTCGCTGCGATAGGCGGCGCGGCCTACGCCCGGCACGCCCACCCGGCGGCGTATTGGTCCACGGTCGGGTTGCCGCTCTCGGTGGCCCGGCTACTGGCCTCGTACTCCTCGACCATGGACGCCTGTGGGCTGACCGTCGAGCCGTCTCGCTGGCGGGCCTTGGCCGTCCGGGCCACCACCAGGCGGGAGGTGCGACCGGTTCCCCCGCGTCGGGGCATGATCCGGCCGACTTCGACCGGGCTCCGGGTGCGGCTGCGGCTGGCCCCGGGGCAGGAACCGGCGGATGTGGCAGCGTCAGTCGAACGGCTGCGGCACGCATGGGGAGTTCACGCCGTGCACGTGCGGGACGTCAAGCCTGGAGTCGTCGAACTTCGGCTGATCGGCTTCGATGTGCTGCGCAAGGTGCGGATGCCGCGCCGCGTCGAGAGCGGGCTTCTCCGGGTGCCGGTGGCGCTGCGGGAGGACGCGACCGCGTTCCTTCGTGACTACCGCGCCGTACCGCATGAACTCGTCCTCGGCGCCACGCTGTCCGGCAAGTCCATGTACCTCCGACACCTTGTCTCCGGCCTCGCGGCCCAGTCCGTCGCCCTGGTCGGCATCGACTGCAAGCGCGGCGTTGAACTGGCGCCCTTCGCCTCGCGGCTCTCCGCACTGGCCACCGACCCTGACGAAGCAGCCGAGTTGCTGCCGGTCCTGGTCAAGGAGATGGAGGATCGCTACGACCTGATCAAGTCCCGGCAGGGCATCGCCCCCAACACCCCTGAGGAGGAGATCACTTCAGACATCTGGGGCCTGCCGGAGAGCGAACGCCCGGCTCCCATCGTGTTGTTCGTGGACGAGGTGGCCGAACTCTTCCTCGTCGCCACGCGCAAGGACGAGGAACGGCGCGATGAGATGGTCACCCACCTCATCCGCCTCGCCCAACTCGGCCGCGCGGCCGGCATCTACCTCGAAGTGTGCGGCCAGCGCTTCGGCGCCGAACTCGGCAAGGGCGCCACCATGCTTCGCGCTCAGCTCACCGGACGTGTCTGCCATCGCGTCAACGACGAAGCCTCCGCCAAGATGGCACTCGGCGACATCGCGCCCGAAGCGGTCTACGCGGCCTGTTCCATCGCCCCCGAGTTGCCTGGCCTCGCCGTCGTCGGTGACACCTCCGGCGGCTGGTCACGCATCCGTACCCCCTACCTGTCCCTCGCTGGCGCTGCGGCTCTCTGCCGTGAGTCGACGCACCTTGCCCCGGACGTTCCTGCACTTGCGCCCTTCCGGCCGTAAGGCCCGCCCGTGCCTGTAGCGGCTTCGGGAACGGCTGCCGCTCCCCACCCGGTCGCCGAGTAGCTCCATCCGAACCATCGGCCGGCGCGGCCGTCCCGCGCCAAGTCCCTACCCCTGCCATGCCTGGAACCGGAAGGAGTGCCGCCGTGCGTGCCTTGCCCGTCCGCCTCGACGCCGTACTCGTCCAAGCTCTGATCGCCGCTGCACTGTCCTTCGCTCACCTTCACGACCTGGCCGCCGCTGCTGGACAGAACGGCTGGAAAGCCTGGGCCTACCCGGTCTCCGTCGACCTGTTGTTGGTCGCGGCCTGGCGGCGGCTGCGCTCCGGTGGTTCGAAAGCGGCTGGCTGGTGCTGGTTCCTGGTCGCACTGACCACGTCGCTCGGCGCCAACGTCGCCACGGCCGGATTGCTCGACCTGGGCGCCGTACCGGCCTGGTTGCGCATCCTCGTTGCCGGATGGCCTGCCGTTGCCTTCCTCGGCGGAACGCTCCTGGCACATGGCTCGAACGATGTACCCGAGCCGAAAGCACCTCCGGCCGAACTGCCGACCCCGGAACTCGAAACCGCTCCGCCGTCGACAACTCCCGTTCCGCCCGCCCTCGTTGCCCACGCCCGCAAGGTCGCCGACGAACACCGGGCCCGGACGGGAGCGCCCATCGACACCCCGACTCTTCGTGCCCGGCTCGGCGTCCCGCTGCCGCTCGCCGAAGCCATCGTCGCCCAACTCACCTGAACCCAGGAGCACTTCCACTCATGCGTCCGTCCACGCTCCGCGCGCTGAACCGCGCTGCCGAGCTGACCCGCCAGAACCGCCTCACCGAAGCAATGCTCATCGCCGAACCCGTGATCCTCATCGCCGACGACGTCGAGGGCGAGGAGATCCGGCGGTGGCTGCTCGACCACGTCGCCGACTTCACCGGCGAGAAGCACGACGACCCGAAGGAGCTGCCCTGATGACCGCCAACCCTCGTTTCCGCCGAGTCGTCCGGATCGGCCCCGTCCAGGTCGCCACGTACAACGACGACCGTGGCCGCGAAAAGCACATCGCCGCCTGCACCGCCCCGCGTTGCGGTGCCTCCGTCGACTACGACAGCCGCGCCGCCGCCGAACTGGCTGCCCGCACCCACCGCTGTCGCGCCCGCTGAGGAGCTCCCGTGACTGTCTCTCTCCCACTCGTCTTCGTCTTGGGCGTCGTCGCCTGGGCCGCGATCAAGTTCCTCGGCGTGCGCATGTGGGTCGCCGTCGTGATCGCCCTGTTCGGCTTCTGGCTCTCGCACACCTTCCTCGCCCCCGCGATCGAGACCGGCACCCGCACTGGGGTCGGCGTCGTCGACGGCACTGGCAAGTGACAAGGAGGCACACCGTGTTGTTCCGCCCGCAGCTCCCCGAAACCCTGCACCCGCCTACGACGATCACCGCGCACCACCAGGCGCAGAGCCCGGCCCCTGTACCGCCCGCCGGTCGCCCGCTCACCCCCTACGTGGGCGCGGTCGTTGCCGTGGTCGTCGTTGGCATCGTCCTCACCGCGCTCCTGGCGGCCGTCGCCATCACGGCCGTGTCCGTGGCCATAGCAGCCGTGGTCCTGCGCTCCCTCGTCAGCAACGCCAACAGGCGCTGACCGGCCGCCGGGGTGGCAAACGCCGCTAAGCATCCCGCCACCCCGGGGCCGTCCCTCCCAACCACCGAAACAGGCGAAAGGGCCTCCCATCCTTACGCACTCGACCCCGCCCCCGCTGGCGGAGCTGAGCACCCTCGCCGCCCTGGGCAACATGCCCGGACTCGCCCGACAACTCGCGGGCCTGGGCGGCTGCACCCACCCCGTACGCCTCGACGGTCACCGCACCGAATACGACGTCGACACCGCGACCGGCGAGATCGGCAGTCTCCTCCGCCGACTGGACTCGGCCGCCCTCCCGGCCGGTCACCTCCTGGTCCGCTGCAACAACCGCCGAGCAACCCGCTGCCCGGCCTGCGCCGAGACCTACCGTCGTGACACTTTCCACCTGATCACGGCCGGACTTCGCGGCGGCAAGGGCACAACTGACCGGGTAGCCACGCACCCCCGCGTCTTCGCGACCTTCACCGCCCCGGGCTTCGGCCCGGTCCACAACCGGCGCACCGATGGCCGCCCTTGCCGCTGCGGCGTCTCCCACGACCAGGACGACACCGAACTCGGCACCCCGCTCAACCCCAACACCTACGACTACGAAGCTGCCGTCCTCTGGAACGCGCACGCCGGTGCCCTTTGGCGGCGCTTCTCGATCTACCTCCGCCGTGAGGTCGCCAAGCTCGCCGGCCTCACCCAACGCACGTTCCGCAATCACGCCCGGATTTCCTTCGCCAAGGTCGCCGAGTACCAGAAGCGCGGCGCAGTCCACTTCCACGCAGTCATCCGCCTCGACGGCCCGGAAGGCGGCGGCACTCTGCCTCCGGCCTGGGCCACGGCCGAACTGCTGGCGGATGCCATCCGTTCCGCCGCCTCCGCCGCCCGCATAGAGGGCCCAGTGATCGAGGACCGTCCGCACACTTTCGCGTTCGGTCGTCAGCTCGACGTCCGTCCGATCCGTTCCGCCGACTTCGACGGTGGCCAGGAACTCACCGATCGGGCCGTAGCCGCGTACATCGCGAAGTACGCCACCAAGGGTGCCGAAACGGCAACGGGCGCCCTGGACCGACCCATTCGGTTCCTCGCCGAAGTGGCCCACGCCCGTATCAGCGACCACGCGCGCCGCCTGATCCGAACCGCCTGGACCCTCGGCGCCCGCAAGAGCCTCGAACACCTCCGCCTCCGCGCCTGGGCCCACATGCTCGGCTTCCGCGGCCACTTCTCCACCAAGTCCCGCCGCTACTCCACCACCCTCGGCGCACTGCGCGACGCCCGAGCCGACTGGCGTCGCGCCCAAGCCGCAGCGCTCAACGTGCGAGAGAACGACACGACATACGTCCTCGCCCACTGGGTCTTCGCCGGAACCGGCCTCTCCTCCACCGAAGCCTGGCTCGCCGCATCCCTCGAACCCGCTCCCGGAACGGAAGGAGAACCAACACATGCGTGACGACGAGCTGTTGACCGTGGTCGACGTCATGGCTCGCCTGAAGGTCGGGCGGTCCACGGTCTACGACCTGATCCGCACCCGGCGTCTGCGTTCCGTCGCCATCGGCCGGTGCCGGCGTATCCCTGCTTCAGCTCTCCGCGACTTCATCTCCGGGCAGTTGGAGCGTGCTGCCTGATGACCAAGCGTCGTAGTCGCGGTGACGGCGGGCTCCACTGGGACGAGAAGAGACAGCGTTGGATCGCCACGGCGAACCTCGGTTTCGACCCGAGCGGGAAGCGGATCGTGAAGCGGGGGAGTGGCAAGACCAAGACGGAGGCGAAGAACAAGCTCAAAGAGGTGCTGCGGGACCACGAGGACGGCCTCGCCATCGCGCCCACCAACTACACGGTCAAGGACGCGGTCACGGACTGGCTCGCCTACGGCCTGGCCGGCCTCGACCCCAGCACCGTCGAAACGGCCACGCTCATGAGCGAGAAGCACGTCATTCCGTCGCTCGGTGCCCGCAAGCTCCGTGACCTCAGCGCGGAAGACGTGGACCGTTGGTTGGCCACCAAGGCGAAGACACTCAGTACGCGCACACTCCAGGGCCTCCATTCCTGCCTGAACCGTGCGGTCAAGCGGGCCATGGCGCGGGACAAGGTGAAGCGCAACGTCGTCGAGCTGTGCTCTGTGCCCCAGGGGCAGGCGGGGCGGCCGTCAAAGGCACTCACCTTCGTCCAGGCCGAGGCCGTACTGAAGGGGGCCGCTGGAACCTCCATGCACGCGTACATCGTCGTCGCGCTGCTGACCGGTGCCCGTACCGAGGAACTGCGGGCGCTCACCTGGGATCACGTCTTTCTGAAGGGGCGGCAGGACTTCGACCCGCCGCAGCCTCCGCACATCGCCGTCTGGCGGTCGGTCCGGCGGAGCGGGGACACCAAGACTCGGAAGTCCCGACGCACCCTCGCCCTGCCGGCACGCTGCGTGGAAGCGCTGTGGCAGCAGTTCGAGGAGCAGGGGTGGGACCGGCTCGCTGCTGACGAGGAGTGGGAGGAACACGGGCTCGTCTTCTCCTCTGCCGTGGGCAAGCCGCTCGATGCAGCCAACGTCCGCCGCGCCTTCCGCCAAGCGCTCAAGGATGTCGACGGGGTGGACGCTGCGGCGTGGACTCCCCGGGAGCTCCGGCACAGCTTCGTGTCGCTACTCTCCGACCGGGGCGTCCCCCTGGAAGAGATCTCCCGGCTCGTCGGTCACTCGGGTACCGCCGTGACCGAGGAGGTCTACCGGAAGCAGATCCGGCCCGTGATCCAGACCGGTGCCGTCGTCATGGACGGCATCTTCGGGGCCGATCCGCGGAAGTCGTAGACGCTAAGGCACTCAGGAATCGGTAGTCACGCAGTTAGACACGCAGCTACGCCAGAGGGCCCTTACCGATCCGGTGAGGGCCCTCTGAACTGCTATTTAGCTGTCGGGGTGGCGGGATTTGAACCCACGACCTCTTCGTCCCGAACGAAGCGCGCTGCCAAGCTGCGCTACACCCCGATGTCGCCGCTCATCTTGCCGGTGTTGCTGCTCATCGCGGCGACGTCGTTTACTTTAGCCCACCGGTGGCTGGAGACGAAATCCGGTTTTGGCGCGGTGGCGGATCGGGTTGGGGCGGGCGTGGTCGAGGGCCACGAGGAGGACGGAGAGGGCGTAGAAGGCGAGGCCGAGAAGGAGGGCGTTGCCGAGAACGCTCTTGTAGCCGTGGTGCTCGACGTCCAGGAACGTGTAGAGGTAGCGGCCCGGTGTGCCGGGCAGGATCAGTTCGCCGCGGGCGAGATACACCGCGAGGTACGTCGCCGGGTACAGCAGCCACGTCGCCGCCATCCGCAGGTGCAGTCGGCCGGGTGCGGTCAGCAGCAGCCAGTCGAGTACCGCCGCGATCGGTGTCACCGTGTGCAGGATCTGGTTCGTCACCGCCTGCCAGCCTGTGGGGGCCGTCGTGCCGCCCGTCATCGCGAACGGGCTCGACGCGTGCGCCAGGATCAGGTGGTACACCAGGCCCGTGATCGTGATGTACAGCAGGGCCGCGCCCGTCACCAAAGGGGAGAGGGGGCGGCGGGCCGTCCATGCCCTGCGGGCGGTGGCGATCATCACCAGGGCCAGCAGGATGTTGCTCTGGATCGTGAAGTAGGTCAGGACCCTGATCGGGCTGCCGAGGAACAGGTCGGCGGTCACCGCCGCTGCCGCCACCAGCGCGACCAGCAGTCGGTACACGGCCGCCGCCGGGCGACGGTACGGAGCCACCACCGCGGTGGCGGGAACGGGTGAGGCGAGCAGCGCGGGCATGCCGGGTACCGCGGGGAGGTCCGGGATGTCCCTGGGTATCGGAGCGGTCATGCCCTCACGCTAGGCAGCGGGGACGAACCGGGCGATACGGGTGAGCCGCACGGGCTACGCGGCCCGCCCGAGCCGCACGGCCCGAGACCTGCACGGCGACCCGCCCCGAAACCTGCACCGCCCGCGAGCCCCCCACGGCGCAACGGCAGCGTATCCCCCGCCTACTCCCGCCCCACCAACGTCATCAACGTAGCCTCCGGCGGACAAGCGAACCGCACCGGCGTGTACCGGCTCGTCCCGCACCCCGCCGACACGTGCAGGTACGACGTCCGGCCCTCGGCCGTATGCGTGGAGAGGCCCTTCACGCGGTCCGTGTCGAGGTCGCAGTTGGTCACCAGGGCGCCGTAGAACGGGATGCAGAGCTGGCCGCCGTGGGTGTGGCCGCCGAGGATCAGGGGGTAGCCGTCCGCGGCGAACGCGTCCAGGGCGCGGAGGTACGGCGCGTGCACGACCGCCATCGAGAAGTCGGCGTCGTCCGACGGACCGCCCGCCACGCGCGCGTACCGGTCGCGCTTGATGTGGGGGTCGTCGAGGCCGGTGAGTTCCACCGACGCGCCCTCGATCTTCAGTGTGCCGCGCGTGTTGGTGAGGTTGAGCCAGCCCCCCGCGTCGAAGCCGTCCCGCAGGTCCTCCCACGGGTTGTGGACGGCTCCCACGATGGGCGGGTTGCCGTTCAGACCGTGGCGGCCCGCGGTCTTCTCGAACAGGTAGCGGGCGGGGTTGCGGAGTGTGGGGCCGTAGTAGTCGTTCGAGCCGAAGACGTACGCGCCGGGGAACTCCATCAGCGGGCCGAGCGAGTCCAGGACCTCGGGGACGGCCTCGGGGTCGGAGAGGTTGTCGCCGGTGTTGATCACGAAGTCGGGGCGCAGGCCCGCGAGCGAGCGCAGCCAGCGCTGTTTCTTGCGCTGGCCGCCGACCATGTGGATGTCGGAGACCTGGAGGACTCTGAGCGGGCGCATCCCGGCGGGCAGCACCGGGACCGTCACCCGGCGCAGGCGGAAGGAGCGGACCTCGAAGCCCGCCGCGTAGACCAGACCGGCGGCGCCTGCCGCCGCAATTCCCAGGGGTACTCCGTATCGCGCGCGCATGCCTCCATCGTGTCAGACCCCACTGACACGCCTGACACCCCGTCGGTCGCCGCCTCGTAAATCGGCGGGCGGCCGGGCTCACGCACCTGCGAGAATCAAACCCATGACCACCACGCTCAAGGCGAAGCTGCAGGAAGACCTCAACACCGCGATCAAGGCGCAGGACAAGCTGCGTTCCTCCACGCTCCGGCTGACGCTCACCGCGATCACCAAGGAGGAGGTCGCGGGCACGGAGAAGCGCGAACTCTCCGACGACGAGATCCTCAAGGTGATCGCCAAGGAGGCGAAGAAGCGCCGTGAGGCCGCGGACGCCTTCGCGCAGGGTGGTCGTCCCGAGCAGGCCGCGCAGGAGAAGGCGGAGGGCGAGGTCCTCGCCGAGTACCTGCCCAAGCAGCTCGGTGACGAGGAGCTGGCCGCGATCGTCTCCCAGGCCGTCGAGGAGGCGAAGGCGGCCGGTGCCGAGGGCCCGCGCGCCATGGGTGCGGTCATGAAGATCGTGAACCCGAAGGTGGCCGGCCTGGCCGAGGGCGGTCGCGTCGCCGCGGCGGTGAAGAAGCTGCTCGCCGGCTGACCCACGAACAGGTTTCTACGACGACGGGGGCGCCCCCCTTGTGGAAGGGGGGCGCCCCCGTCGTCGTAGCCGAAAAGAGCGAAAGGCGAGGTGGTGAACGGTGGTTCGCCGGGCCGGAGTCAGCCTCGGTTGCCGCCGTTCCCGTTGCCGTTGTTTCCGCCGTTCGTCGTGCCCTGGATGAAGCCGTCCGGGAAGGAGAACGTCGGGGTGGGGGTGGTGCCTCCGTCGGTGGTGCCGCCGTTGTCGTTGCCGCCGTTGTCGGTCCCCGTGGTGTCGCCGTTCTTGCCGCCGTCGTTGTTGCCCTTGTCCTTGACGGGGTCGGGGATGTTGACGAGCTGGAAGGACTCGGCCTGCTTGCCCTCCAGGGCGCCGGTCATGGCGTCCTTCCAGATCGGGCCGGGGGTGTCGGCGCCGTAGACCTCGGCGTGGTAGACGCCGCCGATGCGGATGTCGGTCATCTCGACGTTCTGCTTGGGGCTGCCGACCCAGACCGCGCCGGCCAGGTTCGGGGTGTAGCCGACGAACCAGGCGTTCTTGCGGGCGTCCGTCGTACCGGTCTTACCGGCGCTCTCGCGGTCGGTGAGGCCGGCCTCCTGGCCGGTGCCGGAGTCGACCACGCCGCGCAGCACGGTGTTGATGGTGTCGGCGGTCTTCTTGCTCATCGCCCGCGAGCAGGTGGACTTGGGGACGGCGAGCGACTTCTGCTGGTTGCCCACCTTCTGGGTGATGGACTCGATGGCGATCGGGGTGCAGTACGTGCCCTCGTTGGCGAAGGTCGCGTACGCGGAGGCCATCGTCAGCGGGGAGAGGCCCTTGGAGCCGAGCGCGATGGCCGGGACCTCGGGGATCTTGTCGCCGTTGCCCTGCACGACGCCCAGCTTGTTCGTCATGCTGACGACGGGGCAGAGGCCGATGTCGGAGATCATCTGCACGAAGTAGGTGTTGACCGACTTGGCCATCGCCTCCTTCAGCGCGTACGGACCGTGTTCCGACTCGCTCTCGTTCTCCACGGTGGCGCCGCCGGTGTTGACCCAGTTCTTGCCGCTGCACGTCGAGACGGGGCTCGGGTAGTTCATCGAGTACGGCGACGGGTACTGCTGGGTGGCCGGCAGGCCCTGCTCCAGCGCGGCGGCGGCGACGAACGGCTTGAACGTCGAACCGGTCGGGAAGCCGAAGTTCGAGCCGCCCATGTCGGCGTTGACCGAGAAGTTGTACTCCGTCTCGTTCTTGCCGTAGCCGTACGGCTTCGACTGGCCCATCCCGAGGATCTTGCCGGTGCCGGGCTCGACCAGGGTGGCCGCCGCGGCGACCGAGTCCGACTTGTAGATGTGGTCCTTGAGCGAGGCCTGCACCGAGGCCTGGGCCTGCGGGTCCAGGGTCGTACGGATCGTCAGACCGCCCTGGTTCCAGATCTTGGCGCGGTCCTCCTTGGTCTTGCCGAAGACCGGGTCGCTCAGGAAGACCCGCTCGACGTACTTGCAGAAGAAGCTGGCGCCCTTGACCGCGGTGATGCAGCCGTTCTTCGGCTGGCTGACCTTCAGTCCGAGGTCGGTCTGCTCGGCCTGCTGGGCCTCCGCCTTGGAGATGTCGCCGACCTCGGCCATGCGGGCCAGCACGGTGTTGCGGCGCTTCTTGGCCTCGGCCTCGTCGTTGATCGGGTCGTAGCGCGTGGGCGACTGGACGATGCCCGCCAGCAGCGCCGACTGCTGGAGGTTCAGGTCCTTGGCGTGCTTGGAGAAGTAGCGCTCGGAGGCGGCCTCGACGCCGTAGGCCTGCTCTCCGAAGAAGGTGATGTTCAGGTAGTTCTCAAGGATCTTCTTCTTGCCGAGCTTTTCCTCGATCTGGATGGCGTACTTCAGCTCGCGGACCTTGCGGCCCAGCGTCTGCTGGGTGGCCTCGGCGACCTTCGTCGGGTCGTCGCCGGCCTCCTCCACGAAGTAGTTCTTCACCAGCTGCTGCGTGAGCGTGGAGGCGCCCTGGGAGACGCCACCGCTCTGCGCGTTCTTGTTCAGGGCGCGCAGGACGCCCTTGAGGTCGATCGCGCCGTGCTGGTAGAAGCGCGAGTCCTCGATGGCGACGATCGCCTTCTGCATGTACGGCGAGATGTCCTTGAGCTCCACCACCGTGCGGTCACGGGAGTAGACCGAGGCGAGCTGGTTGCCCTTGCTGTCCAGGATGGTGGTGCGCTGGCTCAGCTGAGGGCTCTTCAGGTTGTCCGGGATGTCGTCGAACCCCTGGACCGAGCCCTTGGCCGCGAGCCCCAGCGCTCCGGCCGCGGGCAACGCGATTCCGGCCATGACGGCACCGGCGAGCACACTGACACCGAGGAACTTGGTGGCCTGCTGCAGAGGGGACAGACCACCACCCGAGCGCTTTTTTGGCATGGGGGCAGCCTAATCCCTCACCCGGGGCGTCCCCGGGGAGCGGGTGGGTCTCGGGATGTTCGGGTGCGGGATCGTGACATCCATGGGCAAGTGCCTTGTCGTAGGCAGTGGCATCGACGGTTGTACGACCGCGTGGTGAACGGCGGGCCCGTCCGGGGAACATGACGGCGCGGCAATAGGAGCCGTCTAGGTTCTCATTCGCCGGACAGGTGTATAGGCCTTGGCCTAAGCTGTTCTCAACTGTCACAGCAGAGCGGTCACGTATCAATACGTCCGGCGACCCCGAATCGTTCCGGTCGGTCCCTGTTTTTTTGCGGGAGGCGTGTCCGAATCCGCCTCCTGTGTCACCTGGCGTCCGTTGTGACGCAAGACAACTGTCCTGGTCTGCCGGGAAAGTCACGTATGTCGCGGGCTCACTCCCCCGGGTGATCTGCCGCTTACGCATAGTCCGTTCGGGCCATTCAAGATTGGGCCCGAAGGGGGTGTTGCGCTGTGCCCACCTTCCGTAACGTCCTCAACTGGCGGCGGTGAATATGCCGCTGCCGCCGTGGGGGAGCCTCGATTCGGGAGAGGACGGCGCCGGTATGGGCTGGGTAACCGACTGGAGTGCGCAGGCGGCCTGCCGCACTACCGATCCGGATGAACTGTTCGTTCAAGGAGCAGCGCAGAACAGGGCGAAGGCAGTGTGCACCGGATGTCCGGTACGCACGGAGTGCCTCGCCGATGCGCTCGACAACCGCGTCGAATTCGGCGTGTGGGGAGGCATGACGGAGCGGGAGCGCCGCGCACTGCTGCGCAGGCGGCCCACTGTCACTTCATGGCGCCGGCTACTGGAGACCGCGCGCATCGAGTACGAGCGAGGGGTCGGCATCATCCCCCTCGACGACGACGAGATCTACGAGAACTACGCGGCGGTGGGCTGACGCCCGTCCCCGTAGGGGCCGATCGACCCCGGGCGATCCCCGGGGCCGCGCGTCGGACCTTCGTCGTGGGCGTCAGACCGTCGTCTCGGGCAGCTCCGGCCGACCGGCCGCGAGCCGGTTCCCGATGTCCCGCAGCCCCGCGAGGTCGTGCACGTCGCCGGGCAGCGCGGCCACTTCGGCGACGGCCACCTCGGGGTGGCGCGCGGTGAAGCGGTCGCGTGTGCGCTGCTCGCGGGAGAGCAGCCGCATCCGGTCGGCATGCAGTCTCAGCAGGCCTGCGGTGAGTCGGTCGACGGATGGCTCGTCGTCGGGTCGCTTGTCGGCGGGGCGCTCGTCGTCCGTGGTGGCGGGGGAGCCTTCGTCACGAGCCGCTGCCCGGGAACCGGGAGATCTGGTACCGGAAGATCTGGGACTGGAAGATTCTGAACTGCCGTACGTGTCGGGAGAGTTACGAAGTCCAGCTTTCCCGCCCACCTGATCGACAATGCGGGACTCCTCAAGATTTTCCGCGGCGGCGAGTGCCCGCTCGGCCGACAGCCGGGCGGCTCCGCTGCCGTGCACCCGGTTGAGCACCAGACCGGCCAGCGGCATGTCCTCAGCCGCCAGCCGCTCCACGAAGTACGCGGCTTCCCGCAGCGCGTCCCGCTCCGGGGCCGCGACCACCAGGAACGCCGTCCCGGGAGCCTGTAGCAGCTTGTACGTCGCGTCCGCGCGGGTGCGGAAACCGCCGAAGGTGGTGTCCATCGCGGAGATGAACGTCTGGATGTCCTTGAGGAGTTGACCCCCGAGCAGCTTGCCCAGGGTGCCGGTCATCATCGACATGCCGACATTGAGGAACTTCATCCCGGCCCGGCCGCCCAGCTTCGCCGGCGCGGTCAACAGCCGGATCAACTTGCCGTCCAGGAACGAGCCGAGACGTTTCGGCGCGTCCAGGAAGTCCAGGGCCGAGCGGGACGGCGGGGTGTCCACCACGATCAGGTCCCAGTCGTGCTGGGCCCGCAACTGGCCCAGCTTCTCCATCGCCATGTACTCCTGCGTGCCCGCGAAGCCCGCCGAGAGCGACTGGTAGAAGGGGTTGTTCAGGATCGCGGCGGCCCGCTCGCGGTCCGCGTGCGCCTCGACGATCTCGTCGAAGGTGCGCTTCATGTCGAGCATCATGGCGTGCAGTTCGCCGTCCCCGTCGACGTCCTTCACCCGCCTCGGGGTGTTGTCCAACGAGTCGATGCCCATGGACTGGGCGAGCCTGCGGGCCGGGTCGATGGTCAGGACGACGACCCGGCGCCCCCGCTCGGCCGCCCGCAGCCCGAGCGCCGCCGCGGTGGTCGTCTTGCCGACCCCGCCCGAGCCGCAGCACACCACGATGCGGGTCTCCGGGTCGTCGAGCAGCGGGTCGACGTCGAGCACGCGCGCGGGGGAGATGTGGTGGGGGCGGGTGCCCTGTGAGCGGGAGTCGTCGGCGGTGTCCTGTGCGCGGGCCGGTTCCGGGCTCATGACATCCCCTGCTTCCGCAGCTCGGTGGCGAGTTCGTACAGGCCCGCCAGATCCATGCCCTCGGCGAGCAACGGCAGTTCGTGCAACGGCAGGTCCAGCGCGCCCAGCACGGCCCGCTGATCGTGCTCCAGGGCGTACCGCGCGGCGTACTCCTCCGCCTGCGCGAGCAGCGGGTCCACCAGCTTCTCGGCATTGCCGCCGCGCCGCGCCCCGCCGAGCCCGGCGGCCGACAGCGACTGCGCGACGGCGGTGCGCGGCACGGCCCGTACGAGATCCAGGTCGGCCGTGTCCAGCACCTCGGGCCGCACCATGTTGACGATGATCCGGCCCACCGGCAGCCGAGCCGCCCGGAGTTCGGCGATGCCGTCGGCAGTCTCCTGGACGGGCATCTCCTCCAGGAGCGTCACCAGGTGGACCTCCGTCTCGGGGGACTTCAGGACCCGCATCACCGCCTGCGCCTGATTGTGTATCGGGCCGATCTTCGCGAGCCCGGCGACCTCGTCGTTGACGTTCAGGAAGCGGGTGATGCGGCCGGTCGGCGGGGCGTCCATCACGACGTAGTCGTAGGCGAACCGCCCGCTCTTGTCCTTGCGCCGTACCGCCTCGCACGCCTTGCCGGTCAGGAGTACGTCCCTGAGGCCGGGCGCGACCGTGGTGGCGAAGTCGATCGCGCCGAGTTTCTTCAGGGCGCGGCCCGCGCCGCCCAGTTTGTAGAACATCTGGAGGTAGTCCAGAAGGGCCAGTTCGGGGTCGATGGCCAGCGCGTACACCTCCCCGCCCCCAGGAGCGACGGCGATCTTCCGCTCCTCATAGGGCAGCGTCTCCGTCTCGAAGAGCTGCGCGATGCCCTGGCGACCCTCGACCTCGACGAGAAGCGTCCGCTTCCCCTCGGTGGCCAGGGCCAGCGCGAGGGCCGCGGCCACCGTGGTCTTGCCGGTACCGCCCTTGCCACTGACGACCTGGAGCCTGCTCACGTCTTCGAGCCTAACCAGTCCGCGCCCGAACCAAGCCAGAGGCTGTGGACAACGCGACCGCGGACGGCCGGTTCGCAGCCGCTAAAGTCGGCCGCATGACCAAGTGGGAATACTCGACCGTACCGCTGCTCGTCCACGCCACGAAGCAGATTCTGGACACCTGGGGCGAGGACGGCTGGGAGCTCGTCCAGGTCGTGCCCGGGCCGAACAACCCCGAGCAGCTGGTGGCCTACCTCAAGCGGGAGAAGGCATGAGCGCCGTCGAGGCCCGGCTGGCCGAACTCGGCCTGACCCTGCCGGCGGTCGTCCCGCCGCTCGCCGCGTACCAGCCCGCCGTGCAGAGCGGTGTCTACGTGTACACCTCCGGCCAACTGCCCATGGTGGACGGCAAGCTCCCGGTCACCGGCAAGGTGGGCGCCGAGGTCACCGCGGAGGAGGCCAAGGAACTGGCCCGCACCTGCGCGCTGAACGCCCTCGCTGCCGTGAAGTCCGTCACCGGTGACCTCGATCGCGTCGCGCGCGTGGTGAAGGTCGTCGGCTTCGTCGCCTCGGCCCCCGACTTCACCGGCCAGCCCGGTGTCGTCAACGGCGCCAGCGAACTCCTCGGTGAGGTCCTCGGCGACAAGGGCGTGCACGCGCGCAGCGCGGTCGGCGTGGCGGTGCTGCCGCTGGACTCGCCGGTCGAGGTCGAGATCCAGGTGGAGCTGACGCAGGCGTAACCACGGTGTTCGCCGTCCCGGGTGCGTGATCGGGCGTAATGGCTGTCCCGGAGTGCGTGATCGGGCGTTGTCGCCGTCCCGGGTGCGTGGTCAGGTGTTGTCGCAGTCCTGGGGTGTGTGATCGGCCGTTGTCGCTGCCCCGGGGTGCGCGTTGTTGCCTCTCGAACATCCGCGCGCTACGGGATAGCCTCCGCCCATGGCGAACGGTCAGTGGTACCCGGCGGAGTGGCCCGAGCGCATCCGCGCGCTCGCCGACGGCGCGCTCACTCCGGTCGTGCCCAGACGGGCGGCCACCGTGCTGCTCCTGAAGGACACGGACACCGGTCCCGCCGTCCACATGCTGCGCAGACGCGCCTCTATGGCCTTCGCCGGGGGCGCGTACGCGTATCCGGGCGGTGGTGTGGACCCGCGCGACGACGACCGTCACGTCCGCTGGGCGGGCCCCACGCGCGCGTGGTGGGCGAACCGGCTCGGCGTCGACGAGACGGCCGCCCAGGCGATCGTCTGCGCGGCCGTCCGGGAGACGTACGAGGAGGCCGGCGTCCTGCTCGCCGGACCCACCCCCGACTCCGTGGTCGGCGACACCACGGGCGAGGCCTGGGAGGCGGACCGCGCCGCCCTGGTCGCCCGGGACCTGTCCTTCGCCGAGTTCCTCGACCGGCGGGGCCTGGTGCTGCGCTCCGACCTGCTGGGTGCCTGGGCCCGCTGGATCACCCCGGAGTTCGAGACCCGCCGCTATGACACCTGGTTCTTCGTGGCCGTCCTCCCGGAGGGGCAGCGCACCCGCAACGCCTCCACGGAGGCCGACCACACGGTGTGGATCGCCCCCGGCGAGGCGGCCGCCGGGTACGACAAGGGCGACCTCACGATGATGCCGCCGACCATCGCGACCCTGCGCGGACTCATCCCGTACGGCAGCGCGGCCGAGGCCCTGTCGTCGGCCGCGGAGCGCGATCTGACGCCCGTCCTCGCACAGGCCCGCCTGGCGGACGGCGAGATCGTCCTCTCCTGGCCGGGCCACGAGGAGTTCACCAAGCACATCGCCACCGACCTCCCGACCGACCTCCCGACCGGTGGAGCCCCCGCATGACCGACGCAGCCGCGCTTCCCGGCCAGCCACGGGGCGGGGTCCTCACCGGCCCCGCCACCGCGCGTGCCGTGAACGTCCTCGCGCCCAACGCGTCCGCGATGACCCTGGACGGGACCAACACCTGGATCGTCTCGGAGCCCGACTCCGAGCTGGCCGTGGTGATCGACCCGGGGCCCCTGGACGAGGGGCATCTGCGCAACGTCGTCGACACCGCCGAGAAGGCGGGCAAGCGGATCGCCCTCACCCTGCTCACGCACGGACACCCCGACCACGCGGAAGGCGCCGTCCGCTTCTCCGGACTGACGGACACCAAGGTCCGCGCGCTCGACCCGGCGCTGCGCCTCGGGGACGAGGGTCTCGCCGCCGGGAACGTCATCCGGGTCGGCGGCCTGGAACTCGTCGTCGTGTCGACGCCCGGGCACACCGGGGACTCCCTGTGCTTCCATCTCCCGGCCGATCAGGCCGTCCTGACGGGAGACACCGTCCTGGGGCGCGGTACGACCGTGGTGGCGCATCCTGACGGCCGCCTGGGCGACTATCTGGACTCGCTGCGGCGGCTGCGGTCGCTCACGGTCGACGACGGCGTCCACACGGTCCTGCCGGGCCACGGACCGGTCCTGGAGGACGCCCAGGGCGCCGTCGAGTTCTATCTCGCCCACCGCGCCCACCGGCTCGCCCAGATCGAGACGGCCGTGGAGAACGGCCACCGGAGCCCGGCCGAGGTCGTCGCCCACGTGTACGCGGACGTCGACCGCTCACTGTGGCCGGCGGCGGAACTGTCGGTGCGCGCCCAGCTGGAGTACCTGAGGGAACACGGTCTGATCTAGGCCTTGTCGTCCGGGCGCGGTGCCTTGATGCCGTGCACGCGCGCGTACTCCTCGGCCAGCCACGGGCCGAGATCGTCGACGTACGACCGCAGCACGCGCGCGTCGCCGGTCGGTTCGCAACCCAGTGCCGCTGCCTCGCGCAGTTCCTCCGCCCGCCCGGGGTAGTACGCGCCGAACGCCTCGGCCATCTCCCCGAGGTCGCTGGTCCAGCCGTTCCAGCGAGGCATGACCAGAGTGAAGCCGGTACGGACCAGATGCCGGGACATGAAGCGGACGAGGAGCCTGCGGGCCTCGTCGGTGTCCTCGGAGGCGGCGATCCGCTCACGCCAGCGGAGTAGCAGCAGCGCCAGGTCGCCGTTGGTCTCCCGGGCGAGGAGCGAGTCCGGGCGGTAGCGGGGCAGGTACTCGGCGAGGTCCTCCCCGAGCAGCGGTGTGCACAGGCACGCGACGAACCACCCCAGGTCGTACGTCTCCGGCTCGCTCAGCAGCCGTGTGCGGCCGTACAGGAGGATGCCGACGCCGTCGATCTCCGGGAACTCCTTGTCGAGCGCCTCGCCCAGGGTGCGGGCCGCGTCCCGGTCCTCCTCGGTCGGCTCCCGCCGGGTCGCCACGAGCAGGTCCAGATCGCTGCGCCCCACGCGCGCGGTGCCGCGCGGGATCGACCCGTAGAGGTAAGCGCTGTCGAGGCGTCCCCCGTAGACGTCGAGCAGCCGGTCCCGCGCGGCGGCGACGACCGGTCGGAAGACGTGCGGGACACGCCCCAAGGAGCCCTCGCGCTCGATGTATCCCTGAGCGTCCAGCCCTCTGTGGTCAACGGTTGCGGCCATGGGATCACTGTGCCGGGAGATGGGCTCCGGGGGAGCGTTTTCGCCTGCCGCCAACAAGGTCATCGCCAGCGGAACACACGGAGCCGACGGGTTTCCCCGCTGTACCCGCACGCCACCGCGATCATGTCACCGGTCGCGGCGAGCAGCGGATCGAAAGCGTCTCCGGGCAGCCTGCGGCGGGCCACGACCCGGCCGTCGGCGGGATCGAGCACGCTCAGCCGGCCGCCGTATCGGTGCAGGACCAGGAGCCAGCCGCGGTGGGCGAGGGGAACCAGGTAGCTGCCCTTGCTCTGCCACTCCCACAGAAGCTCGCCCGAGGACATGGAGAACGCCCCGAGCCAGGCGCCCGCGTCCTCATGGGCGGGCACCAGCTCCACCGCGAGGACGTCACCGGTCACGGCGACCCTCTTGCCGAACCGGTCCTGTCCGGCCGGCAGCGCGAGCGTCACGGGCTCCTTCCGGTAGTCGTCCAGCAGGAGCAGCTGGGGCCCGCCGCGCGCGCCGCGGGCCCGCACACGCGCCACGAAGGGCCGTGCGCCGACGACGGACGGCTCCGAGAAGCGCCTGTCCCCGAGGGTCAGTTCGCGCCGGATTCCGCCCGTGTCCACGTCGAGGGTGCGCAGCGTCAGTTCGTGGCCCTTCCAGGAGGCGACGGCCGCCGCGACGAGGCCTCCGCCGACGGCGGTCTCGGACGGGTGGAATCCGAGCGGCTCCGCGTCCTGCTCCCGGTGCCGCAGGACCTCGCCCGTGTCGACGGCCAGTGAGGTGATGCCGACGCGCTCCCCGCCCAGGATTCCGTCGTCGTGGTGCAGCACCGTCCCCACGCCGTCCTCGGCGGCCGCCGACGCCCGTCCGACGATCTGCCCGCCGGGTGGCCGCCAGGTCCACAGCGGCTCGCCCGTGGTCGCCCTGTAGGCCTGTACGCGGTCCGCATGGACGACGGCGACGGTGTCGTCCGTCAGCCACAGGCCCAACGGCTTGCCGGCCGCGTCGACCTTCTCGGTCGGCGTCCGCCACAGCCGGCGCGCCGATCTGCGCCACCAGGAGTGCTCCCAGACCGACTCCGGCGCCTTGTCCTCGTTCATCCCCACCCCTTGGGTCCCCACCCGGCGATACACGAAAGGCCCCGCCGCGACAGGGCCCTACACGCGAAGGACCCCGCCGTAGCAGGGCCCTTCAGTAAGAAGACGTGCGTCAAGAAGACGTGCGATTCGATCTAGCGCGAGCGCTTCGCCAGCCGTTCGACGTCCAGCAGGATCACCGCGCGGGCCTCCAGGCGGAGCCAGCCGCGGCCCGCGAAGTCGGCGAGGGCCTTGTTGACCGTCTCGCGGGACGCGCCGACCAGCTGGGCCAGCTCCTCCTGCGTGAGGTCGTGCACCACGTGGATGCCCTCCTCGGACTGCACGCCGAAGCGGCGGGAGAGGTCCAGCAGGGCGCGGGCCACGCGGCCGGGGACGTCCGAAAAGACGAGGTCGGACATCGCGTCGTTGGTCTTGCGCAGCCGGCGGGCGACCGCGCGCAGCAGCGCGGAGGCCACCTCGGGGCGGGCGCTCAGCCAGGGCTGGAGGTCGCCGTGGCCGAGGCCGAGCAGCTTGACCTCGGTGAGCGCGCTGGCGGTGGCCGTGCGCGGGCCCGGGTCGAACAGCGACAGCTCGCCGATCAGCTCGCCGGGGCCGAGGACGGCCAGCATGTTCTCGCGGCCGTCGGGGGAGGTGCGGTGGAGCTTCACCTTGCCCTCGGTGACCACGTAGAGCCGGTCGCCCGGGTCGCCCTCGTGAAAGAGCGAGTCCCCGCGCGCGAGGGTCACCTCACTCATGGAGGCGCGCAGCTCCGCGGCCTGATCGTCATCGAGCGCCGCGAAGAGCGGGGCGCGCCGCAGAACGTCGTCCACGAGTTCTCTCCTTGTCGACCTGCTCAGGGGATGGTGCTCCCCCTTGGTACCAGGGGACCGTGCTCCCCATTTTGCCGGACCGTCCAAACAGTGTGATCTGTCACAAGGATGCCGCACAGGTGTCCCGAGGTAAGCGGCAGGGGTCCAATTGGGGGCTGATCTTCGGGGTCCGGGGCGGATGTCAGTGGCGGGCTCTAGGCTGGCCGGGTGTCCAAATCGCCGGTGAGAGCACAGGCCAAGGGGGCTGGGCGGATGGCTGTACCTCGTGATTCCGCCGTGGGCGAACAGCGCCCTGACGGCGGCAAGAAAGCGGCAAAGGGGGCAAAAGACGTGGTTGCTGTGAAGGGCGAGTCGCACACCGCCCTGGTCCGCCGTGCCCGCCGGATCAACCGCGAGCTGGCCGAGATCTATCCGTACGCCCACCCGGAGCTCGACTTCGAGAACCCCTTCCAGCTCGTGGTGGCCACGGTCCTGTCCGCCCAGACCACCGACCTCAGGGTCAACCAGACGACCCCGGCCCTGTTCGCCAAGTACCCGACCCCGGAGGACCTGGCCGTCGCCGCCCCGGAGCAGGTCGAGGAGATCCTCCGGCCGACCGGGTTCTTCCGGGCCAAGACGAAGTCGGTGATAGGGCTCTCCAAGGCCCTCGTCGAGGACTTCGGCGGTGAGGTCCCGGGGCGGCTCGAAGACCTCGTCAAGCTGCCCGGTGTCGGCCGCAAGACCGCCTTCGTGGTGCTGGGCAACGCCTTCGGACGCCCCGGCATCACCGTGGACACGCACTTCCAGCGGCTCGTACGGCGCTGGAAGTGGACCGAGGCGACCGAGCCCGACAAGATCGAGGCCGCCGTGGGAGCGCTCTTCCCGAAGAGCGACTGGACGATGCTCTCGCACCACGTGATCTTCCACGGCCGCCGCATCTGCCACGCCCGCAAGCCCGCCTGCGGCGCCTGCCCCATCGCGCCGCTGTGCCCGGCGTACGGCGAGGGCGAGACCGACCCGGAGAAGGCGAAGAAGCTGCTCAAGTACGAGAAGGGCGGCTATCCGGGCCAGCGCCTCAACCCTCCGCAGGCCTATCTGGACGCGGGCGGCAAACCGGCGCCGCCGCTGGGATCGGCATGACGGCGGCCGTGGCGGTGGCCATGACAGCGGCCATGGCGCCCGCATCGGGGGCCGGATGACGGAACGATCTCGGAGGTACCGGGCGTTGATCGGTGTGAACGGGGGTGGGGGATGACGCGCGCGAGCAATGCCCAGGGTGTGGGGCTCAGCAAGGAGGGCCTGCCGGGCTGGCTGGACCCGGTGGTGCACGCGGTGGAGACGGTCGAGCCGCTCCAGCTGAGCCGGTTCCTGCCACCGGAGGACGGCGCGGGCCGGCAGTCCGCGGTGCTGATCCTCTTCGGGGAGGGCGACCGGGGGCCCGAGCTGCTGCTCATGGAGCGGTCGAGTTCGCTGCGCTCCCACGCGGGGCAGCCGTCCTTCCCGGGCGGTGCCCTCGACCCCGAGGACGGCGACCCGACGGGCGACGGCCCGCTGCGGGCCGCTCTCCGCGAGGCCGAGGAGGAGACCGGGCTCGACCCCGCCGGAGTGCAGCTCTTCGGGGTGCTGCCCAAGCTGTACATCCCGGTGAGCGGCTTCGTCGTGTCGCCGGTGCTGGGCTGGTGGCGGGAGCCGACACCGGTCGGGGTGGTCGATCCGAACGAGACGGCCCGGGTGTTCACGGTCCCCGTGGCGGATCTCACGGATCCGGCCAACAGGGTCACGGTGTCGCACCCCAGCGGCTTCCTGGGTCCGGCATTTCTGGTCGAATCGGCACTTGTCTGGGGTTTCACGGCCGGAGTCATCGACCGCCTGCTGCACTACTCGGGCTGGGAGCGCCCCTGGGACCGCGAGAAGCAGGTCCCCCTCGACTGGCGGTCATGACAAGGTGTCCGTCGTGAATGTGCTGGACATCCTGTTGCTGGTCGCCGCCGTGTGGTTCGCGATCGTGGGCTATCGCCAGGGGTTCGTCGTCGGCATCCTGTCGGTGATCGGCTTCCTGGGCGGTGGTCTCGTCGCTGTCTACACGCTGCCCGTCGTCTGGGACGCGCTGACCGACAACGCGGAGGTCTCCACCACCGCGGCCGTCGTCGCGGTCGTCGTCGTCATCGTCTGCGCCTCCGTCGGCCAGGCCCTGACCACGCACCTCGGCAACAAGCTGCGCCGGTACATCACCTGGTCCCCGGCCCGCGCCCTGGACGCGACCGGCGGCGCCCTGGTCAACGTTCTCGCGATGCTCCTGGTGGCCTGGCTGATCGGCTCGGCGCTGGCCGGCACCACCCTGCCGACGCTCGGCAAGGAGGTCCGCAGCTCCAAGGTGCTGCTGGGGGTGTCCCGGGCGCTGCCCGCGCAGGCCGACACCTGGTTCGCGGACTTCTCCTCGGTCCTCGCGCAGAACGGCTTCCCGCAGGTCTTCAGCCCGTTCGCGAACGAGCCGATCAACGACGTCCAGCCGCCCGACCCGGCCCTCGCCTCCAGCGCGGTCGCCACCCGCGCCCAGCAGTCCATCGTCAAGGTCATGGGCACCGCCCAGAGCTGCGGCAAGGTCCTGGAGGGCAGCGGCTTCGTCTTCGGCGACCGCCGTGTCATGACCAACGCGCACGTCGTGGGCGGGGTCGACGAACCCACGGTCCAGATAGGCGGCGTGGGCCGCAAGTACGACGCCAAGGTCGTCCTCTACGACTGGCACCGCGACATCGCCGTACTCGACGTACCGGACCTGAAGGCGCGCTCCCTACAGTTCGCCACCAAGGACGCGGACAGCGGCAACAGCGCGATCGTCGCCGGCTTCCCGGAGAACGGGTCGTACGACGTCCGGGCGGCACGCGTGCGTGGCCGCATCACGGCCAACGGCCCGGACATCTACCACCGCGGCACGGTCCGCCGCGATGTGTACTCGCTCTACGCGACCGTCCGCCAGGGCAACTCCGGCGGCCCGCTGCTCACGCCCGAGGGCAAGGTGTACGGCGTGGTCTTCGCGAAGTCCCTGGACGACCCCGACACCGGGTACGCGCTCACCGCCGACGAGATCCAGGAGGACATCGTCAAGGGGCGCAGTGCCAACGAGCAGGTGGACAGCGACAGTTGCGCGCTCTGACGCGGTATGAAGTGGCTAACCCCGTGGATGACGCAGCCGTACCGAGACCCAGCGGGCCCGGCGGCGCAGAATGCGCGGGATCCCCACCCTGAGGTCTGTGCCCTGGAGTTGCGGGGCGCCTCGCTGGTGGGAGCCCGGACCGTGGTCCGAGCGGCGATTGCGTGCTGCGTCACTGTAGTCGTGCGTCCAGCCCATACCCCGACGTCTGCCCCTGCCCCAAGGTCGATAACCGCCCCTTGGGGGCCCAATTGACGTATGCGCGGGGCAAGTAGCCGTTCGTAGTACAGGTGTTCATATCCGGATACCGGGCGCGGCGGAACGGTCACTCATCGGTCACCGATCGGGTTCGGGATCCTTGAGCCAGTTGACCAGTTCGGTCGAGAAGGCCACCGGATCCTCCTCGTGCGGGAAGTGCCCGAGACCGTCGAACAGCCGCCAGCGGTACGGCGCTTCGACGTACTCCCCGGATCCCGCCGCGCTGCGGGTGCGCAGCACCGGGTCCAGCGAGCCGTGCAGATGCAGCGTCGGCACCCGCACCGGCCGCTTCATGCGCCGGTTGAACTGGATGCCGTCCGGGCGTGCCATCGACCGCACCATCCAGCGGTACGGCTCGATCGAGCAGTGCGCGGTCGACGGGATCAGCATCGCCCGCCGGTACGCCTCGATCGCGTCGTCGTCCGGCAGTTGCGCGCCGGACCAGTCCCGGATCAGCTTGCCCACCAACTCGGCGTCCTCGGCGATCAGTTGCCGCTCGGGCAGCCAGGGTCGCTGGAACCCCCAGATGTAGGAACTCGCCGCGGACTGCCTGACGTCGGACAGCATCGCGTTGCGCCAGCGCCGGGGGTGCGGCATCGAGGAGACCGCGAGCCGGCGCACCAGCTTGGGGCGCATCGCGGCGGCCGTCCAGGCCAGATAGCCGCCGAGGTCGTGGCCTACGAGCGCGGCGTCGGGCTCGCCGAGGGAGCGGATCACGCCGGTGATGTCGAGGGCGAGGTTGGCCGGGTCGTAGCCGCGCGGGGTGCGGTCGCTGCCGCCGACGCCCCGCAGGTCCATGGCGACGGCCCGGAACCCGGCGTCGGCCAGCGCGCCCAGCTGGTGCCGCCAGGTCCACCAGAACTGGGGGAAGCCGTGCAGCAGCAGCACCAGCGGCCCGTCGCCCACCTCCGCGATGTGGAAGCGCGCGCCGTTGGCCGCGACATCCCGGTGGGTCACCTCGCGCCCGCCGGGAATGTCGAGTCGTACGACCGAAGCAGGTTGTGCCCAGGGATGGGCGGGGTCCGTCATGAGGACGAGCGTGCCACAGCCTCGATGGCTTCGGGGACACGGTCCTCGATCGCCGCGCGCGGATGCGGCTTGGCGTTGCCCAGGACTCCGGCGGTCTCCTTGACCGAAGCGGCCACCTTCTGCGGGCCCTTGCTCTTGGCGGCCTTCTTGAAGAAGAGCACGCCGACCAGGCCGAGGACGACGGCGACGAGCACGTTCGCCGCGAAGGAGAGCAGGAAGCAGAGCGCCATGTTCCAGCCGCTCCAGGTGCGGATGCCGTACGCCAGCGCGAAGTTGAGCATCGGCAGGGAGAACAGCAGTACGACCGCGGCCACCGTGAACGCGCCACTGCCCACCGCCCCGCGCTTGATGTCCTGCTTGAGCTGCGCCTTGGCCAGCGCGATCTCGTCGTGCACCAGCGCGGACATCTCGGTCGTCGCCGAGGCGAACAGCTGGCCGATGCTGCGTTCGGCGCCGACCGGGCTGCCGTCGGGTGCGCTCATCGCGTACTCCCTCTTCCGCATGTGTGTGTTCCGGCATGTGTTTGTACCGTCTCGTCAGATCATGCCGGACCGTTCTTGTCCGCGCCCGCCCCGCCCGTCACTTCGGCGGGCCCGCGCCGCTGTTCGGCGGCCTTCTCCGCGGCGATCCCGCGGTGCTCGGCGGCCTTGCGGTCGTGGAGTGCGGCCATGCGCAGGTGGTACGCCGGGTCGTCCTGCTCGTAGATGTCGGGGATGCCGTCGAGATCCTCGTCGCGCTCCTCGTCCTCGTACATCCCGCGGTACCGGGCGTTGCGCAGCTTGAGCAACACGGTCGCGCACAGGGTCGCGATCAGCGAGCCCACGAGGACGGCCGCCTTGACCTCGTCGGTGAGCACCGGGTCGCCGTCGAACGCGAGTTCCCCGATGAGCAGCGACACGGTGAAGCCGATGCCGGCCAGCGAGGCGACCGCGAACACGTCCGCCCAGGCGAGGTCGTCGCTGAGCGAGGCCCGGGTGAAACGGGCCGTCAGCCAGGTCCCGCCGAAGATCCCGACCGCCTTGCCGACGACCAACCCGAGGACCACACCGAGGGTCTCGGGCTTGGTGAATACGTCCCCGAGCGCGCCGTCCGAGATCGCGACCCCGGCGCTGAACAGCGCGAACAGGGGGACGGCCAGGCCCGCCGACAGGGGCCGTACGAGATGTTCGACGTGCTCGCCGGGGGAGTGGTCCTCGGCCTCGCGGGTGGTGCAGCGGAGCATCAGGCCCATTGCGACACCGGCGATCGTGGCGTGGACGCCGCTGTTGTACATCAGCGTCCAGATGACCAGCGCGAGCGGGACGTACACGTACCAACCGCGCACGCCCCGGCGCAGCAGCAGCCAGAAGACCGCCAGGCCGATGGCCGCCCCGGCGAGTGCCACGAAGTCGATGCGGTCGGTGAAGAAGATCGCGATGATCAGGATCGCGAAGAGGTCGTCGACCACGGCGAGGGTGAGCAGGAAGGCGCGCAGGGCGCTCGGCAGGGAGGTGCCGATCACCGCGAGGACGGCGAGCGCGAAGGCGATGTCGGTGGCGGTGGGGACCGCCCAGCCGTCCAGGGAGCCGCCGCCGGTGAGGTTGGTGAGTGTGTAGACAAGTGCGGGTACGGCCATCCCGCACAGGGCCGCTACGACGGGCAGGGCGGCGGCTTTCGGGTCGCGCAGGTCGCCGGCGACGAGTTCGCGCTTGAGTTCGATGCCGGCGACGAAGAAGAAGACGGCGAGGAGACCGTCGGCGGCCCAGTGGGCGATCGAGAGGTGCAGGCCGAGGGCGGCGGGGCCCAGGTGGAAGTGGCTGACGCTCTCGTAACTGTCGTGCAGGGCCGGGACGTTCGCCCAGATCAGCGCGGCGACCGCGGCGATCAGGAGAAGGACACCGCCGACGGTCTCGGTGCGCAGCGCCTCCGCGACGAAGTTCCGCTCGGGCAGGGACAACCGTCCGAGCACCTTGCGGGCGGGAGTGGGGCGGGGCGCGGTCACGGGGAGACCTCCGGTCGGTGGGCAGGACGGAACTACTCGCCGACCAGACTTCCCGGCACACCATGAGGGTCACGTTTTGCTTAGTTTACCTAAAAGGGGTGCCCGGCGCGCGCTGCGCCGGGCACCCCTCATCGCTGGACCGTGTACTGCTCAGTCCTCGCTGGGCGCCGCCGGGAGCTTCTCCTGGATGAGGGACATGACCGTCGAGTCGGTCAGAGTCGTGACGTCCCCCAGCTCACGGTTCTCCGCCACGTCGCGCAGCAGGCGGCGCATGATCTTGCCGGAGCGGGTCTTCGGCAGCTCTGCCACCGGGAGGACCCGCTTGGGCTTGGCGATCGGGCCGAGGACCGTGCCGACGTGGTTGCGCAGGTCGTTGACCAGGTTCTCGTCCTCCGCGTTCGCCGTGCCGCGCAGGATGACGAACGCGACGATCGCCTGACCGGTCGTCTCGTCGGCCGCGCCGACCACGGCCGCCTCGGCCACGGACGGGTGGGAGACGAGCGCCGACTCGACCTCGGTGGTGGAGATGTTGTGCCCGGACACGAGCATCACGTCGTCCACCCGGCCGAGCAGCCAGATGTCGCCGTCGTCGTCCCTCTTCGCGCCGTCACCGGCGAAGTACTTGCCCTCGAAGCGCGACCAGTACGTGTCCAGGAACCGCTGGTCGTCGCCCCAGATCGTGCGCAGCATCGACGGCCACGGCTCGGTGAGGACCAGGTAACCGCCGCCGCCGTTCGGCACCTCGTTCGCCTCGTCGTCGACGACCGTCGCGGAGATGCCGGGCAGCGGTGTCTGCGCGGAACCGGGCTTGGTGTGCGTCACGCCCGGCAGTGGCGAGATCATCATCGCGCCGGTCTCGGTCTGCCACCAGGTGTCCACGATCGGCGTCCTGTCCGCGCCGATGTGCTTGCGGTACCAGATCCACGCCTCGGGGTTGATCGGCTCGCCGACCGAGCCCAGGATGCGCAGCGAGGACAGGTCGAACTTCGCGGGGATGTCGTCGCCCCACTTCATGAACGTACGGATCGCGGTCGGCGCCGTGTACAGGATCGTCACCCCGTACTTCTGGACGATCTCCCAGAAGCGGCCCTGGTGCGGGGTGTCCGGGGTGCCCTCGTACATGACCTGGGTCGCGCAGTTGGCGAGCGGGCCGTAGACGATGTACGAGTGCCCGGTGACCCAGCCGACGTCGGCCGTGCACCAGTAGACGTCGGTCTCCGGCTTGAGGTCGAAGACCGCGTGGTGGGTGTACGCGGCCTGGGTGAGATAGCCGCCGGAGGTGTGCAGGATGCCCTTGGGCTTACCCGTCGTACCGGACGTGTAGAGGATGAACAGCGGCTGCTCCGCCTCGAACGCCTCCGGGGTGTGCTCCGTCGACTGCCGGTCGACGACCTCGTGCCACCACACGTCCCGCTCGTCGTTCCACGCCACGTCCTGGCCCGTACGCCGGACCACGAGCACGTGCTCGACGCCGCTGTCCGGGCGGTCGACCGCGTCGTCCACGGCCGGCTTGAGCGCGGACGGCTTGCCGCGCCGCCAGCCGCCGTCCGAGGTGATGACTACCTTGGCGTCCGCGTCCTGGATGCGGGTCGCGAGCGCGTCCGCCGAGAAGCCGCCGAACACCACCGAGTGCGCGGCGCCGATGCGCGCGCAGGCCAGCATCGCGACCGCGGTCTCCGGGATCATCGGCATGTAGACGGCGACCCGGTCGCCCTTCTGGACTCCCAGTTCCAGCAGGGCGTTCGCGGCCTTGGAGACCTCGTCCTTCAGCTCGGCGTAGGTGATCGCGCGGCTGTCGCCGGGCTCGCCCTCGAAGTGGATGGCGACCCGGTCGCCGTTGCCCGCCTCGACATGTCGGTCCACGCAGTTGTACGCGACGTTGAGCGAGCCGTCCTTGAACCACTTGGCGAACGGCGGGTTCGACCAGTCCAGCGTCTCGCTCGGCTCCTTCGCCCAGCTCAGGCGTCGGGCCTGCGCGGCCCAGAAGCCGAGCCGGTCAGCCTTGGCCTGCTCATACGCCTCCGCCGTGACATTGGCGTGCGCCGCCAGGTCCGCGGGGGGTGCGAACCTGCGCTCTTCCTTGAGCAGGTTGGCCAGGCTTTCGTTGCTCACGGCATCTGCCTTTCCCAGGGTGTCCGTTGTGTCCCGGGCCAGCTCATCAGACCCGGGGGTCCGATGACAAGGGTCGTCGAAATATTGGTTTAGACCTGTCGCCGGACCTGTCATCGGACCCGTGGCCGGATCTGTGCGGCGGGGGTCTTTCGTACCCACGGACGCCGGGTGGACGAGGTTCAGGCCGACACGTCCACCACCCCCACCCGATCGAACAACTCGTCCTCCTCGCTCAGCAGATACGCCTGCGCCTCACCCACGTGGAAGTACATCCCGTGGAGCTCCAACTCCCCGTCCCGCAGGGCCCGCGCCACCGACTCGTGCCCCCGCAGATGCTCCAACTGCTGCACCACATTGGTCAGACACAGCTGTTCCACGGCGTCGGCGGGCGCCCTGGTGGCGAGCCGCGCCCAGGGCCGGTTGTCGTCGGCCATCCGCTCCAGGCTCGGCCGCCCGTGCCGCAGCCACCGCTGGAGGGGTGAACGGGCCTCCCCCGGCTGGGAGTTGAGCAGCGCCTGCATGGCCCCGCACCCGGAGTGCCCGCACACCGTGATCGATCTCACGCGCAGCACGTCCACCGCGTACTCGATCGCCGCCGCCACCGAGTCGTCGCCGCTCTCCTCGCCGGGCCGCGGCACGAGGTTGCCCACGTTCCGCACGACGAACAGGTCGCCGGGACCACTGGAGGTGATCATCGACGTGACCAGCCGTGAGTCGGCGCAGGTCAGGAAGAGCTGCGAAGGCTGCTGCCCCTCCCTGGCCAGCCGGGCCAGCTCGTCCCGCACGAGGGGTGCGGTGTTGCGCTGGAACGCGCTGATGCCACGGGCGAGTTGATGCCCGGAGGCGGGACCGCCGCTGCGGGGCGTGGACTGCGGGCGCTCGCACCGGTGCTCGCGCCACGGCGTCCAGGGGTGACAGCGGCAGGCTTCCGCACCCGTGGCACCGGCACTGACTCCCGTACGGCGGCCCGTCAGTTCGGCGGTGCCTCCCCGCGCGGTGTGCGCGTTCTGCCAGTCCTGAAGTGACTCGTACGCCGCGTGGTCCATGAACGAACCGTCCAACTCCACGACGACGTGGGCGCCTTGGGGTACGAGATGCAGGGTGCGGCTGAGCCGCGGCACCGCGAGGAACGTCAACTGCCCTCGGACGTGTACGTGATGGACTCCTTCCTTCTCGTCGTGCGTGATGCGGGTGTGGGTGAGGCGGTGCAGGGCGACGGCCACCGCCACGGCGACCCCGAGGAGCACGCCCTCCAGGACACCGAAGACGACCACGCCGAGGGTGGTGACGGCGTAGACCAGCACTTCGCGGTGGCGGGTCACCGTGCGGATGTGGTGCAGGGACACCATCTGGATACCGACGGCCATCACGAGTGCGGCGAGCGAAGCGAGCGGAATCAGCTCCAGCACCGGGACCATCAGCAGCGCGGCGATCACTACGAGAACGCCGTGCAGCATCGTGGAGTTCCGGCTCACGGCACCTGCTTGCACATTCGCCGAACTCCGTACGGCCACCCCCGCGACCGGCAGTCCGCCGAGCACGCCGGAGACGATGTTGGCGGCGCCCTGGCCGAGCAGTTCGCGGTTGAGGTCGGAGCGGCCGACGCGGGCGGAGAGCCCGGGCCGCCCGGCGACCAGCTTGTCCACGGCGACCGCGCCGAGCAGCGACTGCACACTGCACACCAGCGTGGTGGTGAGGACGGCGGCGGCGATGCCGAGCACCGGGCCCTCGGGCAGTCCGGCCAGCGCGTGGCTGCTCCAGGACGGCAGGTCGACCTTGGCCAGACCGAGCCCGGTGAGGGAGGCGGTGAGCGTGGCCCCGGCGACGGCGACGAGCGCGGCCGGGATCTTCCGCATCAGATGCCCGAGCCGGCCGGGGACGCGCGGCCACAGCAGCAGAAGGGCCAGCGTCAGCGCGCTCATCGCCACGTCGGCGGGGTGCAGGTCCGCCAACTGGGCGGGCAGCGCGCGGAGGTTGGCGAGGACCGAGCTCTGCGGGGTGCCGCCGAGGACGATGTGCAGCTGGGCGACGGCGATGGTGACACCGATGCCGGCGAGCATGCCGTGCACGATCGCGGGGCTGACGGCGAGCGCGGTGCGGGCCACGCGCACGCAGCCCAGGGCGAGTTGGGTCAGGCCCGCGAGGACGGTGATCGCGCAGGTCGTGCGCCAGCCGTAACGGTGGATCAGGTCGGCGGTGACCACGGTGAGTCCGGCGGCCGGGCCGCTGACCTGGAGGGGGCAGCCGCCGAGCAGCCCGGCGACGAGTCCGCCCGCGGCGGCGGCGACCAGGCCGGCCTGGAGGGGCGCGCCGGTGGCCAGCGCGATGCCGAGGGACAGGGGCAGGGCGATCAGGAAGACCGCGATGGACGCCGACACATCGGCGCCCGCGATCCGGAAGCGGCGGTGCGGGGGCGGTGGCGGGCTGTGGGGCGGGTGGACGCGCTTCGTCCGATCGGCGTTCGAGTCGGTGGCGCGGGTGGGTACGCAGGCTGACATGTCTTCCCGTCTCCTCCGGGGCAGCGCGGTCGCGGAACTGGTGGTCCCCGTCGATGGCGGGGGTCGGTCGCGGCCGTGGGTCACGGCGTGCAGCGGCGGGATATCTCAACGCTCGGTAAATGGATCGTAATGCAGAGTAAAGGTCAAGCATAGACTTTCCGTGCAAATGGGTTAATAAGTCACCTCGCAGAGTGAAGTGAGAATTTCATCGGCTTGTCGTACTAATCCCACCTTCGGCCCCGTGCGACCTTGGCGGCGCTGCCGAGAATCCCGGCACATCGCCAGAAAACGCCCTGATCGGCGTCGGTCCGAACGAAGGAAGAAGGTGGGCGGACATGGCCGCCACCCAGAGGATCACCGCGGGCGCCGTGATCGCCGCGGCCTGTGCCGCGTCGCTCGCCGGTTGCGCGATCGGTGACAACGGTTCCCCGCGCGGAGCGCACGGTCCGCACAAGGCGGCGCCCGCCCCGGCACCCAAGAGCGGAGTCCGCCTGATCGGGGACGGCTCCACGTCGTACACCGGGGCGCAGCCGCATCTGCCCAGACCCGAGCGGCTCAAGCCCGGTCAGAAGCCCCCGCAGTTCGTGGTGTTCTCCTTCGACGGCGCGGGCGAGGACAGCCAGAAGCTGTTCTCCCACTTCCGCAAGGTCTCCAAGGCCAACCACGCGAACATGACGTACTTCCTCAGCGGCGTGTACATGCTGCCGGAGGACAAGCGCGACCTCTACAAGCCCCCGGAGCACTCACCGGGCAGCTCGGACATTGGCTTCAACGACGAGCAGGGCATCTCCGACACCGTGAAGCAGCTGCGCCTGGCGTGGCTGGAGGGCAACGAGATCGGCACCCACTTCAACGGTCACTTCTGCGGCAAGAACGGCGGGGTCGGCGAGTGGTCGGTCGCCGAGTGGAAGAGCGAGATCGCCCAGGCGAAGCAGTTCGTGAAGACCTGGAAGACCAACTCCGGGATGAAGAAGGCGTCTTCACTGCCCTTCGACTACGACAAGGAGCTCGTCGGCGCCCGCACGCCCTGTCTGGAGGGCCAGGCCAACTTCATGAAGGCGGCGAGCCAGTTGCGCTTCCGCTACGACACCAGCGGGGTCAACGACCAGATCTGGCCCAAGAAGAAGGAGGGGCTGTGGGACCTGTCCATGCAGCTCGTCCCCTTCCCCGGCCACACCTACGAGCAACTGACCATGGACTACAACTTCATGGTCAACCAGTCCGGCACGCAGACCCAGGGCGACCCCGACAAGTACGAGCAGTGGGGCGACGAGATGCGTGACGGCCTGCTCAAGGGCTTCGACCGGGCCTACGACGGCAATCGCGCGCCCCTGGTCATCGGCAATCACTTCGAGTCCTGGAACGGGGGCACCTACATGCGTGCCCTCGACGAGGTCATCGAGAAGGTTTGCAACAAGCCCGAGACGCGCTGTGTCTCCTTCCGGCAACTGGCCGACTGGCTGGACGCCCAGGACCCGGGGACCCTGGCGAAGCTGCGCACCCTCAACGTCGGCGAGACACCGAAGCCGGGCTGGGCGTCCTTCCTGACCGGCCGCCCCGCCCCGGCCCCGAAGGGTGTGCCCGGGGCGCCGGCGGTCAAGCAGTAGCGGGTCGGGAGAGGGTGCGCCTCACACCGGTGCGGTGATGCTCTCGTCGAGCACGAACCCGGGGTCGACCTGCGCCGCCAGGTCGGCCCCGGTGCGCTCGTTGCCCCAACTCCGGGCGTTCTTCAGGTGGAAGTGCACCATCTGCTGCGTGTAGCGCTCCCAGTCGCGCAGTTCGTACGTCGCGTCGGCGGCGATCTCCAGCATCCGCAGGGCGCGGCGGTTGACGTCCTCCAGGAGCTCGAACCGGGGCGGACGGCCCTTCTCCATGGCACGCACCCAGTCCGAGTGCCCCACCGTCACCAGCAGGTCGTCCCCGACCTCGGCGCGGAGGAAGTCGAGATCGTCCTGACCCTGCACCTTGTTGCCGACGACTTTCAGGACGACGCCGAAGTCGCGGGCGTACTCCTTGTACTGGCGATAGACGGAGACCCCCTTCCGGGTCGGCTCGGCCACCAGGAACGTGATGTCGAAGCGGGTGAACATGCCGGAGGCGAAGGAGTCCGAGCCCGCCGTCATGTCCACCACGACGAACTCGTCGCGCCCGTCCACCAGGTGGTTCAGGCACAGCTCCACCGCTCCCGTCTTGGAGTGGTAGCAGGAAACCCCCAGGTCGGCGTCCGTGAAGGGGCCCGTGACCATCAAACGGGCGGCGCCGCCGTCGAGTTCCACCGAGCGCGCGCAGGTGTCGTAGACCGGATTGTTCTCCCGTACCCGCAGCAGCCGGGAGCCCGCGCCGGGCGGGGTGGTCTTGATCATCGTGTCGGCGGAGGCGAT
The DNA here is from genome assembly GCF_053891435.1 of Streptomyces sp. NPDC002276. NCBI lineage: Bacteria > Bacillati > Actinomycetota > Actinomycetes > Kitasatosporales > Streptomycetaceae > Streptomyces > Streptomyces sp. NPDC002276. Next base: position 148,539 of record NZ_JBSFCQ010000010.1, on the reverse strand, counting down.
GCGCGGGTTGCCGCCGCGCAGGTAGTCCTTGATCAGGGGGAGGTGCTCGCCCAGTGCGGGCAGTGCGGCGGCCTCGGCCTCGTCCAGGCCGAGCGCGGGGCCCAGGTGCTGGTTGATGTCCGCGTCGACGGCGACGACGGGTTGGGCGGTGGCCGCGAGGTGGCGGACGAACAGGGAGGACAGGGTGGTCTTTCCGCTGCCGCCCTTCCCGACGAAAGCAATTTTCATGTTCACGAAGCGTAGTCGTGCCGTAGCTGTATGTGGCAGGTGTGCGTGAAGAAGACCACTCCATCGTGGGGCGCGCCGCCGGGATGGCTACTGTCGTACTCATGAGTACGACAGGTGCGACCGCCGATCCGCTCGCGGCCCTGGGCACGTTGCCCGGAGTGGCCGAGTCCGTCGAGTCCATGCGCAAGGCCGTGGACCGGGTCTACGGGCACCGGGTCATGCGGCGCCGCAGCAACGAGATCACCGCCGAGGCGGCACTGCGCGGGGCCCGTGGCTCCGCCGCGCTGTCCGGGGCCGACTGGGCACTCGAAGAGGTGCGTCGGCGCACCGACTTCAGCGGTGACGAGGAGGCCCGCACGATGGGCGCGGCCCTTCGGCTGTCCGCCGAGGCGGGCCAACTCCTGTCCATCTGGCGGCAGTCGCCCCTCAGGGTGCTCGCCCGGCTGCACCTGGTGGCCGCCGCGAGCAAGGAGGGCGAGATCGGACGGCCCCGCCAGGCGGGGGAGCCGGTCGACGAACCGCTCGTCGAACTGCCGCTCCCCGGTGCGGCCGAGGTCTCCGGGCGCCTGGAGGGACTCTCGGAGCTGATCATCGCGGGCGGTTCGGCGCCGGCGCTGGTGACGGCCGCCGTCGTGCACGGCGAACTGCTCGCGCTGCGCCCCTTCACCTCCCGCAACGGGCTCGTCGCGCGCACGGCCGAGCGGATCGTCCTCATCGGCAGCGGTCTCGACCCGAAGTCCGTGTGTCCGGCGGAGGTCGGCCACGCCGAACTCGGGCGCGCGGCCTATCTGGCGGCCCTGGACGGCTACGTTTCCGGCACTCCGGAGGGCATGGCCGCGTGGATCACGCACTGCGGACGGGCCGTCGAGCTGGGTGCGCGCGAGTCGACGGCGGTGTGCGAGGCGCTGCAACGCGGGGCCGCCTGACACAGGGTAACGGCCCTCTACGTAGAGGGCCGTTACGGGATGCGGCGGTACGAGGATTCGTACCGCCGCTGGCATGTTCCACCGGGTTACCAAGCGTCCTCGAAATATTGCCCATCAGGTCGGGAACATCGCCCGTCACCTGGTGCGGCTGGCCCGTAATCGACGGGTCGACGTCGCGTGGGTGCTCGGTGTTCATGCGCGGTCCGTGGGGCCAAATGCGTTATTAAGGTGATCCTTTCGGATGTCCTTGGTCTCGCGGGCCGTTGAATCCTTTGTACTCCCGCGCCGGAGGAAGCGGAACCCCTTGCCGCGCTTCTTTACTTTTGCGTTCAAAGAGCCACTAAACGGTGTAAACGGTCCCCGCCTTGCGTCGGCTCGCGTACCAGACGAGCCCCGCCGTGGCCGCCGCGGCACCCACGGCCGCCGCCACCACGAGCGCCGGGCGGGGCGGCACGGAGAGCGTGGGCAGCCGCTGCTTGAGCCGGACCGGGCGGTTGAAGTCCAGAATCGGCCACCCGCGCGCGATGGCCTCCTTGCGCAGCGCGCGGTCCGGGTTCACGGCGTAGGGACGGCCCACGGACTGGAGCATCGGCACATCGGTCACCGAATCGCTGTAGGCGTAGCAGCGGTCGAGGTCGTACCCCTCGGACTGGGCCAGCTCCTTGATCGCCTCGGCCTTCGTCGGGCCGTACGCGTAGTACTCCACCTCGCCCGTGAAGCAGCCGTCGTCGCCCACCACCATGCGGGTCGCCACCACCCGGTCCGCGCCCAGGAGTTCACCGATCGGCTCGACGACCTCGGCGCCCGACGTGGACACGATCACGACGTCGCGGCCGGCGCGGTGGTGCTCCTCGATGAGGGAGGCGGCCTCGTCGTAGATGATCGGGTCGATCAGGTCGTGCAGGGTCTCGGCGACGATCTCCTTCACCTGTTGGACGTTCCAGCCGCGGCAGAGCGAGGACAGGTACTTGCGCATCCGCTCCATCTGGTCGTGGTCGGCGCCGCCCGCGAGGAAGACGAACTGCGCATAGGCGGTCCGCAGCGCGGCCCTGCGGTTGATCAGTCCGCCTTGGTAGAAGGACTTGCCGAAGGTGAGCGTGCTCGACTTCGCAATGACCGTCTTGTCCAGGTCAAAGAAGGCTGCTGTGCGGGGCAAGGAGTGGTTTTCCACAACCCAGAGCATAGGCGCAGCCCATTCGGCGTAAGGTGTGGCGCGTGGGTTTGCCTGAGAGGGCTCTCGGGTACACCATGGAAGTCACGGATCGTTCGCGACCGTGCTAACGCGGCCCGGCTCCTCCCCCCCCCGAGTCGGCCGTGAAGGCGACCCCCACTCTCCCCCCCGGTGGGGGTCGTCGCATGTCCGGACCCGTTTTCGCTTTCCGTGCGTGGTCGTGAGGGCATCGCGAGGCGGCTGAGGCCGCCTTTTTTCATGCCCAGAGCCCGTCACTGCGCGTAGCTGTGGGGCTGCGCTGCGGAACTCGCACAGAGGCCAGTACGGGGGTCACCGGTATGGGTGACGGCGATATTCACAGGCCCCGCGTTGTCCACAGTTTTCGACCAAGATCCACACGATTTCCGCGATGCCCGCACCGTGATTCCAACGCGTCCTCGCTCGCGGCGAGTTCATGGCCGGTTCCGTTTGTCGGACGCGTTCGGCCGGTTTCTGTCGGCCGTGCATATGGAGGCCGATCGCCGGTTCTTCGCACGTTTGGGAATCGCGGGACCGCAGGGGCGACGCGAGAGACACATCGATGGGGGATGGAAAGAATGGCCGGAACTGTCACACACGATCCGCCACCCGCCGCCGGCGGACGACAGGGCGGACCGCTGATCGTCACCGAGGACGCCGAACTCCTCGACGACTTGCTGCGCCTGTGCGCGGCGGCCGGCGCGACACCCGAGGTCCATCCCGGGCTCCCGGAGCGCCGGAGCGGCTGGGAGACGGCGCCGCTCGTCCTCGTCGGCGACGACGCGGCACGACGGGTGCGCGGGGCCGCCCGCCGCAACGGGGTGGTGCTGGTCGGCCGGGACCAGGACGACTCCGGGGTCTGGCGGCGGGCCGTCGAGATCGGCGCCGATCACGTCCTGATGCTGCCCGACGGCGAGCAGTGGCTCGTCGACCGCATCGCCGACGTGGCCGAGGGCGTCGGCCGCCCCGCGCTCACCGTCGGCGTCATCGGGGGCCGCGGCGGGGCCGGAGCGTCCACGCTCGCGTGCGCCCTCGCCGTCACCTCCGCGCGGGAGGGACTGCGCACCCTCCTGGTGGACGCGGATCCCCTCGGGGGCGGACTCGACGTACTCCTCGGCGGAGAGAGCGCGGAAGGCCTGCGCTGGCCCGCGTTCGCCGCCTCGCGCGGCCGGGTCGGCGGCGGCGCCCTGGAGGAGTCCCTCCCCGAACTCCACTCGCTCCGGGTGCTCAGCTGGGACCGCGGCGACTGCGTCGCCATCCCGCCGCAGGCCGTCCGCGCGGTGCTCGCCGCGGCCAGAAGGCGCGGCGGCACGGTCGTCGTCGACCTGCCCCGCCGCATCGACGACGGTGTCGCCGAGACCCTCGCCCAACTCGACGTGGGCCTTCTAGTGGTCCCCGCCGAACTGCGCGCCGTCGCCGCGGCCGGCCGGATCGCGTCCGCCGTCGGCATGGTCCTGCGCGATCTCCGTGTGGCCGTCCGCGGGCCGTACGCCCCCGGCCTCGACGACCGTGAGGTGGCCCGCCTCCTCGGACTGCCGCTGGCGGGCGAAGTACCGCTCGAATCGGGCCTGTTGCGGCCGCACGACGGCAAGGCGCCGCCGGGGGCGGCCGGGCGGGGACCGCTGGCGCGGTTCTGCCGGGAGTTCTGGGAGCGGGCGCTGGTCGAGGCGGGTGGCGTATGAGCGGGCCGGTGGGGACCGGCTTCGGTCCGGCTCCAGGGATGCCCGCCGGGATGCTCGACGGGGTGCGGCGGTGGCTGGCCGAGAGCGGCGGTGAGCCGACGCCCGCGCGGGTGGCGCAGGCGCTGCGGGAGCAGGGGCGGGTGCTGGGGGACGCCGAAGTCCTCGGCGCGGCCGAGCAGTTGCGGTCCGAGCTGGTGGGCAGCGGGCCGCTGGAGTCCCTGCTCGCCGACCCCTCGGTCACCGACGTGCTCGTGTCGGCCCCGGACCGGGTGTGGGTCGACCGGGGCGGCGGCCTGGAACTGACCGCCGTCACCTTCCCGGACGCGGCGGCCGTACGACGTCTCGCGCAGCGCCTGGCCGCGGTGGCCGGACGCCGGCTGGACGACGCGCGGCCCTGGGCCGACGCCCGGCTGCCCGACGGGACCCGCCTGCACGCCGTGCTGCCCCCGGTCGCGGTCGGCTGCACCTGCCTCTCGCTCCGCGTCGTACGACCGCGCGCGTTCACGCTCGGCGAACTGGTCGCGGCGGGCACGGTCCCGCCGGGCGGCGACCGGATCCTGCGGGCCGTGATCGAGGCCCGGCTGTCCTTCCTGATCAGCGGCGGTACCGGGAGCGGCAAGACGACACTCCTGAGCGCGCTGCTCGGGCTGGTCGGTCCGGGCGAACGGATCGTCCTCGCCGAGGACTCGGCGGAGCTGAAGCCGGACCATCCGCACGTCCTACGGCTGGAGAGCAGACCCGCCAACCAGGAGGGCGCCGGCCTCGTCACCCTCCAGGACCTGGTCCGCCAGGCCCTCCGGATGCGGCCGGACCGGCTCGTCGTCGGCGAGGTGCGCGGACCCGAGGTCGTCGCCCTCCTCGCCGCGCTCAACACGGGCCACGAGGGCGGCTGCGGAACCGTGCACGCCAACGCCGCGGCCGATGTCCCGGCTCGCCTGGAGGCCCTGGGGACGGCCGCGGGCCTCGACCGGGCCGCGCTGCACAGCCAGTTGGCGGCGGCACTGTCGGTGGTCCTGCACCTCGTACGGGACCGGGCCGGGCGGCGCCGGATCGCCGAGGTCCATGTCCTGGAGCGCGACCCCTCGGGGTTGGTGCGGACGGTACCGGCGCTGCGCTGGGGCGCGGAGGCGTTCGCGTACGAGCGGGGGTGGGTGCGGTTGCGGGAGTTGATCCGGGGTGGGGGCGAAGGGACGGGCGATGTCGAACGGGAGTGGTGATGGACGTGGGAACGGGTGAGATGTCGGTCGGCGTGGCCGCGGTGTGTGTCGGGGCCCTGGTCTGGCTGACGGGCGGGCGGCAGTCCGGGGCGCGGCGGGCGCAGTTGCTGTTCGCGGGCGGCGCGGCGATGGGCGTCGGACCGCCCTCGTGGGAGCGGGCCGCCGACGAACTGCGGCGGATCCGGGGCCGGTTGCGGGCCGAGTGGTGGTCGCTGGGCGTCGGACTGGTGGTGGCGGCACTGGGGGCTTCGGTGGTTCCGGTCGTCGCGGGGGCGGTCGGAGTGCCGTTGCTACGGCGGGTGCGGCTGGCCGGGGAGGCCCGGCGGGCGCGGGAGTCGCGCGGGGACGCGGTGATCGCGCTGTGCTCGGCGCTCGCCGGGGAGGTGCGCGCGGGGCGGCAGCCGGGCGAGGCGTTGCTGCGGGCCGCGCTCGACTCCGAGGGGCTCGGGGAGGCGCAGGCCGCGGTGCTCGCGGCGGCACGGTTCGGCGGGGATGTGCCGGGTGCGCTCACCTCGGCGGCCCGACAGCCGGGCGCGGAAGGCCTGTTGGGGCTCGCCGCGTGCTGGCGGGTCGCCGTGGACCAGGGGGCCGGACTCGCCGCGGGACTCGACCGGCTCGAAGGGGCGTTGCGCGCGGACCGTGACCAACGGGCCGACCTGCGCGCCCAGTTGGCCGGAGCGCGGGCCACCGCCGTGATGCTCGCCGGCTTGCCGGTGCTCGGGCTGCTGCTCGGCGCGGCGATGGGCGCCGATCCGTTGCGGGTGCTGCTGCACAGCGGCGCGGGGTTGGGGTGCCTGGTGGTCGGGGGGTTGCTGGAGGGCCTGGGGATGTGGTGGGCGCTGCGGATCGTGGGCGGGGTGGAGGCGGCGTGAGCGAAGCAGTCGTGGCAGCCGGGTACCGGAGTCGGAGTCGGAGAAGGAGGACCGAGTGAGTACGGAAGTTGTCCACAGGCTGGGGGTGGCCCTGGGGGTGGTGCTGGCCGTGGCGTGGTCGGTGCGGAGGCTGGACGCGTTGCGGAGGGCGCGGAGGGCTCGGCGACGGCTGGCCGGGCTGCTGCATCGGGAGGCTCGCGAGAATCGGGAAACTCGGGAGGCTCGCGAAGTGCCGCTCGCCGGGCGGCGGTTCGAGGCTCGGGATGCCGCGCGGCGCTGGTTGCCGGTGGTGGGCGTCGTGGGTGCCGGGTGGGTGTTGGTCGGTGGGATCGCCGGAGTCGTGGTGGGCGGGGCAGTCGCATTCGGGCTGTGGTGGTGGCGCCGTAGGCAGGTGGCCGACGACACCGGCGCCGAGCGCGACGCGGCCACCGCCGCTCGCCAACTCCCGCTCGCCGCCGATCTGCTGGGCGCCTGTATCGCCGCCGGGGCCTCGCCGGTGATCGCCGCCCAGGCCGTGGGCGAGGCGCTGGCGGGACCCGTGGGGGAGCGGCTGGCGCGTGCGGCGGCGGAGGTGCGGCTGGGCGGTGAACCGGCCGACGCCTGGCGGAGGTTGGCCGCGCTCCCGGGCGCCGGCCCGTTGGCTCGGTTGCTCGAACGGGCCGACGAGTCGGGGCTCCCCGCCGCCGGACCGGTCGCCCGGCTCGCGGCGGAGGCCCGCGCCGACTGGACCCGCACCGCGACGGCACGGGCCCGGCGGGCGGCCGTCCTGATCACCGCACCGGTGGGGCTGTGCTTCCTGCCCGCGTTCATCGCGGTCGGCGTACTGCCCGTGGTGATCGGGCTCGCGGGCGGGGCGACGGGAGGGGGCGGCGGCTGACGGACGTATGACGAACAGCGACTGATCGAGAAACCGAACCAACAGGAACCTCACGGGGGTTGAGATGTACAAGGCAGTGCAGGGAGTACGGGCAGCGGCGGTACGGGCGGTCCGAGCGGTACGGGCACGGGCGCAACTCCGCGCCGCGCGGCGGGACGCCGGTATGGCAACGGCTGAATACGCCATGGGGCTTGTCGCGGCGGTGGCGTTCGCCGTGGTGCTCTACAAGGTGGTGACCAGCGGAGCGGTCAGCGCGGAACTCCAGGACATCGTGAAGCGGGCCCTCGATGCGAAGGTGTGAACGCCGGGGCGGTGACGGGGGGTTCGTGACGGCCGAGGCGGCCGTGGTCCTGCCCGTGCTGGTGATGTTCGCGATGGCGCTGGTGTGGGGGCTGCTGGTGGTGGCCGCGCAGATCCAGTGCGTGGACGCGGCACGCTCGGGCGCCCGTGCGGCGGCTCGGCAGGATCCCGCCGAAGCGGTCGTCCGGGTGGCCCGGGACACGGCACCGCGCGACGCGAGGATCACGGTCTCCAGGGAGGGCGACCAGGTCCGTGTGGTCGTGGTCGCCAGGCCACCGGCGCTGAGCGGGCTGCCCTTCGAGGTGCGGGAGGAGGCCGTGGCGGTGGCGGAGGAGACGGTCGGCGAGGGGAGGGCGGGGCCATGAGGTGTCGTGTCGCCGCGCTGGGGCGCATGAGATTCCGTCACCCCGGCCCGGGCTCGGACCGCGGGTCCGCCACCGTGTGGAGCCTGGGGGCGATGGCCGTGATGTGCGTCGTGTTCGGGATCGTGCTCGCCCTGGGGCAGGCCGTCGTGGCCCGGCACCGTGCGGCCGGCGCCGCGGATCTCGCGGCCCTCGCGGCGGCCGACGACTGGGCGGAGGGCGGTACGGGGGCCTGCGCCCGGGCGGAGCGGGTGGCGCGGGCCCAGGGGACGCGGCTGGTGCGGTGCGCGGTCGTGGGGGAGACGTCGGACGTGACGGCGGCGGCCGGCCTGGGACCGTTCGCGGCGGAGGTCAGGGCGCGGGCGGGACCTGCGGGGCCGGTGCCGCCTCCGGCACCCGCACCGCTCCCTCAGAGACCGGCACCTCCCCCTCCGGCGCCTTTCCTTCCGGTACCGGCACCTCCCCCTCCCGTACCTCTCCCTCCGGCATCGGCGCCTCCCGCAACAGTTCCGTGAGCAACCGCACCGCTCCCCGCTTGTGCAACGGCTCGTTGCCGTTGCCGCACTTGGGGGACTGGATGCAGGACGGGCAGCCGGCGTCGCACTCGCAGGAGGCGATGGCCTGGCGGGTGGCGGTGAGCCAGGCGCGGGCGGTGTGGAAGGCGCGCTCGGCGAAGCCCGCGCCGCCGGGATGGCCGTCGTAGACGAAGACCGTCGGCAGCAGTGTGTCGGGGTGCAGGGGGACCGAGACTCCGCCGATGTCCCAGCGGTCGCAGGTGGCGAAGAGGGGGAGCATGCCGATCGAGGCGTGTTCGGCGGCGTGCAGGGCGCCGCCGAGGATCTCGGGGTTGATGCGGGCGGCGTCGAGCTGGTCCTCGGTGACCGTCCACCACACCGCGCGGGTGCGCAGCGTACGAGGAGGGAGGTCGAGTTTCGACTCGCCGAGGACTTCGCCGGTGATGACACGTCTGCGGAGGAAGGAGACGACCTGGTTGGTGACTTCGACAGAGCCGTAGCACAACCGGCCCTGGCCCCACGGGAGTTCGATGTCCGTCTCCAGGACGGAGATGGCTGTCGTGTCGCGGGCGACCGTCGAGTACGGGGGGTTGGCCTCCTCGACCAGAGCCACCGAGTCCTCCAGGTCCAGGGAGCTCACCAGGTACGTGCGGCCCTGGTGGAGGTGGACCGCGCCCTCGTGGACGGTCGCGTGGGAGGCGGACTCGTCGACCGTGCCCAGCAGGCGGCCGGTGCCGTTCTCGACGATCTGGACCGGGTTTCCGCCCCCGCCGCGGATGTCGGTGAGGTCGGCGGCCCGTTCCCGGCGCGTCCAGTGCCAGGCCTTCGCCCGGCGGCGGAGCAGTTTCGCGGCCTCCAGCTGCGGCAGCAGGTCCGCGGTGGCCGGGCCGAACAGGTCCAAGTCGTCGTCGGTGAGCGGGAGTTCCGCCGCTGCCGCGCACAGGTGGGGGGCCAGGACGTACGGGTTGTCCGGGTCCAGGACGGTGGACTCCACCGGCTGGTCGAAGAGGGCCTCCGGGTGGTGGACGAGGAAGGTGTCCAGGGGGTCGTCGCGGGCCACCAGGACGGCCAGGGCGCCCTGGCCGGAGCGTCCGGCGCGGCCCGCCTGCTGCCACAGCGAGGCGCGGGTACCGGGGTAGCCGGCGATGAGGACGGCGTCCAACCCCGAGACGTCGATGCCGAGTTCGAGGGCGGTGGTGGCGGCGAGGCCGAGCAACTCGCCGGAGTGGAGGGCGCGTTCGAGGGCGCGGCGCTCCTCGGGGAGGTAGCCGCCGCGGTAGGCGGCGACCCGTCGGGCCAGTGAGCGGTCGACCTCGGCGAGGCGTTCCTGGGCGATCAGCGCGATCAGCTCGGCGCCGCGCCGGGACCGTACGAAGGCCACCGAGCGCACGCCCTGGACGGTGAGGTCGGTCAGCAGGTCGGCGGTCTCGGCGGTGGCGGTACGGCGGACCGGGGCGCCCTTCTCGCCGTGGAGTTCGGTGAGCGGGGGTTCCCAGAGGGCGAAGACCAGTTCACCGCGCGGGGAGGCGTCGTCGGCGACCTCGACCACGGGGAGGCCGGTGAGGCGGCGGGCGGCCACCGAGGGCTCGGCGGCGGTCGCGGAGGCGAGCAGGAAGACGGGGGAAGAGCCGTAGCGGGCGCAGAGACGGCGCAGTCGGCGCAGCACCTGGGCGACGTGGGAGCCGAAGACGCCCCGGTAGGTGTGGCACTCGTCGATGACGACGTACTTCAGGGCTTTCAGGAAGGAGGACCAGCGCGGGTGCGAGGGCAATATGCCCCGGTGGAGCATGTCGGGGTTGGTCAGGACGTAGTTGGCGTACTGGCGAACCCACTCGCGCTCCTCGAACGGAGTGTCGCCGTCGTACACGGCCGGGCGAACGGCATTGCCCAGAGGTTGTGAAAGTTCCTTCACGGAGCGGAGCTGGTCGGCTGCCAGGGCTTTTGTGGGGGCCAGGTACAGGGCGGTGGTGCCGCGGCCGTTCGGCGCCTCGGAGCCGTCGAGGAGCGCCGAGAGGACCGGTACCAGATAAGCCAGCGACTTGCCCGAGGCGGTGCCTGTGGCAACGATCACTGACTCGCCGTCGAGGGCGTGCTCGGCGGCCTGTGCCTGGTGGGCCCAGGGGTGTTCGATACCGGCTTCCTGGACGGTGGCGATCACCTCAGCGCGAATCCGGTCAGGCCAGACGGCATGGCGGCCCTCACGTGGGGGCAAGTGCTCCGTATGAGTGATGCGCGAAGCCCGGCTCGGTCCGGACGCGAGCCGGTCCAGAACCGTGCTCGGCGAGAGCCCGGACACGGGGTTCGCCGAGGGTCGATCGGATCGCTGATTCTTGGCCATCGGCACCGAGTGTGTCACTGGCGTGACGGACAATGGAGCCAAGGCGTCGTGCACGCCCTGCGGTAAGTGATTGAATGCCATCGCGGCTGGCGAACCGTCCTGGGGGCTCTGCCGAGGTGTCCCATGGGATGACCGCTCGATAGCAAGGTGCTGGAGGATCCGTGGACCTGTCCCTGTCGACCCGTACCGTCGGCGATCGTACGGTCGTCGAGGTCGGTGGAGAAATCGACGTATATACCGCGCCCAAGTTGCGCGAACAGCTGGTCGAGCTGGTGAACGACGGGAGTTTTCACCTCGTCGTAGACATGGAGGGCGTCGACTTTCTCGACTCCACCGGGCTCGGTGTGCTGGTCGGCGGCCTGAAGCGGGTGCGTGCCCACGAGGGCTCGCTGCGCCTGGTCTGCAACCAGGAGCGCATTCTGAAGATCTTCCGTATCACCGGCCTCACCAAGGTGTTCCCGATTCACACCTCGGTCGAGGAAGCGGTGGCGGCCACCGACTGACCGACCGTTCAGGGAGCGGTGAACGACCGCTCCCCGATCGGCCGTATAGACGACCGGTGGACCGGGCTTTCGGCAGCCCGGCCCTCCGACAGCACGCCCGTAGTCCCGAGGGGGATGCATGGCCACCGTTGAACTCCGCTTCAGCGCGCTGCCCGAGCACGTCAGGACCGCCCGGCTGGTGGCGGCAGCGGTGGCGCGCAGGGCCGGAGTGGACGAGGCCGTACTCGACGAGGTGAGACTCGCCGTCGGCGAGGCCTGCACCCGTGCCGTCGGGCTGCACCAGAGCAGTGGGATCACCGCCCCGGTGAAGGTGCTGCTGATCGAGGAGGAGAAGCAGTTCTCCATCGAGGTCGGCGACGAGGCACCACGCTCGGCCCCCGGCGACAAGGCGCCCGGGGCGCTCGGCGAGGATCCGGACGCGGAGACCGAGGAGGACGAGATGGGTCTCGCTGTCATCAGCGGGCTCGTCGACGACGTCGAGGTCACCGCGGGGGAGCACGGCGGATCGATCCGTATGACGTGGCCGACGACACCGCCGGCCGCCCCGCTTTCCTGAAAACCGCCGCACACCACAGCCGAAGGGCCCTGCTGAGCAGGGCCCTTCGGCATTTCCGGGAGCGCGCCGCGAGTGCCCGTTCCCGGTACGCTTGAATTCGTGAATCAATTCACGATCAATGCCGGATCGACGCCCCGATCGGTTCTCGATAATTTGATCAAGCGCCAATGCTTTTAAGGCATTACTATGCGAAGGCCAATTCCGTTTGCCGCGCACTGTTTTGATCAGGTTCCGGTACCTACAATCCGTCCACATCTTGAGCTCAGCACAGGCGTCAAGGAGGACGAATGGCGGGGCTTTCTACCCCTCAGCAGTTTGACCACCCCACAACCTTCGCAGCCGCGGTCCTGACCCACGACAACCGCATCCTCGTGATGGTGATCGGCCTCGTGGCGCTGGCAGCGCTCGTGGTCGCGGGCATCCTGGTCCGCCAGGTGCTCGCCGCCGGCGAGGGCACGGACAGCATGAAGAAGATCGCGGCAGCGGTCCAGGAGGGCGCGAACGCCTATCTGGGACGGCAGTTGCGCACGGTCGGCGTATTCGCCGTGATCGTTTTCTTCCTGCTTCTGCTGCTGCCCGCGGACGACTGGAATCAGCGCGCCGGACGATCGATCTTCTTCCTGATCGGCGCGGTGTTCTCGGCGACCACCGGCTATATCGGTATGTGGCTCGCCGTACGCAGTAATGTCCGTGTCGCCGCGGCGGCCCGGGAAGCGACTCCCGCGGAAGGTGAGCCCGAAAAGGATCTCACCGCCGTCTCGCACAAAGCCATGAAGATCGCTTTCCGCACGGGCGGCGTCGTCGGCATGTTCACGGTGGGGCTCGGTCTGCTCGGCGCCTCCTGCGTGGTGCTGGTGTATGCGGCCGACGCGCCGAAGGTGCTGGAGGGATTCGGCCTCGGTGCCGCCCTCATCGCCATGTTCATGAGGGTCGGCGGCGGCATCTTCACCAAGGCCGCCGACGTCGGCGCCGACCTGGTCGGCAAGGTCGAGAAGGGCATCCCGGAGGACGACCCGCGCAACGCGGCGACGATCGCCGACAACGTGGGCGACAACGTCGGCGACTGCGCGGGCATGGCGGCCGACCTCTTCGAGTCGTACGCCGTGACGCTGGTCGCCGCGCTGATCCTCGGCAAGGCGGCCTTCGGCGACTCCGGACTGGCCTTCCCGCTGCTCGTGCCGGCGATCGGTGTGATCACCGCCATGATCGGCATCTTCGCGGTGGCGCCACGCCGGACCGACCGCAGCGGCATGTCCGCGATCAACCGGGGTTTCTTCATCTCCGCGGTGATCTCGCTCGTGCTGGTGGCGGTCGCGGTCTTCGTCTATCTGCCGTCGTCGTACGCCGACCTCGACGGCGTCACCGACGCGGCGATCAAGGTCAAGGACGGCGATCCGCGGATCCTCGCGCTCGTCGCCGTGGCCATCGGCATCGTGCTCGCCGCCCTGATCCAGCAGCTGACCGGCTACTTCACGGAGACGAACCGCCGTCCCGTGATGGACATCGGCAAGACCTCGCTCACCGGCCCGGCCACCGTCATCCTCGCGGGCATCTCCCTCGGCCTCGAATCGGCCGTCTACACCGCCCTGTTGATCGGTCTCGCCGTCTACGGGGCGTTCCTGCTCGGCGGCGCCTCGATCATGCTGGCGCTGTTCGCGGTGGCGCTGGCCGGCACCGGACTGCTCACCACGGTCGGTGTGATCGTCGCCATGGACACCTTCGGGCCGGTCTCCGACAACGCGCAGGGCATCGCGGAGATGTCCGGCGACGTCGAGGGCGCGGGCGCGCAGGTGCTCACCAACCTGGACGCGGTGGGCAACACCACCAAGGCCATCACGAAGGGCATCGCCATCGCCACCGCCGTCCTGGCGGCGTCGGCGCTCTTCGGGTCGTACCGGGACGCCATCCTCACCGCCGCCAACGACGTCGGCGAGAAGGTCTCGGGACCGGGCGCGCCGCTCAACCTGATGATGGACATCTCCCAGCCCAACAACCTGGTGGGCCTCATCGTCGGCGCCGCGGTCGTCTTCCTCTTCTCGGGGCTCGCGATCAACGCGGTCTCGCGGTCCGCCGGGGCCGTGGTCTACGAGGTGCGGCGGCAGTTCCGCGAGCACCCCGGGATCATGGACTACACCGAGACACCGGAGTACGGGCGCGTCGTCGACATCTGCACCAAGGACGCGCTGCGCGAACTGGCCACACCGGGCCTGCTCGCGGTCCTCACGCCGATCGCGGTCGGGTTCACGCTAGGAGTCGGCGCGCTCGGCTCGTTCCTCGCGGGCGCCATCGGCACCGGCACGCTGATGGCGGTCTTCCTGGCGAACTCGGGCGGTGCCTGGGACAACGCGAAGAAACTCGTCGAGGACGGCAACCACGGCGGCAAGGGCAGCGAGGCCCACGCCGCCACGGTGATCGGCGACACGGTCGGCGACCCGTTCAAGGACACGGCCGGTCCGGCGATCAACCCGCTGCTGAAGGTGATGAACCTCGTCGCGCTGCTCATCGCGCCCGCGGTCATCAAGTTCAGCTACGGCGACGACAAGAACACCGGGGCGCGCATCACGATCGCGGTGCTCGCGTTCCTGGTGATCGCCGCCTCGGTGTACATCTCCAAGCGGCGCGGGATCGCCGTGGGGGACGAGGACGACGCCGAGCGGGTGACCAAGAAGGCGGACCCCGCGGTGGTTTCGTAGGCGGTCCTACGGGGCCCGGTTCGGGGGGTCTTGGGAGGTCCCGCTCAACCGGCGGGCGGGCGGCGCGAGTTGTGGGCGCCGCCCGCCCGTTCTGTGTGTGTTCAGGGCCTCGCCGTGAGCCTTCTCTCGCTTGGTGCAAATGGTCCCAAAAGCGTTCCTGTCGGTCATCGGGCTCGGGGGTGCGGCCTGTGCGCCGTGTATGTTCCGGGGCCGAGAGCCATGGAAGGGACCAATCCGGTGAACAAGAAGCTCGCGGCCGCACTGTCCGGCGGTGCGGTACTGGTACTGGCGCTGTCGGGATGCGGCGGCAGCGGTGACGACACGGACGCCAAGCTGGACGCCTGGGCCAAGCAGGTCTGCGTCGCGGTGCAGCCGCAGGCGAAGAAGATCGAGGCCGCCAACACGGCGATCCAGAAGGAGACCTCGGACAACAGCACCCCGGAACAGGTCCGGCAGACCGACTCACAGGCCTTCCAGGACATGTCCGACGCCTACAAGGCGATCGGGGCCGCCGTGAACAGCGCCGGGGCGCCGGACGTCGACAGCGGCGCGACGAAGCAGCAGAACGCCGTCAAGGAGCTCAACGACATCTCCGCGTCGTACGCCGCCCTGAAGAAGCAGGTCGACGGACTCGACGTCAAGGACCAGGCGAAGTTCGCGGACGGCCTCAAGGGCATCGCGACCTCGCTGGACAAGCTCAGCACCAGTGGGAACGACGCCCTGAAGACCCTCGAAGAGGGCGACGTCGGCAAGGCGATGACCAAGCAGGAGGCCTGCAAGTCGGCGTCCGCGTCGGCCTCGACCGGGACCACCTGATCCCGCCCGGGGCTTTCTGACCTCGCCCGGTGAACGGCGCCTCCTGTAGGCAGCGATCTTTCAGTGACTGAAAGATGCCCCGGTACGCGTGCGTGCCGGGGCCTTCGCACGCGCGGGCACGTTGTCGGCGGGAGCGGCCACAATGGGGGCGTGAGTAACTCCACCCTGCCCACGCTGCCCGCATCCGACCGCCCGGAGGTCGCCGCCCGGCTCCGGGACGCCCTGCTCGGCGCCTCCTTCACCGCCGACGGACTGCTCGACCTGCTCGGCGCCCCCGCGTACGCGGCGCTGGCCCGCAGCGAGACCGTGCCGGCCCTCCGCGCGACCCGGGGCGACACCCCGTTGGAGACCCTGGTCCGCCTGTTCCTGCTCCAGCAGCCCGTGCCGCACGCACGCGTGCGGGACGTCCTGCCCGTCGACGCGTGCGTGGAGGGCGGCTGGCTGACGTCCGTGGGCGCCGACGAGGTCGCCGCGACCGTGGACGTACGGCCCTACGGCGGGCCCGGCGGCGAGGACTGGTTCATCGTGTCCGACCTCGGATGCGCGGTCGGCGGGGCCGGCGGCATCGGCAGCCGGGAGGAAGGCGTCGTCCTCGGGGTGGGCGGCGCGTCCACGACCCTCGCGGGCATCACCGTACGGGCACCGGTGGCCACCGCGCTCGACCTCGGCACCGGGTCCGGCATCCAGGCGCTGCACGCGGCACAGCACGCCACGCGCGTGACGGCCACCGACGTCAACCCGCGCGCCCTGCACATCACCGCGCTCACCCTGGCGCTCTCCGGCGCACCGGCGGCCGACCTCCGCGAGGGCTCCCTCTTCGACCCGGTCCGCGACGACGAGACGTACGACCTCATCGTGTCGAACCCGCCCTTCGTGATCTCGCCCGGCGCCCGACTGACCTACCGCGACGGCGGGATGGGCGGGGACGATCTGTGCCGGTCGCTCGTTCAGGAAGCGGGGGACCGACTGCGCGAGGGCGGATTCGCGCAGTTCCTCGCCAACTGGCAGCACGTGGAGGGGGAGGACTGGCAGGACAGGCTCAGGTCGTGGGTGCCGCGCGGCTGCGACGCGTGGATCGTGCAGCGCGAGGTCCAGGACGTCACGCAGTACGCCGAGTTGTGGCTCAGGGACGCCGGCGACCACCGGGGCGACCCGGCCGCGTACGAGGCGCTCTACGACGCGTGGCTCGACGAGTTCGAGGCGCGCAAGGTCAAGGGCGTCGGCTTCGGCTGGATCACGCTGCGCAGGACGGATTCTGACGCACCCTCGATCACCGTCGAGGAGTGGCCGCACTCGATCGAGCAGCCGCTCGGCGACACCGTGCGCGCGCACTTCGACCGCGTCGACCGGCTGCGCGCCCTCGACGACGCGGCCCTGCTCGCCGCCCACTTCAGGCTCGCCGCCGAGGTCATCCAGGAACAGGTGGGTCTGCCCGGCGCCGAGGACCCCGAGCACGTCGTGCTGCGTCAGCACCGCGGGATGCGCCGGGCGACCAAGGTCGACACCGTCGGCGCGGGCTTCGCCGGCGTCTGCGACGGCAGCCTGAGCGCGGGCCGCATCCTCGACGCGATCGCCCAACTCGTGGGCGAGGACCCGGTCCTGCTCCGCGACCGGACGCCCGCGCAGATCCGGCTGTTGGTGGAACAGGGGTTCCTGGAACCCGTCGACTGACCGCCCCCGGCGGCCGGTTCGCCGATCGTCCCGCCTCGCGCCGCGCCCGCGCCTGTCACGCCTGAGGCCTGTCCGCACCACTGGGCCGCCTGTGTCCCCGCCCGGCGGGATCGGTGGGATTGGTACGGAAAGGCCCTCTTGTCAGTGGCGGGTGCGAGGCTACCTTCGGAGACAGGTTCCACGCGTCCTCGGGGGAGGCGCGCCGTCTCGGGGGAGGCGTGATGGCCGGGGATACACCGGAGCAGGGTGAAGGCAGGATCGTCAACGGACGCTACCGACTGCTGCGCACGCTCGGCGCGGGCGGGATGGGCCGCGTATGGCTCGCGTACGACGAGGAGTTGGCCTGCGAGGTCGCCATCAAGGAGATCTCGCTGCCGGACGTCCCGAGGGACGCGAGCGAGCCCGCGCACCGCATCGCGCGGGCCCGCAGCGAGGCCCGGCACGCCGCCCGGCTGCGCGGCCACCCGCATGTGGCGACCGTGCACGACGTGGTGATCCACGAGGGCCTGCCCTGGATCGTCATGGAGTACGTCCCCGACGGCGTCGACCTCCAGGCGGTCGTCCGCCGCTCCGGGCCGCTGCCGCCCGCACAGGTCGCCCGTATCGGCCTCGCCGTCCTCGACGCGCTCACCGCCGGACACCGCATCGGCATCCTGCACCGGGATGTGAAACCGGCCAACATCCTTCTGGCGCCGAACGCTTCGGGCGATCCCTACGCGCGCGTGCTGCTCACCGACTACGGCATCGCGCTCCAGCCCGAGTCCCGTGAACCCCGCCTCACCGCCACCGCCGGCATCCTCGGCACACCCGGTTACCTCGCTCCGGAGCGGGCCCGCGGCGAGCCGCCCACTCCGGCCGCCGACCTGTTCTCCCTGGGCGCCACGCTGTACGCCGCCGTCGAGGGCCGCGGCCCCTTCGACCGCCACGGCGACTACGCGACCCTCACGGCCCTGCTCGGCGAGGAGCCCGCGCCCGCCGTCCGCGCGGGCGAACTGGCGCCTGTGCTCCAGGGGTTGCTCGTCAAGGACCCGGTACTGAGGTCGACACCGGAGACGGCGGCACACGGCCTGGAGCGGGTCGCGCTGTCGGCCGGTCCGGTACCGGGGCACACACCGGTGCCGGAGGGTTTCGGCCCAGCACCGGTCGGCTGGTCCACCCCCGAACGACCGCCGGGCAACGCCGACTTCGGGCCTGCGGCCAACGCCGACTTCGGTCCGCCGGGCCACGTCCCTGGCGGACCTCGGGGTCACGTCCCCGGCGGAGCCCAGGGTCACGCCCCTGGCGGACCTCAGGGCCAGTTCCAGGGCGGGCCTGCGGGCCAGTTCCAGGGTGAGCCTCCGGGGCAAGTCCAGGGCGGGCCGCCCGGATACGTCGTGGGCGGTGGTCCCTACGGCCCCCGGACCCCGGGAGGCGGTGGCCCCGGGGCCACCCATCAGAGCCCCGCGCCGTACGGTGACCGGTCCGCGGCCGCCCTCGGGGGCTACACGCCCGCGGGCCGGCCCACTCCGGGCACCCCGAACACCCCGGGCGGCCCCCAGACCCCGGGTGCGCCGCCCACCCCCAACACCCCCAACACGCCGAACACTCCGGGCGGCCCCGCGTCGCCGTACGCCCCGCAGGGGCAGGCCGGTTCGGGTGGGGCGTACGGCCAGTGGAATCCGTACGCGAACAGCCCCACGATGTCCTACCAGGGGGCGTATCCGGGTGCCCGGCAGGAGTCCTACCAGGGCGGCGCGGTGCCGCCGCCGTACGCGGGCGGTCAGGGGCCGACGTATCCGGGCGGCCCGATGCACGCGGCGGGGCCGCCGGGCGGTGGGCCGCGACGGCGGAAGCCGGTCGCGGCGGTCGTCGCCCTCGTGGTGGCCGTCGCGCTGGTGGTCGCCGGCGGGGTGTGGGCGGTGACCACGCTGACCGGCGGCAAGGACACGGCGGCGACGAAGAAGGCGTCCCCTTCCGCGTCGTCCTCCGTGTCGTCGCCGGCGGGCTCCGAGTATCCGTACGGCCAGGAGGTCGGTCTCAAGAGGGCGCTACAGACCGGCGATTGCGTGCACGCGGTGTGGACCGGGACGGCGTTCCGGTCGCTGCCCAACCTCGGGGTGGTGAGCTGCGCGCACGACGTTCCGGACGGCCAGGTGATGGCGGTCGACACGGCGAGCGACTTCGCCGACGCCCGCGACCACGGGGCCGAGCGGTGCGCGGGCAAGGCGAAGGCGGCGGCCGACTCCCTGGCCGACGCGGACGTCTACGCCCTCACGCCGACACAGGCGGGCTTCGGGGCGGCCGGGGGCGGTACGGCGTGTCTCGTACTCGGCCGTCATGTGCCGATAGGCGGCGAGATAGGGCGCTTCAGGGACACCGGGGCGAACGTGTGGACCACCGAGATGAGCGTCGGCGACTGCTGGCTGTACGTCGACCACAAGACGTACTTCACCGCGACCCTGACCGACTGCGCCGACGAGCACACCGACCAGGTGATCGGTTTTGTGACGGCTCCGAAGACGATGGCGTTCGAGGAGGCGCTTCAGCAGGGGAACAAGCTGTGCGGCAACAAGTTCGAGTCGACTTGGGCGCCCGGAAGCGACCGGTCCGTCTACGGATATCTGTCCGACGAGAACAACTGGAAGGCCGGATTCAACTCGGTCGTGTGCACCGTGGGCCAGGCGGACCACTCCAGGACGACCGGGGCGATATCGTCCTCGGGCACGGCCGCCTGAGGGCTGTGCGCCGGGAATTCACCGGGGGTTGGCCCGCCCGTCGCCCACGGCTGCCAGCCTCCCGGACCGGGGTATCCGGGTCGGGAGGGGACACGCATGGAGAGCGGGCCGGCGATCTTCGCGGGGTTGGTGTTCGCCCTGTTCGGAGGCGCGCTGCTGCTGTGGACCGTGGTGCGGGTGCGGCACCGCGAACCCGTCGCCCAGGGTGTGAACCCGGTCGCATCGGCGACCCTCGCGGGCGTCGTGGCACTCGCCGCGCTCCTCCTCGGAACCTGGTGCTTCCTGCACGTCTGAGCACCGCGGCCCGGCCGGAGCGCGGGTAACCGGGGGATCACCCTCCGGATCGCCCCGAAAAGGCCGGTGGGGACTCCGGGCGGCAGGAATGGCGGTAGTCGGGTTACCGTTCGAGTGGCCGTTGCGGGCTTTTCCCGTTTGACACGGGGGCGGGATGTACCGTCACACTCCGCAGCGTCACCATGACCCGACCCCGGGCCGAGCGGCTTCGGGGGAGGCCCCAGCGTCGACCGGAGAGAAGAGCGAAGTTGTCCCCGACCAGCGAGACCGCACACGGCGGCCGCCGACTCGTCATCGTCGAGTCCCCTGCCAAGGCGAAGACGATCAAGGGCTACCTCGGCCCCGGATATGTCGTCGAGGCGAGCGTCGGGCACATCCGCGACCTTCCCAACGGCGCCGCGGAGGTGCCCGAGCAGTACACCGGCGAGGTGCGCCGCCTCGGTGTGGACGTCGACCACGACTTCGAGCCGATCTATGTGGTCAACGCCGACAAGCGGGCCCAGGTCAAGAAGCTCAAGGACCTCCTCAAGGACTCCGACGAACTCTTCCTCGCCACCGATGAGGACCGCGAGGGCGAGGCCATCGCGTGGCACCTCCTCGAAGTCCTGAAGCCCA
The DNA here is from genome assembly GCF_053891435.1 of Streptomyces sp. NPDC002276. Taxonomy (NCBI): domain Bacteria; kingdom Bacillati; phylum Actinomycetota; class Actinomycetes; order Kitasatosporales; family Streptomycetaceae; genus Streptomyces; species Streptomyces sp. NPDC002276. The sequence goes on along the minus strand of NZ_JBSFCQ010000010.1, from coordinate 128,171 downwards.
AGGTCCCGGTCAAGCGCATGGTGTTCCACGAGATCACCAAGGACGCGATCCGCGCCGCCGTCGCCAACCCGCGCGACCTCAACCAGCCCCTGGTCGACGCCCAGGAGACCCGCCGCATCCTCGACCGCCTCTACGGCTACGAGGTCTCGCCGGTCCTCTGGAAGAAGGTCATGCCGCGCCTGTCGGCCGGCCGTGTGCAGTCCGTCGCCACCCGGCTCGTGGTGGAGCGGGAGCGCGAGCGCATCGCGTTCCGTTCCGCCGAGTACTGGGACCTGACCGGCACCTTCGGGACCGGCCGGGCAGGTGACGCGAGCGACCCGTCGTCGCTCGTCGCCCGCCTCCAGGCCGTCGACGGCAAGCGGGTCGCCCAGGGCCGCGACTTCGACTCCCTGGGGCAGATCAAGAGCGCGAACACCCTCCACCTGGACGAGGACAACGCCCGCGCGCTGGCCGCCGCCCTGGAGAACACCGACTTCGCCGTCCGGTCCGTCGAGTCGAAGCCGTATCGACGTTCGCCGTACGCCCCGTTCCGTACGACGACCCTCCAGCAGGAGGCCAGCCGCAAGCTCGGTTTCGGCGCGAAGGCCACCATGCAGGTCGCGCAGAAGCTGTACGAGAACGGCTACATCACCTACATGCGTACGGACTCCACGACCCTGAGCGACACGGCGGTCAAGGCCGCCCGCGCCCAGGTGACGCAGCTGTACGGCGCCGACTACCTGCCGGCCCAGCCGCGCGTGTACGCCGGGAAGGTCAAGAACGCGCAGGAGGCGCACGAGGCGATCCGCCCCTCGGGTGATCGTTTCCGCACGCCCGCCGAGACCGGCCTGACCGGCGACCAGTTCCGGCTCTACGAGCTGATCTGGAAGCGGACCGTCGCCTCCCAGATGAAGGACGCGGTCGGCAACTCCGTCACCGTGAAGATCGCGGGCACCTCCTCCGACGGCCGGGACGTCGAGTTCAGCGCCTCCGGCAAGACGATCACCTTCCACGGCTTCCTGAAGGCCTACGTGGAGGGCGCCGACGACCCGAACGCCGAGCTGGACGACCGCGAGCGCAGGCTGCCCCAGGTCGCCGAGGGCGACGCGCTCAGCGTCGAGGAGATCACGGTCGACGGGCACGCCACCAAGCCCCCGGCCCGCTACACCGAGGCCAGCCTCGTCAAGGAGCTCGAAGAGCGAGAGATCGGCCGCCCGTCGACGTACGCGTCGATCATCGGCACGATCCTCGACCGCGGCTACGTCTTCAAGAAGGGCACGGCACTCGTCCCGTCCTTCCTGTCCTTCGCCGTGGTCAACCTCCTGGAGAAGCACTTCGGGCGGCTCGTCGACTACAGCTTCACCGCCAAGATGGAGGACGACCTCGACCGCATCGCCAGCGGCGAGGCCCAGGCCGTGCCGTGGCTGCGCCGCTTCTACTTCGGCGAGGGCGAGGCGACGGGCGCCGCCGAGGCCGGCAACGGCGACGGCGACCACCTGGGCGGCCTCAAGGAACTCGTCACCGACCTGGGCGCCATCGACGCCCGCGAGGTGTCGTCCTTCCCGGTCGGCAACGACATCATGCTGCGCGTCGGCCGCTACGGCCCCTACGTGGAGCGCGGCGAGAAGGACTCCGAGAACCACCAGCGCGCCGACGTCCCCGAGGACCTGGCCCCGGACGAGCTGAGCGTCGAGCACGCCGAGGAACTGCTCGCCAAGCCGAGCGGCGACTTCGAGCTGGGCGCCGACCCGGAGTCCGGCCACCAGATCATCGCCCGCGACGGCCGCTACGGCCCGTACGTCACCGAGGTGCTCCCCGAGGGCACTCCGAAGACCGGCAAGAACGCCGTCAAGCCGCGTACGGCCTCGCTGTTCAAGTCGATGACCCTCGACACGGTGACGCTCGCCGACGCCCTCAAGCTGATGTCGCTGCCGCGCGTCGTCGGCAAGGACGCCGAGGGCGTCGAGATCACCGCGCAGAACGGGCGCTACGGGCCGTACCTGAAGAAGGGCACGGACTCCCGCTCGCTCACGGCCGAGGACCAGCTCTTCACGATCACCCTCGAAGAGGCGCTGGAGATCTACTCCCAGCCCAAGCAGCGCGGCCGGGCCGCCGCCAAGCCGCCGCTGAAGGAACTGGGCACCGACCCGGTCAGCGAGAAGCCCGTCGTCGTCAAGGACGGCCGTTTCGGGCCGTACGTCACCGACGGCGAGACCAACGCGACCCTCCGGTCCGGCGACAGCGTCGAGGAGATCACCCCGGAGCGCGGCTACGAGCTGCTCGCCGAGAAGCGGGCCAAGTCGCCCGCCAAGAAGACGGCGAAGAAGGCCCCGGCGAAGAAGACGGCGGCCAAGAAGGCGCCCGCCAAGAAGACGACGACGGCCAAGAAGACCGTCGCCAAGAAGACCACCACGGCCGCGAAGAAGACCACCACGGCCGCCAAGACGGCGACGGCCAAGAAGACGGCCACCTCCAAGGTGACGTCCGAGGACTGACAGGCTGCCGCCGCGGTTTGAGGCGCGCACGCTTCCTGCACCGCAAGGTCTCGAAACGAACGCCCCGGCATCACTTTGGTGTCGGGGTGTGCGCAGGTCCGGGCGGGCGCGGCTCGATGTCGGTGGCTGCCGATAGGCTGAAAGCATGACGCCAGCCGAGCAGCCAACGGCCCACCAGCCGGCCCCCGACGACGCCCTTGTCGCGGACTCCCGCGAGCGTGCCGTCCGCGCCCTGCTGCGCCGGCCGCAGCTCAAGCGGTTGTGGAGCGCGCAGTTGGTGACGGGTGTCGGTGACACCCTCGCCCTGCTGGTCCTGGTCGTGCTCGCCCTCCAATCGGCCATCGCCCAGGGCTCGTTCGGCGGTGGCTATCGGGGTGTGGCGTTCGCGGTGGCGGCCGTCTTCGGGGCGCGCATCCTGGCGACACTGCTCTTCGGGGCGGTGCTCCTCGGCCCGCTCACCTCGCTCACCGCGCAGGACGGCCCCCTCGACCGGCGCTGGACCATGGTCGGCGCGGACGGTCTGCGGGCCGCGCTGCTGATCGTTGCCCCCCTGTGGATCGACTGGACTCCGGACAACGCACTGGCCCTGCTCCTGGTGACCGCCTTCGTCGTCGGAGTCGCCGAGCGCTTCTGGACGGTGTGCCGCGAGAGCGCCGCCCCCGCCCTGCTTCCGGCCCCGCCCCCGGAGGGCGCCACGGTCCGGCCCCTGCCCGACCACATGGACGCCCTACGACGGCTGTCGCTGCGCACGAGCTTCGTCGCGATCCCCCTCGCCGCCGCCGCCCTCGTCGTGGCCGCGCTGCTCAACAACCTGCTGGGCACGGGCGTCGCCTGGTTCGCCCAGCACCAGGCCGCCCTCGGTTCGTACGTCGCCGCCGGACTGTTCGCCGCGTCCCTCTCCGTGCTGACCGCCCTGGAACTGCCCGGAATCCGCACCCCACGCGCGCGGTCGCCGCTCGAAGGACTGCGCCGCCCCAGGACGGGCAGCGGCGTCGACAAGGGCCGTACGGGCGCGATCGCGCTGCTCGTGGTCGCCTGCGCGGCCGTCGCCGGGGCGATCTCCGCCGCCGTCGCCGTGTCCGTCCTCCAGGCCAAGGACCTGCACGGCGGTCCCGTGACCTTCGGACTGCTGGTGCTGGGCCTGACCGGCGGGGTCGTGGTCGGCATCCGTACGGCGCCCGCCCTGCTGCCCACGCTGTCCCGGCGCCGCCTGCTGACGCTCGCGATCGCCTTCACCGGTATCGCGTTGCTCGCCGCAGGACTGGTCCCGGACGTCACCACCGTGCTGCTGATCGTCACCCTGGCCGGCATCGGCGCGGGCGTGGCCGCCAACACCGGGCACACCCTCCTCGACCAGGAGGCCGAGGACTACCGCAGGGCCCGCACGACCGAGCACCTGCACGCGGTCGTCCGGGTCTCCGTGGCGCTCGGCGCGCTGATCGCCCCCCTGGTGGCCGCGCTGATCGGCCCGCACCGCCTGGAGAACGGCAAGTTCGTGTTCGCGCACGGCGGTGCCGCGTTCACGCTGATGCTGGTCGGCGCACTGCTGCTGCCGGTCGCCGCCCTGGTGCTGGCCAAGGTCGACGACCGCTCCGGCGTACCGCTGCGGCACGACCTGCGGGACGCGCTGCTCGGCGGGGACGACCCCGACACCGTGCCCGCGACCACCGGCTTCTTCATCGCCCTGGAGGGCGGCGACGGCGCCGGGAAGTCCACCCAGGCCGAAGCCCTCGCCGAGTGGATAAGGGGCAAGGGCCACGAGGTCGTACTGACCCGCGAGCCCGGGGCGACCCCGGTCGGCAAGCGGCTGCGGTCGATCCTGCTCGACGTGTCGTCGGCGGGACTGTCCCACCGCGCGGAGGCCCTGCTGTACGCCGCCGACCGCGCGGAGCACGTCGACACCGTCGTACGGCCCGCCCTGGAGCGCGGCGCGGTCGTCATCTCCGACCGCTACATCGACTCGTCCGTCGCCTACCAGGGCGCGGGCCGGGACCTCTCCCCGACCGAGATCGCCCGCATCAACCGGTGGGCCACCGACGGACTCGTCCCACACATGACCGTCCTGCTGGACGTCGACCCGGAGACCGCCCGCGAGCGCTTCACCGAGGCCCCGGACCGACTGGAGTCGGAGCCCGCCGAGTTCCACGCGCGCGTACGGTCCGGTTTCCTCACGCTGGCCGCTGCCGACCCCGGCCGCTACCTGGTGGTCGACGCGGGCCAGGAGCCCGAGGCCGTCACCACCGTGATCAGGCACCGCCTCGACACGGTCCTGCCGCTCTCCGAGGCCGAGATCAAGGCCCAGGAGGAGGCGCGCAAGGCCGCGGAGGAGGAGGCCCGACGCAAGGCCGAGGAAGAGGCCGCCCGCAAGGCGGAGGAGGAGCGCCTGGAGCGCGAGCGCCAGGAGCGGCTCGCCCAGCTGCGTGCCGAGGAGGAGGAGCGCAAGCGGCGCGAGCTGGAGGAGGCCCAGCGCCGCGAGGCCGAACGCCAGGCCGAGGAGGCCCGGCAGCGCGCCGAGGACGCACGCAGGCGTGCCGAGGAGGAGAAGGCCCGTCTCCTCGCCGAGGAGGAGGCCCGCGCCGCCGAGGAGACCCGCCGCAGGGCCGAGGCCGACCGGCTGCGCAAGCAGGCCGAGGAGGAGGCCCGGCTGCGCGCCGAGGCCGAGGAGCGGCGCCGCGAGAAGCAGCGCAAGGCTGAGGCGGCACTGCTCGCGGCCGAGGAGGCACGCCGGTTGGCTGCGGAGGCGGCGGCCGCTGCGGAGGTGGCCGCACGGCAGCCGACGGCTCCGCCGGTTCCCGCCGCGCCGGAGGTCAGGTCCGAGGCGTCGACCGTGCAGACACCGTTGGTGAAGGCGCCGGGGGCGGCGGGCGCGGGTACCGGTGGGCGGCCGGCGGACGACACGGCCGTACTGCGGCCGGTGGCTTCCGGATCCGGTTCCGGTTCCCGGGACGAGACGGCCGTACTGCGGTCCGTGTCCGGGGACTCCGGGGCGCCCGACTCCGAGACGACGGCGGAGCTGCCGCAGCCGCCCGCTCCCACGGGGGCCGCGGACGAGACGGCGGTCCTGCCGCCGGTCGGTGCCGCCGAGGAGACGGCCGTGCTGCCGCCGGTCGGTGCCGTCGACGAGACCGCGGTGCTGCCGCCGGTGCGCGACGACGATCCGTCGGGTCGGGTACCCGAAGGGTTCTTCCGCGACGAGCGCCCGGCCGGTCGGGCCGACCGGACCGAGGACCGCACCCGCGAACTGCCCCAGGTCGACGAACAGGGCACCCCCCGACGTCGGCCGCGCCCCGACTGGGCCGAGGAGACTCCGCTGGACGACCTGCCCTCACTGGCCGACGAACTGCTCGGCCCGCACGAGGCCGGCGACTTCGACCAGGACGACGACACGGGTCGCGGGCGGGGCCGCGGCCGGGGGCGCAGAGGCTGACGGCGACGGGCGGGGGCGGCTCCGTACTCCCGCCCCCGGCCCCCGTCGACTGCCCCGGCCCTCGTTGTCAGTGGTGGCCCGCACAATGGATCGCGTAACTCGAAGCGTGACGAAAGGGCCGGTGACCCATGACCGTGTGGGATGACCTGGTGGGTCAGGAGAAGGTGAGCGAGCAGCTCGACGCCGCCGCTCGGGACGCCGACGCCTTCGTCACCGCGGCGACCACCGGCACGCCCCCGCCGGAGGCGTCGAAGATGACCCACGCCTGGCTGTTCACGGGCCCACCCGGCGCGGGACGCAACCAGGCGGCGCGGGCCTTCGCCGCCGCGCTCCAGTGCGTGAGCCCCGACCGCGCGCTCGGCGGCAGCCCCGGCTGCGGCTTCTGCGACGGCTGCCATACGGCGCTGATCGGCACCCACGCCGACGTCACCACCGTCGCCGCCGTGGGCACGCAGATCCTCGCCGACGACATGCGGGACACGGTCCGCAAGTCGTTCACCTCGCCGGCGACCGGCCGCTGGCAGATCATCCTCGTAGAGGACGCCGAGCGGCTGAACGAGAAGTCGGCCAACGCCGTCCTCAAGGCCGTGGAGGAACCCGCCCCCCGCACGGTCTGGCTCCTCTGCGCCCCTTCGATCGAGGACGTCCTCCCCACGATCCGCTCCCGCTGCCGTCACCTGAACCTGACGACGCCCTCCGTGGACGCCGTCGCCGACATGCTCGTACGCCGGGAAGGCATCGAACCGGCCATGGCCGCGGCTGCCGCGCGTGCCACCCAGGGCCATGTCGACCGGGCCCGCCGCCTCGCCACGGACCCGGCCGCGCGCGAGCGCCGGGCCACCGTGCTGAAGCTGCCGCTGCGCGTCGACGACGTCGGTGGCTGCCTCAAGGCCGCACAGGAGCTGGTCGACGCCGCCGCGGAGGACGCCAAGCAGCTGGCCGAGGAGGTGGACGGCAAGGAGACCGAGGAGATGAAGGCGGCGATGGGCGGCGGCCAGGGCAGCCGGATGCCCCGGGGCACCGCGGGCGTGATGAAGGACCTGGAGGACAAGCAGAAGCGCCGGAGAACGCGTACACAGCGCGACAGCCTCGACCTCGCGCTGACCGACCTCACCGCGTTCTACCGTGACGTCCTCGCCCTCCAGCTCGGCTCGCGGGTGGCGATCGCCAACATGGACGCCGAGGACGCCCTGGAGCGGCTGGCCCGCGCCGGTACCCCGGAGTCCACGCTGCGCCGTATCGACGCGATCGTCGCGTGCGGTGAGGCGCTCGACCGGAATGTGGCGCCGCTGCTCGCGGTGGAGGCGATGACCTTGGCGCTCAGAGCGGGCTGATCCTTCGGGCGTGAGGTTGACGACGTAACTCGTCCGAGGTGGATTGTGTACACAGGGCGTTCAAGTGGTTGCGCAACGTTACGATCGCCTGATGCACATCAGGCGCTCCCTCCGCCAACCCAGTCGGCCCGGTCGGGCCCGCCGAAGCCGTCGGACCGGCGGCACGCTGCTCGCCGTGGCCGCGCTCCTCGTGTCCGCGTGTTCCGCGTGCTCCTCGGGGAGTTCGACGACGGCGGCGAGTCCGGCCGCGGCCGTGGTGCTGGCCGCGCTGCCGCAGTCGACGCCGTCCACGCTCGCGCGGTACTACGGGCAGAAGCTCAGCTGGCGCACGTGCGGGGTCCCCGGCTTCGAGTGCGCCACGATGAAGGCGCCGCTGGACTACGCCAAGCCCACCGCCGGGGACATCCGGCTCGCGGTCGCCCGCAAGAAGGCCACGGGCAAGGGCAAGCCCCTCGGTTCGCTGATGGTGAACCCGGGCGGGCCGGGCGGTTCGGCGGTCGGCTATCTCCAGCAGTACGCCGGGATCGGCTACCCGGCGTCGGTCCGCGCCCGCTACGACATGGTCGCGATGGACCCCCGGGGCGTCGCCCGCAGCGAGCCCGTCGAGTGCCTCGACGGGCGGGCCATGGACACGTTCACGCAGACCGACACGACTCCCGACGACAAGCGGGAGACCACTCAACTCGTCGACGAGTACAAGAAGTTCGCGGAGGGCTGCGGCGCCCACTCGCCCGACGTACTGCGCCATGTCTCCACGGTCGAGGCGGCCCGGGACATGGACGTCCTGCGGGCGGTACTGGGGGACGGGAAACTGACGTACGTGGGGGCGTCGTACGGCACGTTCCTCGGGGCGACGTACGCCGGGCTGTTCCCCGACCGGGTCGGCCGCGTGGTCCTGGACGGCGCGATGGACCCCTCCCTCCCCGCGCGCCGGATGAACCTCGACCAGACGGCGGGCTTCGAGACGGCGTTCCAGTCCTTCGCGAAGGACTGCGTACGGCAGCCGGACTGCCCGCTCGGCGCCAAGGGCACGACACCTGCCAAGGTCGGCACGAACCTCAAGGCCTTCTTCCGCAAGCTCGACGCGCACCCGATCCCCACCGGCGACGCGGACGGCCGCAAACTCGGCGAGGCGCTCGCCACGACCGGCGTGATTGCGGCGATGTACGACGAGGCGGCCTGGCCGCAGCTGCGCGAGGCGCTGACGTCGGCGATGAAGGAGAACGACGGCGCGGGCCTGCTGGTCCTCTCCGACAGCTACTACGAGCGTGACGCCGACGGCCGCTACTCGAACCTGATGTTCGCCAACGCCGCCGTGAACTGCCTCGACCTCCCGGCCGCGTTCTCGACCGCCGACCAGGTCGAGCAGGCGCTCCCCGCGTTCGAGAAGGCGTCCCCGGTCTTTGGCGAGGGCCTCGGCTGGGCCTCCCTGAGTTGCGCGTACTGGCCGGTCAAGGCCACGGGTGAACCCCACCGCATCGAGGCGAAGGGCGCCGCCCCGATCGTGGTCGTCGGCACGACCCGCGACCCGGCGACCCCGTACCGCTGGGCCCAGTCCCTGGCCCGTCAGCTCTCGTCGGCCCGCCTCCTCACGTACGTCGGCGACGGCCACACCGCGTACGGCCGCGGCAGCACGTGCATCGACTCCGCGATCGACACGTACCTGCTCCGCGGGACCCCGCCGACGAAGGGAAAGCGCTGCTCGTAGCGTCGGTGCGGCCGTGGTCGGGGGTGCTGCCGGGGGGTGTACGGAGCACCCCCGGAAACTGTGTAGACTTTCCGACGTTGCTGATCGCACCATGGTGTGGACAGCGCGCCGCCTTAGCTCAGATGGCCAGAGCAACGCACTCGTAATGCGTAGGTCTCGGGTTCGAATCCCGAAGGCGGCTCTGTGGAAGCCTCAGGACTCACTCGCCGTGACCTGGGGCTTTTGCTTATTTCGGGCGCGATTTGCCAGCGAGTTCGTGATCTTGGCTTCCGCCTAGTTGCAACGCAAGTTGCGGTTACCAATCCGTGTCGTACGTTCGATCGAATCCCGGTCAGCCCCACAGTGCGTCCCCCATCCGCTTCGCCGCATCGTTCGCCAGGACCGACGCGACGTGCGTGTAGCGCGTCATCATCCGCATCGAGCTGTGCCCGAGGATCTCCATTACGACGCGGGGGCTCACCCCGGCCTCGATCAGTAGCGTGCCCGCGGTGTGCCGGTTGTCGTGCACCCGCGCGTCCCGCAGGCCGGCCGCTTCGAGGATGTCTTTGAACTCCTCCCAGTCCATGCGCGGATCAATCGGCTTCCCGGTGGGCTGGCAGAAGACGAGGCCTTGGTCCTCCCACAGCTCGCCGGCCGCCAGACGCTCGCGCAGCTGCTCCTTCCGGTGCGCCTTCAACAGCGGCACCAAGGGCGGCGGGATGGGCGCCAGCCGCTTGTTCTTGCCCTTCGGCTCCCTGAACACCAGGCCACCGCCCTTGCGTTCCGGGCAGGCCTTCGCGTGATCGGTGCAGTCCTTCAGACACGGCTTGGGGCAGCCGCGCTTGTAGTTCTTGTGGGTCACGCAGCCCTTCCGGCACGCCTTCCGGTGATGCTTGGCGCCGCAGGCGTGCGCGTCCTCGCACCCGTGCTGCCACGTCAGCCGCTGCAACTGCCACCAGATCTTCGCGACCCCGTTGTCCAGGTCGATGTACTTCCAGCGCAGCCCGAGGGCCTCGCCCTGCCGCAGGCCGAGAGCGAGCGCCACAGACCAGCGGGCGCCGTTGCGGCGCTCGGCAGCCTCGGTGAGCAGTGCTCGGGCCTCGGCCTGGTTGAAGGGCTCGATCTCTTCCTCGGCGGCCTGCGGGGGCTCCACCAGGGTGGCGACGTTCCGCACGACGATGTCCCGCTGCATGGCCACCTTCAGCGCACGCGAGATGATCCGGTGCGTCTTCAGCACGGTGCTCGATGCGAGCCCCTGTTTGATCATCTTCAGGTACAGGGCATCGAGGTGCTCAGCCGCGAGCTTGTCGACGCGGTGCTTCCCGATCCCGGGGAACAGGTACAGCCGGCACTTCGAGCGGTAGTCGTCCAGGGTCCGCGGGCTCATGGTCCCGTCCGCCACCTTGCGCGCGCAGGCCGTGTCCATCCACGTCGTCAACCACTGCTCGATCGTCGGCGGGCGGCCAGCCTTCTTCGTCTTGCCCGCGTCCCGCTCGCGCTCCAGCAGGCGCACCTTGCCCCGTACGACATCCTCGTCCACGCCCATGCGGTGGCGCCGGTCCGGAGCGCCGTTCGCCTTCGTGCCGACCGTGACCCAGCCGTGCCACTTCCCGTCGGCCTCAGAGAAGTAGACGCTGCTCTCCCCGTTGCCCCTGCGTCCGCTCATCCGGCCCTCCCTGATCGCGCGGGAGGCAAGATGCCCCGCTTCCTTGCCTCGTAGATCCATCGGTGCACGGTGCGTACCGGAGTCTTGGCCATCTCGGAAATGGCTGGCGCGGGTGCCGTCTTCGCCTCGATGAACCAGCGATAGGCATCCGCGACGTCTTCCAGGAACTCGTCGGTCAGTCGCCCCGCGGGCGGCTTGACCTGCGGCATGGGGCGCTGCGGTTCAGCACCAGCACCGTCGGACACGAGGCGGTCGGACGGCTCCGTGACGCTGAAGGTTCCGAAGCTCTTCGTCACGTCGAAGTACCGGTCGAGATCATCGAGCGATGGCGGGATGGTTTCGCAGTCCGCCGTGATGATGTCGTCGGCGTTCGTCGCAGTCAGGTACATCTCGATGGTGGAGAAAGGGATACGGCGCCAGGTGCGCGCGCTGAGTGCGTCGTCCGCTTCGCCCGCCCGGATGACGACGTCCTGAAGATCTAGACGCGTGTGGCTGCCGCTCTTAGTGAGGTCGTACCGAAGGTAGACGTCCGGTCCTCCGCCCTCTTCTCTGAGGCGTACCCATCCCCAGGGCCGGAATTCGATACGCCATTCCCCACTCGCCAATGCCATGGCGCTCAGCATGGCAGCGCGCCATGACGTGAGCAAGTGACTCCACGCGCGTGAGCAGGTAGCGCCACGTACTTGCGCGACCGTTGGCGACTCTCTGGAGTCGTGGTGAGCAAGCGGCGACAGGTACGCGCCGCCACCTACTCGGGAGATCGCATGTCCCAGATCCTCTACAAGGCCGAAGAGTGCACGACGGTGCTTCGCCTGGGGCTCACGACCGGCAAAGCGAAGATCGCGTCGGGAGAGCTGCGGAGCATCAAGATCGGCCGCGCCCGGCGCGTTCCCGCGGACGCCCTGCACGAGTACGTGCAGCAGCTCGACCGCGAGCAGAACGGCACCAGCGCCGCATGAGACGGCCCTGCTGTCGGCGATTCCAGCGTCAGCAGCAGGGCCTTGAGAAACCCCCTCCGACCTCTGACAGCCGAACGGCGGCGCGGGCCGAGAACCCATATGCGCCGCCGTCGAAAGGAGCTTCAGATGAAGCCTACGACGACCGCTCGTCGCTACACCAGCGGGACCGCCGAGCCCGTCCCCGTCGCCGAACTCACCGCGCGTTCTGCCGCGATCCTCGCCGAGGCGCCCGGTGACGCCCTCGTCGTCGAGGACGGCCACCTCACCGACCTCGGCCGGGCATGGGCGCAGGACTTCGTCCGCGACCTGGCCGTCGCCGCCAACCGGATGCCGAACCCCCAGGACACGATGCGGCAGATCATCGCCGTACTGCCGGAGATGTGGGAGACGGCAGCCGCCAACCTCCGCGCCGAGCAGGCAGGAGCGGGCGCGTGAGTGAGCCGATCCGTATCGCCATCTCCGAATCTCAGGGGCCCATCCCGGGCGGGCCGGTCGTCTCGACGGGCGGCAACGTCTTCGAGACCACCACGTGGGGGAGTACCTGCCCCGGCTGCAGCAAGGTCCCGGCCGCCGGACAGAAGATCACCAAGATCTTCCACACCTGGTGGCACGCCACCTGCGGCGCCGCCTACCTCCGCAGCACGGCCGCCGACGAGGCATGGCTCGCCCTCGCCCACCAGTTGGAGCGCTCACCGTCCCGGTTCACCAATGCCGAGACCAAGGCGATCACCAAGAATCTGCTGCGGATCGCCGGCGCCACCGCCGCGGTCGGCGATCCCTCCCCGGATTGTCGTCGCGTCCACGGTGACGCGGCCGTCGAGCGAGCACTTCCGGATGACGGTGAGACGCAGTTCGCGGACGTCGTCGACGGCTTTCACGGCAGCGACTTGTACGCCGCCTATCTCCAGACCGAGCAGCGCTATCCCGACGAACTGCCTGTGATCGTCGGCCTCCGCCTGTGGGCTCAACTCGACGCTGTTCAGCGGGAGAAGCACCTCAAGGACGTCCTGAGCGGATGGGTGGAACTCGTGCGAATCCAGCGCGCCGAGGACCAGGCCGAAGGCCACGCGTGACCTCCCGTCCGGCCGCCGCGCTCTGTCCGTCCACGAGCAGGACGGCAGGGCCGGCGGCCGGGCGCACCGCAACCCGCACGACAGACGCCCATCGCGAGGCCGAGAGATCCAAAACCCGCACCTGCCTCGCCGTTCGCGAACGGACGCACGACGTGAACAACCAGAAGATCACGCCGCCCAACCGCGGGAGCAGCGGCGGCGTAACAAGCCACATGGCCAGGTCCGTCGAACCCATGGCGTTGTGGGCGTCGGGCACAGTGACGCAACTCCTCGACGGCCAGGACGACGCACCCAAGTACGGGTCCACCGCGTGGCGGCAACTGCCCGAAGACGACCCCCGCAGGGTCGCCGGGATGATCACCGCCGCTGAACTCTGGCGCCGCTTTGGGGACGAGGAAGAGCTGATGGCCTGGTTCCGCGACGCGACCCGTAACCGGTCGTCCCTGGCCAGCCGGAGGACGCTCGCCGAACTCGACACGCTCGCCCGTAGGGCCGCCGTCCCTGTCCAGGCCACGCCCGGCTGGCCGCCCGTCGCGGTCCCCGGACGGCCTGGCTACTACCGGCACCTCGTCGACGGCCAGCAGGTCGACCTGCTGGGGACGGACGTGGCCGCGTGAGCGAGTACGACCAGATCATCGAGGAGCTGAACGCCCACGGCAGCCGCAGGAGCGGCGCCTCGGGCTGGCAGTGCCCTGCCCACGACGATCGGAACGCGTCTCTCTCGGTCAGCGAGAGGGACGGCAAGCCCCTGGTGTTCTGCCAGGCCGGATGCCACACCGATGACGTGCTGGACGCGCTCGGACTCAGCTGGCCAAAGCTGCGTGACAAGCCGACCCCCGGCAAGACCGAATGGATCGCGTCGTACGAGTACACCGACGAGCGGGGCGGCGTCCTGTTCGTGAAGGAGCGCGGCGAGCCCAAGACCTTCCGCGTCTATCGGCCACTCACCGGGGGCCGCCGCCAGTACAAGGAAGTGTTCGGCGGCCCGAAGCCACCCCGCCGTGTCCTGTACCGGATGCCCGCCGTGGTGGCAGCTATCGCCGAGGGCCACACGGTCTACCTCGTCGAGGGCGAGAAAGACGTGCACTCCGCCGAGCGCGTCGGCGCCACCGCCACGTGCAACTACGAAGGCGCCGCCAAGTCCGACCAGCGGCCGAAGTGGCGTCCGGAGTACGGCGACATGCTCAAGGACGCCCACGTCGTCATCGTCGCGGACAACGACGATGCCGGCCGGGCACATGCCGCCGCCGCGTACAGCAACCTCAGGGGCAAGGCCGCATCCGTCCGCGTCGTACGCGGGCGCGGCAACCGGGAGAAGGCCGACCTCACCGACCACCTTGCCGCCGGGCACACCCTCGACGACCTAGTCCCCCTCGATGAAGGCGCCGACCAACCGCCCGAGGACTACGACGAGGCGCCTCCGCTCGACCCCGAGACCACGTCCTCCGAGGAGTACTTCGAAGCGGCCGTCGACCGGCTGCTCGGTGACCTCCTCGACTCCGACAGCCTCGACAAGATCAAGCCCCTTGAACCCCTCGTCGGCGACCTCCTCGCCCTGAACACCCTCTCGCGGGTCATCGGACCGTCCGGCACGTTCAAGTCGTTCGTCCTCCTAGACATGGCCGGACACGTCGGCACCGGCATGAAGTGGCACGGCCACTACGTCCGCCAAGGGCTCGTCGTCTACCTCGTCGCCGAAGGCGAGCAGGGCATCCGCAAGCGTGTCCGTGCATGGGAACAGCACCATGGCCTCCGCATGGACAATGTCCGGTTCCTGGCCAGACCCGTACAGGCAGCGAGCCCCGAGTGGGACGTGCTGATCGAGGCCATGCGCCGTATCGCACCCGCCCTGATCGTCATCGACACACAGGCCCGCGTCACCCTCGGCGTTGAGGAAAACTCCAACACGGAGATGGGCAAGGTCGTTGACCGCATGGACCAACTGCGGTCCTCAACTGGCGCGTGCGTCGCGCTGGTTCACCACACGGGCCACGTCGGCGGCCACGGCCGCGGCGCCTCCGCCGTGAAGAGTGCTCTGCAAACTGAGCTGACCGTTTCCAGTAAGGGCGACCGGATCCCGAACACCGTCCTCACGATCAAGTCCGGCAAGCAGAAAGACGAAGACCAGGACGGCGACTTCGAATTCGGGCTCAAGAAGATCTCCCTCGACGGCGAGTTCAAGCCCGACGGACGTCCGGTGACCTCCCTGGTGCTGGTCTCCCTGGACACCCCGCAGGACGGCCCGCCCCCCGCCCCCGAAGGCAGCGTCGCGTGGATCGTCCAGCGGCTCGACCAAGCCAACGTGCCCAACGAGTACGGCCGACGCCGGCTCCGCACCGAGTGTCAGCGACTCGCCTTCCAGGTCCGTGACGAGAAGTTGCAGGAGGTCGCCAACATCCGGCGGGCCCGCACTCAGGACCGGTTCCCAGACCGGTTCCCGGACAGCGACGACGAAACGGTTCCCGGGAGCGGAACCACTACCGAGGGAACCGCAGGTCAAACCGGTTCCGCACCGGTCGGGAACCACAGGGAACCGGGCACCCAAGCAGCGGTGGTTCCCTCCTCCTTTCTAGGGAGGGAACCAGCGGTGCCAGAGGGATCGGTGTGCACCGTCTGCCACACCACCCTCGACGTCGACTGGGCATCACGCGGCAACGACCGACACGTCGGGTGCTGAGCCATGGCCATCGACATCAAGCCCTGGCTCGACCGCGCAGAACGCGTACGCACCGACGACATCTACGACCACGCCAACTTCGCCCGAGACCTCGCCGGACAGCTCACCTGGGCTGGCGCCCTCGACTTTGCCACGGCACTCCGGTCGTACGTGTACGGCCAACCCGGCGGCAGCGAACTCCACAAGGCGATCGAGCCCCTCTACCGCCGACTCGGCTGGCAGCAATCCGCACTCATCGCCTGCTGGTTCCGGGACGCCAACAACCGGCCCACCAAACGCCACTGGCCACCTGCCGCCGGGGGTCCGGACCAGACCGGACCCCATGCACCAGCCCGAGCGGGCTGACCCCATGCACCAACTCCCCGGGAGGAACCGATGTCCACAACATGTGGGGCCCGATGCCGAGACGGCTCACCCTGCGACAACCCGCCCATGACCGCGAGCAGCCGCTGCCGTATGCACGGAGGGGCCAGCCCCCAGGCGAAGACCGCGGCCGGGCGCCGGCAGGTCGAGGGCGAGGCCCGCGCACTGCTCGCAGAGTTGGGCGTAACGCCGGTCTCGGACCCGCTCGCGCAACTGCTGCAACTCGCGGGCGAAGTCCTCGCCTGGCAGAAGGCGACGGCCGCGCTCGTTAACGAGTTGTCCAGCATCCGCTACCAGGGCGGCAGCGGCGAGCAACTCCGCGCCGAAATCAGCCTGTACGAAAGGGCGATGGACCGGGCCGCGAACGTCTTGTCGGCGATTGCCCGGCTTCGGATCGACGAGCGTCTCGCCGAGGTGTCGGAGAAGCAGGCGGAGGCGGTGATCGGTGCGATCGAGGCCGGGCTTGCGGCGGTCGGTGTGACGGGGGACCGGGCGCTCGCTGCGAAGCGTGCGGCGGCCCGTCACCTGCGGCTCGTCGAGGAGGTGGGGTCGTGATCGGTCTGCCGAAGATCGTCGTCGACTGGCTGGAGAACGGACGGCCGAGCGAGCGGTCCGCGCTGGCGGAGGCCGCTGCGTACGGCTCGCTCCTGTGGTCGGCGGCCGGCACGCGGGCTTACGAGCGCCAGGCCGAGGACGCCTGCCGGTTCAGCCTGGTGGGCTCGGGCGGGGTGCTGACGTACGAGGTTGTCGGCGTCGAGGGCGGGTGCCTGCGGTGAGCGGCATGTTCGACACGGTCGCCCAGTGGCTGGAGCACGGCCGGCCTGCCGCTCCGGTGTGCCGGTTCCACGGCGTGCACTGCGAGTTGGGGGCGAACTGGCCGCTCGACCGGGCGGTGGTCGACCCGGCTGGAGTTCAGTTCGACGAGCTGCTCGACATGATCCACCGGGGACGCCGGGCGGCCGGGCTTCCCACCGACGCGCACCCTCGCGACCTGTGGGCGGTCGACCGTCACGAGCAGGTTCCGGCCGCGGAACTCGCCGAGCGGGAGCGTCACGCGGCCGAGCTGCTCGCCAAGGCGAAGGCGGACAACGCGGCCTTGGAGGCGCAGCTCCAGGGGGAGCGGCGATGAACGTCGACGACATCGTCCAGGCCCGCATAGCCGCCGCAGCCCGCAAGGCCGAGCAGGAGAAGCAGCGTCGTGCGGAACTCGCCGCAGCCCGCCGTGCCGGGCTCGCCCGCCGGCACCGCCAGAAGCTCGCGAACCTCGCCGCGAGAGGCCGGGCACTGGCCCCGACCTTCGACAACACCAGCCCGAGCGCTTCAGGCGCTTGACCATCAAGGAGAAACCCATGCCCGGTACCACCACGATCTCGTTCAACCGGCCGCTGAATCCGCCGATGACGATCGAACTCAACCCGACGCACCTGCCCGCCGATCTCCGTACCGCGTACGACCGGCTGGCCGAGGCCGCGTCCGCGAAGGCTGTTGCCGACCGGGCCCGCGACACCGCAGCTCCCGCCGACCAGGCGCGTCTGAAGCAGGAGTCCGGTGAGGCGCAGCAGGGCCTCGACGAGGCTCTCGCCCACTATGCGGAGTTGGGCGCCACCAGCACTACCGCCGTCCGTGACAGTGCCGCGTCCGCGTTCCAGCGGGCGGTGGAGAAGGCGGCGGCCAGCATCCGCGAGGCCCTCGACCACGTCGACGAGATCGGCGAGGCCGCGGCGCTGTTCGTGTCCGCGAAGCCCGGGAAGCCTCCGGTGCGCCTCGACACCCACGCGGCCTTGGAAGCGCCGGTCAGGCGGCAGTTGGCGATGCTGCGCGGCGGGCTGAAGGAAGCCCTCGCCATGCTCCCCGAAGACCTCGACTGACCAGGCCGCACCGAGAGATAGGAGACAGGGATGACTGACTGGGCCGACAAGATCGTGGCCGATGCCGCCGAGCGTACGGAGCGGCAGGCGAGGGAGCGCGAGGAGCGCAACGCGCAGTTGCTCGCGGAGCAGGCCGACGAGCCGACTGCCGAGGAGCGGGCAGCCGACGGCGAACAGCGCCGCCAGGAAGCCGAGCAGCAGCGGGCCGAGCAGATCGCCGCGCGGGTCCAGGACTCGGTGAGGCGGCAGCGGGAGAACCGACGGCCGTACTCCGACTACGACAAGGCGATGGCCGCCCAGGCGCTCGGCGCAGACGCGTCCTGGGATCACTGGGACGGACCGGGCGGACCGACCGCCGCATGAACACCCAGGGGTGCGGCAACCTGCCGCACCCCGGCACCCACAGGAGAAGAACATGCTCGACAAGGGAACGCCCTGCTCGTTTGCCATCCTCGGCGACCGCGCCCACAACTTCGCGATGCCCCGCGACCTCACTGTGATGCCGCCGAAGGTGGTCGCAGCGTTCGAGAAGCTGACGGCCGCGGCCCGAGCGGAGCAGAAGGCCACCGGGCATGCGGCCCGGTTGGAAGCCAACAGCGTGGTGCGGGACGCGCTCGGCGCGCTGTACGACACCGCCGCGAGCACGTCGAAGGCGGCCCGCCAGCAGTACGACGAGGCCTTCGAGTACGCGGTTCGCCGGTACGCGCGGGCCCTCGGTGACGCGCAGGCCGCGCTTCAGGACGTCGTGACCTCCGCCCAGTTGCACGACCAGGCCGTGAACGGGCACGCGGTCGGCCTCAACCCGGAGGCCAAGACGAAGCCAGTGATGATCGCCCGACTGCTCGCGGACTCGCTGGAGAAGCTGCCCGCGATCCCGGGGCTGGAGGAGAAGTGACGGAGCCCAAGACCAGGAAAGCGACCTCAGCAGAGCGGCATGCGGCCCGTATCCACGGCGAGCCGGAGCCCACGCAGATCGATGTGGAGGAGCGGTCGGCGGCTGAGCTGCACATTGCTCGGCTGGGGGAGCGGCGGGAGTCGGCGAAGCCTGCCGACGTAGACACCGCGAGTTGGTACGCCTGGCGTGTCCAGGGTGGTGATGATGGGCCGGATGCGGCCTGAATTCATCAGGTAGGGAATTGTTCCCGGTCGTCATCATGGCGGCCGGGCGCAGTCACTTCAGCAGCCTTGACCGGAGCGCGACTCGTTGACTAATTAAAGTAGTCAACGATTGGCTACAATGCACATATGAACCAGTCATCGCGCTTGGCGCTCTACACGGTCCCACCCCTGACCAGTGAGGACCATCGCGTACTGGGCGAGATCCACCAGATGCGCAAAGACATGCGGCGCTTCCTCCGCACTCCTCGCCGGTGGGAAGGCGGGCTGCGCCGTTCCGTCCTGGCTAAGGCCATCCAGGGTTCCAACAGTATCGAGGGCTACGTCGTTGCTGAAGACGACGCCCTCGCAGCACTGGACGATGACGAGCCCATGAGCGCTGATGAGAAAACCTTCGAAGAGATCAAGGGTTACCAGCGAGCAATGAGTTATGTGCTCGCCATCGGTGACGACAACCTCGCCACGTACAGCACCGCCGAGCTGCGAGCCACGCACTTCATGATGTTGCAGCACGAGCCGTCCAAGTCCCCCGGTCGATACCGCAAGGGGCCGATCTACGTCCACAACGAGGCCACCGACGAGCAGGTGTACGAGGGGCCTGACTCGGACCTGGTGGCTGACCTCTTGGAAGCGCTGGCCGAACATCTGCGCACTGACCACGGCCACGACCCCGTCGTCCGCTCCGCGATGGCGCATCTCAATCTGGTCATGATTCACCCATTCCGAGACGGAAACGGCCGCATGGCTCGGGCGCTTGCAACGCTCGTGCTGACCCGCTCCGACATTGGCGAACCAGCGTTTTCGTCCATCGAAGAATGGCTCGGGGTCACCGCCAACACTCTCGACTACTACGCAGCCCTCGGCCACACCGGGCATGGCGTGTGGGCGCCCCGGCCTGACGCTCACCTTTGGCTTTCGTTCTGTCTCCGAGCCCACCACATGCAGGCCCAGACGATGGCCCGGCGCTTCGAGGATGCCAACCGGTACTGGAACCACCTTGACGCTCTGGTTGAGCGCTACTCGCTCCCGGAACGCGTGATGGACCCCCTGTTCGACACGATTCTCGGCTATCGGATCCGACGCAGCGGCTACATGAAGCGTGCGGAAATCGAAGGGCAAATGGCCACTCGCGACTTGGCGCACCTGGTCACTCTTGGCCTCCTGGCCGCGCACGGGTCGGGGCGCGGACGGTACTACACGGCCGCCGGCCCGCTCCTGGAGGCCCGCGACGACGTCCGGGTGAAACGTGCCAGCATCACTGACCCGTACCCCTGGATGCGCTCCAAGTTGGCCGAACCGGTCGTGCTGGCTCAATGAGCAGTTGCGGCCGAGTCCAACTCGGCCGCATACGTGGCTACGCGCCACCACTGACGGCGCCCTCGGCCTGCCGGCGCTGCCACCACCGGTACCCGGCCCGTGGCGCCTCCCAGTACACGACCCGAAGAATCCAGTACCCGGCGTACAGCATCCACCACATCACCTTGAACATGCCCACGGTCGCCGCGATCGATAGACCGAGGAACCCAGACGCCGCGCGCCCCGGCGACGCCGACACCCGCAACGGGCCGATCCCGCCCGATAACCGAACCCCCATATGTGCCCCCAGTCGCTCACGCACCCTCGCGCGTGAATGCCCGGGACTGTACCGACGACATTGGCCGCCATCCGGATATTCGCGGTATCCCACCCGAACGTGGGGGCGATGCCAAGGCGGGTGCGGATTGGGTGGCCGGACTGTGCAACAGGGCACTGGCGCTCGGTCTGAATGAATAAATCGAATCCCCGAATGCCACACAGACTTCGAATCCATGGTCAAGTTCAAGTCGAGGGTCGCGGCCGTGATGCACCGACCGGCCGCGACCCGAACCCACCCGTCCTCTCGTCGAGACTGGGGTACAGAGGTCGAGCGGGAGCTTGTGCGGCGACCGCCCCGCCCGGGGGAAGCTGAAGACGGCCGCCTTCCTGCTGCCGACAACTTCCGCTGGCGGCAGGGGTTACGGGGCGGTTAGTCGTCCGATCGTGCGGCCTTGGCGATCAGGACGCGGGCGAAGATGCGGAGCAGGACGGGGTCCGGCTCGACGAGATCGGCGTGGGCGCGGTGCGCGTAGACGTCCCGCCCCGGGCCGCTCATTCCCTCCTCGTGCCAGAGGAGGACCGTGTCGTCCGGGTCGGTGAGCGGGCCGTCGCAGTAGCGGCAGAAGCGCATGGTCATGAGGCGTCCGCCGTCCGGTAGCGGTGGCAGATGCACGTGCACCGCCGTTGAAGGAGCAGGCCGCGGCCGTAGGGGAGCGGGATGTCCTTGGTCTGGTTGCACATGTCGTGCACGGCGCCGTAGCCGGGCTGCCGGCCCACGGTGCACTCCGGCGACAAGGTCGCTTCGTCGGCCGTCGTCGGCTCGCCCATCAGCTCGTACCGCCGAGGTTGGCGTGGTGGCCGCACAGGGCGAACAGGACGCGGGCCAGGCGGCGGGCGTAGGCGAGCCGTGCGGAGGCGAGGGGGCGGATGTCTGCGCCGGCGGCGAGTTTGCGGCGGGCCTCGCCCACGCAGACGGTGGCGAGTGCACCCTCCATGGTGGCGGCGTGCTGGGTGGCGAGGGGTTCGACCTCGGTGACCATCAGCTCGACCTGCCCGCGCAGCTGCTCGATCAGCAGCGTGACGTCCGCCGCGGTGGAGGGTGCGGCGAGGGCGAGTGCCCGGTGCGCGGTGGCGAGCATCGTCTCAAGGTCGGGCGGATCCTGCTCTGCCGCTACGGGGACAGGGGCGGTACTTTGCTCCACGTCGACTCCATCCAGTCGGCCACGCCCGGGGCCGTTCGCGCGGTCGCCGGGTCTCTCGCCCAACCCTTCGCTCCCGCACCACGGTTGCCATCCCACCGACGGGTATCCCCACCATGGGTAGGCCCCCGAAGGGGACGGGGGCGCCTCGATTGGGGGATGCTGGGACGGTGACCCATCCGCCCACGGCTCTGCCGGCCGACGTCCTCGAACTCCCCGAGATGTGCGAGGCGTTGCGCGCTCACGACTTCGGGACCGTCTTCCGGCTGGCTCGTGAACAGGCGGGCATCAGCTACCAGAAGCTGGCCGCCGAGTGCGGCATCAAACCGGAGGGCATCGGCGCGCTCGCGCGAGGCTGCGGACGTGTCGAGAGCTACGACAAGATCGCCATCATCGCGGATGCGCTCCGGGTACCCGGGCACATGGTCGGGCTCGCTCCACGCTCGTGGGAGACGACCTCCGACACGGCGGCTCTCCGTCGACGTGACGTCCTCGCTGTGGGCGCCGTGGGTCTCGCCGCGACACTGCCCGACGTGCTGCCGCCGTCCGTACCGCAGCGGGTGGGCGCCGGCACCGTGGTCCGCCTCAGGGAGCGCACGGCCCGGCTGCGACGCCTCGACGACGTACTCGGCGGCGGCGACACTTATCGCCTGTATGCCGCCGAGTACCAGCGGACGCGGCGCATCCTGCGAGACCGCACGTACAACGAGAGCACCGGACGCCAGCTGCTGGCGCTCGCGGCCGAGCAGGCACAGCAGGCCGGTTGGGCAGCGTTCGACGGGGGCCGGGAACGGGAGGCCGCCGGCCTGTACCGGGAGAGCCGGTCGGCAGCCGAAGACGCGGGCGCCGAGGACCTCGCCCGCAACGCGCTGGCCTACCTCGCCTATCAGGCGGTTGCCGCCGACCCGCGCGCCGCCGCCGCGATAGCGGCTCACTCGTGCGACGCGGTCACCGAGGAGACCCCGGTCACAGTGCGCGCTCTCCTGTGGGAACGGTGCGCGTGGGCCCGCGCCGTCGCCGGGGACGCGAACGGTACGGAGGTGGCCCTTGCCGAGGCGCGTGCCGCTCTCGGCGCGGACGACGCGGGCGACCCGCAGCCGGCATGGTCGGCGTGGGTGGACCAGGTGGAGCTGGACATCATGGCGGGCCGCTGCTGGACAGAGCTACGGCGGCCCCTGCGCGCGGTGCCCCTGCTGGTGCGTGGGCTCGGGAGATTCGATGACGCGCACGCTCGGGACGCATCGCTGTACTCGACATGGCTGGCCGAGGCGTACACGACCGCCGGGGAGGTGGAAGAGGCTGCACGTGTGACCGGCCGGGCGCTGGAGCTAGCCGACGGGGTGGCGTCACCCCGGCCCCGCCGTCGTATCGAGCAGGTCGTGTCTGTACTCGCTCTCCAGCACGGTGCGGTGCCGGTGGTCGCCGAACTGGTTGAGCGGACCGCCTAGTTGGCGACCGTGCGAGCGATCCACTCCAGGTACGCGGCGGCGCCCCGGACGATGGGAGTGGCGGTCACCTCGGGGTTCTTCCAGGGATGGTGCTCGATCAGGTGGGCCTCCAGGTCCGGGTATTGGTCGGCGGTGGTTTTCAGGAACAGCTGGTATTCCTCGCCGGTGCCGAACGTTCCGGCGTGCCAGAACACGGACGCCACCGGCCCTACGATCTGGGCGCCTGCGGCGAACCGGCCCTCGACAGCGGACTGGGCGAGAGCGACGGCCTGTTCGCGGGTCTCGGTGGCGGTGGATACGGTCAAGTAGTCAGGCATGCCGCGAGGTTACCTACCCCGTGACGCACCGCCGAAGGGAGCTGACGCGTGGCAGACGTACCGGTGCCGCTGACCGAGGACGAGATCGTGATCGCGCTGGACGGCCTGCCAGGCTGACGGCGGGAGGGCGATGAGATCAGCCGCAGCTACTCGATCCGGTATCACGGGGGCGTGGCGATGATCGTCCACGTAGCCGATGTCGAGCGGCTCATCAGCCACCACGCGGACATCGATCTGCGGTGGGGGAAGGTGCGGTTCGGGATCACCACGCACGATGCCGGGCACAAGCTCACGGCTGCGGACTTCGACCTCGCCCGCAGGATCGACGCCATCGCACAGGCCCACGGTGCGGAGCCCCTGGGCCACGGCTGAATCCGGGAACGCACCCACGGCAGACGGCCGAACAAACTCCTCAGCCGCTTGAGCCAGGGCTTGTCACGGATGCGCCTATACCGCAGCTTGGGCACTGGTAGCCGTTGGCGCTGACACGGACCAGAAGCAGGCAGCCACACTTGCGGGTGGTCGACTTCGGCCTTGGGGACACAGGTTCCACAAGATCGGGGAACATGCCCGATTCAACGAGAAGTTCTTGAAACCGCGCGAGCTTCTCCGGGTTGCTCTTCATGTCATTGCCGTACATGTTCTCGCTCATGGCCTTCACCCCTCTGCCGGCATACCGCAGGGTTACCCTCCTGAGCATGACCGAAGCTGCTATGGCCCTAGCCTCGATAGCCGCCGCCCTGGAGATCTGGGGCATCTGGTGGACCGTCAAGGACATCCGTTCCGCACGGCGCCGTCTGGGGTCGTATCTGGAACTTCCGCGCACCGTGTACGGGTCGGCCAACGGCCTGTTCGGAGCGCTGACGATGACGGCCACAGGGACTGTGTCTGGGCAGACGTTGGAGCGGCGCATCGAGGCTCTGGAGGCGGCGCAGGATGGTCTGCGCGGTGAACTGGACCGGCGGGACCAGGAAATCAAGGAACGCCTGACAACGGACTTCCAGGGCGCCCTCAAGGCTTCCGAGCGGACCGTCGATGATCAGTTCGCGAAGCTGCGTGCGCACGTCGTCGGTAGCCAGACATCCTGGGTCACGGCGTACAGGGGACCGATCGTGCTGGGGGCAGGCGTCCTGGTTGGCCTGCTCGCCAACATCTTCTCCAACATCTAAGGCAGTTCTGGACGCACGAACGGCCCTCGTCCTCGACGACCGAGGCGGGGGCCTTTGACATGTAGGGAGGGAGGCGGCGAAGGGGAGGCCAACACCCCGTTTGTGGGGAGTCCGGCCCCCACGCCAGCTGCCTCCCTTGCCTCCCTGATTGGCCATTCCCGCAGCTCATGTACAGGGAGGCAGTAGGGGAGGCGGGTAGGGAGATCTCCCTCAGTCTTCGGTGCCTTCCTCGTCGTCGAGGTTGTCACTGCGGGACGAAATCGCCTCCATGATCCGGTCCAGGCTGACGTGCATCTTGCCGCCGTTGGTCTTGTAGGTGCCGTGCCCGGCATCGTCGAGGACGCCCTTGAGGGTCTGAGGCGACCAGTTGCCGTACTCGACCGGTTTGCGGTCCTTCAGTCCGTGCAGCACGTCGAGCGTGAGCATCTTCGGCTCGTGGCTGAGGACGGTGGCGATGTCGGCGAGATGATCGACCGGAGCGAACGCGAGGGTGCCGGCCGGCCCGGTGACGACGTACAGCACCTCGCGTCACCGCCTTCGGCTGCGCAGTCTCAGTCGCCGAACGGCACCGTCCCGCTGCCTCGGATCTCAATCGAGGTGGATTCGGCTGCGCCGCTGATGGCGATGAACTCGCCCTCCTGCTCGCTGCCTTCGATGTGCAGGCGGGCCTGGGCCGCCTGATGAATGTTCCACGCGGCGGCGCCGTCTTGCGTCTCCAGAGTTCCGTGCCATTCGGTGAGGCCCTTCATGGGCTGATGGCCTGGCACTGGCACCGATTGAACGGTGGACACCAGGGCGGCCACTACCTCGTACTCTGCCCCATCCGCAATGACGGTCGCGGGTCCGTTGTATCTGGCCATACCGCTAGTCTGGCGCGCTTTGGATACCGCCGCCATCGGCGAAGACTGCTACCACCTCAGCGTCGGCTTCTGCCTGCTGGCTTTGACGGTGGGCCGGTTGCCGCGGGCTGAGTTGCATCGTCGGTGTGCTGAGCGGGCGTTGGCGGGGTGGAGGAGGCTGCCGCCCTTGGTGAGCGGCTCGTAGTGGTCGAGGGTGAAGGCCATCGGGTGGCGGCGGCCGTCGACCTCGGTGGGGATGTTGTAGCCGCAGATCCAGCAGGGCAGGCCGAGGGCTTTCTGTTGCTTGCACAGCTCGCGGTAGGGGCGTCCGTTGCGGGGGTTGCCAGCCACGGGTGCCTCCTCGGCTACGCCTTGGGCACGGTCCAGGTGACGGGGTCGCGGCCGCCAGGGCCGTAGATGATCCGGTCGGGGCGGGTGCCCTTCGCCATGCTGAACGTGATCTTGCCGCGCAGGCAGGTGCCGGGCTGTACGGCGGTGCTCTCGACGGGGTACTCCGGCTTGGGGATGCCGGCGCCGCTGACGCCGGGTGCCTGGATCCGGGTGTCGTCGGGGTAGCCGAGGGTCCACGGGCTCTGGGCGACCATGACGTTGGTGCTGGTGGCGTCGGCGCAGACCTTGACTTCGAGGATGGCCCAGGTCGGATTGGGGAAGTCGGCGAGCGTGTTGGGGAGGTCGACCTTGGCGGGCTGGGTGTAGCTGATGACGCTGGTGGTGGCGCTGATGTGGCTGCCGTCGAGGTCGGTGTCCGACCAGTGGTGGCCGGCGCCGATGGTGAGGTCCTTGGGCTGGGCGGCCGTCGTCGTGGCCGTGCTGGTGGGCTTGGCGGCGGTCGTGGGCGCCTTGTTGTCGTCGCTGCTGGTGTTGCTGCAGGCGGTGGCGGCCGAGATGAGCAGGGCCGCGCAGGCGGCTGTGCGGGCGTTCATGGTCTCCCCCGGGGCGTGCTGATGCTGAGGGTGCATCATGGCGCCCCGTGTGGGGCGATGTGGGGTCGTGTGGCCGTCTTGTGATGTTGAGGTCCGCCGCCCGGCGCTGCACATCCCGTGGGGTCACCTCTGCCCCGGGCGTCGGGCGGCGGACGGAGACAGCGAAGCTCCAGCCAGGTTCCCCGGCTGGAGCTTCGTCGTGCGTTTGTGGCGCCTACCTGTTGGGGCCCGACAGGTCGATCCATATCTTCTTGAGCTTTCCGCGGTCTATCTCCGCGTGCAGCTGTCGTTTCCCGTCCGTGCCGTTGCTGCTGGCGGCGTCGACGAACTCCTTGAGTTCGGCGAGTGTGATCGGTCGGCTCTTGCCGTCGAGCATGTGCTGGTGTTCAGGCATGAACGAAAGGATGGGCTGTGGCGGCTTCTGTGTCACTAGCGCCTCGGGCGGTGTGTGACACGGCGAAGGCCCCGCTGGTGTGCGGGGCCTTGGGGTGTCTGTGGTGCCGTCTGAGGGCACAGTTGTACACCGAGATCGTTACACACCGCTGACCTGCGGTCAAGCAGCCGTGCGTGCGGTCCTCTTGGCGAGGAGCGCGCCGACGTCGTCGACGTCATACCAGGGCTGTCGGGGTGTGCCGCCGGACCGCTTGAGCTGGCCACGATGGACGAGCAGCCGGACACCTCCGAGGCTGATGCCGAGCTGCTGGGCGACCTGGTGTGCGGTGAGGTGGCCGGGGCGGATGTTGCGTGACTCCATGACCCCATGATGCGGCCGGGTCAGTTCTGCGGGTGTCCGCAGTCCTCGACCCACCAGCCGCACTTCGCGCAGTACGTGTGCGCGAGGCGGATCAACAGGCGTGTGATCATTCGCTGTTCACCTCCCCCGGAGAGAGGTGGATGTGCGTGTGGGTGGGGCGCTGCGGGAGGCTGTAGCTGTAGATCAACATCCCCTTCTGGGTTTCGGAAGGAGTGACGCTGACGGGCTTCTGGCCTGCGCACTTGCGGCAGGAGGGGTGCCACTCCTCCGGTGGGGGAGTGGCGGACGAATCGGACACGCGTCGGGCTGAGCGCCACAGCGCGACCGTCCCGACGACGACCACCAGGAGCACCCCGACTGCCTCGTCGACGGCGAACGCTGCACCGACCACGACCCCGGCGAGGGCGACCAAGACGCACGCGCCGGCCGCCCGCGACGGCTCCTCGGGCTCTTCCGTGGCCTTGGTCATCGCATGCGCCCGTAGGTGTTGGCGGCGATCCAGTTCGCGGCCTGCGCAAGCGGTACCGCGGCGAACCCGGCGACGCCCGCCGAGGTGCCGAGGGTGATGCCGCACCAGACTCCGCGCTTCAACTGGCCGCGCGTCTCCTCGCCCGCCTTCTTTACGGCGGCGATGAAGCAGGCGGTGAGGATGAGGACTACGCACCTGCCGGGCCCGGTCAGCGGGGTGAAGGTTGCGCGGGCGGCGAGCTGGCCGGGCTGCTCGCCGACGCCCCACAGCAGGGCTGCGTCGCCGAGCCAGTTGGACAGGCCGAGGACGGAGCTGGAGGCGGTGCCGATGAGTCCGGCGACGCCGAGGGTGGTGAGGCAGCCGTAGGACCAGGACAGCAGGAACGGCAGCAGCCGGGCCGTGTGCTTGAGGTGGTCTTTCATCAGGGGTTTGCGGCCGGGCCACCAGGTGATCAGTTGGTAGCCGAGGAGCATGAGGCCGACGGTCACGCCGCCGTACGTCACGTAGTTCACGGTGGGTCCTCAGTGCAGGATGGCGACGCCGAGCGCGGCCAGGGTGATGATCAGGGCGACGGTCCCGGTGATGCGGGGGACGTCGTGGAGCGCGACGGCGCACAGCCCGAAGAGGGCGACCAGTGCGGAGCCAGCGAAGAACAGGGCGAGGGTCACGAGCCGTCGCGGGCTGTCCGCAGGAGGCGCCGGCCGTATCCGTCGGAGACGCCGAGTCTGGTTCCGATCTCGGTTCCGGTGAGTTCCGGTTCGGTCTCCAGCCAGTTCCGGACGGTCGCGACGCGGGCCGCGAAGGTCGTGTTGCTGCTGTCGACGGTCTCGATGTCGGCCGCGCCGGTTCCGGTGGGCGGAACTGGTTCCGGTGCCGGTTCCGCCGGGGCGGAACTGACCGTGAGGGCCGGTTCCGTTGCGGGCTCGGGGTGGTCGGAGAGATGGTGGACGCGCCACAGGACGAGCGGCGCGATGGCCGACACGGAGACGACCAGGACGACGCTCACGGGCAGGAGACCGACTGCGACGAGGTGGCTCGCGGCGTTCACCGCGACGAGTGCGACGACGACCAGGAAGACGTCACGGCGGGCCCGCAGGGAGGCGATGGCGTACACGTCGAGGGCGGCCGGTACGCCGGCGGCGACGTAGGTGCCGAAGCCGCACGCGACGGCCAGTTCGTACTCGGCGGAGGCGAGGACGACGAGGACCGCGACAAGGGCGGCCCACAGGAGCGGGTCGCGCTTCACTGGTCTTCTCCCGCGAGGATCTCGGCGAGCTGACGGCCGAGGACACGCAACTGGGCGGCTGCCTCGACGAGTTCGTCGGCGAGCTGGTTGACGTCGTCGGGCGTGCAGTTGCGCGGTTCGAAGTCGGGCTCGACGTAGAGGGTGATCGACCGGTCGGTGCTGGCGAACGGGGCCTGCGTGATGAATGCCTTGAACATCACCTCGCCGCCGGGGGCGATGACCTGTTCGGGTCCGTCGTGGCTGATGTCGACCTTGAAGCCGGCGCGGGCGTCGGCGTGGCCCTTGCACCAGTCGGGCTCGTCGATCTCCAGCGGCTTGTGGACGTAGACGTTCACGATCGCGGTGCTCGGCTCGATGCTCATCGGGCACCTCCGGTCAGGATCATCGGGAGCGGCCAGTCGGTGACGTCGATCCCCTCACGCGCGGCGAGGAGGCCACGGAAGATGTACTCGCGCTCAAGGACGGAGAGCGCGGGGTTGACGATCACCGGCAGCCAGTACTCCTCGCGCGGCTCGATCCAACCCATCGGCTTGTCGGGGGTCACGGTGCGCGGGGTGTACATGAGCGCCCGGTGCGTCTTGACGACCTTGGAGAGCGGTTCCGTCAGGTACCACCAGCGGTCTCGGGTCGGGGTGCTCATCGGCCCTCACCCCGCTCGTCGGCGAGGAACGCGGCGACATCGGGGAAGGCCCGGTCGATGGAGCGGCGGGCGGCCTTGGCTTCGGCGTCGGCCTGCTCGGCGGTGAGCTTGCTGCGGAGGAAGTCGGCTTCCCAGCCGATGTCGGTGCTGGTGCCGTCGGTGACGGCGGTGAGGACGGTGTGGGCCCATCCGGCGCGGTCCCTGATTCGCTCGTCGTAGTTGTCGACGGCGTAGTCGAGGGTGAGGGTGTCGAGGACGACGGCCAGGAGCCCGCGGAGGTCGCGGGCCTCGTTCGAGGTGGGCTGCTGGGCGCAGCTGGGTACGGTGCTGGACAAGGCTGACTCCTTGTTGGGTAAGGGTCGGTCCCAGGCCCCGGGTCGGCGGTAGGACGCCGGCCTCGGGGCCGTCTACGGAATGCCGCTCAGGCGGCCTTGCTGGTCCCGCCGCGCTCGCTGGCGAGGAGGTCGGCGATCTGGCTAATGCAGGCCTGCGGGTTGGGTGACTCGGCGACGGCCTGGACGACCTCGCGGTGGAATGCGTCCAGGGCGGGGCTGCCGAGCCCGGCCGCGTTGCTCGCGGCGTGATTGGCCTCAAGCTGCTCGATGATCCGGGCAGCGTCGGCGCTTACTGCAGTGCTCACGCCTGCACCGGAACCTTCTTCACAGGCCATCTGGTAGCGCATGGTGCGCAGGCCGTCCGTGAACCGGGTGAGGTTGCCGATCACCGTGTCGAGTTCGTCGGCGTCGAGGAGGACGCCGTTCCCGCCGGAGTTGAAGGAGACCGTGGGTACGGCCTCGACGAAGTTCTCGTTGCATCCGAGCTGGGCGTAGAGCAGTTCGTCGCTGCGGCAGTCCATGCCCTCGGGGACGGGCATTACCAGCGGGGTTCCGTAGTGCTCGACGTACGTGTCTCCGTCCTCGTACTGCTCGACGACACACTCGCCGGGCTCACACCAAGACCAGTGGCTGGACTCGGCAGCAACCTGAGGCTTGGTCGTCTGCTGAGCCGTCGCCTCCTGGTGGTTGAGGAGGGCGCAGACGGCGTTCAGGCGCACGATGGGGTCCTGGCCGGCCGGGACGACGAGGATGCGCTGGCCGTCCTTGTGCTCCGCGTAGAAGGCGGTGATCTTGTTGCGGAGCTGCTCGCTGAGCGTGGAGGGGTCCAGCACCTCCATCTCCAACTGCTCCTCGGCGAGGATCGCGGCCAGCGTGTCACGCGCCTCGAACTCGTTGATGAGGCGCAACTGCTCATCGAGCTTGGCCTGGATCGCGGCGACCATGCTCCGTGCTCGGGCTGGAACGATCTCGTCGAGGTCACCGAGGTCGCTCTCGGTGGCAGCGACCAGAGTGGGGAGCCCGTCGTCGGGGTCGTTCATGATCCCAACGTGCAGGAAGGCGTCGATGCACTGTTCGGCGCAGTGCTCCGGGGCGGCGGTGCTGCCGGTGGCCATGGTGACCTGTGTTGCCAGGCCGTCCAGGCTGTTGGCGAAGGCCCGCAGCTGCCGTGCCTTTTCGTGCGTCTGCTCCGGCGTGAGGGACTCGCCCATGAAGCGGATCTCCGGGACGTCTGTGGAGATGCGCGTGAAGTCGGCCCAGATCTCGGGGTCGTCGTACGGGAGCGGTCCGCTGGGGACCGTGATGGCGTCGCCGCCGTGGTCGATGTGTCGGCCGTGCTCGTCGACCGCGTCACCGTCATCGCCGTCGATGCTGGTGCACAGGCCCGGGTACATGTGGCACGGGGGCTGCACGTAGTCCTCGCGGTGCTCGCGGGCGCCATCCTCGGTCGGCTGGCCCGCGCGGGCACGCTGCTGGTTGCTGGCGCCGGTCTGGGCGGGGCGGGCGCGGAAGGTCGCGGGGGTTTCGTCGGTGTCGACGAGGTGGGTGGTGGCG
Organism: Streptomyces sp. NPDC002276; assembly: GCF_053891435.1. NCBI lineage: Bacteria > Bacillati > Actinomycetota > Actinomycetes > Kitasatosporales > Streptomycetaceae > Streptomyces > Streptomyces sp. NPDC002276. Next base: position 97,038 of record NZ_JBSFCQ010000010.1, on the reverse strand, counting down.
ACGGAAAGGGCGGTCTTGTTCTGCATGATCTCGGTCCCCTCAGGCTTGGTTGTCATCGCTCTTCTCCTGGTAGTCGGCCCGCCGGGGTTGAGCCAGCCACCCCGTCTCCGTTTGAGGGAGCGCGCGAGAATGGCTCGGCCCAACTCCGTTACCGGGCGGTAAAATTCGCGCTTCAGGTGCGCGGACCGGGTGGCTGGTGTGGGACTAGGCGGCGGCCGTGAAGGCAGCGATACGGGCGACGGCGGCGCGGTACTCGGCCTTACGCGGCGAGTAGGCGGCGACGAGGGTGCACACCTGGGGGAGGGTGTAGCGGCCGACCGAGTGGGTGCGGCGGGCGCGGCCCCCGGCAACGGTCCGCTTGGTGCGGGCCGTTGCGGCGGGGGCGAGGCCGAGGCGCTTGGCGACCGTACGGAGGCCGTTGGCGACGCCGGTCACCGTGTCCTTCGCGACGCCGGCCGCCAGGCCGATGGTGGCGAGGGAACGGGGGCGGCGTCGGCAGCTCGCGGCGAGACGGGTCTCGGCCGAGCGGGCGCGGAGGGTGGCGCGAAGTACACGGCGCGTGGCGCGGTGCTCGCGGCGGATGGCAGAGTTCTGCACAGCGATCTCCTGATGATGCAGGTAGGTCGTAGGCCCTGTGCCGGTGGGACTTGGCGGAAACACCGGCGCGGGGCCGCTTGCGTAAGCGGTGTCGCTTGCTCAAATCGTAGAGGGTCGCGGTCGGTCGCGCAAGTACGTGGAGTCACTTACTCGCGTTGAACTCGTAATGCGTAGGTCTCGGGTTCGAATCCCGAAGGCGGCTCCATGGTGAACCCCAGGTCAGGTTTCTGACCTGGGGTTTCTTTTTGGTGGTCCGTATGTGAGCTGATGTCGGCTGATGCCCTTACAGGGGGCGTCCGATCGACACCGTTTCGCACCCCAGGTCCGCGGACATGCGGCGGGCGCAGTCCAGTAACGCGCCGCGGAGGTGTTCACGTCCGTCGTCGCCGAGGCCGGTCAGGCCGACGGCGAGGGTGACGCTGGCGCAGACCTGTTCCGTCGACGTACGGATCGGGGCCGAAACCTCCCAGATGTTCCAGTCCAGTTCGTTCTCGCAGGTGTCGTAGCCCCGGGACCGTGCGATCGAGAGGCGTTCCATCACCGCGCCGTCGTTGGTGGGCGTGCTTCTGGTGAATGCTGTCAGCGGGCGGGCCGTCAGGACGCGCCGGGCGGTGGCCTCGTCCAGGTACGCCAGGAGGATGCGGGCGGCCGCGGACGCGTGGGGCGGCATGACCTGGCCGACGCAGGCGAAGAGCGGCTGGTGGTGACGTCCCTCCACCAGTTCGGTACAGACAGGTGAGTTGCCGAACAACTCGGTCAGGAAAACCGTTCCGCCCGTCTTCTCCGCGAGTTCGGGTATCGCGGGATGGGGGGTCGCGAGGCCGGAGCCCCTGGGGGTGGCGTCCTCTCCGAAGGCCCGTGCCGCGGGGCCGAGGAAGTAGCGTCTGTTCGTCGGTGATCTGCTGAGGAAGCGCTCCTCCTCAAGCATCGCGAGCATCCGGTGCATGCTCCCGAGCGGGACGTCCAGAGCGAGGGAGAGATCTTGCAGTCTCATTCCCTCCTCGGCGGCGGCGACGGATCGCAGCACGCTCAGCACCCGCACCACTAACTGCATCACAGACCCCCCTGCCTTGCGGTTGATGTGGACTGTACATTCCACCAACAGGCACGGGCATTCGAGATTTCCACTTCTCGGCCAACGAGCTCCTGGAAGATCGCCGACAACACGCCCTGTAGTGATCTTGGCGGGTGCTTCGCGGGCTGTCCAGCTTGGTGCGGTGGCCCGGTGATCCGGTGGACCGTCTCAACAACCCAGCTGTGCAAGGGATTTGGCGTGACGGGCGGACCTGTACCACAGGGAAGGGCGCGTCGGGGACGTCGGGGACGTCGGGGACGTCGGGACCTCAGCCGAGGTAGCCGTACGAGTGCAGTTCATCCTTGGCCTTCGGATCGGCGAAGGCCCCCACCGCTTCGAAGTAGCGTCTGGTCATCCGGGACGTGGCACGTGCGTGAGCGTTCAGGATCTCGGGCGAGTAGACCTCCGCGAGCGTCTGCTCGACGGCGTCGGAGTCCATTCCGTAGCTCGCCAGTTCGGCGCCCATGGCCACCAGGTCGGGGCGGAGGAAGGCGTCCATGAGACGCGGTACGAGTACGCCCACGAGTCGGCGCTCGGTACCTTCGAGCTGTGCCCACAGACGGCGCAGCAGCATGGCGAAGTACGCGTGGTGACGTCCCTCGTCCGAGGCGTGGTCGCGGATCGTCTCACGGACCGCGGGTACGATCCCGTCGCTGTCGGGCAGTTCCGCGAGGCTCGCGGAGATGAGCGTCTCCGAGACGATGACGAAGAGCAGTTCCGCCAGTGGCCGCTCGGCCGGCGCCAGTTCGTCGAGGATCTGGCGCAGTCTGCGCAGAAAGAACGGCTCCTCGGGCAGCATCGGCACGACCCCGGTCCGCTGCGCGACCTGGCGCCGTAAGTCGACCGAGAACAAGGTGTGATACGCCTCGTCGCAGTACATCTTCCAGGCGTCGAAGCGCATTTCGTCCGGCAGATGGAGTCCCACCGAGCCCTCGGCGAGTCCCAGCACCGTCCGGTTCACGACCAGGAACTCCAGTTTCGCCGTGAAGTGCAGGTAGCGGTACAGGTGCTGGATCAACAACTCGCCGAAGACCTCTTCGGGTAGTTCCTTGACCAAGGGGTGCTTGGCCACCGGGACGAGATCCGGTGCGAAGAAGTGGAGTCGCGTGTCCTGCTCCTGGACCATCCGGCGCGGTGCCGTTCGTACGCTGGCACGCTCGTACCAGGTCTGGAAGGGGCTCCGGTATGCGGTCTCCTCCTCGGCGGTGGCCTCGGGAGTGGCCTTCCCGTCGGTTCTGTCGGTTCTGTTGGATCCATCGGTTCCGTCGGTTCCGTCGTTCTCCGCCGGGTTCGTCTCGTCCCGCGTCAACAGGGTCCGGGGGCAGTAGGAAAGGGCAGCGCATCCCACGAACATTCCGACCGTCCCGCACATCTCCGACTCCCTGTGTATGCCTGTATGCCGACCGGCTATCCGGCCGGACTCTCCATGCGGACCATCCCCAACTCGTGCAAGCGGCCCAGCAGTTCGAGACTGTCCGCTACGGCCTCGTCGACCGGGATGCCGTACGTGGCGGCGAGCTGTTCGCCGATGGCGTGCACGGTCGTCCCGCCGTCCACCCGCCTGAAGATGAACTCGGCTACGGCGTCCAGTTCGAGGGCGTCGTCCCGGCGGGCGATGAGCAGTACTCCGCGGAACCTGCGCACCCGTACATCGGGCGCCCTGCCGAGCAGACTCGACGCGGACGGGCCAGGCTGCTCGGCCATCAGACCTCGATCTCGGGGAACAGCCGGTGGCACAGCCGTACGACCTGGGTGACCCAGCCCTCGGGAGCGGCGGGGTCGAAGTCGCGCATCGTCTCCAGGGCCCAGTACTCCTCGAACGACAGCTGCTTGGGCGACGCCTCCCGGAACCGGCGTGCCCGCCACTTGGGCTGCCAGTAGCCGTAGACACCGTGACTCTCCAGCAGGGCGTCGACGATGTGCCCCAGCGCGCGGCGGGCGGAGAGAACGGCGGACTCCGTGTCGCCGGCGGCCAGTTGCCCCAGGGCGTCCTCCAAGGAGCCGTCCGCGTCGGCCAGCGACCGGGTGGTGGCGAACGCCTTGAAGGCCGATGCCTCGATCTCCTCGCGGCGCCGGCGTACCCACTCCTCACCGCTGAGGACCAGGCAGCTCAAGACGCGTTCCAGCGCGAGTTCCTCCGCGGCGCCGAAGATCTTGGGCGAGGACGTACCCCCTTCGTACCGTTCCCACCCGACCTTCGCGATCATCTGGTCGTAGTGGGTGTCCATCCAGTACTTGATCTCCCAGCGGCGATCGTCGACGTAGATGCCGACCGTGGGGACCGAGTCCGGGGTCAACGCCACCGACAGCGGGCCCGGGTCGCCGCCCTGCCAGTGGTCCCGGGTGATGACGTGGAAGTCGAAGTCGCTGCTGTCGTTGGCCCAGCCGCGGGCGACGGACCCCACGCACAGCACGGCCAACCGGTCGTCGGGGAGCAGCGCCCTGCGCTCCATTTCCTCAAGGCAACCGCTTAGATCAACGTTCATCAGCGTTCCTCGCCCAGGTTGTTCGGAAAGGGACAAGTGGTGGCAAAGGGTGGCGGCGGGTATCGCCCAGGGCTGTGGGCGGCCTCGCCTTGTCACGGGAGTTCGGGACCGGCCGCGCCGCGGAGCCGTGCCTCACCGTCCGGTCGCGCACGGCAGGGTGGCACGTCAGTGGTCCGGACCCCCTCCCGCTGTCGCACGGTGCGGTCCCGGCAGGCCGACGAGCGGCGATGCTCGCACGGTCGTCGACGGCTCCACAACCAGCGGTCCCCGTGGTGCGTCGATCCCCCGCGCCTCTTCCGCCGCACGGAAGTACCCGGAGCGACGGTTGGCCGAGTGACGGTTGGCTGAGTGACGGGTCGTCATCGGTCCGAACTCGTCACCGTCGTACACGGGGCCAACAACCTCAAGCCGACCGAGGGCATGTTCCTCGACACCGCGCGCGAGGTGGCCTCGGAGTATTCGGAATATGAGGTGGCCTCGGAATACTCGGGGTACTCCGAGTACTCGGAGTGTCCGGACGTCGAACCGTGCGATCCGCCGTGGCGGCCAGCCGGGGGCCGGTCGGCGGCCTCGACAGTCCCGGTGGGCGGGGTGAGTGGCACGGGGGCCGCGCGCACGGTCCGCCTCTCGGCCGTGTCAACTCGCCACCCGGGTGCGGGAGGCGCCGTACGAGGAGCACGGTTGGCCCCCGATCGGCACCGCGGGCCGGACCGTGGCCGGGGCGGGGGCGGAGCTGCCGAGGTCGGCCGCCAGCAGGTCCGCGGACTCCAGGACGAGGCTTCTGATGCGGTCACGCGTACCACCGTGCTCGACGTGGCTGCCGAGAGCGACGACGGTGACGCTGGCCTGGATCTGACCTGATCCGTCCCGCACCGGGGCCGACAAGGACCAGACTTCGCTCTCGAACTCGTCGTACGAGACGCCGTATCCATGACGGCGGGTCAGCAGCAGGTGCTGAAGGACCTCGTGCACCCCCCTCGGCGTCCGGGAGGTGAAGGGGGTGAACTCGTGTTCCGCGAAGAGTCGCCGGACCTGGTGCGCGGGCATGTCCGCGAGGAGGGTGCGGCCTGCTGACGTCGCGTGGATCGGCAGCGTCTTCCCCACCTGAGTGGAAATGCCCGTGCCCGAATTGCCATTGACGCGTGCCGTGCAGACCGCCTGGTTTCCACTGAGTTCTGACAGAAGAACGACTTCGCGCGCTTCTTCCGCGAGGTGGGAGAGTTCCCGGTGGGACCGATCGGCGACCGAGACGACACCTTTCTTCGCGCTCGTCCCGATCTCCCACGCCGCGAGTCCGATGAAGTACCGTCTGCTGGTCTCGGACCGGGTGATGAACTGTTGCTCCCGCAGGACCGCGAGCAGTCTGTGCATACTCGCGATCGGCACATCCAGCCGGTCGCATATCTGCTGGAAAGTCAGGCCGTCTCGTTCCTGCGAGAGCACCTCTAACACGTTCAGTGTGCGTTTGACTAACTGCATTGCCCGCCCCCATGGCGTTCGGACACTCACAGTTGCCCGGCGGTGCCGTTGGCCTCGCCGTGCCATGACATCCGGCCCAATGACTGGACTTCGAACACCTGACCGGATCTCTGCTCTTGGATGCCGATGCTACACGCTGGTACTCAGTGGCCCCATGAGATGAATCGACACAACAACTCCCTTCCGTGGAACGGAAATACGTCTGATCTCCATCGACATAGCTCCGTCCATTGGGCAGGTCGCGAGCATGACTCAAAACCGCCGGTGGCCCGATAGCTTCGTCGCGGTCCGTGGCGTGGGCGGTCAGTGGTGTTTCGGCGGAGTCCCGGCCGCGGCGGCTGCCGGATCGGGCAGGAGGGCGCTGGGTACCCGCTCGGGTGCCAGCGCGCGGAGGAGTCCGTAGCCGATCCCGGACGCGCCGGAAAGGAATCCCGGAGTCCAGATGCCGCTCGGGACCCCGTAGTTGCGCCAGTCCTCCACCGGGGCCGCGACCACGCGGTCGAGGGTGTGCCGCGCACAGGTCACGGCTTCCTCGTCGTGGAAGGCCTCGCCCGCTCTCAGCAACGCCTCAGCCATTCCCATGGCTCCGTGGCACAGGGAGTCGTCCCCGATGCCTCTCGCCAGCGCGGTGCGCACGTACGCCATGTCCGGTCCGGCGAGCTTCGCGGCGTCCATCATCAGCGTCGTCCCGTTCGGGAGGTCGCGTACCGCGTCGGCCACGCCGACCCGGGCGAGCAACGAGCCTGCCGCGCCCGAGCACCATGAGGCCGAGCTGTTGCCGGAGCCGCTGCCGGAGCTGTTGCCGGAGTCGTGCAGCAGTGCGCTCAGTACGGTACCGGGCAGCTCGGTGCCGCCGAATCGCGCGCAGTGCGCCAAGGCGTGTGCGATACCCGGAGTCCCGAACGCGTAGCCGCTGCCGGGTGGCGGCGCCTTAGGGGTTCCGTCCGGCCGGTGGTCCGTGTCCGTGTCCGTGTTCGTATCCGTGTCCGTGTCCGTATCGGGAGGGTCGGTCTCCAGCAGGCCTGTGATCCGGGACGTCAACAACTTGCCGACCTGGTGCGCCGCGGCCTCGGCCTCGCCGCCGGGGCGCGCGGCGGCGAGGCCGAGGAGGACCAGAGCCGCTCCGGCTGTTCCCTCGTTCACGTCCAGGGCCGGGCTCGCCTCGAAGTTGAGCACCATGGCCGGGACGAGTCGTTCGGCGAGATCAAGGAGGCCGGGCTGTCGCCATACGTCCCCGAGGCGGGTGAGCACACGGACGAAGCCCCCGAGATCGCCGTACGCTCCGGGCTCCATGCCGAGCAGGAACTCCGGTTCGGGAATGGCGTCGGGATCCGTCAGTACGGCCACGACGTCCTCCGCCAGTGCGCGAAAGCGCGCATGTCCGCTGATGGCGGCGAGTTCGGCGAGGAACAGGACGATGCCCGAGACACCCGCTCCGAGGCCGAGGCCGCTGGGACCGATGGTCCAGTACCTGCTGCCCACGGGCTGCACGGACGGCCACTCCACCGTGCCGTCCCCTCCCCGGACGGCACGCGAGAGCAGGGAGTCTCCCAGTCGGACCGCCGCGTCGAGCAGTGCTTCGGGGGTCGCGGAACGACGGTCGCCGGCACTGTTTCCCGGGCGTGGCTCGTGCATCCGAGGGCTGTTGCCCGGCCGTGGTTCGCGCCTCTGAGCGGGGCGGCCCGGGTGTGGTTCGTGCCTCTGAGCGGGGTAGCCCGGGTGTGGTTCGTGCCTCCGGGCGGGCAGGCCCGGCCGATGGCCGGCAAGCACCGCGAAGGATGCCTCGATGAACCAGGTCTGGCGCCGCAGGTCCTCCTCGTCGAAGCGAACGAGCCGCTCGCGGGCCGCGTCGAGACCGGACTGCCGGAGGAAGCCGGGCACGATCGGCCCGGTGTCGTCGAACAGGGCCGTGTTGTCGGTGTCGGCGAAGAAGACGGGGATGTCCCCGAGTTCCAGTTGCCGCCGCTCGGAACGCAACAGTTCGGGATACCGGTCCGCGAGCCGGTGGGGCGAGGGCGCCTCGGTGAGCGCGGTCAGGAGCTGTGCGCCGGTCGCGCCCCGCTGGTGCTGATCACGGAGTGAGCGGTAGACGGACGTGTGCCGCAGCACCTGCCGCACCTCGTCCCCCGCGAACGCCCGCAGCGGGCCGTCGGGCGCCAGCAGGTCGTCCCGCCTTCCGCACAGCAGGCGATACGTTTCCTGGAAACCCGTCACGACATGGTCGCCGTACGGCAGCGGGTCCACGGTTTCGCCCCGCAGGACGGGGCGGTTCGGCCCGTGTCCTCCGGCCAGACCGCTCGACTCCGTGGCGCGTTCACCGCTGTCGTCGATCTCGACCAGGCACTGCGGGGCGAGTCCCACCGCGAGGGCGGAGTTCTGTAGGGCGGTGTCCACGGCATCCGGGCCATGGTCTTCGGGGGAGGAGACATCGGCTCGGAACTGTGCCTCCAGGTCCACGAAGACCGGATGCTCGCCGTCCGCGATGACGTTCTCGTCGTGCATGTCGTACGCGCCGATGAGGTGGAACAGGGCCAGCCAGGCGCCGGAACGCCAGTAGAACCTGCGGACGCCTTCCTCGTCGGCGCAGGGCCGCGGGGTGACGAAGGCGCACCAGCCGTAGCCGGTCCGTGCCTCGACGTGCGACGCCCGCAGGGCATGCCGGGGCTTGTGTCCGTTGAACCACCTGATCATCTCGTTGAGGTGGCACTCCGCGTCGAGGCTCCGCGGCTTGTACACGAGCCGGGTCCCGTCGGCGAAGCGCACGATGTTCACGGTGCGGCCGCCCCGGTGCGGATCACCGACGTCGAAGTGCACGTCCACCACGTCGTCGAGACCGTCGGCCGTGACGCCGAAGGAGCCGCGCAGCAGCGGCAGATCCTCGACGAGGCGCTGCTCGAACTCGGCCCTGGCCTCCGCGCGGAGGCCGTCGGCCGGTGAAGAAGACGGCAGGAACGGAATGGACGGAATGGATGGAATGGACGGGATAGGCGGAATGGGCGGCAGGGACGGCATGGTTTCCGTGATTCCTCAGGAGTGTGCCGCGGCTGCGGCACCGCTCGGCACCCGGGCAACCGGGGGAGCGGACGGGACGGCCTCCACCAGACCGGCCTCCACCAGACCGGCCTCCAGGGCCTGTTCCAGGAAGGACGTGGCCTCGGCCAGGGTGCAGCCGACCTCGAACAGCACGTCGCTCAGCGGTCTGTCGCCGTCGAGGGCGAGCAGCAGTGCCGCGCCGAACGGCTCCTCCCGGTCGTCGAGTACGAACTCGCAGGTGCCGGAGACGAGGACGTACCAGGTCCCGGGGTCGGCCGGGGCGTGGGTCAGGAGAACGTCCTCGGGAAGCCGGTAGTGGCCGTCCGGGGCGATGCCCGCGCGGTCCAGGACCCGGTCCGCGATGTCCTGTGCGTGCGTCTCCCACTCGTCGTGCACCGGGAGTTCCAGGACCTTCGGGCCGGCGGGCCACTCGATCGGCGGCGCGGGGAGATCCGCCGTCATCCGCTCCAGGAGACCGAGGTTGACGATCCGGAGCAGTGACTCGACCCCCGCGGTGTCCGGTTGCTTCGCGAGTGCGGCCAGTTCGTTCCGTACGGCGGTCGCGTCGACGAGATCGCGGGCCCGCGCGGACGACAGCGCCTCCTCCACCAGCGCACCGTTGTCCTGCGCCAGCATGCGCACGAACGTGCGGTACGTGTGGGAAGCTCCCTCGCCGATGTAGAAGGGCATCTTGGGACGGTCGAGAACCTCCTGCGGGAGGATGCCCACCATGGCTCTGCGCAGGATGTTCTTGTTCCACAGCAGTGCTTCGCGCCGCCGCCGGGGAATGGACGCCGAGAGTTCGACCAGCCGGTGGTCGAGGAACGGCACCCGGGCTTCGATGCCGTTGCCCGCCGCGGTGCGGTCCTCGTGCCAGACGTTGTACTGCTGGATGCTGCGGTGCTTCCAGCGCAGGAACTCCGCGTACGGGTCGTCGATCCGCCGCCCCGCCGCCGCGTGAGCGGCCTCGTCCTTGAGGAGCGGGGCAGCGGGGGTGTCCCACCACTGGCCGAGCTGGGGGCGACCGTCGAGGGACTGGCGCCGCGCCAGGGCACTGATGTTGCGGGTGAAGTCCTGCCAGTCCCCGCCGACGGCGTATCCCGGGCTGTACCCCCCGTTGAACTCGTCCGAGGCGGCGCCCAGCAGCATGCCGCGCAGCTCCGGATAGGTCTGCTTGGCGAAGCGGTGCAGCTCGTACTTGTAGAACTGCTCCGGTCCGCACAGCGGGGACTCCAGCAGCCACAACAGGCGCTTCCACTCGGCGACATCCGGTACGCGCTCCGCGGGAAAGAGCACCTGGTGGTGGGGCAGTCCCAACCCGCGGGCCGTGCGGTGGGCCCCCTCGGCGTCCCGGTTGAGCAGGGTGGCGGCGGTGAGCGCGGAGAACGTCGGCAGACCCTCGTAGCCCGAAAGGGCCGCGACGGCGGCGGAGTCGATACCGCCGCTGAGGAAGAGCCCCAGTTCGGTGTCGGCGGTCGCGCAGTCCCGGACGGAGGCGGCGAGCAGGTCGCGGTACTCGGTGACGTACTCCTCGTCGGAGGCGTCGGAGTCGTCGTCCGCGTCGGGGAGCGACCAGTACTGGTGGGTCGTGGTGCTGCCGTCGCGCAGACCGACGCACATGATGGTCGCCGCCGGCACCAGGTCGATGTCCTCGAACCAGGTGACCACCGGGTCGTGCGTGAAGGAGGGCGTCGAGTTCAGGCCGTAGTCGGCGAGCGAGCGGATCCAGTCCAGCCGACGTGGGGTCGCGGGGTCCGCGAACAGGGCCTTGATCTCGGAGGCGAACAGCAGCCGTTGTCGGTCGCGGTGGTAGTACAGCGGCTTGATGCCGAAACGATCACGGCACAGCAGAATACGGTCGCGTGTCTTGTCCCAGAGCACTACGGCGAACATGCCGTTGACCTGGTCGAGGAACCGCAGGCCGTCCCTGCGGTAGAGGTGCATCAGCACCTCGCAGTCCGACCCGGTCCGCATCCGCGTCCCGGCCGGCAGGGTCGCCTCCAGCTCACGGTGGTTGTAGATCTCGCCGTTGGCTATCAGCACGAGGGACCCGTCGTCGCTGACGAACGGCTGCCCTCCGTCAGTGGGATCGACGAGCGACAACCGCGTGAAGGCCAGGCCCACCGGCCCGTCCCGCAGCGTTCGTTCGTCGTCGGGCCCCCGGTGGGACAGCACTCGGACCAGTTCGGTGAGCAAGGCATCGGCGCCGTCGCCCAGATGGGTTCCATCGATTCGCGCGACGCCTGAGATGCCGCACATGCTCTCACCTCTGTGTGAACCGTGCCCCGAGTCGGAGGCCTTCGAGAACAGATAGGGACAGATGGGAATGGATAGGAGCAGATCGGAAGGGATCGGAAGGGATCGGAAGAAGGAAGGGTGTCAGTCACGCCCGCTGAGAACAGCGGGCGTGACACGACGTCACTTCGTCTGCGCGAGAATGGTGCCGGCGGTGACGGTCTTGGTGCTGGGCTTCGTGTACTTCTGCATTGTGTTCACCTCCCCCGGTATTCGATGGGTGGCTCAGAACCTATTCAGTGGAGCGGCCTCCGGACAGGGATTCATCCAGCGTCTTCCATGCGGCGGAAATTGTTTGTCGCCGGTTTCCGGGGTGTCGCGCGCCGTCGTGGGTTGACCTGCTTCGATCGGTGTGGGACAACCCGAACGCTAAAGTGCGGGCCATGAGCCAAGGCGGTCGAAACCATCCACTGGCCCCCCTGCGGGAACGACGTTTTCTGATGTTCTGGGCGGGGCAGACAATCTCCTTTGCGGGTAACTCGGTATTCCCCGTGGCCCTCACGCTTCATCTGGCCGGAGACGTGGGTTCGGCCACCTCGCTGGGGCTCGTGCTGGCCGCCATGGCGCTGTCCGAGAGCATGTTCTACCTCGTCGGGGGTGTGTGGGCCGACCGGCTGCCCCGGCACCTGCTCATGGCGGGATGCGACACCGTCAGGGCCGTCGTCCAGACGGTGGCCGGGCTGGCCCTCGTGCAGGGCCTGGCGGGGACCGGTGTACTCGCTTTCGCCGCCGCGTTACTGGGGGCCTGCGTCGGGGTGTTCGCACCCGCCTCCAGCGGAGTGGTCGTAGCACTGGCGACGAAGGAGCGCCTGCCCGAGGCCAATGCCCTGATGACCGTGTCGCGGAGGACCGCCCTGCTGCTGGGACCGTTGCTCGCCACGACGCTGACGTTGACCGTGGGGGCGGGCTGGGCACTGGTCCTCGACGGCGCGACCTTCGCCGTCAGCGCCACCACCCTGGTGTTCCTGAACATCCCCCGCCGCGCACGGACCGTCTCCGGACGCTTCCTCGGGGAAGTGGCCGAGGGGTGGCGTGCCGTGCGGGCCAGGCCGTGGCTGGAGGCCAATCTCACCGTCCACGGACTGTGGAATCTGGCCCGCACGGCCTACTTCACGGTCGGCCCGGTCATCGTCATCGCGCATCTGGGAGGCACCGCCGCCTGGGGCACGATCGTCCAGTGCTCAACGATCGGAGCTCTGTGCGGGGCGTTGCTGGCCCTGCGGCTGCGGCCACGCCACCCGTTGGTGGCCGCGAACATCGGCCTCGCGCTGGGCGGCGTTCCACTGATCCTCATAGCCGTGCGCGCGCCGACACCCGCCATAGCCGTCGGTGCCGCTGTCATGTCGGCGGGCCTCGGCCTTCTGGGACCTCTCTGGGACACCCTGGTGCAACAGCGGATACCGGAGAACCTGCTGTCCCGCGTCGCCTCGTTCGACTGGCTGGTCTCCAGCGCGCTGGTGCCTGTCGGAATGGCTTTGGCGGGCCCCCTCGCGAGCCTCGTCGGTGCCGTGCCCGTCCTGACCGCGGCAGCCGTGATCATGACCGTACCGGCCCTGGCCGTGCTCGGCCGTCCCGCCCTGCGGAACGCGGACGCCGACGTGCGCGAGCAGGAATCCGAGGAACCCGCCGTGCGACAGGCCGACGCGCCCAACTGAGCCGGCCTGTGGGTTTCTGCCGCGCGCGGTTGATGTGGGAAGGGCGGATTATTACGGCGACTGGCCCGCGGGGCCGCGTGGTTTCCGCCTTCCGCGCCGGCGATCGGTCCGGTCAGTCCGGTCGGTCCGGTCGGTCCTGGCCCTGCATACCGATGACGCCGTGGCCGCCACAGCGACCAACCTGGGAATTGCGCCGACGGCCGCGCGCCTGTTCCGCCGCGCCCCTCAATGAACGGTTCGACAAGAAATGACCGAGCCGACCGTGTTGACCGAGCCGACCTGAGCGCGAACTGGCGCGGGCTCCTTCGCGGCTACGGCTACGGCACTTGGTTCTGGGGGGGTCCGCACCGGTTCGGATGGATCTTCCTGCCGCACCAGCGATCACTACCAAACTAACGGGGATTCAGGGCAGGGAGGCGAGCACGCTCGACTCCCTACTGCCTGGTGTTCCGGAATAGTGACCTGCTATTCACTGACGACCAGGTCGTCAAGGTTATACGGACCAGATTTCTCTCGGCGGGGAACGGTGTGCGAACGGTCGCTAGGCATCTATTCAAGAACTCGACGCACCAGTATGCTCCGACTATGGCAGCGCCTGTCCGGAATCCGCCCAACGTCCTGTTCTCGTTCGCTGGTGCGGTCGTTTTCGTTGCTGGTCTGGGACTGATGGTATTTGGATTGGTCGAAGTTGTTCGTGGGTTCGCCGACACCGACGCCATCCATCAGTTAAACGGCGGTTCCGGCCCTGACTATCGCCAGGATCAACTGAAGCCGATCATCAATGGCATGTCGGCCCTCTTTGTCGGCGGTACGGTACTGACGGTCGGCCGCTATCTGTGGCGTGGCGCGCGCCGGCGTGGCTGGCGGGACCGGCTGGGCCGACTCTTGATCATCATCGGGTATCTCGTTATCGGCGTTGCGCTCTATGTCGGCACCCGGTTCATGGTGGCGATGGCGGGAGCGAACAGCGGGGACGAAGCGCAGCAGATCTCAACCAACTATTTGATCGCGGTCGGCGCGATCGGATTCCCCGGCGCGCTGCTGGTATTCCTGGGGCTACGACTGGCTAGAGAGGTTCCGCTGATGGGAGTCTCCGTGACCGCGGAGTAGGGATCTTGGATTTCGGCTCATCACCGAATCGAGGTCCGAGAAGTGGTAATCCTTGTCACTCCACGGCCTCGGAAGCCACTGCCCGCGCTGCCCGGTGGTCGTGTTCGAAGGCGTTGCCGAGAGCGCTCAGCCGCTCGATCACCTCGGCGGTATGTGGGTCGTCGCGTAGGGCGAGACCGTAGGCGGCCTCCAACCGGCCGCGTTGAACGTGGTTGTCGCGTGAGAGGGAAGAGCGCCGGGCCGCCGGTCACATCTGATCGGCCTTCGACTTCGACTTCGACTTCGGCTTCGCCTTTGCCGCTCTGCTGATCCAGGACTGGCAGCACCATTGGGCGAGTCCGCCCACGGCTAGGGACACGAGGATTGCTCCCCAGTCGATGACGTGCGGCAGCCCGGGGAAGAAGGCGAAGAAGGCGAGCGTGGCGGCGAGTCCGGAGAGGAACGCGGCGATACCCGCTCGGCGCCGCCGAGTTCTCCACGCCTGGCCCGGATCCTGGTCCTTGTTCTGCTCGGTCATGAACAACTCACTTCGTGATGTCGTGACACTGGCTCACGCGACGCGTTCCGCCGACGTAGAGGCGGGCGCACGCCTTTCCATAACGAGACAGCGTCTGGGGAGAGTTGTTCCACATCGGGTCGATCTTGCACTCGGTGTGTGTCGTGCCGCGGGACGTGCGGAGGGCCCGGTTCTCGCTGTTGGAGCTGATCTTCCGGCCGCTGCCTCGGATGATGTGAGTGACCAAGGCAGCCCCTTTCCGGTGATCCGGCTGACCCGAAGAAGCGTTCATCCTCGTGGAGGGTTCCGTGCGGGTCGGGCTGAGCATGGTTGTTCTGATGGCCGTTGTGGCCGTTATGGCTGGAAACGGGGTGTGTCGTATGGCAGTTGAGGGTGTTTTTCCCGAGTTGGTCCTTGACGAGGAGCCTTGGCGGTCCGCGGGTGACTGGAACGGTTACGCGCATGTGCGGGTGTGGCGGATGGACGTGGGGCACGTCGTCGTGGTGCTCAGTGGCAAGGGCGCCGAGTACCACCCGGAGGACCTGCTTCCGCTGTTGCGGGCCGAATACCCGGACGACACCGTCGAGTTCTTCTTTCACCGGCCGATGGACTGGATGGCCCTGGGCTACTACGCGGAGCTGACGTCGAACGACGACGGGACGGTGACCGTCACCCACATCGCGGGGGACGCGCTGGCCGCCCGTCTCGGGCCCGCCCTGTACGACACCGAGGACCCGGACGACTACTCGACCGGCTACGGCGGCGCCTGACCCCCACCCGCGTCCCGCGCGGTCAGCGCGTCGCGTCCGGGCGGTTGCCGCGGGTCAGCGCGCGGGCGCACCAGCCGATGATCGACGCGTTGACCAGCGCGCCGAGGACGACCGCGACGATCAACACCGCGGCGCCGCCCGGCAGTGCGAGCAGGACGAGGCTGGCCGGGGCGGTGGCCATGAGGGGGACGACGGCGGCCATGGCCCCGTCCGAGTCGGCGGCGACGGTGGCGACGATCGCCCAGACGAGGAGCGCCGCGCAGAGCGCGAGGTAGGCGAGCGCGAAGGGGTTGCGGAGGTTCCGGCCCAGTCGGTGCAGCGAGGAACGGGCGGCGTGAGCATCGGTACCTGTCATGGAATGGGCTCCTGGGGCGAGGGCGAGGGCGAGGGCGAGAACGTCAGAGGTGGTCCGCGCCTGGCGGGTTCGGGCGGGTGATGCCGAGGTCGTAGGCGAGGATCGTGGCCTGGACGCGGTCGCGCAGGCCGAGTTTGCGGAGCAGGGCGTTCACATGGGACTTGACGGTGCCGACCGTGATGCCCAACTCCCCTGCGATCTCCGCGTTGTTGAGGCCGGAGGCGAGCAGCCCGAGGACGTTGCGCTGGCTCTCGGTGAGGCTTTCGAGTTCGCGCGGGCCGGAACCAGGGGAGTCGGAGGCCGAGTTGGGGTGGAATCCCGTGCCCGCTCCCGACGCGTAGTGGCCGATCAGGCGACGGGTCGCCGACGGCGCGAGCACGCTCTCGCCGCTCGCCACCACCCGGATGCCGTCCAGGAGTTCGGACGCGTGCACGTCCTTGAGGAGGAAGCCGGAGGCCCCCGCGCGCAGGGCGTCGAAGACATACGCGTCCAGGTCGAAGGTGGTCAGGACGAGGACTCGGGGTGCGTTCTCCTTTCCGGTGATGATCCTCGTCGCGGCGATGCCGTCGAGTTCCGGCATCCGTACGTCCATCACGACCACGTCGGGGGCCAGTTCGGCGGCGAGGGTCACCGCGGTCGCGCCGTCCGCCGCCTCTCCTACGACTGTCATGTCCTCCTCGGCGTCGATCACTGCGGCGAAGCCCGCCCGGACGATGCCCTGGTCGTCGACGACCAGCACCCTGAGGCTCATCGTTGTCTCTCCTCGTCGTCCGGCACCGCGGTGAACGGCAGCCGGAGGTGGACCGTGCCCGGCGGGCGGCCGGTCGTCAGGGTCCCGCCGAGCGGCGCGATCCGCGCCGTCAGCCGGTCCCGTACGGCGGGTTCGGCGGCGCGGGGCACGCCGGTGGCCGTGATCGTCAACGTACCGTCGGCCGCGTCGAGTTCGAGTACGGCGGGTTCGTCGTCGCCGGTCGCGAGGAGGGTCTCGGCGACGTGGTAGGCGGCGAGGTCGACCTCGGTGGGGAGGCGTTCCGGGACGCGGTCGGTGAGCCGTATCTCCACGTCGCGGCCGGTGGCCCGGCACTGGTGGGCGAGCAGGTCGAGAGCCTGGAGGGTGGGCTGCGGGGTCAGTTCGGCGGCCGTGTCGCCGTCGCGGACCGCGTCCAGGAGGGCGCGCATCGCGGTGAGGGCCTCGCGGGCGCGGGTCGCTGTCGCGTCGAGTCGGCCTGCCTGTGCCTCCGCGATCATGTCGGCGGTGCGGGCCAGCACGGTGGATTCGAGACCGGCGGCGATGCGGCGGCGCTCCGCCCAGGCGTCTCGTACGGCTTCTTCCGTCCAGGTGGCGAGGCGTTGGGTTTGGGTGTCCTGGACTGCGGTGGCGCGTTGCCGGCGCAGGGTTCCGATCCGGAGTGCGGTGGCCGTCACCAGTGACGTCCCTGCCGTGGCGAACAGAACTACCGCCCAGGTGGGGAGAGTTGTGCCGCGGTGCAGTACGGCTATCGTCAACGCCGTCGCGTGTGCGGCTGTTGCTGCAACTGGGAAGAGAAAGAAGGGGACTTGAGGTCGTCGGTAGGTGCGGGCCGGTGGGGGCTGGGCGCGCCCCGCGGCGGAGCCGCTGATCGATACAGCGCCGCGCTCCTGAAGAGCCACTACCGCGACGCAAGTTGCCACCGCACTCAGTACCAGTGGCACCACCACCGGGCCCGTATAGGCGCCCACCCTCATCGCCACCGGCCACAACAACGCCAACCCCAACAACGCACCCTGTGCGAGGACTCGCGCCCTTCCCAGCCACAGCAATGCCACCGCCTGCGCGGCCGCCAGCAAGGCGAACAGCACGCCCGCCGACACATGCGAACCGCTGCCCGGTGCCGAGTCCGACCGGATGATCAGGATCGGTAGGAGGGGCTGTACGCACAGGCCGAACGCGGCGACGACCTGGGCCACGCGGTAGCTCGGCGGGACGGAGTGCTCCACCGGGCCCGCCGTACGGCCGGGCAGGGTCGCCCGTACCTCCCAGCCGCCCTCCGCCGTGGGGCCGGTGGTCAGGGTGCCTCCCGCCTCGCGGGCGCGGGAGCGGAGGAAGCCCTGGCCGCGGCCGCCGCCGAGGCCCGCGCCGTGGGCCGGGGTGCCGGTCGGCGGGGCCGCGCTGGTGATCACGACGTCGGTGCCGGTGTCGCCGTAGCGGCAGAGCACCGTGGTGCGCGCGCCCGGCGCGTGGCGGGCCACGTTGGTCAGGGCCTCGCGGACGATGCCGTAGGCCGCGTCCGCGAGGGCGCCGTCGGGGAGGGGGTCGATCTCGGCGTCCACGGGTTGGTCGAGGCGGCGGAAGCCGGCGATCAGGGCCCGCAACCGCTCCTCGGGGGAGGGGAGTTCTTCGCGCGAGGGCGCCGGGGCGCGGACCGCGCCGAGTGCGCGGGTGACCTCGCGGCCGGTCTCGGTCGCGAACTCCAGTGCCTCGGCGGCGAGTTCGGGGCGGCGTTCGCGCAGGCCGAGCGCGGCGCCGGCCGTGACGACCACGGCGGTGAGGTGGTGGGCGCTGACGTCGTGCAACTCCCGTTCCATACGGCGGCGTTCGGCCGCCGGGAGCCGGTGGCGCTCGGTCTCGGCGCGGTTCAGGAGGAGTTCGGCCGCTCGCCGGGTGCGCCGGGTGCGCCGTACGAACATGCCCGCGCCGCACGCGGTGGCGTAGAGGAGGGCGGTCAGGACGAGGTCGAGGCCGTTGTTGTCGCTGAGGCCGTTCAGGTTGATGTTCTGGAGCAGCTGCCAGAGGGCGAGCGTGACCACGCACAGGACCGTGGTGAAGGTGTCGCGCCCGGCCGCCACCGAGAACAGGGCGAGTGCCACGCCCACGGTGCCGAAGAGCGCCATCGCGCCGACGGGCAGCGGTCCCGCGCCCACCGCGCAGGCCGCCGCGACCACGACGAGCGTGGTCACCGGGCGGCCGCGGCGCAGCGCGAGCGCGGCCGTCACCGGTCCGGCGACCAGGGCGGCCACGAGCAGGTCGGCCGCGGTCGGCACGGTGCCGCGCAGCAGCGGAGCCACCGGCCACACCAGGGCCTGGGCGCAGATCAGCAGGACCGGGAGCAGCCGGTCGTCGGTTCGTTTCATGGCACTCAAAGGCTATGGGCGCAGGTGGGGGGCCCGGCTCAGGCTGGAGGGGGATCGCGGCCCCGGGACTCTCTATCTCTGGTTCGAGGCGGCAACCGTCCTTCAGCCGGAGGACCGCGCCCCGCCCCGCTCCTAGGCTCGATCACATCGAGGGAAGCGGTCGACCACCGTCTCCCACACCACCCACACCACCCACAGGGGGATCTCCCATGTCCGTTTCCATGTCCAAGCGCGCTCTCCTGTCCTCGCTCGTCGGTGTCGCGGCGGTCGGCGGAGTCGTCGCCGGCGGTCTCGCCGCGTCGGCCGCCTCCACGCCCACCGAGCCGACCCTCACGAACGGCTCCGCCCGCTACACGGCCCCGACCGCGAGCGCCGACGGCTCCTTCACCTACACCGTGGACGTCACCGACGACTCGGGCATCCGCGGCCTCAAGGTCATTGCCTGGCCCGCGAGTTCGAAGCCGGCGCCGACAAAGGCGGACCTCCGGTACGTCGACTCCGCGACGTGCAGGAGCACTTCGGGTGACACCTCGCGCTGCACCTACACCTTCAAGGTCACCAAGAAGGAGGCGGCCGACGCGCCCAAGGGCACCTGGAACGTCTCGACGCTGGCCACGGCCAAGGACGGCGGCACGGTGTTCGTGTCCAAGGCCGCCACCTTCGAGATCGCGGGCTGACCGTCACGTATACAGGTATGGCGCCCCGCCTCGACCGAGGCGGGGCGCCGTTGTCGTAGCGGACGGTGTCACGGTGTGAACGGAGATCAAGGCATGAGCAACTCCCCTACAGCGGCCGGAGGTTACTCCGCCACCCCCCTCGCCAAGAAGATCGGCGTCAAGCCGGGGCACCGGGTCCGGCTGCGGCACGCGCCCGGCGGGTGGGACATTCCCGGGCTGCCCGACGACTGCGAGGTCGGCGACGGCGGGACGCGCGACGCGGACGTCACCGTCGCCTTCTACCGGGAGTGGAAGGAACTGGACGCGGAGGGGATGGAACTCGTCCTCGGTCTCGACGACAGCGCCATGCTGTGGATCGCCTGGCCCCGCAAGGCCGCGGGCCATGTCAGTGACATCACCGAGAACGGACTCCGCGACCTTTTCCTCCCCCTGGGGGTGGTGGATGTGAAGGTGGCCGCGCTGGGGGAGGACTGGTCGGGGCTGAAATTCGTGCGGCGGAGGGAAAACCGGCAAAGCCCCAACAAAGGTCCCGCAAAATGAACTTGAGTCGTAGCCACCTGCCGACTTGAGGCAACATCTTGGTGAACGGCGAGTGTTGCGCGGTCAGGGCGCGGACATCGCCGGATGGCCGGATGGAGTGAGGGACGTGGTGGAACCGAGGATCGCCGTCGCCGTGGTGACCATGGGAAACCGGCCCGCCGAGGTCGACGCGCTCCTCGAATCCGTGGCCAAGCAGGACCTTCCGCCGACCCGCGTCGTGATCGTCGGAAACGGCTGCCGGCTCCCCGAGTTCGCCGACCGGCTCTCCCTGCCCGGCGAGGTCACCACCGTCGATCTCGATGAGAATCTCGGCTGCCCGGGCGGACGCAATGTCGGCCTGGCCCGGCTGCGCGAGTTCGGGGACGTGGACGTCGTGGTCGAACTCGACGACGACGGACTCCTCGTCGACGCGGACGTGCTGCGCCGGGTCCGCGACCTGTACGCGGCCGAACCCCGCCTCGGCATCGTCGGGTTCCGGATCGCCGACGAGCACGGCGAGACCCAGCGGCGGCACGTGCCGAGGGTCGGCGCGGGGGATCCGATGCGGGGCGGATACGTCACCGGGTTCCTCGGCGGCGGCCACGCGCTGAGCATGGCGATGCTCGCCGAGACGGGGGACTGGCCGGCCGAGTTCTTCTTCGCGCACGAGGAGACCGACCTCGCCTGGCGGGCCGCCGACGCCGGCTGGCACATCCGCTACGCCCCCGAACTGCTCCTCCAGCACCCCAAGACCTCGCCCGCCCGGCACGCCATCTACTACCGCGTCACCGCCCGCAACCGGGTCTGGCTGGTCCGCCGGCGGCTGCCGCTCGCGCTGATCCCGGTGCACCTGGGCGTGTGGACGCTGCTCACCCTCGTCCGGACGCGGTCGCTCGGCGGGCTGCGGGCCTGGTTCGGCGGGTTCGTGGAGGGGGTGCGCGAACCGGCGGGGGAGCGGCGGGCCATGCGCTGGCGGACGGTGTGGCGGCTGACGCGGCTGGGCCGCCCGCCGGTGATCTGATCCGCGGCACCGTAGATGTAGCAGACGTAAGGGACGAGGGCCCCGGTCGATCACCTCCGCCGACCGGGGCCCTCTCGCGTCCCCGGACCCGGCCACGACGGCGACACTCCCCCGAGCTGCGCGTCGTACGCGCGCGCCGTCGGGCCAGATCCGATGAAGTGATCACATCAGGTCGCGCCAACGAATCGCTAACATGTGGCCAACGGTGCGCCCGATGCTCCGGGGACGGATGGCCTGAAGTCGCCGCGCGGCAGCGGGAGAGGCCGGGTACGGTAGCGGATCCCGGCCCTCTGCGACCGGGCCGGACTGGCGGGAAACCGCCGGGTACAGGGCGGAAATCCGCCAGGGACGGCGGAGAACTCCGCCGCGGAGCACGGCCGACAGGGCCGCGCGGAAGGGCGACGGGTCGGTGTGATGCGGTGCGAGCCGCGGTTCGGACTGCTGGGCACGACTGTCCTCTACGGCCGTGACGGCGACCTCGTGCAGCCCATCGGCGGCACCAAGGTGCGGGTCCTGCTCGCCGCGCTGCTCCTGGAACCGGGCAGGGTCGTCTCCGTCGACGCCCTCAAGGACGCCCTGTGGGGCGGCTCACCGCCGGCCTCCGCGCACGCCTCCCTGCATAACCACGTGACCCGGCTGCGCCGCCTCCTCGACGACCCGGACCGGCTGCGCGCCGTTCCACCGGGCTACCAACTCCGTGTCGACGAGGGCGAGTTGGACGTCCACGTCTTCGAGTCCCACGTCACCGCGGCCCGCGCCGCGCACGCCGACCGGGACTGGCCCCGGACCGTCCGCGCCTGCACGGCGGCCCTCGCGCTGTGGCGCGGCACCCCGCTCAGCGGCCTGCCCGCCGAACTCGGCGGCTACGCCTTCGCCCAACGCCTCACCGAGGCCCACCTCCTCGCCCTCGAATGGCGCTACGACGCGGAGCTGGCCCTCGGTGGTGTCCGACTCGGCGCGCTGGTACCGGAGTTGGCCGCGCTGGTCGCCGACCATCCCCTCCGGGAGGGCTACCACCGCCAGCTGATGCTCGCCCTCCACCGCACCGGCCGCCAGCCCGAGGCCCTGGCCGTCCACCGCGACCTGCGCAACCGCCTGATCGAGGAACTCGGCATCGAGCCGGGGGCGGGGGTGCGGGAGGCGCATGTGGAGGTGTTGCGCGGGGTGGCGCTCCGGGACGGGAACGCCGGTCCCGTCGAGGCCGGTCCCGTCGAGGCCGGTGCGGGCGTCGGCGCGGACGAACCGGTGGACGTACCCGCCGCGCCGGGTGCGACCGCCGCCCATCCACCCCCGTCTCCCCGCCCCGCCCAACTCCCGCCCCCGCCCGCCCACTTCACCGGTCGCGGTGACACCCTCGACGCCCTGCGCGACATCCTCGCGCGGCCTTCCGCGGAACCCGGCTCGCACCCCCTGGTCGTCATCAGCGGCATGGCCGGCGTCGGCAAGAGCGCCCTCGCCCTGCACACCGCGCACGCGCTGCGGGAACGCTTTCCCGACGGGCAGCTGTACGTGAACCTGCACGGCGCCACCCCGGGCATGGCCCCCCTCACCGCAGGCCAGGCCCTCCACGCGCTGCTCCGTGACCTCGGCGCCGAACCCCGGCACATCCCCGAACACCCGGACGCGGCGGCCGCGTTGCTGCGCTCGCTGCTGGCTCCCACCCGTACGCTGATGGTGCTGGACGACGCCGGGAACGCCGCCCAGGTACGGCCGTTGCTGCCGGGCGGCACCGGCTGCGCGGTGCTCGTCACCAGCCGTTCGCCGCTGACCGCCCTCGACGGCGCCCGCCGCTTCCCGCTCGCCCCGCTCTCCGGGGAGGACAGCGCGGCACTGCTGCGCGCGGTGTCGGGCCGGGAGGGTCTCGGCGCGGACCACCCGCTCGTCGAACTCACCGGCCGCCTCCCGCTCGCGCTCCGCGTCGTCGCCGCCCGCCTCGCCGCGCGCCGGGCGCTCACCCCGGGTGTCCTGGCCGGTCAACTGGCCGCCACCGAGGGCCGGTTGCACCACCTGGAGTACGACGATCTCAGCGTCCGGCGTTCCCTGGCGGTGGCCCACGACGCGCTCGCCGCCTCCGGCCGCGAGACCGACCGGGACGCGGCCCTCGCCCTGCGCCACATCGGCGCCCTCGACCTCCCGGCCTACGGCGCCCCCCTGCTCGCCCGCCTCACCACCACCGGCGAACGCCGGGCCGAGGCCGCCCTCGACCGCCTGGTCGACGTGGCCCTCCTGGAGGAAACGGCATACGGCCGCTACACCCCCCACGACCTGATCCGCGACTTCGCCCGCGAACTGGCGCGGAAGGAGGGGGACATGGGGGATATGGGGGACATGGAAGGGAAGGGTGACCTCGCCGACGTAGCCCTTGCCTGGTACGCCGCCGTTGCCGAGCGGACGCTCACCGCGATCGTCGAACCGGGGCTCGATCAGGACGACCGGCGTCGGCCGACCGCGGCTCAACTCCCCGGGCATGCGGCGGAGGTGGTGGCCGTCGCTCCCTTCCAGGACTCCCAGGAGGCGTTCGCCTGGGGGGACTTGGAGCTGGAGAATGTGGTGACACTTGTCAGCCGGTACGGCGACAGCCGCGACCACCGCAGAAACGCCCAGGTCTCGACACTCGTCCGGCTGCTCTTCCCGTATGTGCTGCGCGGCGGCCGGGTCGCCGAGATGGAGGTGCTCGGGCGGGTCGGTCTCGGCGCGGCGCAACGGCTCGGGGACGACGCGGCGGAGGCGTACGCGCTGGGCGATCTCGCCGGGCTGCACTTTCTGACCGGCCGGCAGAGCGAGGCGCTGGGCCTCAACGACCAGGCGCTGGCGATCTGGTGGCGGCTCGACGCGACCTCCTGGATCCGCCGGTGCCTCAACAACCGCGGCCTCCTCCTCGAAGGCCTGGGCCGACACGCCGAGTCCGGGGTCGCGCTGCGCCAGAGTCTCGCGTACTCACGGCAGTTGGACGACCCGTACGGCGAGGCCGTCACCTACAGCCATCTCGGCAACCTGTACGAGCACACCGACCCGCGCGCCGCCATCGAGCAGCACCGGCGTTCGCTGGCCATCGGTGTCGGGATCGGCGCGGTGATCGTGCAGCACTCCGCGCACTGCAACATCGGTTACGCCCACCTCGCCCTCGGCGAACCGGCCGCCGCCGTACCGCACTTCGAGGAGAGCCTGCGCATTCTCGGCGACCGCGGCGACTGGCACGGCGAGTCGCAGACCCGGCTCGGACTGGTCCGGGCGCTGCGGCTGCTCGGCCGGGCGGAGGCGGCCGACGTCGAGTGCGCGGAACTGCTGCGCCGCGCGGACGCCCGCGCCGACCGCTACATGGGCGGTCTCGCCCGGCACCAACTCGGCCTGCTGCTACGGGAACAGGGCCGTGCGGAGGAGGCGTACGAGGAGTGGCGGGTGGCCCTCGGCGCGCTCGACGGGACGGACGAGAAGGCGGTCGTGCGGGAGCTGGGTGAGCTGTTGTCGCAGGGTGACGCGCGTTGACAGCCGTAGCGCCCGTTCGTCATTTGGCGTCGGCGTAGCACTCGACGACCGCGACGGTGAAGGGGAAGCGGACCGGTGTCTCCCCGAACGTCAGGCGTCCGGCCAGGTCGGCCGCCTCCCGTATCGCGGTGGCCACGGTCTCGGCCTCCTCCTCCGGGCAGTGCACGATCACCTCGTCGTGCTGGAAGAAGACCAGCTCGGCCGCCAGCTCCGCGCAGGACCGGCGGAGCGCGGCGAGCATCAGCAGGGCCCAGTCGGCGGCGCTGCCCTGGACGACGAAGTTGCGGGCGAAGCGGCCCCGGGCGCGGGAGTTGGTGGAGGCGTAGCCGGGCACCCAGCCCTGGTCGGCGGGGGAGGAGCCGGTGGCGGCGGGGTCGTCCTGCGGGATGCCCGCCTCCTCCGCCGCTTCCTCGCCCCCGGCCACCGGCGGGCAGGTCCGGCCCAGCCAGGTCCGCACGAGCCGCCCCTCCTCACCGGCCCGCGCGGCCTCGTCGACGTACGCCACCGCCTTGGGGAACCGGCGGCGCAGCGCGGCGAGGTTCTTGAGGCCGTCGCCGGAGGTCTGGCCGTAGACCGCGCCGAGCACCGCGATCTTGGCCTGGTCGCGGTCGCCGGAGAAGGCGCTGTCGGACACGGACTGGTAGAGGTCGGTCGGGCGGCCGGCCACCTCCATCAGCCCGGGGTCGCGGGAGATCGCGGCGAGCACCCGGGGCTCCATCTGGTCGGCGTCGGCGACGACGAGCCGCCAGCCCGGGTCGGCGACCACCGCCCGCCGGATGACCTTGGGGATCTGGAGTCCGCCCCCGCCGTTGGTGACCCAGCGCCCGGTGACGGTGCCGCCGGCCAGGAACTCGGGCCGGAACCGCCCGTCCCGCACCCAGTCCTGCAACCAGGACCAGCCGTGGGCGACCCAGATGCGGTACAGCTTCTTGTACTCCAGCAGCGGTTTCACCGCCGGGTGGTCGAGGGACTGGATCTCCCAGCGCCGGGTCGACCTGACCTTGATCCCGGCCCGCGCGAAGGCCTTGACGACGTCCGCGGGCAGGTCGGGCCGCACCCGCCTCCCGAACGCGGCCGACACCTCGTCCGCCAGCTCGGCGAGCCGCCGCGGCTCACCCCCACCCGCGTACCGCTCGCCCAGCAACTCGTGCAGCAGCTCCCGGTGCACGTCGGCGCTCCACGGCAGCCCCACCCGGTTCATCTCGGCGGCGACCAGCATGCCCGCCGACTCGGAGGCGGTGAGCAGCCGCATCCGGTCGGGGTGCTCGGTGGTGTCGTGCCGCCGCTGCTGCTCGGCGTACACGGCGAGGAGGTCGGCGAGGGGGAGACGGACGCTCTGCGGTTCGAAGAGCGAGGACTGCGAGCCTGGTTCGGCGGCCCGCTGCGGTGGATCCGGCGGTACGGGTCCGCCGCGCAGCCGGGCCAGCGCGGCGGCGGCCGAGCGCGGCTCGCCGTGCCGCCCCTCGTGGCCGAGCAGGAGGGTCTCGGCGTCCTCCACGTCGTAGCACCGCTCCACCCGCACTCCCGCGGCGAGCAGTGCGGGATACACCTCGGCGGTGGACCGCCACACCCATCGGCTCACGTCGGGCCGACCGCGTACGGCCCCGACGAGATCCGGCTCCCACAACACCGGCCCGGGCAGCCCGTCCGGACCGAGCGCGGCGACCTCGACACCACCGCCCTCGGCCGGGGCGAGCGCCCAGCGATCGGTCATGTTCGCGAGTGTGGCACGCGGGTCTGACAACGGCCCCGACCTGCGCGAACCGGCTCGCGGGTGACCCTCTCACCTATGCTGGGCGGGTCGCTCCGTACGAAGGAGGTCCGCCGTGGCACTGACCGCCCCCGAGCGTCGACTGAGTCCTCATCCGAGTCCGACGGAGGAGAGGCGCATGGACGCGTCCGTCGAGGCCGCCTTCGATGCGTTCGACGCCGCCGCCCCGGAGGGCTGGCGCGTGGAGTTGATCGAAGGGAAGATCCACGTGGTGCCTCCGGCAAATGGGGAGCATGAAGAGATCGTGTCCGAGGTCACCGGCCAGGTCCGGGATCATCGAAAGGAATACGGTCGCTACACCGGTCTCGGTCTGCACGTTCCGGGAGCGTCCGACACCGGCAAGGTCATCCCCGACCTGGTGATCGCCCCGAAGGGCAGTTTCGCCGACGACCGGCGCTATCACGACCCCGCGCCCGTCGTCCTTGTCGGCGAGGTGACCTCCGAGTCCACCGCGGCCAACGACCGCGGGCCCAAACTCCGCGGTTACGCCCGTGCGGGCATCCCCTGCTACCTGCTGATCGACCGCGAGGCCGGGACGGTCATCGTCTACAGCGAGCCCTCGGAGGACCGCTACACGCGTGCCGCCGAGATCGAGATCTCCAAGACCGTGGCGCTGCCGGAACCGCTCGGGTTCGACCTCGACACCAGCCAGTTCTGAGGTCGGCCCGTCAGCCCTGGAGCGGGTGCAGCAGCTCGGCGATGTGCCGTTCGGACGTGGGCTTGTCGATGCCCAGGCTGTTGAGCACGCCCTCGCCGTTCTCGTGCTCCAGCAGGGCGAGCAGGATGTGTTCGGTGCCGATGTAGTTGTGGCCCAGGCGCAGCGCTTCGCGGAAGGTGAGTTCCAGGACCTTCTTGGCGTCGGGACCGTACGGGACGAGGTCCGGGACCTCGTCTGCGGCCGGCGGCAGCGCCTCGGTCGCCGCCTGGCGTACGGCGTCCAGGAGGATCCCCTGTGCGGTGATCGCCTTGCCCGCGAGGGCGTCCGGTTCGGCGAGTAGACCGAGGACGAGGTGTTCGGGGCGGCCCTCGGGGTTGCGGGCGGCGATGGCCTCGTTGTGGGCGGCCATCACGACGTTACGGGCCCGGACGGTGTAGCGGCTGAACCCCTGGCTCAGGTCGAGGTCCGCGGACTCCTTGGCCACGAAGCGCTTCTGCGCGGCCTGCCGGGTGACCCCCATGCTCCTGCCGATGTCGGTCCAGGAGGCGCCCGAGCGCCGGGCCTGGTCCACGAAGTGCCCGATCAGGTGGTCGGCCACGTCGCCCAGGTGGTCGGCGGCGATGACCGCGTCCTGGAGCTGGTCGAGCGGCGCGGGGTGGACCTTCTTGATGGCCGCGATGAGGTCGTCGAGACGTACGGACGAGGTGATGTTCGGATCGGTCGTCATGTGTCAACCCTAGGTTGACAGTCTCCGGCCGTCAACCCCGGGTTGACGGCCGTCCTGCTGTTGTCAGGCTGACTTCAGGTCGGTGTGAGGATCGATGACCCAGTGGTTGCTTCGCAGAACCCGGTCCGCGAACGTGACGTTCCGCTCGGTGACGAAGCGGAAGCCGAGGGATCGGCAGATGCCGTTGGAGGCCGCGTTGCTCGTCGCCGGAAACGCGTGCACCATTCCCCAGCGGTCTTCGTCCCGAGCCTGTTCGAGAAGGGTTCGGGCCGCGCGTTTACCCAGGCCGCGGCCCTGGAATCGCGGCAGGATCATCCAGCCGATCTCTGAGACCGGCCCTTCGTCGGTGTCGTCGGACCAGATGGTCACCGACCCGGCCACCACGGCGGGAGCGTCCGGATCGGGAACGATCATCTTGATCCAGCTGATGTCGGCCGCCGCCTCAGCGGCGTCTCGACGTACTTTGTCGGGCTGGCGTTCCTTCGGCAGAGGGCCGCCGAGATCGGCCATCATGACCGGGTCGCAGCGCATCTGGATGTAGGCGTCGACGTCGTCCTCTGTGACATTGCGCAACTGCACGGAGTCCCCCTTGTCGTAGTAGGCCCTTGCGGTCACAGCCAACACGACTTCCGCCCCGCCCCGAGCCCGGCCCCACCCCTACGGCCACCAGTCGCGAGTGAAATCCCCGCGTATATAAGGGAGATGCCCCGGACCATGAACAGTCCGAGTCGTCCCGGCCGGGGATACGTCTCCGCCAGCCATGCCGCCGTGCTCCGTACCGTGCCCCTTGAGGTCCTCAACTCGCGTGTCACCCTGGCCCGTTCCGCCGCGCCGCCCGCGACCCGTACCTCCAGTCGGTCCATCGTCGCCCCCGCCGCCGTCACGTAGGCGCCGTTGTCCCCGGTGCCCCGTGCCAGACCCGGACCCAGGTGCCGACCGTGTGCTGCCGCCACTCCTCGTTCACCACGATCGACCGGTCGTCCAACTCCCTTACGTCACCGGCGACCACCGGCAACCGTGTGACCTCGGTGAACGCCCGTACATCCCGTACGGCGCGAGCGTCGGACCGGATGAGCGCCGTAGCGTCCTCCCGTACGAAGACCGCCGTCGAGGCGGATGCGGAGATCGTCGCCCCCGGGACCGTCGGGACCCTCAACCTCGCGCCCGTGAAGACGAGTTGGGCCCGTGTCCGCTCCCGTGCCTCCGTCGCCTTCGCCCCTGCGATCGTCCACGCCGATCCCAGCAGCGAACCTGCCAGCGCGACCGTCACCAGAACCGGCGCCGCCACGGCGGCTGTTCGGCGGACCGAGGCCGCGGTGTTCTCGCGGATCAGCAGGCCGGTGGCGCCCGGGAGTCGTACCAGCGGTCGTACGACGGGGCCGGTCACGGCCGGTGCCAGGGTCGCCATCGCGGTGATGAGGAGCATCGGCCGGGTCGTGTACGACTTCCGTTTCAGCAGGTCCGCCGGGTCCGTCCACAACGACCGGGCGAGCAGGGCCAGTCCGGCCGCCAGCAGCAGCCGGGGCGCGGCCCAACTCCCTTCTGCGCAGGGCGATCACGAAGGCGAAGGAGGTGACCCCGGCCGCCGTGCCGAGCAGCGCGACGACGGAGACGAGCAGTTCGGCGTCGCGCGCCGTGGCTGGGCCGGGTCGGCGAGCCTGCGGTCGTCTCCCGTCAGTACGCGTGCCCGGCCGTTGACGACGGCCCGTACCGCCGCGACCGGTGCGTCTATTCCGACGGCGTCCCGTCGGCCGTCGCCGTCCATGTTGACCGTTCCCAACGTCCTTAATTCGGCGAGGAGTTGGTTGTCCACAGGGTGTGGATGAGTGAGCTTCTTCGACACCCGGGCGAGCGACGGGCCGCGCCGCACCTCCACCGGCGAGGACGCGAAACGCACCGGTGCCGGAGCCTGTGCGCCCACCGGATCGTGGGTGACCATGACCGTCGTCCGGCCCGCGCGACCGCCACACTCCCTCAGGGCACGACCAGCAGTGGGCGTCCCGGAAGTGGGGTCGGCGCTACCCACTCCGAAAAAGTGTGTCACTTTCGTGCGGAAGTGACACACTTTTTCGGAGTCACCCCTCCCCGCCGCCCCATGGCACGATCGACGGGTGAGCAGTACGACCGGAACCGTAGAGCGCGCCTTCGAGGCCGCCCTCTACGCCGACACCCATGACGCCCTCGACACGGGCGCCTCGATCCTCGCCGCCGACCCCGCGGCCGACGCCGAACTCGACCGGCGCGGGCGGGAGTTCGTCGCGGCGGCCTGGCGGCGCGGCTGGCAGCCCGCGGATGTCGTACGGCTGGTGCGGCGGGAGTTGGACGACGTACATGTGCGGCTGCTGTCCGAGCTGATCCGGGCGCAGGCGGCCGACGACCGGGCGCGCGGCCCGCGTTGGGCCGCGCAGTTGGAGGAACTGGCCGCCGCGCCGGCCGCCCGCGCCGACCGCTTCACGCAGGCCACCACCGTGCTGGAGCTGTACCGGCTGCTGCTGCGGCTGCCGAGTCTCGAACCTCTGGACGAGCCGAAACGGCGGCACGACGGCGGGCGGCCCGCGTCCCGGATGCTCACCCGGATCCGCGCGCTGCTCGCGAAGGCGGAGGCGACCGGGTTCCCTGAGGAGGCGGAGGCGTTGAGCGCCAAGGCGCAGGAGCTGATGGCGCGGCACAGTATCGACGAGGCGCTGCTCGACGCGCAGGCGCCCGCCAAGGACGCGCCCGGTGCCTGCCGGATCGGGGTCGAGGCGCCGTACGAGCAGGCGAAGGCGGTGCTGCTGGACGCGGTCGCCGGGGCGAACCACTGCCGGGCGGTGTGGAGCGAGGCCTTCGGGTTCTCGACCGTCGTCGGGTTCGAGGGGGATCTGGAGGTGGTCGAGCTGCTGTACACCTCGCTGCTGGTGCAGGCCACGACCGCGATGACGAAGGCGGAGGCCGCCCAGCGCGCGGGCGGGCGGCGGCGGACCAAGACCTTCCGGCAGTCCTTCCTCGCGGCCTACGCCCACCGCATCGGGACCCGGCTGGCCGAGGCCGCCCGGACACAGGTGAGCGACGATCTGCTGCCGGTGCTCGCCACCCGCGAGGTCGCTGTCGCGGGCCGGCTCGACGAGATGTTCCCGGAGACGACCACGACCCGGCTGCGCGGGGTCAGCGACGAGGCGGGCTGGACGCAGGGCGCCGAGGCGGCCGACCGGGCCCAGGTCGGGGCCCGGCCGCGGCTGGACTGAGGGGCGGGCGTCAGTCGCCGGCCTGGGTGAAGGCGCTGACCGAGGCGTCCGAGTCGCTCGCGGAGCCCTTGCCCTGGACGGGGCCGTAGGACCACTTGTAGCTCGCGCTGTCGCTGCTGCCGGGCAGCGTGATGACCAGCTTGGTGGCGGCCAGGCTCAGCTTGTCGCCCGCCTTGCCGCGGACGTAGGTGACGGTGAAGGACGCCGCGTCGCCCTTGGCGAGCTTCAACTTCTGTACCTTGGCGCCCTGTTGGGTGGCGAGGGCGACCTTGGTGCCGCCGCCCTCCAGGGTCGCGCCGGCGAAGCCGTCCAGGGTGCACGGCTTGCTCTGGTTGGTGAGCGAGACGGGCACCTCGCCCGTGTCGCCCGCGGACGGGGCGGTGCTGGCGGGACCGACCTGGACGGCGACTCCGTCGAAGGAGCAGGCCGAGCCGTTCTTGCTGTCGCCGGAGGAGCCGCCGCTACCGCCGCACGCGGTCAGGAGCAGGGCCGACGCGACGGCGGTGACGGCGGTGACGGCGAGGGGAATGGTGCGCATGAGGGGATCATCCCGCACCCGGCATCGGTCCGCCGCCACGACCGGGACGGCGCTACGACCCGAGGCCCGCCGTGGGCAGTCCGGACGGGAGTTTTCCGCCCTCCGCCTTGGTGTAGGTCTCCTTGCCGAGGCTGCCCGACCAGGTGACCGCGAGGCCCGACTTGCTGACGGAGCCGACCATTCCGGTCGCCCGGGTCGTGCTCTTGTCCGTGCACTTCAGGTGGATCATCTGCATGCCCGCCTCCTCGCCGGCGGTCCCGCTACAGATGCTTCCGCCGGTGGTGAACAGGGCGGCCTGCTTGCCGGTGACCACCAGCGCGACGGCCTTGCCGTCGGTCGTGGCGAGCCAGCTGCCCTGGAGTCCGTCGGAGGCGGCCGACGGGCTGCTGCCGGTGGCGCCCCCCGAGTCCGCGGATGCGGTCGAGGTCGAGGTCGCGGTCGGGGCCGAGCTCGCGGACGCGCTCGGCGTGGACGAGGAGTCGTCCTTGGAGTCGCCGCTGCACGCGGTCAGGACGAGCGCGCCCGCCAGACCGGCCGCAGCCGCCGCGATCCGTACCGTCGACACCGTCGAAATCGCCGTAGTCACTGGTAGCTCCCAAGCTGTAGCCGGACGGCCGTCCGGTCGGCCTTGGCCGGACGACCGCAGCAAGCTACCAGGGCCTACCAGGAGGATTTACGGACGCCGGGTAGGTATCCGCTGTGAGCCTGCCCGCGCAGGTTCACCCGGGACAGTCCGAACGCGCGGAAGTAGCCGCGGGGCCGCCCGTCGACCTGGTCGCGGTTGCGCACCCGGGTGGCGCTGGCGTCGCGCGGCTGGGCCCGCAACTCGCGCTGGGCGGCGGCCCGTTCGGCCTCGGTCGAGCCGGGTCGCCGGATGGTCTCCTTCAGCTCGGCCCGCCGCGCCGCGTACCGCGCGACGGTCTCCCGTCGCCGCTCGTTCTTCGCGATCTTGCTCTTCTTGGCCATCAGACCCGCACCCCGCGGGCCCGGATCCTGGCCACGGCCGCCTCGACGCCGATCGCGTCGACGGTCTTGATCCCCTTGGTGCTCAGGCGCAGCCGTACGTAACGGCCCTCGCCGGGCAGCCAGTAGCGCTTGGACTGGATGTTCGGGTCGAAGCGGCGCGAGGTGCGCCGGTGGGAGTGGGAGATGCGGTTGCCGAAGCCGGGCTGTGCGCCGGTCAGCATGCAGTGGGCGGACACGGGTGACGTACCTCTCCTCGATCGGGGCCGTAGCCGATGCTGTTAATGGAATTCATTTTCAGTAAGGTATCAGCATGGCTCGCAACGAACTCCGCCCGGTCATCAAGCTCCGGTCCACCGCCGGGACCGGCTACACCTACGTGACCCGCAAGAACCGCCGCAACGACCCCGACCGCCTGACCCTGCGCAAGTACGACCCGCTCGCCCGCCGCCACGTCGACTTCCGAGAGGAGCGCTGACCGGGATGCGCGAGAACATCCACCCGCCCTACGGCCCCGTCGTCTTCCGGGACCGGGCCGCGCGGCACGCCTTCCTCACCCGCTCGACGATGACGAGCGAGAAGACGATCGAGTGGGAGGACGGCCACACCTACCCGGTCGTGGACGTCGAGATCTCGAACGTCAGCCACCCCTTCTACACCGGCACCGCCCGCGTCCTGGACACGGCCGGTCGCGTGGAGCGCTTCGAGCGCCGGTACGGAAAGCAGGACTGACCGTGTCCGACCTCTCCGTCGTGATCGTCGCCGGCCTGCACGCCGACGCCCGCCGGGCGACCGTCGCCCAACTCCTGCACGACGTCCCCGGCGCCGTCGTACTCCACCACGACCTCGCCACGGCCGCCGTCGGCACGGTCGTCCGCACGGTCAGGGACGCCACGGGCATCCTGGACGCCGGCGAGACTCCTCTCGTCGACGACTGCGCGTGCTGCGCCCTGCGCGAGGACCTGGTCCCGGAGCTGCGCAGGCTGGCGGCGACCGGTCAAGTCCGCCTGGCGATCGTCGAGTTGTGGGACTCGGTCGAGCCCAAGGCGATGGCCGAGGTGATCACCTCCGGCGGCCTTGCGGTCACCGGCGTCATCACCGCCGTCGACCCGGCCCTGCTCCTGCCCTGCCTCGGCAACGGCGACGACCTCGCCGACGCCGGCCTCGCGGCGGCCGCCACCGACCAGCGCACCATCGCCGACACCTTCGCCCGCCAACTGGAGTACGCCCCCGTCCTCGCGATCCTCGACTCGGAGGAGGCGGATGACGAAGACCGGGAACTACTGGGGCAGTTGCATCCGACGGCCCTGCAAATACCGCTGGGGAGAGGTGACTTGGGGGTCGCCGCCCTCGCCGGGTTCGACGTCGAGGCCGCTGCCGCCGCGCAGCATCCCGCCTGTGCCCTGCTTCCTGTCGAGGCCGACGCGTACGGGGTGAGCACCTTCGTCTGGCATCGGTGCCGCCCCTTCCACCCGGAGCGGCTGTACGCGGCGCTGGAGGACCTGACCTGTGCGGCGGCCCGCAGCCGGGGCCGGTTCTGGCTCGCCGACAAGCCCGACTCGCTGCTCCACTGGGACGCGGCGGGCGGTGCCCTGTGCGTGGAGGGCGCGGGGCCGTGGCTGGCCTCATTGCCGGACGCCGCCTGGGAGTTGGTGCCTCCGGTACGCCGTGCCGCCGCCGCGCTCGACTGGCACCCGGAGCACGGCGACCGCTGCCAGCACCTCGTCTTCACGTCCCCGGCCCTCGACCGCGACGGCCTCGAACGGCTCCTGGACCACTGCCTGTTGACCGACATCGAGTACGCCGCCGGCCGCGCCGCCTGGAAGCGGCTCCCGCCCGCCTTCGACACCCTCCTGGAGATCTGACCGTGCCCCGCAAGCCCGAGCGCAAGACTGCCAAGTCCCGCCGCAATCCACTGGACGCGGCCGGAGTGACGTACATCGACTACAAGGACACCGACCTGCTGCGGAAGTTCGTCTCCGACCGCGGCAAGATCCGCAGTCGCCGCGTCACAGGCGTAAACGCCCAGCAGCAAAGGCAGTTGGCCGCCGCGATCAAGAACGCCCGGGAGATGGCATTGTTGCCCTACGCAATCCGATAGCCGTCCCGCTCCCGGAACACAAGAGCCCCCGTACGCGTCTTCACTAGTACATGTCCCGCCAGGACCGGGGCAGACGCTGGAACGGCATCGGTAAAGCAGTCGTCAAAGCTGTAACCGGAGGACCACCCCGCGTGCACGTGCATCTGCCCATGCATCTGCACATGAACAGGGCTATGATCCGGAACAGTTGACCACTGCATCAATGGCCACACCAGCCAGTGCACAACCGGGAGCGACCTGTGGACCACCGCGTTGACAGCGTGTACTTGGGGTACGACGTGCACAACGGCATGGCTGCCACGCAGCTGGACGGAGTGGCCTGGCAGAAGAGCAGGCACAGCAACTCGCAGGGTTCCTGCGTGGAGTTCGCGCGGCTGCCCGGCGGCGACGTCGCGGTACGCAACTCGCGCTTCCCCGACGGTCCCGCGCTCGTCTACACGCGCGCCGAGATCGAGGCGATGCTCCTGGGCATCAAGGACGGCGAGTTCGACCACCTGATAGCGGGATAGCGGTCACCGCAGGACACCGGGCCCACAGCGCGCCCACAACGCGCGTAGAACCGCGGCGCGAAAAAGCGCCGCGGTTCTCACGTCTCGTTGCGCAGACAGTCCGGTTGCAGCTGGAACAGCGCCCAGACCACCTTGCCGCTGAGCGTGCCCGCCAGCGGGTGCCAGCCCCAGCCGTCGCTGAACGAGTCGACGAGGAACAGGCCGCGGCCCGATTCCGCCGAGAAGTCCTCCGAGTCGCAGGCGACGGGACTGTCGTGACTGGGGTCGCGCACCGCGCACACCAGCCGCTCGGTCCACCGCATCAGATGCAGCCGTACCGGCGGTCCCTGCTCCACGGCGCGCGGGGTGTTGGCCGGCAGCGCGTGCCGCAGCGCGTTGGTGACCAGTTCGGAGACGACCAGGCAGACGTCGTCGAAGCGGTCGCCTATGTCCCACTGGTCGAGGGTGCGGCGGGTGAACTGCCGTGCCTCGCGCACCGCTTCGTAGCGGGCGGGCAGAGAACACGATGCCGCGCTGGACACGGCCGAGGGGTCCAGCGGTGGAAGGCCCTGCCGTAACGGCTTGAGCATGGTCGATCCATTCGTCCCCATGCGAGGCACTCCCGGGAATTCGCGGTCGTTGCGATGCAGCGGTGGCGCGAGACCATGGTTTCGGATGCGTAGGGCAGATGCAAGGGCAGATGCACGTGCAGCTGACCGAATTGGACCCTCCCGTACCGCTTGTTGGCCATTTTTTCCGCCAACTTCACGCCGTTCTCGCGCTCCGGCCTTGCTTCTTCCTGACGGCTTCCTGACAACTTCCTGTGAACAGGAGCCTCTTCTTTCCATTTCTGTAATCGAACGAGTACTGCTCGAAGTGTTTTAGTGGCAGACTGCGGCCCCTGAAGACGGTTGGGGAGGCTTGGCGAACGTGAGCGCGGGAGAGCCCGGATCGGTGGTGCGGCGGATGCTGCTCGGCTCGCAACTCAGGCGACTGCGGGAAGCACGTGGGATCACTCGCGAGGCCGCGGGGTACTCGATCCGTGCCTCCGAATCCAAGATCAGTCGCATGGAGCTGGGGCGAGTGAGCTTCAAGACGCGGGATGTCGAGGACCTGTTGACGCTGTACGGCATCACGGACGAGGCGGAGCGCATCTCACTCCTCTCCCTCGCGAAGGAGGCCAACGTAGCGGGCTGGTGGCACAGTTACTCCGACGTCCTGCCCAGTTGGTTCCCCACCTATGTGGGCCTGGAGGGCGCCGCCTCGCTCATCCGCGCCTACGAGGTGCAGTTCGTGCACGGACTCCTCCAGACCGAGGCCTACGCCCGCGCGGTCGTCCGGCGCGGCATGAAGGGCGCGAGCGAGGCCGACGTCGAGCGGCGCGTGGCACTGCGCCTGGAGCGGCAGAAGTACCTCGTGAACGAGAACGCCCCGGACTTCCACATCGTCCTGGACGAGGCCGCCCTGCGCCGCCCCTACGGCGACCGCGAGGTGATGCGCGGTCAGCTCCAGCACCTGATCGACGTCTCCGAACACCCCAACGTCCGGCTACAGATCATGCCGTTCGGCTTCGGCGGGCACTCCGGCGAGTCCGGCGCCTTCACGGTCCTCTCCTTCCCGGAGTCCGATCTGTCGGACGTCGTCTACCTGGAGCAGCTCACCAGCGCGCTGTACCTCGACAAGGCCGAGGACGTGGCCCAGTACGAGAAGGCGCTGAAGGAACTCCAGCAGGACAGCCCTGGCCCGGACGAGAGCCGGGATCTTCTCCGGGGACTTCTCCAACTCTCTTGAAACACAAGTACGATGACGTGTGATCAGACCGTGATGATCGATGATCGGGTCTGCTGTTGATCGTGTCTGCTAGCGATTGAGGGATCACACATGTCGTCCTACTTCACCGACCTGGCTCAGCAGTACATCGACGGTGAATGGCGCCCGGGCACCGGCTCCTGGGACATCATCGACTTCAACCCGTACGACGGCGAGAAGCTGGCGTCGATCACGATCGCCACGGTCGACGAGGTCGACGAGGCGTACAAGGCCGCCGCCCGGGCCCAGAAGACGTGGGCCGCGACCAACCCCTACGCCCGCCGGGCCGTGTTCGAGAAGGCCCTGCGGCTCATCGAGGACCGCGAGCAGGAGATCGCCGAGGTGATCATCGCCGAACTCGGCGGCACGCGCCTCAAGGCCGGCTTCGAACTGCACCTCGCCAAGGAGTTCCTGCGCGAGGCGATCCACCTCGCGCTGCGCCCCCAGGGCCGGATCATCCCCTCGCCGGTCGACGGCAAGGAGAACCGCGTCTACAGCCTTCCGGTGGGCGTGGTGGGCGTGATCAGCCCGTTCAACTTCCCGTTCCTGCTCTCCCTCAAGTCGGTAGCCCCCGCACTGGCGTTGGGCAACGGCGTGGTCCTCAAGCCGCACCAGAACACGCCGATCGTCGGCGGCTCCCTGGTCGCGAAGATCTTCGAGGACGCGGGTCTGCCGGGCGGACTGCTCAACGTCGTCATCACCGACATCGCGGAGATCGGCGACGCGTTCATCGAGCACCCGATCCCGAAGGTCATCTCCTTCACCGGCTCCGACAAGGTCGGCCGCCATGTCGCGACCGTCTGCGCCTCGCAGTTCAAGCGCTCGGTCCTCGAACTCGGCGGCAACAGCGCCCTCGTGGTCCTCGACGACGCCGACATCGACTACGCGGTCGACGCGGCGGTCTTCAGCCGGTACGTCCACCAGGGCCAGGTCTGCATGGCCGCGAACCGTGTCCTCGTCGACCGGTCGATCGCCCCCGAGTTCACCGAGAAGTTCGTCGCCAAGGTCAAGTCCCTCAAGGTCGGCGACCCGCGCGACCCGGGGACCGTGATCGGTCCGGTCATCAACTCCTCGCAGGCGGACGCCCTTTCGGGCGTTGTCGAGCAGGCGATCGCGGAGGGCGCCACGGCGCTGGTGCATGGCGAGACCGTCGACAACCTCGTCGCGCCCTCGGTCCTCACCGGCCTGCCCGCCGACTCGGAACTGCTCCGCCAGGAGGTCTTCGGCCCGATCGCCTTCCTCATCCCGTTCGACGGCGAGGAGGAGGCGGTGAGCATCGTCAACGACACGCCGTACGGGCTGAGCGGCGCGGTGCACACCGGGGACATCGAGCGGGGCGTCAACTTCGCCAAGCAGATCGACACGGGCATGTTCCACGTCAACGACGGCACCGTCCACGACGAGCCGATCGTTCCCTTCGGCGGTGAGAAGTCCTCCGGGCTCGGCCGTCTCAACGGCGACACGATGCTGGACGCGTTCACCACGCTGAAGTGGATCTCGGTGCAGCACGGGCGGAGCGGGTTCCCGTTCTGATCCCTTGATCGGCTGATTTTTCGAGCGCGCTGTCGTAGCCCGGGCCATTGAGGACAGAAACTGACCTCAATGGCCCGTAGCTTCGTCGGTGTCGGGCAGGGGGACGGGCTTCCTGCCGGCACCGGCGAAAGGTGACGGTCATGGTCACGCATGTGGCGGCGGAGACGCGGGGCGACGAGCGCGGGGCGCTGCTCTCGTTCATCGAGGAGCAACGGGGCGGTATCCGGCGGGCGTTGCTCGGGTTGAGCGAGGAGCAGGCCGCCAGTAGGCCCAGTGCCAGTGAGCTTTCCCTGTCAGGGTTGCTCAAGCACGTTGCCGAGGTCGAGCAGTCCTGGATCGCTCGGGCCAAGCAGGAGCCGCCGGCCATTCAGCGGGACCAGAGCAACTGGCACGAGACGTTCCAGCTCGTCGACGGGGAGACCGTCGAGTCGCAGCTCGCCTACTGGGAGGAGGTCGCCGCCGAGACCGAGGCATATATCAGGTCGGTGCCTAGTCTCGATGACACCTTTCCGCTGCCGAACGACCCGTGGTTCCCGCCGGAGGGGCGGGTCTCCGTGCGCTGGGTCTGTCTGCATCTGATCCGTGAGACCGCCCGGCACGCCGGGCATGCCGACATCATCCGGGAGTCTCTGGACGGCGCCACCGCGTTCGAGCTGGTGGCGAAGGAGCAGGGCACCAGCTGGGGGTGACCTGCCGGTTTGTAGTGGGTCGGTGCCGCGTCGGGGGGTGTCCGTCCTCGGAACGGCGCGGAATCGGTCTCGCAGGATTTTGGGCGCGTTGACGCGCCAACCGCTGCGGGCGGACACCCCCCGACACGTCACCTTCGCGCCGTACGCTGCCGCCTCCGCCTCAGTGGTGGAAGCCCGTTGCCGCTCCCTTGTCGCGGGTCAGGGGGTACGGCTGGTTCCGGAGCTGGGGGAGTAGTTGCGTCAGGTCGTCCAGGAAGAGTTCGGCCAGGTCCGCCGAGAAGCCGTTGCGGCAGACGATGCGGAGGACCGAGAGGTCCTCTCGGTTGGCCGGGAAGGTGTACGCCGGGACCAGCCAGCCTCGTTCGCGTAGGCGGCGGGAGACGTCGAAGACGTCGTAGGCCGTGACGGTTGGGGTTGTGGTGAAGGCGAAGACCGGCAACTCGGTTCCCCTGGTGAGGAGTTGGAAGTCGCCCAGGGCTTCGATGCGGTCTGCCAGGCCTTGGGCCACGTTGCGGGTCGACTGTTGTACGGCTCGGTAGCCCTCTCTGCCCAGGCGTAGGAACGTGTAGTACTGGGCCACCACTTGGGCGCCGGGGCGGGAGAAGTTGAGGGCGAAGGTGGGCATGTCGCCGCCCAAGTAGTTGACGCGGAAGACCAGTTCCTCCGGGAGGGCCTCCTTGTCGCGCCACAGGGCCCAGCCGACGCCCGGGTAGACCAGGCCGTACTTGTGGCCCGAGGTGTTGATCGAGGCCACGCGCGGGAGGCGGAAGTCCCAGACCAGGTCCTCGTCCAGGAAGGGGGCGACCATGGCGCCGGACGCGCCGTCCACGTGGACGGGGATGTCCAGGCCCGTGCGCTCCTGGAGTGCGTCGAGGGCGGCGCACAGGTCGGCGATCGGCTCGTAGGAGCCGTCGAAGGTGGAGCCGAGGATGCCTACGACGCCGATCGTGTTCTCGTCGCAGAGGTCGGCTGCTGCTTGTGGGTCGAGGTGGAAGCGGTCGCCCTCCATGGGGACCTGGCGGGCCTCGACCTCCCAGAAGTTGCAGAACTTCTCCCAGCAGACCTGGACGTTGACGCCCATCACCAGGTTCGGGCGGGCGGCCGGGTAGCGGTCCTTGTTGCGTTGCGTCCAGCGGCGCTTGAGGGCCATTCCGGCGAGCATGCAGGCCTCGCTGGAGCCGGTCGTGGAGCAGCCGACGGCCGCGGACGGGTCTGGTGCGTTCCAGAGGTCCGCGAGCATGGCCACGCAGCGCTTCTCCAACTCGGCCGTGCGTGGGTACTCGTCCTTGTCGATCATGTTCTTGTCCCGGCACTCCGCCATCAGGACGCCGGCTTCCGGCTCCATCCAGGTGGTGACGAAAGTCGCCAGGTTGAGGCGGGAGTTGCCGTCCAGCATCAGCTCGTCGTGCACGAGTTGAGCCGCCGTCATCGGGGAGAGGGGTGCGTCCGGGAGTCGGTGCTTGGGGGGTGCCTCGGTCATGCCGCCGACCGGATTGGCCTCCCCGTAGAAGGGGTTCACCGACATGGGGCGCTCGTCGGGCTGCTCGGGACCTTTGTGCAACGGCATGTGCGGGCCTCCTGCGGAAAGAATCAAAAGGATCAACGGGTGTCAGCGGACCGGAGTTCCGTCCGCGCGCAACTGCATCTGAGGTCGCCCTGTCACCAGCAGCCAGGCGGGCAGCGAGGCGATGCAGAGCAGGGCGAGGATCGCCGGCGAGGCCACCAGGATCGCGGCCGTGAACAGGCTCACCCAGCCCTGTCGGGTGATGGCCAGGAGCATGCCCAGGACGCCCGCGGCGACCGCCAGGGCTGGATCCACCGCCGGTACGACCGCGTGGGCGAAGAGGCCGAACGCGGTGCCGATGAAGACCGACGGGAAGATGCGGCCGCCCCGGAAGCCGCAGGACGCGGCGATCACCAGGGCGGCCAGCTTCACGAGCGTCATGGTCGCGAACCGGCCCGCCGACCAGCCCTCGGGGTCGGCGGCCAGTTCGCCTACCTCGTCCAGTCCCTTGAAGAGCGTCAGATGGCCGCCCACGGCCGCCAGGAGGCCCAGGACCAGTCCACCGGCCGGAAGCGCCAGCATGGGGTGCCTGAGGCGGGAGAAGGCCGCGTGGGCGTACGGGAAGGTGTGGACCGCGCACATTCCGAGCAGTGCGGCCAGCGGTGCCAGTACGAGGACTGCGAGCAGGTCGCCCCAGCCCGGCCTGCCGAACGCGGGCAGGTGCAGGTCGAAGGTGGGGTGGGCCACCAGGGTGGTCGTCATGGCGCCCGCCCCGGCCGCGGCGAGCGGCGCGAACACGTTGTCCCACAGCGCTCCCTTCGTCTGCCGCGCGGCCAGCGCCTCCGAGATGAGCAGGGCCGCCGCGACCGGCGTCCCGAACAGCGCCCCGATCGTCGCCGACTCCGCCAGCGCTCCCCACACCCCGCCCGGCACCCGGGGGGCCAGCCTGCGTCCGGCCCACAGGGCGAGTCCCACGTTCACGGCGATGATCGGGTTCTCCGGGCCCAGACTCGGGCCGCCCGCGAGCATCAGCGCGGTCGCCAGCACCAGGCCCGGCAGCACCGCGGGCGGCAGCGGTACGGCCTCCAGGCCGGTGGTGGCCGGGTCGGGGCCGGCGTGACCGGGCACCTTCCAGACCACGAGGCCGATCGCGATGCCGGTCGCCGTCAGCATGACGAGCATCCACAGCACCGAGTAACGGCCGATACCGAGCGCGTCGGGCAGGTTCTTCCACAGCACGTGCTGGAGCTGCTCCGCCGCCGCGCTCACCCCGAGGAAGAGCAGACTCGCGAGCACGCCCACGACCAGGGCGGGGACGATCAACGGCAGCAGGGCGCGCGCCGGGGTCGTAGGGGCAACGGGTGCCTGTCGCGCGCTGTCCTGGGCCACGCGCTCACCATAAGCGGGCAAAACAGACCGAACATCTTGAAGGTGCGCGGCTTCTGGGACCGCGGGGCTTGCACCTCACGTGGCGTGAGGGCCCACCGTGGAGCGCGGACAGGGAAAGGAGCGGAAGTGAGCCACTCCGTAGGACAGGACTCCTACTCCGTAGGACAGGACTCCTACTCCGTAGGACAGGTCGCCGGATTCGCCGGGGTCACCGTGCGCACGCTGCACCACTACGACGACATCGGCCTGCTCGTCCCGGGCGGACGCAGCCGCGCGGGTCACCGGCGCTACGGCGACGCGGACCTCGACCGGCTCCAACAGATCCTGTTCTACCGGGAGCTCGGCTTCCCGCTCGACGAGGTCGCGGCCCTGCTCGACGACCCGGGGACGGACCCGCGCGCACACCTGCGCCGGCAGCACGAGCTGCTGACCGCCCGGATCGAGAAGCTCCGGAAGATGGCCGAGGCCGTGGAACACGCCATGGAGGCACGCACTATGGGCATCAACCTCACCCCCGAGGAACGTTTCGAGGTCTTCGGCGACAAGGACCCCGAGCGGTACGCCGAAGAGGCCGAACAGCGCTGGGGCGGCACCGACTCCTACGCCGAGTCGCAGCGCCGGGCCGCCCGCTACACCAAGGCCGACTGGAAACGGCTCCAGGCCGAGGTCGACGACTGGAGCGAGCGCTACGCCACCCTGGTGACGGCGGGAGAACCGCCCACCGCCGGGGCGGCCCTTGACCTGGCCGAGGAACACCGGCTCCACATCGACCGGTGGTTCTACGCGTGCTCCTACGAGATGCACGTCTGCCTCGCCGGGATGTACGTCTCCGACGAGCGCTTCAAGGCGTTCTACGACTCCATGGCCCCGGGTCTGGCCGAACACCTCCGGGACGCGATCCTGGCGAACGCGTCCCGGCACACCCCGTAGGCGGCTGGTCCGGGGTCACTCCCGGGCCAGGACCACCGCCGTCCCGTAGGCGCACACCTCGGTGCCCACGTCGGCCGCCTCGGTCACGTCGAAACGGAACGCCAGGACGCCGTTGGCGCCACGCGCGCGTGCCTGCTCGATGAGCCGCTCCATGGCCTGGTTGCGGGTCTGCACGAGGGTCTTGGTGAGCCCCTTCAGCTCACCGCCGACCATCGACTTCAGACCGGCGCCGATCTGGCTGCCGAGATGCCGTGAACGCACGGTCAGCCCGAACACCTCGCCGATCACCTGCTCGACCCGGTACCCGGGAACGTCGTTCGTCGTCACGACCAGCACATCGGCCTGCGGCCCCTGGCCGCCGCCGTACTCTTCGATACCCATGGCTCACAGCTTTGTCCTACGAGATGCACAGTGCATCCTGGAGACACCGGTGGAACCTGGGGCGGACACATCGCGTTGATAGCTTTGTGCGGCTGTACCTGGACGCTGGCACCTCCCTCCACCCCTCAGGAGCCCGGAACCGTGATGACGCTCGCCCTCGGCCCGAGCTGGCTCGACCCGAACACGATGCTCGACCGGTTCGGGATCTGGGGCCTCCTGCTCGTGGTCTTCGCGGAGTCCGGCCTGCTCATCGGGTTCTTCCTGCCGGGTGACTCGCTGCTGTTCACCTGCGGCCTGCTGATCACCGCGGGCACCCTGGACTTCCCGCTGTGGGCGGCCGTCGCACTGATCTGCGTCGCCGCGATCCTCGGCGATCAGGCGGGCTACATCTTCGGCAAGAAGGTCGGACCCTCGCTCTTCAGTCGCCCGGACTCACGCCTCTTCAAGCAGGAGAACGTGGTCAAGGCGCACGAGTTCTTCGAGAAGTACGGCCCCAAGTCCCTGGTCCTGGCCCGCTTCGTGCCCATCGTGCGCACGTTCACGCCGATCATCGCCGGCGTCAGCGGCATGAAGTACCGCTCGTTCCTCACGTTCAACATCATCGGTGGCGTCCTGTGGGGCGCGGGCGTGACGCTGCTCGGCTCCTGGCTCGGCAACATCGACTTCGTCCACAAGAACATCGAAGCGATCCTGATCCTGATCGTCTTCGTCTCCGTGGTCCCGATCCTCATCGAGTTCCTGCGCGCCCGCTCCAAGGCGAAGAAGGCCCCCCAGGGACCCCAGCGGCACGAGGAGCAGCCCGGAGACCCGGCCGCGACCCAGCCGTTCCCGGTCATCATGGACGACTCGACGACCCAACTCCGCCGCATCGACGAGCCCCAGCCCCAGCAGCAGTACGACCAGAACAACGGCTACGACCAGTACTACGCGCAGCCCCAGCAGCAACAGCCGTACGGCAACCAGCAGTACGACCAGTACGAGCAGTACCCCCCGTACAACAACCAGGGCTATCCGCAGTCCTAGCCGCAACGCGCCCCAAAGGGGCGCGGGGAACTGCGCGACCAGCCACACGCGACCCGCACCCGCCAACGCACAACGCCCCCGAGCTACTAGGCGCTCAGAACCCCCTGGTCCGCTTCGCAGCCCGCCGCGCCCCAGCCGACGCCCCCGGAACCCGCAAGAACAACCGCGAGATCTCCGACCCCAGATTGACCCCGATGGCGATGGCCATGGCCAGTGACGCCGCCGTGGCCAACGACACCAGCCCCTTGTCGACCTCGTTCTGAGCGATCGCCAACAGACCGAAATACGTGGCCGACCCTGGCAACAGGGGCCCGATCGCCGCGGTCGTGTACGGCAGCGCCGACGCGAACCGGTACCGCGACAGCAGTTGCCCGAACAGCCCGACGAGCCCCGCCGCGACGGCCGTAGAGGCGACCGGCGAGATCTTGGCGACGTAGTGCATCGCGCCGTACACCGACCAGGCGACACCCCCGTTGAGGGACACGAGCAGCACGGTGGATCGTTCCTGCTGGAGCAGGACGGCGAAGGTCAGGGACAGCAGGACGGACGCACCGATCTGCCACAGGGGTCGGTGGGAGTTGCCCAGGGCCACGTCCGGGTTGAGCTGGGCGTCGAACTTCACGCCGAAGTACAGGACG
This sequence comes from Streptomyces sp. NPDC002276, assembly GCF_053891435.1. NCBI lineage: Bacteria > Bacillati > Actinomycetota > Actinomycetes > Kitasatosporales > Streptomycetaceae > Streptomyces > Streptomyces sp. NPDC002276. The sequence continues at coordinate 52,507 of NZ_JBSFCQ010000010.1, read as the reverse complement.
GTCAGCACGCCGGCCACGATGCCGACGAAGAAGTACATGACTTCGAGGAGCCGGGCCGCCGCGGTGATGTAGAAGCCGGTCAGTCCGTCCTGTACGCCCGCCACCAGGGCCCGTCCGGGCAGCAGCGCGAAGAGACCGCCGGTGATGACCGCGGAGGCCTTCACATCGACGTCGGCGACCGTCAGGGCGACACCTATCGCGGCGGGCGGCATCGCGGCGACCGTGAACTGGTAGAACTCCGGCAGCCCGCGCCCCGCGCACAGCCACGCCAGCCGGTCGCCGAGCATCGCGCCGAGCGCGGCGGCGAAGAACACGACGACGTCACCGCCGACGAGGACCGAGGCGGCACCGGCGAGCAGGCCACTGGCGGAGGTCAGCACCCAGCCGGGGTACGGGTGCCGGTTGCGGCGCATCTCCGCGAGCCGCCGGTAGGCGTCCTCCAAGGAGAGTGCCGTTTCCGGGTCGCTGAGGTCCTGGACCAGCCGGAACACGGCCGCGAGCCGCGTGTAGTCGGTGCCCCGGCGCCGTACGGTCCGGGACGCGGTCACCGGATCGTCCACCAGGGAGGGCTGATAGGAGATCGAGAGGAGGGTGAACGTGACCGTCGGCTCGCAGCGGTCGAGTCCGTAGGAGCGGCAGACCGCGAACATCGCCGCCTCGACGTCCTCCGCTCCCTCCCCGCCCGCGAGCAGCAACTCGCCGATGCGGAGCGTCAGATCGAGCACGCGCGGCACGGCGGGACCGCTGTCGTCCGGCTTCTGCACCGGCTCCGGCGCGGGCCGCTCGGTCACCGGCATGCGCAGCATCGTGCGCATCCGGTCCTGCCAGGGCACGTCCTTGGTGAGGCTGACGAGGGGAATGCCGGTGGGTGGGGTGAAGGCGGGCGGGGCCTGTCTGGCGCTGTAGGTGCTGGGCGGGCTGAACGCCGATCCCTCGGACTCGTCGGTGGGTGGCGCCGTCACGTCGAGCCCGCGGGGAACGGCGAACTCAGATGTCGTAGAAGACTCCCCGTCGACCGCCGCTTCGACTCCTGAGGGCGCCGTGAACGCGCTCCTGGCCTCGTCCGACTGCGGCTTGCGGTCCTCCGCTTCCGTCACTCCGTAGCACTCCCTGTACGACACCTCCGGTGATCCTCAGTATGCGCACAGACATGCAAACGGGCCGCACGCGTGTGTGCGTGCGGCCCGTTTGCGGACAGGGGGCTCAGTGGCTGCCCTGCTCCTTCAGTCGCTTGTACGAGCGCTCGATCTCCGCCTCGGCGTCCGTACGGCCCACCCAGTTGGCACCCTCGACCGACTTGCCGGGCTCCAGGTCCTTGTAGACCTCGAAGAAGTGCTGGATCTCCAGGCGGTCGAACTCCGACACGTGGTGGATGTCACGCAGGTGCTCCACACGCGGGTCGGACGCCGGGACGCACAGCAGCTTGTCGTCGCCGCCGGCCTCGTCGGTCATCCGGAACATGCCGATCGCGCGGCACTTGATGAGGCAGCCGGGGAAGGTCGGCTCCTCCAGGATGACCAGCGCGTCCAGCGGGTCGCCGTCCTCGCCGAGAGTGTTCTCGACGAAGCCGTAGTCGGCCGGGTAACTGGTCGAGGTGAAGAGTCGACGGTCCAGGCGGATCCGACCGGTCTCGTGGTCCACCTCGTACTTGTTCCGCGAACCCTTCGGGATCTCGATCGTGACGTCGAACTCCACCGGTGGCTCCTCCATGATCAGCACATAGTTCTGGTGGTTAAGTGTCCCTCACGCAGGTGGGTGATCGCGAAAGGGGCTGGTGGTCGTGCCGGAGCTGAGGCCTTGGCGGGCCGCGAGACCGCAAGTGGCGCGGGTCGCGCGAGCCGTCCGGCCCCGTCTCAAGCGGGCCGCGCAATCCGTGAAACCGCAGGTCACACGGGTCAAGCAAGCCGTGAAGCCTCAGGTCGTACGGATCGACCAGGCCGTCAAGCCCCCGGTCACGCGGATCGCCCAAGCCGTGAAACCCCGGGTGACGCGGCTCACTGACGCCGTGTCACCGCGGGTCGCCCGGCTCGTGCGAACCGTGTCGCCGCAGGTCGCGAAGTTGCCGAGGCCCGACAGGACCTGGCGGTTCACCGCGGTCGCCACCACCGCAGGGATGGCGCTGGCCGCCGTGGTGGTGACCGCCGCCGGTCCCTGGGACTCGTCCGGTCAGCGTACGGCCGAGCGGGACCACGCGGTCGCACAGGAACGTTCAGGTGGCGTAGATCACGGCCGTAATTCCGATACGTCCGCCAAGGCACCCCGACCCGCGCCCAGCGCCGCATCCGTCCTCGTCGCCCTCGGCGGTTCCGCGAGCACCGTGAAGTCCGCGCCGACCGGCACGGCCCTCGCGGACGTCCTCAACCCCCTCCTGGACAACGCGGCGCTCGGCACCCGTCACACGGCCGCCGTGGTGGACGTGTCGACCGGAAAGCGCCTCTACGGAGTGGGCGCCGACGACGCCCTGACCCCGGCCTCGACCACGAAGATCGCCACCGCCGTGGCCGCGCTCTCCGCGATGGGCGCCGACCACCGCCTCACCACCCGCACCGCCCTGGAGCCCGACACCAAGGAACTCGTCCTGGTCGGCGGCGGCGACCCCACGCTGACCGCCCACAAGGACGCCGAGGGCTGGGCGAGCCTGCGCGCCCTGGCCGACGACACGGCCGCCGCCCTGAAGAAGCGGGGCGTGCGCGAGGTGACGCTGTCGTACGACACGACCCTGTACGCCGGTTCCGAACTCCACCCGATCGGGGCCAACGAGAACCTCGCCCCGGTCAGCGCCCTGACGGCCGACGAGGGCCGTACCGACGACTCGTCCAGCGGTCCGGTGCGGCGCGTGACGGACCCGGCGCCCGACGCGGCGAAGAAGTTCGCGGGCTTCTTGGAGGAGCACGGCATCAAGACCACGTCCCCGGGGCCCTCGAAAGCGACCGCGCGCGCGGACACCCTTGCCACGGTCTCCTCACCCCCGCTGTCCGACATCGTCGAGCGGATGCTGACCAACAGCGACAACGACATCGCGGAGGCCCTGGCCCGCCAGACCGCCGTCGCGACGGGCAGGCGCGCCGACTTCGGCGGGGGTGCCGCGGCGATCGACGCCCAGCTGAGGAAGCTTCAACTCCCGGTCAAGGGCGCGGTGTTCAACGACGGCAGCGGCCTCAACCGCGACGACCGCCTGACCGCCGACCTCCTCACCGCCCTCCTCGTCAAGGCCGGCGCCCCGGCCCACCCCGAACTCCGTCCGGTCCTCACCGGCCTCCCCATCGCCGCGTTCACCGGCACCCTGACGACCCGCTACACGGACGCCACGGGCGCCGCAGGCGTCGTACGCGCCAAGACCGGCACCCTGACGGGCGTCAACACGCTGGCGGGCACGGTCGTGGACAAGGACGGGCAGCTTCTGGCTTTCGCGTTCCTGACCTCCAACACGACGAACGCGCTGGAGGCCCAGGCGGCCCTGGACCACACGGCGACGGCGTTGGCGGCCTGCGGCTGCGGTTAGGCGGCGGTCGGCGTCGCGACGGACGCTCGCACCTGACCGACCTCGTGCCCTGCCCCCAGCGGCAGCGCTCACGTACGGTTGACGCATGACGAGCATCGGTGGTGCCGAGATGGTCGACTGGAATCTCGCGGTGGCGACCGCGACCCGACTTGTGCGGCCGGGCCCCGAGGTGAGCCGTGACGAGGCCCGGGCCGTCGTCGCGGAGCTGCGCCGGCATGCGAAGGCCTCGGAGCAACACGTCCGGGGATTCACCCGGATGGGTACGGACGACATCCACGACACCCCGATCCTGGTGGTCGACCGCCCCGGCTGGGTGCGGGCGAACGTCGCCGGGTTCCGGGAGATCCTCAAGCCGCTGCTCGACAAGATGCAGGAGCGGCGCGGCAACACCCCCGGGGGCGCGGTCTTCGGCGCGGTCGGCGGCAAGGTGACCGGCGTCGAGCTGGGCATGCTGCTGTCGTTCCTGTCCTCGCGCGTGCTCGGCCAGTACGAGACGTTCGCCCCGGCGTCCCGCGAGCTGCCGGCGGGGGCGAAGGGCGGGCGACTGCTGCTGGTCGCGCCGAACATCGTCCACGTGGAGCGCGAACTCGACGTACAGCCCCACGACTTCCGTCTGTGGGTGTGTCTGCACGAGGAGACGCACCGCACGCAGTTCACGGCGGTGCCGTGGCTGCGGGACCACCTGGAGGGCGAGATCCAGTCGTTCCTGGGGGAGACCGAGGTCGACCCGATGACCGTCCTGGAGCGCATCCGGGAGGCCGCCCAGTCGCTGGCGGGCGGTCGGCCGGAGGGCGAGGAGGACGACGAGGGCCGGTCCCTGGTGGAGATCGTGCAGACGCCCGCGCAGCGGGAGATCCTCGGGCGGCTCACCGCCGTGATGTCCCTCCTGGAAGGGCATGCCGACTTCGTGATGGACGGTGTCGGTCCCGATGTGGTGCCGAGCGTCGCCGAGATCCGCGAGAAGTTCCAGCAGCGGCGGGCGAAGGGCGCCTCCCGGCTGGACTCGGCGTTGCGCAAACTGCTGGGCCTGGACGCCAAGCTGAGGCAGTACCGGGACGGCGAGCGGTTCGTACGCGCGGTCGTCGAACAGGTGGGCATGGACGGCTTCAACCGTGTGTGGACCTCTCCGAACACGTTGCCGACGAAGACGGAGATCGCCAAACCGGCGGACTGGGTCGCGCGGGTGCACCGCAAGGCCGAGTCGTGAACCGGTCGCGGATGTGGTGAAACGGATTCGGCCGACGGCAGGCGAACGCCCCCGCAATCACCCGTCCGAGGGACCGTGAGCGATGGGTAGGCGTGCGATGCTCGGGGAACGCCCCGGTTCTGTCACCATCTACACACTCTGAGTGACCGAATCTCGGGCCAACCCCCCGAAAACTTCATGAAGGGAACCGGACATGGGTCCCCATCCTGCGGTCGCGGCGATACGCCTGGCGGTCCGCCGCGTCCTCCACGACATCCTCACCGACCACGAGGCCCTCCAGACCGTCGGCGCCTCCCGGCACACCCCGCACGAGCGCCCGCCCTCGCCGCTCGTGCTCGTGGCGTGCTCAGGCGGCGCCGATTCCATGGCGCTCGCCTCCGCCCTCGCCTTCGAAGCACCTAAACTCGGCATCCGGGCCGGCGGCATCACCGTCGACCACGGCCTCCAGGCCGGCTCCGACCTGCGCGCCGACGAGGTCGTCCTGCGCCTGCGCGAACTGGGCCTGGACCCCGTGGAGGCCACTTCCGTGACCGTGGGCCGCGAGGGCGGCCCCGAGGCAGCCGCCCGGGACGCCCGCTACGCCGCCCTCGACGCCTGCGCCGCCCAACACGGAGCCGCCGCCGTCCTGCTCGGCCACACCCGCGACGACCAGGCGGAAACCGTCCTGCTGGGCCTCGCCCGCGGCTCCGGCATCCGCTCCCTGTCCGGAATGGCCGCGGTCTCGGGGGCCGACGGCCGTTACCGCCGCCCCTTCCTCCAGCTCGACCGGCAGACCGCCCGCAAGGCCTGCATGGTCCAGTCGCTGCCCGTCTGGGACGACCCGCACAACACCGACCCCGCCTACACCCGCTCCCGGCTGCGCCACGAAGGCCTGCCCGCCCTGGAGAAGGCGCTCGGCAAAGGGGTCGTGGAAGCGCTCGCACGCACCGCGCAGCTCTCCCGGGACGACGCCGACGCCCTCGACACCTGGGCCAGTCAGGCCGAGGCCTCCGTACGGGACGCCACCGGCCTCCTGGAGTGCGCCAAGCTCTACGCCCTGCCGCCCGCCGTGCGCCGTCGTGTCCTGCGCCGGGCCGCCATCCAGGCGGGCGCCCCGGCCGGTTCGCTGTTCGCCCGGCACATCGAGGAAGTCGACCGCCTGATCACCGGCTGGCGCGGCCAGGGAGCCATCAATCTCCCGGGCAAAGTCGTCGCCCAGCGCCAGGGTGGCAGACTGGTGATTCGGCAAGGCTGAATCGACACCCCCTCCGGACCTCCGGGGGCGGGACCAGGTAGTAGCCGGTGGGACGACCGAAAGTGATGCGGGTGGACGCGAAAGACATGGGTGACGACCTCCAGTCGGTGCTCATCACCAAGGAAGAGATCGACGCGAAGCTCGTGGAGCTGGCCGCGAAGATCGACGCGGAGTACGCGGGCAAGGACCTGCTGCTCGTCGGCGTCCTCAAGGGCGCGGTGATGGTCATGGCGGACCTCGCCCGGGCACTGTCCACCCCCGTCACCATGGACTGGATGGCCGTGTCGTCGTACGGCGCGGGCACCCAGTCCTCCGGTGTCGTGCGGATCCTCAAGGACCTCGACACCGACATCAAGGGCAAGCACGTCCTCATCGTCGAGGACATCATCGACTCCGGTCTGACGCTGTCCTGGCTGATCTCCAACCTGGGCTCCCGCGAGCCCGACTCGTTGAAGATCTGCACGCTCCTGCGCAAGCCGGAGGCGGCCAAGGTCGCCATCGACGTGGAGTGGGTCGGCTTCGACATCCCGAACGAGTTCGTCGTCGGATACGGCCTCGACTACGCCGAGAAGTACCGCAACCTCCCGTTCGTCGGTACGCTCGCGCCGCACGTCTACGGCGGCTAGGGCCACTCGGCCCAAGCCCTGTAAGACGATCGGGAACCCCAGCGGGTTTCGCGCCGTTGGAGCATGCAGACACGTCTCCCAGCCGTCCCGTGCGACTTCGGGCAACATTGCTGGGGTACGGTCAGAAGAACTGTCTTTATCAAACTCACTATGGCAGGAGGGACGGAGCGAATTCGCTCCGTATGGATGGACGTGAAGCGATACTTCCGTGGGCCGGTCATGTGGATCGTGCTGGCCGTCCTTGCCGTGGTCGTGTTGATGCAGGTCGTCGGCTCGTCCGGCGGCTACAAGGCGGTGGACACCGGCCAGGTCGTCCAGGCGATCAATGACAACAAGGTCGAGTCGGCCAAGATCACCACCGGTGATGAGCAGACCATCAAGGTCACGCTCAAGGACGGCGCAAAGGTCGAGGGCAGCTCCAAGATCCAGGCGAGCTACATCGGCGACCAGGGCGTGGACCTCGCGGCCACGCTACAGACCAAGTACCAGGACAAGCAGATTCCGGACGGCTACACGGTGTCGCCGACGAAGCAGAACGCTTTCGTCGGGATCCTGTTGTCGCTGCTCCCCTTCGTCCTCATCGTGGTCGTCTTCCTGTTCCTGATGAACCAGATGCAGGGCGGCGGCTCCCGAGTCATGAACTTCGGGAAGTCCAAGGCCAAGCTCATCACCAAGGACACCCCGAAGACGACGTTCGCGGACGTCGCGGGCTCCGACGAGGCCGTCGAGGAACTGCACGAGATCAAGGAGTTCCTCCAGGAGCCGGCGAAGTTCCAGGCCGTCGGCGCCAAGATTCCCAAGGGCGTACTCCTGTACGGCCCTCCCGGCACCGGCAAGACCCTGCTGGCGCGCGCCGTCGCGGGCGAGGCCGGGGTGCCCTTCTACTCGATCTCCGGTTCCGACTTCGTCGAGATGTTCGTCGGTGTCGGTGCCTCCCGAGTCCGTGACCTGTTCGAGCAGGCCAAGGCGAACGCCCCGGCGATCGTCTTCGTCGACGAGATCGACGCGGTCGGCCGCCATCGCGGCGCCGGCCTCGGCGGCGGTCACGACGAGCGCGAGCAGACGCTGAACCAGCTGCTCGTCGAGATGGACGGCTTCGACGTCAAGGGCGGCGTGATCCTCATCGCCGCGACGAACCGGCCCGACATCCTCGACCCGGCCCTCCTGCGCCCCGGCCGCTTCGACCGCCAGATCGCGGTCGACCGCCCGGACATGCAGGGCCGTCTGGAGATCCTCAAGGTCCACCAGAAGGGCAAGCCGGTCGCACCGGACGTCGACCTCTCCGCGGTCGCCCGTCGTACGCCGGGCTTCACCGGCGCGGACCTGAGCAACGTCCTCAACGAGGCCGCCCTGCTCACCGCGCGCGGCAACCGCAAGCTGATCGACAACTCCATGCTGGACGAGGCGATCGACCGTGTGGTCGCGGGCCCGCAGAAGCGGACCCGGATCATGTCGGACAAGGAGAAGAAGATCACCGCGTACCACGAGGGCGGACACGCCCTGGTCGCGGCGGCTTCCCCCAACTCCGACCCGGTCCACAAGATCACGATCCTCTCCCGAGGCCGTGCTCTGGGCTACACGATGGTCCTGCCCGAAGAGGACAAGTACTCGACCACGCGCAACGAGATGCTGGACCAGCTCGCCTACATGCTGGGCGGCCGCGCGGCCGAGGAGCTGGTCTTCCACGACCCGACCACGGGTGCCGCGAACGACATCGAGAAGGCCACCGCCACGGCCCGCGCGATGGTCACGCAGTACGGCATGACCGAGCGCCTCGGCGCGATCAAGTTCGGCGGCGACAACACCGAGCCCTTCCTGGGCCGGGAGATGTCGCACCCGCGCGACTACTCGGAAGAGGTCGCCGCGCTCGTCGACGAAGAGGTCAAGAAGCTCATCGAGAACGCGCACAACGAGGCCTGGGAAATCCTGGTCGAGAACCGTGACGTGCTCGACGCGCTCGTGCTCCAGCTGCTGGAGAAGGAGACGCTGAACAAGGAGCAGATCGCCGAGGTCTTCACTCCCATCGTGAAGCGCCCGGCCCGCCCCTCGTGGACCGGCTCCTCCCGCCGTACGCCGTCCACCCGCCCGCCGGTGCTCTCCCCCAAGGAGCTGTCACTGACGAACGGGTCGAACGGCGCGGGTCCCGCGATCACCGCCGGTGCGACCGCCGAGTCCTCTCCCACGCTGGAGAAGGCTCCGGAGGATCGCCCCGAGAACTGACGCGAGCCTCACACGGCCCGAAATGGATGCCGCGTCCCCCTGGTCTTAGCCTGGGGGGCGCGGCATTTTCTTTTTGCCCGCAGCTGAGGCGTGTGTCCCGCACACGCGTGACCCGCACAGGAACGAGGCACGACATGACCGACCCCGTGACGCTGGACGGCGAGGGAACGATCGGCGTCTTCGACGAGAAGCGCGCCGAGAGCGCTGTACGGGAACTGCTGATCGCGGTCGGCGAGGACCCGGACCGGGAGGGGCTCAGGGAGACGCCGGCGCGGGTGGCGCGGGCGTATCGGGAGCTGCTGGCGGGGCTGTGGCAGGAACCGGAGGACGTGCTGACGACGACGTTCGATCTGGGGCACGACGAGATGGTCCTGGTGAAGGACATCGAGATCGTCTCCCTCTGCGAACATCATTTGCTGCCGTTTCACGGAGTGGCTCATGTCGGCTACATCCCGGCCGACAGCGGCAAGATCACCGGCTTGTCGAAGCTCGCGCGTCTCGTCGAGGTGTTCGCTCGTCGCCCGCAGGTGCAGGAACGACTCACCACTCAGATCGCCGACTCGCTCATGAGGATCCTTGAGGCGCGTGGCGCGATCGTCGTCATCGAGGCCGAGCACATGTGCATGTCGGTGCGAGGCGTCCGCAAGCCGGGTGCCAAGACCACGACGTCAGCGGTACGCGGTCAGCTTCGGGACGCTACGACCCGCGCCGAGGCGATGAGCCTGATACTGGCGCGCTGAACCGATTGTCAGTGGTGCCCGATACGGTCCTTGATCAGTGCGGTTGACCGCTGGTCGAGGGGGATCACGGGTACGTGCACGGTGCGGACGACCGTCGTCGAGGTGGCGGCGGTCAAAGCCCGCGAAGTCGTCGATGGGGTGACCGACCGCGTGACGGAGGCTGTGTCGAGAGCTGCCTCGGTGATCGGCGCGCGATTCACGCCGAACCCCGTACCCGGCCGGGCATCCCGCGTGTACATCTCCGCACGAAGCCCTACTCCCTACAGTTTCCGGCTCACTCCGCACCCCGGCTTCCTGGTCTACGGTCACCTCGCCCGTAGACCCTGGTAGCCGTCAGACGACCGGCGTAGCCCCCGCCGTGTTGTTGTCGTCGTCCTCCGGGAGTTTGCAGACCCGCTCCAGGAAGATCGCCGCCGCTATGACCGCGATGCCCGCCAGGACCGAGAAGCCGGCGTAGATGGCCTGGTCGCGGCGGGCGGGGATGTTCAGGGACTCCAGGAGGTAGGCGCCCGTGCCGCCGTACATGCCGGCGACGAGGGCGGCGACCAGGGCGCTGGCCTGGCCGAAGACGACCGCGCGGGCGGCCATCAGGGGGTCGACTCCCTTGGCGCCGGGGCGGCGCTCGCGCTGTGCCTTGAGGCGGGCGCGGAGCGAGAGCGCCGTGGCCAGCAGGACGACGGCGATCACGGCGAGGACGATCGGCGCGGCCAGCGGGACGCTGGGCAGGGTCCCTACCGCGCTCCACAGTCGCGCACCCGCCCAGGACAGCACTCCGGCGATGACGAACACGCCGGCCAGCACCCTGATCCGCAGCTCTCTCACGGTGTCCCTTCAGCTCCCCCGGCCCGATGGGCCTGCCCGTCCGTCCGCCGGGGCGGGCGTTCGGCGTTTGTGGTCGTCTCGACCTTAACGACTACTCGGGCAGCCGGAGTTCCAGGTCCTTGCGGGGCGCGACACCGTCACGGGTGATGTCGTCCAGGAGGGCGGCGACCGGGCCGTGGCCGGGCAACTGCGCCTCGGGTTCCACGTCGTGCCAGGGGACGAGCACGAAGGCCCGTTCGTGGGCGCGCGGGTGGGGGAGCGTCAGCACGGGGTCGTCGGAGACGACATCGGCGTACGCGACGATGTCGACGTCGAGGGTGCGTGCGCCCCAGCGCTCCTCGCGGACCCGGTGGAAGGCCTCCTCGACCGCGTGCGCCCGCTCCAGGAGGGACGACGGGGGCAGGGTGGTCTTGAGGACGACGACCGCGTTGAAGTAGGACGGCTGGCTGCCCGGTTCTACGCCCCAGGGCTCCGTCTCGTAGACGGGTGACACGGCTTTGATGCGGACGCCGGGCGTGTCCTCCAGGGCGTCGATGGCTCCCTGGAGGGTCTCCAGGCGGTTGCCGAGGTTGGCGCCGATGGAGATGACGGCGCGCTTGGGGTTGCTGAGGGTGGTGTCGGCGGCGTCCACCTGCCGTACTACGGAGGCGGGTACCGGCTGGACGGTCGGGTCGCTGTGACTCTCGGTGAACGAGAAGGTCATACTCGGCTCCGGGTGATGGTGACGGTCACGTCGTCGAAGGGGACGGTGATCGGGGCGTCCGGCTTGTGGACGCGGACCTCGACCTCCTCGACCCCTTCGTGCTTCAGGCAGGTCTGCGCGATGCGTTCGGCGAGGGTCTCGATGAGGTTGACGGGCTCGCCCTGGACGACGGCCACGACCTCCTCGGCCACGATGCCGTAGTGCACGGTCTTCGTCAGGTCGTCGTCGGCGGCGGCCGGCCGGGTGTCCAGGCCGAGGACCAGGTCCACGATGAAGGTCTGGCCCTCCTCGCGCTCCTTCGGGAACACGCCGTGGTACCCGCGGGCCTTGAGGCCGCTCAGCGCGACACGATCCACGCGAATCACTCCTGCAATCGTCGGTGGTGGCCGGTTCGTACCGGGTGCGGGCGGTACACCGGCCTCGAACGAATCTACCTGCGGGCACTGACAGTGCCGGGCCGCGAGGGCGTGGGCGCCGTCCGGGCCCGCAGGTTTCGCCGACCGTTTCCCCCGGGGAACCCGGCGGCTCATGGGTCGGTAGCCGCCCCTACCCGCCGGTTCGTGATTCCAACCACTTCTTGGTCCCGACGAGTGCCCACAGGGGCGCCGCCCCACTCAGGAGGGTGACTCGTCGCTTTCGTCCTCGTCGTTTTCGGCCAGGACCGGGGACGCGTGGTGCGACCAGAGCTTCCAGCCCTCGGGGGTGCGCCGGAACACGTTCGTGGCGACCACGAGCTGGCCGACGAGCGGGCCGAGTTCGTCGCTGTCGTCCGGGGCCGGGCCGCCGCTGAGGATGTTCTCCGTGCAGGTGACCAGCGCGGTGTCGCCGGTCACCGAGACGTGGACGTCGGTCAGGAAGAACTGGATGTACTCGGTGTTCGCCATGATCAGCGCGTACGACCGCAGGACCTCGCCGCGTCCGGTGAGCACCGGCCAGCCCGGGTGCACGCAGGAGATCACGCCGGTGTCCGCGGGGTCGTGGTACTCCTCGTCGACGCCCAGATCGGCGGGGGTGAGCCAGAGGTCGGACAGCTCGTCGAAGTCGCCGCGCTCCAGGGTCTCGTAGAACGCCGTGTTGGCGAGTTCGACCTGCTCGATGTCGGTGTGGGGGGCGCTCACCGGGCTCCCTCGGAGCTGGGGTGCGAGGCCGGGCGGGCGCCGAGGGCGCGCGCTCCCTCGACGGCGCGTGCGACGCGTACGGCGTCCGCGGTGGCGTGCACCTCGTGGACGCGCACCGCCCACGCTCCGGCGTGCGCCGCGAGCGCGGAGACGGCTGCGGTGGCGGCGTCGCGCTCGCGCGCGGGCGGGGGCGCTCCCTCGGGGCCGGCGAGGACATGGCCGAGGAACCGCTTGCGGGAGGCGGCGACCAGCAGGGGGTGGCCGAGGCCGAGCAGCCGGTCGAGGTGGGCGAGGAGGACGAGGTCGTGTTCGGCGTCCTTGGAGAAGCCGAGGCCCGGGTCGACGACGACACGGTCGGGGGCGACGCCTCCGGCGAGAACGGCCTCCACGCGCGCGTGCAGTTCGTCGACGACTTCGGTGACGACGTCGTCGTAGACGCCCCTGACGTTGCCGCCCTCCAGGAAGCCGCGCCAGTGCATGACGACGAAGGGGGCGCCCGCGGCGGCGACGACCGGGATCATCGCGGGGTCGGCGAGGCCGCCGCTGACGTCGTTGACCAGGACGGCGCCGGCGGTGAGGGCCTGTTCGGCGACGGAGGCGCGCATGGTGTCGACGGAGACGGTGACGCCCTCGGAGGCGAGACCGCGCACTACGGGGATGACGCGTTTGAGTTCCTCCGCCTCGTCGACGCGGGTGGCGCCGGGGCGGGTGGACTCCCCGCCGACGTCCACGAGGTCGGCGCCCTCGGTGACCAGGCCGAGGCCGCGCTTGACCGCGGCCGTGGTGTCGAAGAAGCGGCCGCCGTCGGAGAAGGAATCAGGGGTGACGTTCACGACCCCCATGACCGCGCACCGGTCCCATTCCGGAAGGCCCGTGACGCGCCCGCGCCCGCTCTGCTTGCTCATACGTTCAGCGTAGGCCTTGGGGGAGGGGCGACGGTCCCGTGGGCCGAACGCGAACGGGCCGGTCCGGGCGATCGCGCCCCGCGCGGAGGCGGGGTGCGCGCTCGGACCGGCCCGGTGGGTCAAGCGGCCCGCACATCCCGTTCCGCGAGCCCGTGGGCGCAGGCCGGAGCCACGGCCTTGCGGCGGCGGAGGAAGCGGGGCAGGGGGAGGGCGAGGTTGACGAAGCCCTCGGCCTGCATCGCGGCGAAGCCGATGCGGGGGAGGTCGCCGGAGGCGCGGTAGACGACGAAGCGCGGCTCCCAGCGGGGCTGGAACTTGGCGTTGAACTTGTACAGGGACTCGATCTGGAACCAGCGCGACAGGAAGACCAGCAGCCCGCGCCAGGCGCGCAGCACCGGGCCCGCGCCGATCTTCTCGCCGCGGGCGAGCGCCGCGCGGAACATCGCGAAGTTGAGCGACACGCGCGTGATGCCGAGCTTCGGTGCCGCCTGGAGGGAGGCGACGATCAGCAGTTCGTTCATCCCCGGGTCGGCCGCGCGGTCGCGGCGCATCAGGTCCAGGGACATGCCGTCGGTGCCCCAGGGCACGAAGTGCAGGATCGCCTTCAGGTCGCCGTACTCGCCCGGCTGTTCGTCGGCCTTGTGGGCGGTCGCGATGAAGCAGTCGCCGTCGGCGGGGTCGCCGATGCGGCCGAGCGCCATGGAGAAGCCGCGTTCGGTGTCGGTGCCGCGCCAGGCCTCCGAGGCGAGCCGGATCCGCTCCAGTTCGCCTTCGCTGACGTCACGTACACGCCGTACCCGGGTTTCGTAGCCGGCCCGCTCGATGCGCTTCACCATTTGGCGCACGTTGCGCATCGCGCGCCCGGCGAGCGAGAAATCCGCCACGTCCACCACCGCCTCGTCGCCGAGTTCGAGGGCGTCGAGGCCGGTCTCGCGGGTCCACACCTCGCCGCCGGTCTCGGAGCAGCCCATGACGGCCGGCGTCCAGGAGTGGGCCTTCGCCTCGTCCATGAACCGCTCGATGGCGCCCGGCCAGGCCTCCACGTCGCCGATGGGGTCACCACTGGCGAGCATCACCCCGGAGACGACGCGGTACGTCACCGCCGCCTTGCCGCTGGGCGAGAAGACGACGGCCTTGTCGCGGCGCAGCGCGAAGTGGCCGAGCGAGTCGCGGCGGCCGTGCTTCTCAAGGAGGGCGCGCAACTGCGTCTCGTCCTCAGGGGTGAGCCGCGCGGCCGGGTGTTCGGGCCGGAACGCGAGGTAGATCGTCGTCACGGCGGTGAGCAGCCCCAGGGCGCCCAGGGAGAAGGCGACCGTCCAGGAGGTGCTGCCTTCGTAGTCGACAGGGCCCTCGAAGCCGAACAGGCCGTACAGGACGTGACTGATCCGGTCGGCCAGGCTCGGGTCGCCGACCATGCGCTTGGAGTGGACGCTGACGATGACCAGTCCGAGGACGAGGGAACCGGCGCCCATGAGCACGAAGTTGGCGAGCGCGCGCCACCTGCTGCGCGGGTCGGGCAGCGCGCGGAACTCGTCGCGGTGCATCAGCAGCGGTGCGAGCAGCGCGGCCGAGATGACGACTCCTATGAGCGAGTGCCGGTACGCGAACTGCGCCACCGCGCCCGCCGGAAGGAGTGCCACCGCGGCCCGCCAGGCACGGCGCTTGCGCCGCCTGAGCCCGTGTGCGAGGAGCAGCAGCAGTACACCGGCGCTGAGCGAGAGCGCCGCGGCGAAGGGGCCGAGCGCGCCCGGCAGCACCTCCGCCATGGTGTGCATACGGCTGTGCCGGAAGCGCGGGAACACCCCCGCGGCGATGTCCAGCAGGCCGACGAGGGCGCAGGCCCTTGCGACGAGCGTGGGAACGACCTCGGGGCGCGGACCTCGGACTATGCGCCGGACCCGGCCTGACCGGCTCGGAACCCCACCCGACAATTCCCCATCTATCCTGACAGACATCGCATCCCGTAGTTCTGCGAGAGACCTTGGATCCGGGCCCGATTCGGGCATCCGGCGACATTGCGCCCTCTAGGACGGTGTCTAGGGGAAGGAGGTTCCTTCCCCAGCGAAAAGCCGGTTCAAAGGCAGTGGAAAGCCCAAGGCAAACGCACGCGAAACTTGCGTGCCGTCAGGGCGGAAAGCGCAGGCGGGGACAGTTCATGGGACTCACGAGCAACAAAGTGCTGACACTGGCGTTCGTGTGCGCCGTGCTGCTGTTCGTCGGCACGGTATGGCTGTGGCCGCGGCTGGCCCGGCGGAACTGGCGGGCCGTCAGCGGGCGCGTAGGCCTGCTGCTGGCAACGCAGTTGGTGCTCTTCGCCTCGGTCGGCCTCGGCGCCAACCAGGCCTTCGGGTTCTACGCCAGCTGGTCCGACCTGTTCGGCCGGGAGACCGACCAGGGCGTGGTCGTCGACCACACGGCGCTCCGCGGCCCCGGCGGCCCGCTCCACGTGGTCGGCACCCGGCGGGTGGACGCCCCGGGCGGCGCCTCCCTGCCGAGCAGCGTGGGCCAGGTGCAGCGCGTCGACATAGTCGGCCGTACGACCCACATCGCCACCCCTGCCTACGTCTATCTGCCGCCGGAGTACTTCCAGCCGCGGTACCGCACCCGCACGTTCCCCGCGACAGTAGTCCTCACGGGGTACCCGGGCACCGCCCAGGCGCTCGTCGACAAGCTCAACTACCCGCGCACGGCACTGCAACTGGCCAGGAGCGGCCGGATGCGGCCGATGATCCTGGTGATGCTGCGGCCCACGGTGGCGCCGCCGCGCGACACGGAGTGCGTGGACGTCCCGGGCGGACCGCGGACCGAGTCCTTCTTCGCCAAGGACCTTCCGGACGCCGTAACGGCCCACTACAGGGTGGGCAGAAAACCAGGGAGCTGGGGCATCGTCGGTGATTCCACGGGCGGTTACTGCGCCCTGAAACTCGCCATGCACCACCCCGGGGTGTACGCGGCGGGCGCGGGCCTTTCGCCGTACTACAAGGCGCCGATCGACCCCACCACCGGTGACCTCTTCCAGGGCGACGAGACGCTGCGCAACGAGGCGAACCTCTGGTGGTACCTCAAGCACCGTCCCGCGCCCGACACCTCACTGCTCGTCACCAGCAGCAAGGCCGGGGAGCACAACTACAAGGACACCCTGAAATTCATCGACAAGGTGAAGGCCAACAACTCCACCCGTATCGCGTCGATCATCCTGGACAGCGGCGGCCACAACTTCAACACCTGGCGACGGGAGATCCCGGCGACCCTGGAGTGGTTGAGCGGACGGCTCGACAACGGCTGAAAGTGACCGTTCTACCGAGGTGAGGGAATAGGAGTGGCTGTGTTTTTACCGGGCGGGGCACCATGATTCGCCTACGCGCGGTAAGTTTCTGGCCATGCCACGTGGACGTCACCGCCATTCCCCGCCGTTGCACCGGCTGTTGCCTCCCTCGGCGATCGCAGGCGTGTCGCTCGTCTGCGCCTTCGGGCCGTGGGTCTTCTCGCAAGCCGCCGCGCTGCGCATAGTCGCCGCGATAGCCGCCGCGACCGCGCTCGTCGGGGCGGCCGTCATGCGCCGCTGGGACACTCAGGCGGGCAAGCAGGTCGCCGACCTGGTACGCGCGCGTACGAGCGACGAGTGGCGCTACGAGGAGCGGCTCGCCGAACTTGAGTCCGACCTCGACGAGTCGCGCGAACTGCGCGTCAAGCTGGAGCACAAGCTGCGCGCCAAGCGCACGGAGCTTGCGGGACTGCGCAACGAACACGCGGCGCTGCTGCGCCGGTACGCCACGGCGGAGACCGAGCGCGCCAGCGCCCTGGAGGGCCGCCGCCTGCTGGAGATAGAGGCCGCGGAACCCGCCACGCACGCGTTGCCGCCGGTTCCGGCGGACGCCGACGACGAAGTCCCGGCGGACGCGGACCTGAACCTGGACCTCGTGGATCTCCAGGACGACGAAGACGGCGAAGACGCCGAGACGGACGACACGGAGGCTGTGGCTGCCCTGGTCGAGTCCGGGACGGACGCCGAGGACGGGACCGACGGGACCGAGGACGCCGACGAGGAGTCCGGGGCCGAGGCCGTCGCGGAGAAGAAGCCGGCGGCTTCACCGGTGTTCTCCCCGGAGGGGTCCAAGCTGTTCCTGCGGGCGCAGGCGGCCCTGGTGCGGCTCGACGACGACGCAGAGTCGGCGGCCCCCGTGCCGAAGGACGACGGCTCCGCGTCGGCCGAGCCCGCCCCGGTGGAGGCCACCGGCCACCCCGCGGTCGAGTCGGAGGCCGCGCAGGAGGACGAGGCGGAGGGGAAGCCCGAGGCGGTCGACGGGCATGAGCACGCGGCCGCCGTCGCCCCGGCCGCGAAGTCCGTCCAACCCGCGCATCCCTCGGGCCACTTCACCGTGCCGACCGCGGTGGCGGTCGTACCGGCGTCTCCCGCGCGGCGGCCCATCGAGGGCGGGTTCGACTTCTTCGGTATGCAGAAGGGCGCGGCGTCCGCCGAGATGGACGCCGTGCAGAACGAGGATCTCGCCGACGTCGTGGGCCAGGAGGCCCTGGCGGTGCACAAGGCGGAGGCCGAGGCACAGTTCAAGCCCGCCGACGAGCGGTCCCGGGGCGTCGGCGCGGTCCAGGTCATCGACCTGACGGCGCACGACGAGACCGAGCAGATCAACCTTCCCGGACTGCGCAGCGCGGCTTCCTGACCGAACGAGTCCTGGCCGGCCGTCAGGCCATCCAGCGGTCCGGGCGGGCGTCCCTGCGGCCCGTCCGGGAGCGCTCGGCCTGGGCGCGGAGCAGCTCCGCGGCCTCGCCCGCGTCCCGCAGACGGGCTGTCACGGTCGCGTTGGCCCCGGTGTCCACATGCACCTCGGCAAGCCCCCAGAGCCGCTCCCAGGGCCCTTGCGCGAGCCGTACGCTCTGCACCTTCGCGTGCGGTACCAGCGCCGTGCTGCGGCGCAGCAGTCCGTGCCGGGCCACGAACACCGTGTCGGTGACCGCGAGGCCGTAGCCCCGCCACCACAACGGCACGCACCGGGCCGCCCTGCGCGGCGGCCGGGAAAGCTCCGGGCGCGACGGCACCGTCACACCGGGCAGCACGCGCGCGACGACCGACTCGGCGATCTCGCGCGGGGCGACCGGTACCAGCACGGAGTTGGACGATCCGGCCACGTCCAGCTCGACCCGCACCCACCCGCGCCGCCGCCACAGCAGCGGCTCCACGATCCGCACGGTCTGCACCCGCCCCGGCGGCACCGTCTCGTGCGTGCGGTCCAGCAGCCCGTGGTCGATGCGCAGTCCGTCGGGGGACTCGCCCACCGTCCAGTCGTACTCGCCGACGAACCGCCCCACGCTGCTCGCGCCCGCCGCGCCCAGCAGCGGCAGCGCGGTCGCGAGGACCGTCCACACGCTGTGGGTGGCGAACCACAGGAGTGGTGGTACGACGAGTGCGGCGGCCAGCGATCCCCAGGTGGCGCCGGTCAGCACCAGGGACACCGCGAGGACCCCGGCCGGCACGTGCAGCAGTTGCCGCGCGGGCGCCTCGCCGACCTCGTGGGCGGTCTCGGGCGCGAACCCGGCCGCCCGCGCGAGGAGTTCGGCCCGCAGCGCCCGCGCCTCGTCCTCTCCGAGGAAGGCCAGTTCGTCCTTCTTGTCGGTCCCCACGACGTCCAGCTTCAGCTTGGCGACGCCCGCCACGCGCGCGAGGAGCGGCTGTGTCACGTCGACGGCCTGGATGCGTTCCAGCCGGATGTGCGCGGTGCGCCGGAACAACAGGCCGGTACGGATGCGCAGTTCGGTGTCGGTCACCGCGAAGTGGGTGAACCACCAGGTCAGGAAGCCGTACAGACCGGCGGCCGGCACGATCACGGCCAGCGCGATCAGCAGGGTGATGGTGGTCAGCCGGGTCAGCTGTTCCTGTGCCTGGTTGGGGTCGTGCACCGCCCACCCGATGATGACGGCGACCGGCGCCCACGCCCGGCGCAACGGCGTCACCGGATGCAACCGCCGCTCCACGACGGGCACTTGTTCCCGTACGGCCGCTACGACCTCCGCGGCCTCGGGTACGTCCTTGTCGGCGCCCGGCGTCGTCACAGCCCCGCCGATCGGGCCTCGCCGAGTTCGGTGAGCCGGTCGCGCAGCCGTTCGGCCTCGGCCGGGTCGAGGCCCGGGATGGTCGCGTCGGTCGCCGCGGCGGCCGTGTGCAGCTGCACGCTCGCGAGCCCGAAGTGCCGCTCCACGGGCCCCGAGGTCACCTCCACGAGCTGCATCCGCCCGTACGGGACGATCGTCTCGTGGTGCCACAGCACGCCCTTGCTGATCAGCAGGTCGTCGGCGCGCTCGGCGTACCGCCAGGAGCGCCAGTTACGGCCCAGGACCACCCAGCCCCACGCCATGACGCCGAGCGGCAGCAGCGCGAACGCCGCCCACCCCGGGCCGGCGAACAGACCAAGCGGCACCCCCAGGGCAAGGGCCAGCACCCCCAGCCACACCACCAGCAGCATCCGGCGCATCTTCAGCAGCCCCGGCGGCAGCCCGGTCCACACCGGCTCGCGCGCCGCGTCGTCCTGAGCGGCAGTCCCCGTTTCCATGGCGCAAGCGTACGTACGAGAGACTGTGTCCATGACTCCCACGACGGAGACCACGGTCGGGATCGGCGGCGCCGCGGAAAGTACCGACATGGTGCTCAACATCGGCCCCCAGCACCCCTCCACGCACGGTGTGCTGCGGCTGCGGCTCGTCCTGGACGGCGAGCGCATCCAGCACGCGGAGCCGGTGATCGGCTATATGCACCGCGGCGCCGAGAAGCTCTTCGAGGCGCGCGACTACCGCCAGATCATCATGCTCGCCAACCGCCACGACTGGCTGTCGGCGTTCTCGAACGAGCTGGGCGTGGTCCTCGCGGTGGAGCGCATGCTCGGCATGGAGGTGCCCCCGCGCGCGGTGTGGACGCGCACTCTGCTCGCCGAGCTGAACCGGGTGCTCAACCACCTGATGTTCCTGGGGTCGTACCCCCTCGAACTCGGCGGTATCACCCCGGTGTTCTACGCGTTCCGGGAGCGCGAGGTCCTTCAGAACGTCATGGAGGAGGTCTCCGGCGGGCGCATGCACTACATGTTCAACCGCGTCGGCGGCCTCAAGGAGGACCTGCCCGCCGGATGGGCCTCCCGCGCGCGTGAAGCCGTCGCCGCCGTACGTTCCCGGATGGACCGCTTCGACGACCTGGTGCTCGGCAACGAGATCTTCCGGGGACGCACCCGGGGAGTCGGCACACTGTCCCCGGAGGCTGTGCACGCCTACGGGGTGAGCGGGCCCATCGCGCGCGCCTCGGGCGTCGACTTCGACCTGCGGCGCGACGAGCCGTATCTCGCGTACGGCGAGCTCCAGGACACCCTGAAGGTCGTCACGCGCCGGGAGGGCGACTGTCTCGCCCGCTTCGAAGTGCTCCTGGAGCAGACCCACAACGCGCTCGACCTCGCGGACGCCTGCCTCGACCGGCTCGCCGAGCTGGAGCCGGGGCCGATCAACCAGCGGCTCCCGAAGGTCCTCAAGGCGCCCGAGGGGCACACGTACGCGTGGACCGAGAACCCGCTCGGCATCAACGGCTACTACCTCGTCAGCAAGGGTGAGAAGACCCCGTACCGGCTGAAGCTGCGCTCGGCGTCCTACAACAACATCCAGGCGCTCGCGGTGCTGCTGCCGGGGACGCTGGTGGCGGACATGGTGGCGATTCTGGGGTCGTTGTTCTTCGTGGTCGGGGACATCGACAAGTAGGCGACAAGTAGGCGACCAGTAGAGGGCGTCTACGGCTCGTCGAGCGGGTCCGGAATTCCAACCGACTGCACGAGCCAGCCGAAGTCGCCGAGGCCGCCCGGTGCGGTGAGTTCGGCGGCTTCTCCGGCGCGCGCGAGGGCGCGGACGTACTCCGCCGGGTCGGTGGAGGCCAGGGTGAGCGGGGGGCGCGCGCCTGTGACGCCGAGGGCGCTCAGGGCGGCGCGTTGGGTGAGCAGGTGTGCGCCGGGTAGCGCGCCCGCTGAGGTCGCGGCCGTCGCGCAGGCGTCCAGGGCGACGTGCGCGGTGATGTCGCACGAGCCGTCCGGCACGGGTGCCGTCTCGCGGCCCTCGCGGAAACCGGTGAGCGTGCCGAACGGAGGGCGGGCGTCCAGGGTGTGCGCGTAGTCGACGGCGATCGCGAGCCCCCGGTCGACGGTGGCGGCGGCGGACGCCCAGGCCGTGTCCCTGGGGAGCCCGATCTCGGCGCGCAGTCCCTCCTCGGGCGCCAGGGGCCACCACCGCGCGAGCCACTCGGCCTCCGCACCGGCGACCGGCTCCCCGAGCCGCTCGGTCCCGTCCTCCCGTACGAGCACGAGCCGTGGCACGCCGGCGGAGTCCACCTCGGCGACCTCCACCGGTACGTTGTCCAGCCACTCGTTGGCGAACAGCAGCCCGGTGATCCCCTTCGGGGAGTCGGTCAGCCACTCGACGCGGGGATCGAGTCCCTCGGGGCGGTCGGCGATCTCGACGGCGGAGGCACGCACGCGTGCCGCCACTTCGGCGGGCAGCGCGGCGAGCACGCCGGTCACCAGCTCGCCGCGGCCCGCGCCCAGGTCCACGAGGTCCAGCGCGGCCGGCCGGTCCAGCGCCTCGTCCACCCGGCACAGCAGCCTTGCCACGGCCCCCGCGAAGAGCGCCGACGCGTGCACGGACGTACGGAAGTGTCCGGCGGGCCCCTCGGGCCTCCGGTAGAACCCCTCGGGCCCGTACAGAGCGTCCTCGGCCGCCGCCCGCCACCCGGCCGCAGTGTCGTCCGTCACGGGGCCAGATTAAGTGCACAGGACAACCGGGCCTCCACCTTGGGGAGTACGCCGGGCGTATACGGATCGATCCTCCGGTTGACCCCCGCACACTTCCCGCTTCCCTACGCTGGGTTACGTGCAGCGCCTCTACGACTTCCTCCGCAGACACCCGACATGGGTCGACACCTTCTGGGCTGTCTTCCTGCTGGGGCTGAGCGGCGTGAGCATCGCGAGTACCAGCTACGCGTCGGGCCGGCACGGGACGGCCACGGGCGCGCTGGCGGTGTCCGCCGTCATGTGTGTGGCGATCGCACTGCGCCGCCGCTGGCCGGAGAAGATGCTCGTCCTGGTCCTGGTGACGGGTCTCGCGCAGCTGGTCCTCGACGTCGAGCCCGTGGCGGCCGACTTCGCCATGCTGGTGATCGTCTACACGGTCGCCGCGGTCGGCGCCCGCTGGGCCTCCCGCTTCGCCCTGGCGACCGGTCTGGGCGCGGCGACCCTGTCGCAGATCCGCTGGCCCCAGGAGCACACCAGTTCCGCCGGTCTTGTCGCGATCGCGGTCTTCCAGACGGTGCCGTTCGCGCTGGCCTGGGTGCTGGGCGACTCGATGCGCACCCGGCGCGCCTACTTCGCCCAGCTGGAGGAGCGGGCCGCCCGGCTGGAGAAGGAGCGCGAGGCGCAGGCGAAGGTCGCGGTCGCCGCCGAGCGCGCCCGGATCGCTCGCGAGCTGCACGACGTGGTCGCGCACAACGTGTCGGTGATGGTGGTCCAGGCCGACGGCGCCGCCTACGTCCTGGACTCCGCGCCGGACCAGGCGAAGAAGGCCCTGGAGACGATCTCCTCCACCGGCCGCCAGGCCCTCGCCGAGATGCGCCGCCTGCTGGGCGTGCTGCGCACCGGCGAGCACAAGGAGGCCGGCGAGTACGTTCCGCAGCCGGACGTCGAGCAGATCGACGACCTGGTCCAGCAGTGCCGTACGTCCGGACTGCCCGTCGACTTCAAGGTCGAGGGCACCCCGCGCCCGCTGCCCAGCGGCGTCGAGCTGACGGCGTACCGGATCGTGCAGGAGGCGCTCACCAACACCCGCAAGCATGGGGGGCCCAACACGGGCGCCAGTGTGCGGCTGGTGTACTTCGACGACGGTCTCGGGCTGCTCGTCGAGGACGACGGCAAGGGCGCCCCGCACGAGCTGTACGAGGAGGGCGGCGCCGACGGCCAGGGGCATGGTCTGATCGGTATGCGCGAGCGGGTCGGCATGGTCGGGGGCACCCTGGACGCGGGCCCGCGCCCGGGCGGCGGGTTCCGCATCAGCGCCCTGCTGCCGCTGAAACCCGCCCACTGATCTTTCGTACGTCGAGTACTGACACCTGTAACGAATTGTTGAACGACCTGTTGAACGGCCTCAACCTGTTGAATGAATTGTTGAACGATCCTGCTGACGGAACGGAAGAGGACCCGATGACGATCCGCGTGATGCTCGTCGACGACCAGGTGCTGCTGCGCACCGGTTTCCGGATGGTGCTCGCCGCCCAGCCGGACATGGAGGTCGTCGCGGAGGCGGGCGACGGTGTCGAGGCCCTTCAGGTGCTGGCCGCCACCGCGGTCGACGTGGTGCTGATGGACGTCCGCATGCCGAAGCTGGACGGCGTGGAGACCACCCGTCGCATCTGCCAGGGCGAGAACCCGCCCAAGGTGCTGATCCTGACCACCTTCGACCTCGACGAGTACGCCTTCTCCGGGCTGAAGGCAGGCGCCTCCGGGTTCATGCTCAAGGACGTGCCGCCCGGCGAACTCCTCACCGCGATCCGCTCCGTGCACAGCGGGGACGCCGTGGTGGCGCCCTCGACGACCCGCCGGCTCCTGGACCGCTTCGCCCCGATGCTGCCCTCCGCCGGCAAGGAGCCCCAGCACAAGGAGCTGGAGCGGCTCACCGAGCGCGAGCGCGAGGTCATGATCCTCGTCGCCACAGGGCTGTCCAACGGCGAGATCGCGGCCCGCCTGGTGCTGTCCGAGGCGACCGTGAAGACCCATGTCGGCCGCATCCTGACCAAGCTCGGCCTTCGGGACCGGGTGCAGGTGGTCGTCCTGGCGTACGAGACGGGGCTGGTGCGGGCCGGCGGGCACGGCTGAGGCACGGTGACCGCGCCTACCTGAGGATGCCCTCCAGGAAGTCGCTGCCCAGACGGGCCACCATCGTGACGTCCAGCTGGTGCAGGACGTAGCGGCCGCGGCGGCGGGTGGTGATCAGACCGGCCCTCTTCAGGACGCCGAGGTGGCGGGATATCTCGGGGGCGGTCATGCCGTGCACCTGGGTCAGCTCGCTGGTGGTGAACGCGGTGCGGGCCAGGCTGCGGCACATACGCATGCGG
The DNA here is from genome assembly GCF_053891435.1 of Streptomyces sp. NPDC002276. Taxonomy (NCBI): domain Bacteria; kingdom Bacillati; phylum Actinomycetota; class Actinomycetes; order Kitasatosporales; family Streptomycetaceae; genus Streptomyces; species Streptomyces sp. NPDC002276. The sequence goes on along the minus strand of NZ_JBSFCQ010000010.1, from coordinate 28,290 downwards.
ACCGGGTGGGACAGGGCGGTCATCCGCAGCGTCAGCTGCTCCAGGGAGGTCGGCGCGGCGAACTTGGGCGACCCCACGGGGTAGTGCACGACGGGCTGCCAGCCGTACCGGTACAGGACCGTCAGGTGCGGCCAGCCCAGGCTGGTGGGGACCAGGAGGAGGCCGCCGTCCTGGGTCGCCGTACGGCCGTCGCCGAGCTTGTCGACCGTGATGCGGGTGGCGCTCTCGTCGAGCGTCACGGCGGTGGACATCGACGTCAGCGCCTCCGCCAGGCCCTTGTGCCGCAGCAGGTCCGTCTTGTGGCGGGCGTCGGCCGCGAGCTGGTGCTGCATCCGGGACCAGGTGTCCGCGAAGAAGGCCTCGTCGCAGTCCTCCAGGAACTGCCGCAGCCAGGCCCTGGTCCGCGGCGGGTCGGCCAACAGCCGCTCGGTGAATGCCAGTTGACGCGGACCGCGGGTCGCGGCCTGCTCCAGGGCGCGCAGCCTGATCGTGGCGTCCGAGAGCGGGCCGGGTCCGCCGGTGCTGTAGGTGATGTTGCAGGTGGTGAACTCCAGCGCCGCGTCCACGAACTGCTCGTCCGTCAGCTTGTCCACCAGGTCCAGTTCCTCGGCGAGGGTGGCCCCGGGGAGTGTGCTGCGGCCCGGGATGCCCGCGCACGGCAGGAACAGGTCGGAGAACGTCGACCGCCACAGGAAGTCCGCCTCGCACATCCGATCGGCCAGATGCGGGTCGAGCCGCGCGGTGACGCCGGTCACCCACCCCTGGAGGCCGGGATGATGACCCGGCTCGGACATCGCGTGCAGCGCCATGCACAGCTCGCCCAGGGGCGAGGGCGCGAAGACGACCTGCTCCGGCCGCAGCCCCGTGATGTCGATGTGCACGCTCATGTCCCCATCGTGCACCCCGCCACTGACAACGCCCCCGTCGATTGACGCGGCCCGTCAATCGACGCGACGGCGGCGGGGCGGCCGGGCCAGATCCCCCCGCCCCCGGTAGGCGTCCACGACCGGCGCACCGCGCGCTAGGTGCGCGGCCACCTGCGGTACCGGCCGCCCCGCCCCACCCGCTGACGCCCGCCAGGCCCGACGCCCCTCAGCCGCCGGTCTCCTCCTTCAGGCGGACCACGAAGTCCGCGACCGCCGCCTTCACGTCCTCGGCCGTCCACTCCAGGGCGGCGGCCCGTACGTAGACCTCCGTCACCGCCAGCCCCGGACCCTTCGCGTCCCAGGGATTGGCGAACAGCGCGGTCCTCGTCTCCTCGGCCTGCCGGATCGCGGCCTCCGTGACGGCGTCGCGGTCGTACGGCAGCCAGACCTGGAAGTCGGGTGTGTGCGGCTGCTCGGGGTGGACGCGGGTCCACGGCACGCCGGCCGCGGCGAAGCCCTCGCGCAGCGCCTCGGCGACCACGCGCGCGTGGGCCACGTACGAGGGCAGCCGGGGCAGCTCCCGGTCCAGGCCCGCGAGGGCCGTCAGCACGGTGGGGAACTGCTGGAAGACCGCGCCTCCGTAGCGGTGCCGCCAGGTCTTCGCCTCGTCGATCAGGGTCTTCGGGCCGGCGAGCGCGGCGCCGCCGAGGGCGTCGAGGGACTTGTAGAACGACACGTAGACGCTGTCCGCCAGGCCCGCGATCTCGTCGAGCGGGCGGCCGAAGTGGGTGGTGGACTCCCACAGGCGGGCGCCGTCGAAGTGGACCACCGCGTCGCGTTCGTGCGCGGCGTCGACGAGGGCGGTCAGCTCCTCCCAGGTGGGGAGGACGAAACCGGCGTCCCGGAGGGGCAGTTCGAGCATCAGCGCCCCGAAGGGCTCCGGGAAGTCGTGCACCTCGTCGGCGGTCGGCTGCCGGGGCTCGCTCGTCACATGGACCGGGCGCAAGCCGCTGACCTGGCTGAAGGCGTTCCGTTCGTGCACTTCGGGGTGGGCCAGCGGGTGCACGGCCACCGTCGGGTTGCCGGTACGGCCCGCCCAGCAGCGCAGGGCCACCTGCTGCGCCATCGTGCCCGTGGGGAAGAAGGCCGCGGCCTCCTTGCCGAGCAGTTCGGCGACCCGCTTCTCCAGGGTCTCGACGACCTCGCTGCCGTACATGTCCGACGCCTCGTCCAGGTCGTACAGCTCGGCCGCCTCCTGGACGAAGGCGAGCCGCTCCCGGAGGGGGTCCAGGAACCCGAGGTGCGCGAGGGACCGCTCGGCGCTCCGGTTCGCGGCGATACGCCGTCTACGGCGCTCCAGGTTCCGTTCCTCGTCGGTCGCCGGCTCTGTCTCTTGGTCACTCTGTTCGGCCGCATCGTTCATGCTCCGGATGATGCCTGGCGCACGTACGTGCGAGCATCCGGGTTTCCACAGGCTTTCCGGTCCGCCGGAACTGCCGCCGGGACTGTGCGACAACCCACAGCCTGTGGACAACCGGACGCCCCTCGAACCGATCGCGTTAACATGACGAGAAATCGTCCGGTACCCGGAGCGGACTGGAACGGGAAGGCCGCACTCGCGTGAGTACATTCCAACAGCCAGAGCCCAAGGACCGCCCCGCGCGGCTCGCCGTCGGCGTCGTCGGCGCCGGCCGGGTGGGCCCCGTGCTGGCCGCGTCCCTCCAGCTCGCCGGGCACCGCCCGGTGGCCGTCTCCGGGGTCTCCGACGCCTCCAGGCGACGGGCCGCGCTGATGCTCCCCGACGTGCCGGTGCTCACACCCGCCCAGGTCCTGGAGCGCGCCGACCTGGTGCTGCTCACCGTCCCGGACGACGCCCTGCCCGGCCTCGTGGAGGGCCTCGCCGAGACCGGCGCCGTACGCCCCGGACAGCTCCTCGTGCACACCTCCGGGCGGTACGGCGCGAAGGTCCTGGACCCCGCTCTGCGCGTCGGCGCGCTGCCGCTGGCCCTGCACCCCGCGATGACCTTCACGGGCACTCCTGTGGACGTCCAGCGCCTCGCGGGATGCTCCTTCGGGGTCACCGCGCCCGAGGAACTCCGGCTGGCCGCCGAGGCCCTGGTCATCGAGATGGGCGGCGAGCCCGAGTGGATCGCCGAGGAGAACCGCCCGCTCTACCACGCGGCCCTCGCCCTGGGCGCCAACCACCTGGTCACCCTGGTCGCCGAGTCCATGGAGCTGCTGCGCACGGCCGGCGTCGAGGCCCCCGACCGGATGCTCGGCCCGCTCCTCGGCGCCGCCCTGGACAACGCCCTGCGCTCCGGCGACGCGGCCCTGACCGGCCCCGTCGCGCGCGGGGACGCGGGCACCGTCGCCGCGCACGTCACCGAGTTGCGCAAGCACGCCCCGGGGACCGTCGCCGGCTATCTGGCGATGGCCCGCGCGACCGCCGACCGGGCGCTGGCCCACGGACTGCTCAAGCCGGAACTCGCCGAGGACCTCCTCGGAGTCCTCGCCAACGGCACCGAGGGAGATGCCGGATGACCGCCACCCTGCTGCGCACCGCCGACGAACTGCACGCACGCACGCGTGCGGGCCGCCGCGCCGTCGTCATGACGATGGGTGCCCTGCACGAGGGCCACGCCACCCTGGTCCGCACCGCGCGCGAACTCGCCGGACCGGATGGCGAGGTCGTGGTCACCGTCTTCGTGAACCCGCTGCAGTTCGGCGCGGGCGAGGACCTCGACCGCTACCCGCGCACCCTGGACGCCGACCTCAAGATCGCCGAACTCGCGGGCGCCGACGTCGTGTTCGCGCCCTCCGTGGACGAGGTCTACCCGGGCGGCGAACCCCAGGTCCGCATCTCGGCGGGCCCCATGGGCGAACGCCTGGAGGGCGCCGTCCGCCCCGGCCACTTCGACGGCATGCTCACCGTCGTCGGCAAGCTGCTGCACCTCACCCGCCCCGACACCGCCCTGTTCGGCCAGAAGGACGCCCAGCAGCTCGCCCTGATCCGCCGCATGGCGCGCGACCTGAACTTCGGCACCGACATCGTCGGCGTGCCGACCGTGCGCGAGGCCGACGGCCTGGCGCTGTCCAGCCGCAACCGCTATCTGTCCCCCCGGGAGCGGCGCACCGCGCTCGCCCTCTCCCAGGCCCTGTTCGCCGGCCGCGACCGGCACGCGGCCCAGGAGGCGCTGCGCGCGCGGGCCCTCGAAGTGCCCGCCACGCACGCGCGTGCCGAGGCGCTCAGCGCCATAGGGGAGTCCCGCGCGGCGGCCGACGCGCACGCCGTCGCCAAGGCCGCCCCCGGCCCCGGCGGTCCGGCGTCCGTCCGCGCGGCCGCCCGCCTGGTCCTCGACGCCGCCGCCCGCCTCGACCCGCCGCTCGCCCTGGACTACCTCGCCCTGGTCGACCCGTCCGACTTCACCGACGTGGACGAGGACTTCACCGGCGAGGCCGTCCTCGCCGTCGCCGCCCGGGTCGGGACGACCCGGCTGATCGACAACATCCCACTCGCTTTCGGAACCCTCGGAGCCGCCTCGTGACCAGCACAGGCATACGACTGCACGCGCCCGCGCCCGGGTGGTCCATCGCCGCGGACGTGGTGGTCGTCGGCTCCGGAGTGGCGGGGCTGACCGCGGCCCTGCGCTGCGAGGCGGCGGGCCTGCGGACGGTCGTCGTCACCAAGGCCCGCCTCGACGACGGCTCCACCCGCTGGGCCCAGGGCGGCATCGCCGCCGCCCTCGGGGAGGGCGACACCCCCGAACAGCACCTGGACGACACCCTGGTGGCGGGCGCGGGCCTGTGCGACGAGGAGGCCGTACGGATCCTCGTCACCGAGGGCCCCGACGCCGTACGGCGGCTCATCGAGACCGGCGCCCACTTCGACGAGTCCTCCGAAGGAGGACTGGAGCTGGCCCGCGAGGGCGGCCACCACCGGCGCCGCATCGCGCACGCGGGCGGCGACGCGACCGGCGCGGAGGTCTCCCGGGCGCTCGTCGAGGCCGTACACGCGCGTGGCCTGCGCACGATCGAGAACGCGCTCGTGCTGGACCTCCTGACGGACGCCGAGGGCCGTACGGCGGGCGTCACCCTGCACGTCATGGGAGAGGGCCAGCACGACGGTGTGGGGGCCGTGCACGCGCCCGCCGTGGTCCTCGCGACCGGCGGCATGGGGCAGGTCTTCTCGGCCACCACCAACCCGTCCGTGTCGACCGGCGACGGGGTCGCACTCGCCCTCCGCGCGGGCGCCGAGGTCTCCGACCTGGAGTTCGTGCAGTTCCACCCCACCGTGCTGTTCCTCGGCGCCGACGCGGAGGGCCAGCAGCCCCTCGTCTCCGAGGCGGTGCGCGGCGAGGGCGCCCACATCGTCGACGCCGACGGCGTGCGCTTCATGGTGGGCCAGCACGAACTGGCCGAGCTCGCGCCCCGGGACATCGTCGCCAAGGGCATCACGCGGCGCATGCTGGAGCAGGACGCCGAGCACATGTTCCTCGACGCCCGGCACTTCGGCGCCGACATGTGGGAGCACCGCTTCCCGACGATCCTCGCCGCCTGCCGCAGCCACGGCATCGACCCGGTCACCGAGCCCGTCCCGGTCGCCCCGGCCGCCCACTACGCCTCTGGCGGCGTCCGCACCGACTCCCGGGGCCGTACGACCGTCCCCGGCCTGTACGCGTGCGGCGAGGTCGCCTGCACCGGCGTGCAGGGCGCGAACCGGCTCGCCTCCAACTCCCTCCTCGAAGGCCTGGTCTACGCCGAGCGGATCGTCGCCGACATCACCGCGAGCCAGACGGGGAACGCCCTCCACGCGCGCGTGCCCGAACCGGTCCCGCACCCCCAGAAGCCCGCGCACCCGCTGCTCGCCCCCGAGGCCCGTTTCGCGATCCAGCGGATCATGACCGAGGGCGCGGGCGTCCTGCGCTCCGCCGACGGCCTCGCCAAGGCCGCCGGACAGCTCCAGCGGCTGCACACCGACGCCCGTGACGCGCTCGACGAGAACGGCAAGACCGCCGAGCCCGGCGTCGACACCTGGGAGGCCACCAACCTCCTGTGCGTGGCCCGCGTCCTGGTCACCGCCGCCGCCCGGCGCGAGGAGACCCGGGGTTGCCACTGGCGCGAGGACCACGCCGAGCGCGACGACAGCGCCTGGCGCCGCCACATCGTCGTGCGGCTGAATCCCGACCGCACGCTGGCCGTCCACACCACGGACACCGCAGACTTCCCCCCGACCCGGCAGCACCGTCCCCAGGAGCAGTGACAGAAGTGAGCACCCCCGACCTTCCCCTCGCCGACAGCGGCGGCTGCGGCGACGGCTGTGCCTGCGGCGCGGGCGCCGACGCGGAGGCCGCAGAATACGCAGTGTGCGGCCTGGACCCCGCGCTCGCCGAACTCCTGGCCGACGCGGGTCTCGACCCCGTGGAGGTCGAGGACATCGCCAACGTCGCCGTCCAGGAGGACCTCGACGGCGGTGTCGACGTGACGACCGTGGCGACCATCCCCGAAGGGGCCGTCGCCACCGCCGACTTCACCGCGCGCGAGTCCGGCGTCGTGGCGGGCCTCAGGGTCGCCGAAGCGGTCATCTCCGTGGTCTGCACCGACGAGTTCGAGGTCGAGCGGCACGTGGAGGACGGCGACCGCGTGGAGGCCGGACAGACGCTCCTGTCGGTCACCACGCGCACGCGCGACCTGCTGACCGCCGAGCGCAGCGCGCTCAACATCCTGTGCCGCCTCTCCGGCATCGCGACCGCCACGCGCGCGTGGGCGGACGCCCTGGAGGGCACGAGGGCGAAGGTCCGCGACACCCGCAAGACGACGCCGGGCCTACGCTCCCTGGAGAAGTACGCGGTCCGCTGCGGCGGTGGCGTCAACCACCGCATGTCCCTGTCGGACGCGGCTCTCGTCAAGGACAACCACGTGGTCGCCGCGGGCGGCGTCGCCCAGGCCTTCAAGGCCGTACGGGAGGCCTTCCCGGAGGTGGCGATCGAGGTCGAGGTCGACACCCTGCACCAGCTCCGCGAGGTCCTGGACGCGGGCGCCGACCTGATCCTGCTGGACAACTTCACGCCCGGCGAGTGCGCGGAGGCCGTCGGCATCGTGCACGGCCGCGCCGCCCTGGAGGCCTCGGGACGGCTCGTCCTGGACAACGCCAAGGAGTACGCCGACACCGGGGTGGACTATCTCGCCGTGGGCGCCCTGACCCACTCCGCGCCGATCCTGGACATCGGCCTCGACCTCCGTGAGGCGCAGTAGTCATGCTCCTCACGATCGACGTGGGCAACACGCACACCGTTCTGGGTCTGTTCGACGGCGAGGACATCGTCGAGCACTGGCGGATCTCCACCGACGCGCGCCGCACCGCCGACGAACTCGCCGTCCTCCTCCAGGGCCTGATGGGCATGCACCCGCTCCTCGGAGAGGAGCTGGGCGACGGCATCGACGGCATCGCGATCTGCGCCACCGTGCCGTCCGTCCTGCACGAACTGCGCGAGGTGACCCGCCGCTACTACGGCGACGTGCCCGCCGTCCTCGTCGAACCGGGCGTCAAGACGGGCGTCCCGATCCTCACCGACAACCCCAAGGAGGTCGGCGCGGACCGCATCATCAACGCGGTCGCCGCGGTCGAGCTCTACGGCGGCCCCGCGATCGTCGTCGACTTCGGTACGGCGACGACGTTCGACGCGGTGTCCGCGCGCGGGGAGTACGTCGGCGGTGTCATCGCCCCCGGTATCGAGATCTCGGTCGAGGCGCTCGGCGTCAAGGGCGCCCAGCTGCGCAAGATCGAGGTGGCCCGGCCGCGCAGCGTGATCGGCAAGAACACCGTCGAGGCGATGCAGTCGGGCATCGTCTACGGGTTCGCGGGACAGGTCGACGGAGTCGTCACCCGGATGGCCAAGGAGCTGGCCGACGACCCGGAGGACGTGACGGTGATCGCGACCGGCGGCCTCGCCCCGATGGTCCTGGGCGAGGCGTCGGTGATCGACGAGCACGAGCCCTGGCTGACCCTGATCGGCCTGCGACTGGTCTACGAGCGGAACGTGTCGCGGATGTGAGCCCCAGCCCTGCGCCGGAGGTCCCGGCGCAGGGCACCGGCGCGGAAACCTCCGCGCCACACCCGCCCCCTATGTCGAATTTGTCTGATTAGCGCGTATCGTCGCCGCATGCCCACGCCATACGGATCCCGCGGCGGCATGGCGTTCGGTGCGGAGGAGCTGCGTGTGCTCCGTCGCGCCCTCGCCCTCGCCCTCCAGCCCCGAACCGCCTCCGCCGAGGACGTCAAGGACTGCCTACGGCTCGCCGAATCCCTCGACGAAGCGGTACGCGAGGGGGTCCGGCTGCGCGCCTTCCTGGTCGCCGACCTCGCCCGGTACCGCGCCGCCCTGCCCGGCACCACCGCCGGCTACCTCACGCTCCTGGAGGAGGCGCTCGGCGCCGGGTACCGCCCGGACGTCGACGACCTCTCCGCGCTGCGTGCGCTGCGCGGGAACCCGGCCGCCGCAGCCCTCCTCGACCGCTGCCTCACGCTCGCCGAACAGGACGTACGCGCCCGCCTGGCCCGCCGTACGACCGCCCGCCCCGCCCCGACCGTCCCCGCGTCCCGCACCCGCCTCCTGGCGCTCCCCGGAGGCCGCTCCGGCGGCCTTTCCGCGACGGCCGGGCATCCGGCCGGGGAGGACGCCAAGGAGCCCGTACGCAAGCCCGTGGAGCGCCCGGCGCCCGCACCCGCGCCCGCCGCCCCGAAGCCGTCCCGGCCGATCCCCACCCCGGGCGAGGTCTTCCCCCGGCGCAAACCGGCACCGCCGCCCGCGAACCCGCCGCAGCAGCTCGCCGCCGGCTGAAGCGACCCCGCCCCGTCCCCTCCAGGGCCCGTGGCTACTCTGGAGGGCATGGACTATGTCTCCGCGCTCGTGCCCCCGGTCGTCATGGCCGTGTTCTTCATCGGACTGATCCGGGTCATCGTGAAGACCCAGGGCGGGGCGATGAAGGCCAAGGAGGACGCGGCCGTCGACGCCGCCATCGCGCGCGCGGAGAGCGCCCGCCAGGCCTCTTCGACCACCGAAGCCTGACCCCCCGCCTTTTCGGCGGCGCCTTCAAGGGCGTACGACTCCCGCACGCGTGCGCGTGCTTTCCGAGTCGTACGCCCTTTTTGTGCCTTTTCCACTATGGTTCTGAGCTGTGCCTCGCCCATTGGGAGAACTCGAAGACTCGGTCATGACGCGGGTGTGGAAGTGGAACCGCCCGGTGACCGTTCGAGAAGTCCTGGAAGACCTTCAGCGGGAACGGTCGATCGCGTACACCACGGTGATGACCGTTTTGGACAATCTCCATCAGAAGGGCTGGGTGCGTCGCGAGGCGGAAGGCCGGGCGTATCGATATGAGGCCGTCTCCACACGGGCCGCCTACTCGGCCGCCCTGATGAACGACGCCTGGTCCCAGAGCGACAACCCCGCGGCCGCTCTCGTCGCCTTCTTCGGGATGATGAGCGACGAACAGCGCGAGGCCCTGCGCAGCGCCGTACGCATCGTCCAGGGACCGGAAACACCCGAACCCTCGGATGGCGTCGAGAACCCCGGCTCCCCGCCCTCCGGCGGCGGGCGATAGCGTCCGCTCATGTCAGCAGAGCACCCAGAAGTCACCGCGAAAGCCATCACCGTCCGGCGGGCCCGGACCGGGGATGTCCCGGCGGTGCGCCGACTCCTTGACGCCTACGTTCGCGGCCGCATCCTGCTCGACAAAGCGACCGTGACTCTTTACGAGGACATACAGGAGTTCTGGGTCGCCGAACGCGACGACAACGCCGAGGTGGTCGGCTGCGGCGCACTGCACGTCATGTGGGAAGACCTCGCGGAAGTCCGTACTCTCGCCGTGAAGCCCGGGTTGAAGGGCGCCGGTGTAGGTCATCAGTTGCTGGAGAAGTTGCTGCACACGGCCCGTTGGCTAGGCGTTCGTCGCGTTTTCTGTCTCACCTTCGAAGTGGACTTCTTCTCCAAGCACGGCTTCGTGGAGATCGGTGAGACACCCGTTGACACCGATGTCTACGCGGAGCTGTTGCGTTCCTATGACGAGGGCGTGGCGGAGTTCCTGGGTCTCGAACGAGTGAAACCGAACACCTTGGGCAACAGTCGGATGCTTCTGCATCTGTGATCGCCGCGCTCAATTCGGCCCGGAGGCCCTGCCCAGGTTCCCTATGTCCGAAACGCGCATCTTTCCGGACCGGGGAGGTCACTCGGTCTCTCCCAGGGGTTTGTGTTTTTCCAGCAAAAGCGGTTTGCTTTCCGACGTACTGCAGTACTGCATATAACAGGGGACGGCGAAACGGCGGACGCCGCAGACCCTAGGCCCGCAAGTTATCGATGAAAGGAAATCCGGTGGCACAGAAGGTTCAGGTCCTTCTTGTCGACGACCTCGACGGCGGCGAGGCGGACGAGACGGTGACGTTCGCACTGGACGGCAAGACGTACGAGATCGATCTCACCACCGCGAATGCGGACAAGCTCCGTGGTCTTCTCGACGCTTACGTGAAGGGCGGACGCCGTACCGGTGGCCGTGCTTCGGGTGGTCGTGGAAAGGCGCGCGCCGCTACCGGTGGCAGCCAGGACACGGCGCAGATTCGCGCGTGGGCCAAGGAGAACGGTTACGAGGTCAACGACCGCGGCCGTGTTCCCGCGTCCATTCGCGAGGCCTACGAGAAGGCCAACGGCTGAGCGCTCGCGCGCCGCAGCCGGATCCGGTGGCACTGTGTGGCCACCGTGTCCACCAGTCGTACGAGATCAGGGGCGCCCCCAGCGCCCCCCACGGCCGACAGTGTCGGCAGCGAGGCTTCGACCTCACGCCCCGGCTCGGGGGGCCGCAGCCATACGGCGGCCCCCTGCGCGGGATCCGGGCGACCCGCGGGAAACGACCTCCCGGGGTGCCCCTTCGCGGGCCCTGAGTCAGAGAGCGGTGGCACTTTTACGGCCCCCGTCCCGGGGACCGGCGGTGCCTCCATGTGCCCGCCCTCGCCGAGCGCCACCAGATCCAGCGCCGGCGCCAGCGCGCCCCACTCCAGCCAGTCCAGCAGCCCCGGCAGTTCCTCGGCGCTGCCCGCGGCCACCAGCAGCCGCATCCGGTCGCCCCGTACGGCCACCGGAGAATCCGGCCCCAGTCGCCACAGCGCCGCGACACCGGCCTCGACCGGCACGTCCAGGACGTCGAAACGCAGCCCCGTGACGAGCCGCAGCGGCTCTCCGGGCACCGTCCGCCACCCCAGTTCGTTCTCGTACCAGTGCCGCCGCCGGTCGTCCGGATCGAGCGGGCGACGGGGGGAGGGGACCGTGGTGACCGGGGGGACTGTGCCAACCATGCCAAGTGCAACCGTCGAACCGGGCCGAGAGTTACGCTGGGTGGTCCGGTGATTGCGCATGGTGCCGGAAAAGGGGCGTTCGGAGGTGCCGGACCGCGCAAGGTTGTTCGCCCGTAGCGGAGGGAACCGGTGCGCTCGGCATGGAGTGTCAGTCCGTACGGGTAAGACAATCCCTAGTGGGAGGGGGCGACACGCAGAAAAGGGCGTCTCACGTTCGCCATCGGCGTACTCATGGTGAGGGTAACTGCCTGGCCTGCGGGAACATCGTCTCGCACCATCAGGTTGGAGCAGATGTCGGCGTTACGGTTCAGGAGGCAGTGTTGGTTCTCGGTCCGGTGTCGGCAGTTGGAATGAGCGGTCCCCGCTTGCGGGACTAAGCTGCGGAAGGACAGGGAGGGGAGCGTCCCCTTACTGCCTGACCGCTCTGAGGAGCGATTAACGATGTTCGAGAGGTTCACCGACCGCGCGCGGCGGGTTGTCGTCCTGGCTCAGGAAGAAGCCCGGATGCTCAACCACAACTACATCGGCACCGAGCACATCCTCCTGGGTCTCATCCACGAGGGTGAGGGTGTCGCCGCAAAGGCCCTGGAGAGCCTCGGCATTTCGCTTGAGGCGGTCCGCCAGCAGGTTGAGGAGATCATCGGACAGGGCCAGCAGGCGCCGTCCGGTCACATCCCCTTCACTCCCCGTGCCAAGAAGGTCCTGGAGCTGTCGCTCCGCGAGGCCCTTCAGCTGGGCCACAACTACATCGGCACGGAGCACATCCTGCTCGGCCTGATCCGTGAGGGCGAGGGCGTCGCCGCCCAGGTCCTGGTCAAGCTGGGCGCTGATCTCAACCGTGTGCGGCAGCAGGTGATCCAGCTGCTCTCCGGTTACCAGGGCAAGGAGACCGCCACCGCCGGCGGCCCTGCGGAGGGCACCCCCTCGACGTCCCTGGTCCTCGACCAGTTCGGCCGGAACCTCACCCAGGCCGCTCGTGAGTCCAAGCTCGACCCGGTCATCGGGCGCGAGAAGGAGATCGAGCGGGTCATGCAGGTGCTGTCCCGCCGTACGAAGAACAACCCGGTCCTGATCGGTGAGCCCGGTGTCGGCAAGACCGCCGTCGTCGAGGGTCTCGCCCAGGCCATCGTCAAGGGCGAGGTGCCCGAGACCCTCAAGGACAAGCACCTCTACACCCTGGACCTCGGCGCGCTGGTCGCCGGCTCCCGCTACCGCGGTGACTTCGAGGAGCGCCTGAAGAAGGTCCTCAAGGAGATCCGCACCCGCGGCGACATCATCCTGTTCATCGACGAGCTGCACACGCTGGTCGGTGCGGGTGCCGCCGAGGGCGCCATCGACGCCGCTTCGATCCTGAAGCCGATGCTGGCCCGCGGTGAGCTCCAGACCATCGGCGCCACCACGCTGGACGAGTACCGCAAGCACCTGGAGAAGGACGCCGCTCTTGAGCGCCGCTTCCAGCCCATCCAGGTCGCGGAACCGTCCCTGCCGCACACCATCGAGATCCTCAAGGGTCTGCGCGACCGCTACGAGGCGCACCACCGTGTCTCCATCACGGACGAGGCGCTCGTGCAGGCCGCCACGCTGGCCGACCGGTACATTTCGGACCGCTTCCTGCCGGACAAGGCGATCGACCTGATCGACGAGGCCGGCTCCCGGATGCGCATCCGCCGGATGACCGCGCCGCCGGACCTGCGCGAGTTCGACGAGAAGATCGCCGGCGTCCGCCGCGACAAGGAGTCCGCGATCGACTCGCAGGACTTCGAGAAGGCCGCCTCCCTCCGCGACAAGGAGAAGCAGCTCCTGGCCGCCAAGGCCAAGCGGGAGAAGGAGTGGAAGGCCGGCGACATGGACGTCGTCGCCGAGGTCGACGGCGAGCTGATCGCCGAGGTCCTCGCGACCGCGACCGGCATTCCCGTCTTCAAGCTGACCGAGGAGGAGTCCTCGCGTCTGCTGCGCATGGAGGACGAGCTCCACAAGCGGGTCATCGGCCAGAAGGACGCCGTCAAGGCGCTCTCGAAGGCGATCCGTCGTACGCGTGCGGGCCTCAAGGACCCGAAGCGTCCCGGTGGTTCGTTCATCTTCGCCGGCCCGTCCGGTGTCGGTAAGACCGAGCTGTCCAAGGCGCTCGCCGAGTTCCTCTTCGGTGACGAGGACGCGCTGATCTCCCTCGACATGTCGGAGTTCAGCGAGAAGCACACGGTCTCGCGTCTCTTCGGTTCGCCCCCCGGATACGTGGGCTACGAGGAGGGCGGCCAGCTGACGGAGAAGGTCCGCCGCAAGCCGTTCTCGGTCGTCCTCTTCGACGAGGTCGAGAAGGCCCACCCGGACATCTTCAACTCGCTGCTCCAGATCCTGGAGGACGGTCGCCTGACCGACTCCCAGGGCCGGGTCGTGGACTTCAAGAACACGGTCATCATCATGACGACCAACCTCGGCACGCGGGACATCTCGAAGGGCTTCAACCTGGGCTTCGCGGCCACGGGTGACACGAAGTCCAACTACGAGCGCATGAAGAACAAGGTCTCGGACGAGCTCAAGCAGCACTTCCGCCCCGAGTTCCTCAACCGCGTGGACGACGTCGTCGTCTTCCCGCAGCTCACCCAGGAGGACATCCTCCAGATCGTCGACCTGATGATCGGCAAGGTGGACGAGCGCCTCAAGGACCGGGACATGGGCATCGAGCTCTCCCAGCCCGCCAAGGAACTCCTCTCCAAGAAGGGTTACGACCCCGTCCTGGGCGCGCGTCCGCTGCGGCGCACGATCCAGCGCGAGATCGAGGACACCCTCTCGGAGAAGATCCTCTTCGGCGAGCTGCGCCCCGGTCACATCGTGGTCGTCGACGTGGAGGGCGAGGGCGAGACCAAGGCCTTCACCTTCCGGGGCGAGGAGAAGTCGGCGCTGCCGGACGTCCCGCCGATCGAGGACGCGGCCGCTGGTGGGGCCGGTCCGAATCTGAGCAAGGAGGCGTAAGGCTTCAGGGCTTTACGACTCGGAAAGGGGCCGGTGCCTTCGGGCACCGGCCCCTTTCGTGTGTCCGGGGCATGGGTCAGAGGCGGTCGTCGGTGACTTCGGCGGTGGGGAAGACGGCGGCGTACGTGTCGAGCGGCACACCCCTTCTGCCGGACGTCCTGAGGGTCACCTCGCGCAGCCCCGGGAGGCGGGAGGCGAGGGTGCGGAAGTGCTTGTCGGCCTTGCCCCGGGCGGGCACGCGGAGGCACTCGACGGAGGGCAGCTCCGGCATCGACTCCAGGGCGTAGCGGCCGGGCGACGCGTTCAGGACGAGGTTCCGCAGGACGGGCAGGCGTGTCACCTGCTCCCAGTCCCAGGCGCCCATGGTGGCGGGCGGCTTGCCGATGCTGAGGGTGGTGAGCGTCGGCCATGACTCCAGACCGCGCAGGCCGGTCGAGGCCAGCGTTTCCTGACCCAGGAACAGGTACTCCAGGGGCGCGTCCAACGGCAGATGGTCGGCAAGGTGACCGCTCTTGAACGGCTGGTCCAGGGAGAGCCGGGTGAGTCCGCGCAGCGCCGCCAGGCCCGATGGATCGCTGATGTGGTTGAACGCCAGGTCCCTGAGCGGCAGTTCGGACAGACAGGCGAGACCCCGGACACCGAAGCAGTCCTGCAACCACAGTGAGCTCAGCGACCGGAAGGCCAGCACCTCGTCCAGGGCGGACACGGTCGTGTGGTGCTCAAGGCTCAGGAGGTCGACCGCGTCCGGATCACGGACGGCGGCGACGACCTCGCCCAGCTCGGGCGAGCCGGTGACGGTCAGCCTGCGCCAGGGGCGCATCAGCCGCAGCGCCGCCAGCTGTTCGGGCGACGAGCACCGTACGAAGAGATCGTCCCGGACCAGATGGTCGAGCACCTCGACCGCGTACTCCCGGATGTCGAACCGGTCCCAGGTGCCCGCGAGTTGACGCCGTACGTCGAAGGACGGATGGTCGCGGAAGCGGCGCAGTACCGCCATCGCGCCCTCGGGTTCCTCCGTGCCCAGGACCGAGGCGGTGACCGTGACGCAGCGGGCCTCGGCGTCCGTCAGCCCCTCGGGTCCCGGCAGCAGTTCCAGCACCAGTGGCCCGGCCTCGGTCAGGGCGTGCGCGTCCTCCGTCGTACGCGGCGGAATCAGCGCGGCCGCCCGGGTCTCGACCTCTGCCCGCACCCCCGGATCCAGCGCCGTCGCGTGTTCGAGGCAGGCCAGGGCCAGCAGCGTGAGGCGGGGATCGTCCCGGGACAGCAACTGGCGTAGCACCACGACCCGTTCGCGCGGCCGGGCGTGGGCCACCGCCAACCGGATCACGTCCTCCCACTGGCTGTCGTCCGCGCGGCTGAGGAGGACGTCCAGGTGGCCCTCCTCGACGGCGTAGCGCGCGCCCAGATAGTCCTGGAACGTGCGATGGACGAAGTCCGTGACGCCGTAGGCGGGTTGGCGCAGCAGACCGCTGCGGAGCATCAGGGTGTGCAGGACGGTCCTCGCGTCGCCCTGCATCGCCGCCGAGGCGACCGTCGGCAGACACCGCTCGACGATCCCCTCGGCCGTCTCGACGTCCATCTCCGTGCGGCCGCTCAACACCAGGGCGTACGCGAGGCGTTGGAGGATCTCCAGTTGGGCCTCCTCGCTCAGGTCGGCCCCCTCCAGCGCTCCCATGCCCCGTTCCCGGTCCCGGCGGGCGAGCAGCATGGTCAGGGCCGCGTCGTACAACTCCTTGCGGCCGGTGGGGAGATAGCCCCTGCGTTCCCGGTGCAGGGCGCAGATCAGGCCGCACATCAGGGGGTTGGTGGCGAGGCGGGCCAAGTCCCGTTTCGTGTGCAGGGAGTCCAGGAGCGGGCCCTCGTACTCCGGGGCCTCGGCGGCCTTGTGCCAGCGTTGGACGAAGGTCCTGACCTCCGGTCGGCGCATCGGGGTCAGGGTCAGTTCGCGGAACCCCTCGGAGGCCAGCCAGTCGGGGCGTACCGCGGTGGGGCGGGAGGTCAGGAGCCAGCGGTTGCCGGGGAAGGCTCGGATGAGGTCGAGGAGCCAGTCGCGGGTGCGGTGGCGGTCGGCGGACGGGATCTCGTCCAGGCCGTCGACGAGGATCAGGCCGCGGCCGGCGGTGAGGACGCGTTCGGCCCAGCCCTCGGGCGGGGAGTGGGGGCAGCCGACCGCGGTCAGGAAGGCTGCTGGGGACGGGAGTTGGCCGGCCCGGATCAGGGTGCGCAGCGGGAGGACGTACGGAATGCGGTCGCCGTCCCTGGCCGCCGTCACCGCGAGCCACTGCACCAGGGTCGTCTTGCCGGAGCCCGCGTCACCGCGCAGCAGGACCCGGTCGTGGGCCGACAGGGCTTCCTCGGCGGGGAGTTGGCGGTCGTAGCGGGCGCCGGGGTGCTCCTCGGACAGGGGGTGTTCCTCCGTCGCCTCCAGGCTCAGGTATGCCACTTCGAGGGGCCAGCGGTCCGGGGAGTCGCGGAGGTCGATGCCGTAGATGGTGATGTGGTTGTGGCGTTCGGCGACGTGGGACAGGTAGCGGCGTTCGAAGGCGCGGTCCTGGGTGCCGGGGCGTGGGGTGCGGGCGATCAACTCGTCGACGCGGGCGATCAGTTCGGCCTGGGTGCGGGTCTGCTCGACGAGGGTGCGGGCCACGAACGTGGAGCGGCGGGTGAAGAACTCCAGGATCTGGAGGCAGGCCCACTCGGTGGCGTTGCCGAGGAAGTGGCGTGCGTCGGTGGACAGTCCGGCGGGGAGCGGGGCGCAGTGCTCCAACTGCCGTGCCAGTTCGCGGTGTCCGAGTCGCACGGCGTGTACGTCGTCCATGTCCAGGTCGCCGAGGGTGAGCAGGCGGCGGGCCAACGCGTCGGTGACCGCGGTCTGTTCGTCGGGCGGGAAGGGCGCTTCGCCGGGGGAGTCCACCGCCCGCGCGACCAGGTGGTCGGCGAGCTTGTGGACGTCCTTCTCCGTCAGGGTGCGCTTCTCGCCCTTGAAGGAGACGAGGTTCGACAGCCGGACCGGCTTGTCGACCAGGCCCGCGCCCGGTCCTTCGGGGACGAACAGCTTCTTCAGCAGCGGTGTGATCAGGCCTGACGCCAGTTTCCCACCGAGTACCGCGGGCTCCATCGGCCGCCCCACCCCCGTCGTCGCGCGAACGGTCGGAGCCTAGCCGGTTACGACAACTGGCCGTCGTAGTCAGGCAGTTTGAACGTCTTCTCGGCGTGGCCGCCCGACAGGTCGGTGGCGCTGTTGCCGATGTTCGCGATGATCGTGTAGCCCTTGGACTCGATGTCGGCGCGCTGGGCGGTCTTGTAGGCGGCGACGTCCTTGAAGAGGTCGAGGAGGCCGCGGACGTAGAGGCCGTCGACGTCGTAGCCGTCGTGTTCGAGGTTGTACTCGGTCGGCAGGTAGATGATGCCGGGGCGGGCCGTGACGAAGAACAGCGAAACGCCGTGCTCCTGGGCGTACTTGGCGACCGCGAGCACCGGCTTGTTAGCGGGCTGGGGCCAGCTGAAGCCGAAGTCGGTCTCCAGGGTGGTGTTGTCGATGTCGAAGACGATCGCCTGCTTCTCGCCCGGCCTGGTCGCCGCGATGCGCTGCTTCAGGTAGGGCAGAGCCTGGTTCATGACCGTCTGGCAGTCCGTCTGCCAGGTGGTGTAGTCGACGGCCGCGGCGGTGCTCGTCGTCGTCGCGGCTTCCGCGGGGACGGTCAGCGCCGCGAGGGCGATCGCGGATACGGCGACGGTGGCGGTACGGCGGGCCCAGGGGCGTCGTCTCGTCATGGGGGTGGGGGTTCCTCTCACGTCTGTGCGGTGCCGGTGTGGAAGGCATGATCGCGGGCGAGGGTGGCGTGAGGGGAACCGTAAGGTTACTGGACGGTAGGTGTATAGAGGTCTGCGCCACATTCCCGGGGTCGGCGACCGCCCCGGCCGGTGACAAGCCGCACAGGCGATTCGACCCCTACTAGGGCGGGTAGTCGTAAGCCTCGTTCGGGGCAAATAGGACTTTTTGCGTGGAACCAGATGGGCGGTTTTGCCGTCAGGGGGGCGATTTATGGCGAACGGGCGCTCTGTCAAGAAGTCGGAAGTTTTGCGGTGAAGTACTAGCTTCCGTCGTAGAAGAGCTGTTTGGGGGTCCGTGGGGGCCCGGGTTACCAATGGACGTGTCATCCGGTGGCCGTCCGTGCGCCGGGTGGCTTTTCTGTCCCCGACCCCGTGAGGTTCCGATGTTCCAGCGCTCCGCTTCCCGCTCTACCCGTACGACTCCGCTCCGCACCCGGGTGGCCGTCCTGGCCGTCGGACTGGGAGCCACCGCCGTTCTGGGCACCGGGGTCGCGAGCGCCGCCACCGTGAGCGTGGCGCCGAAGACGGTCAGCGCGAAGACCGCCGCCTCCTGGGTCGACCCGGTGAAGAAGTACACGCTGTCCGCGAGCTTCGCCCAGGCCGGCGGCCTGTGGCAGTCCACCCACAGCGGGCAGGACTTCGCCGTGGCCAGCGGCACCAACGTCGTCGCCGCGCACGGCGGCACCGTCGTCAAGGCCGGCGGCAACGGCGCCGGTGACGGGGCCGCGTACGGCAACGCCATCGTCATCAAGCACGGCAACGGCACCTACTCGCAGTACGCCCACCTCTCGCGCATCGACGTGAAGGTCGGCCAGGTCGTCAGCACCGGCCAGCACATCGCGCTGTCCGGCAACACCGGCAACTCCACCGGTCCCCACCTGCACTTCGAGATCCGTACGACCGCCAACTACGGCTCGGCCATAGACCCGGTCGCGTTCCTGCGCGGCAAGGGTGTGACCGTCTAGGACTTGTCCCCGGCGGGCTTCGTGCCCGCGTGGGCCTGCGTGATCATGTCGGTGGCGACCTCCAGGACGGCCTTGCGCTTGTCCTCGGGGTCGCCTTCGAGGTCCTGTACGGCGAACATGCCGGCGTGCAGCGTGAAGATCGCGCTGAGCGAGCGGACCTGGTCGACCAGGCTCGTCTCGGGGTCGATCATGATCTCCCGCAGGCCGCGCATACGTTCCTTGAAGCGCTCGCCGATGCGCAGGTCCCGTACCGTCGCCTGGTTCTCCTGCATGAAGCGGAACAGCGGGGTCGCGCCGTCGAGCGCGACGGCGTAGCGCCGTACGATCTCCTGCTTGGTCTCCAGGGTGTGCGGCTGGTCGCGGCCCCACTCGATCAGGTCCTCGATCGGCTTCGTGAGGTCCTCGAAGATGCTGACGAGGATCTCTTCCTTGGTCTTGAAGTGGTAGTAGAGCGCCGCCTTCGTGACGTCCAGGTGCTCGGCGATCTCGCGCAGCGAGGTCTTCTCGTAGCCCTGCTCGGCGAAGAGTTCGAGCGCCACGTCCTGGATGCGCTGGCGGGTGTCTCCGCGACGTTGCCGCTTGGTGCCGTCCATGGTGCCGCCCATTCGTCTTATGCTCCAGCAAACTTACTTGACGCCCGGCTAGTTACGGGTCTACTTTCCCTTAGTGTAGTCAACTAGCCGGGCGGCAAGTAAGTAGCCGGACGGTAGCGGTATCCAGCGGTAGCTAGGGGAGTGGGAACGATGGCGGACACACAGATGGTTGACAAGGGGTCGGGGGAGACCGAGAAGCAGCCCAGGAGCGTGCGGGTCGTCCTGCTCGCCCTGATGATCACCATGATGCTCGCGATGCTCGACAACATGATCGTGGGCACGGCGATGCCGACGATCGTCGGTGAGCTGGGTGGGCTTGAGCACCTGTCGTGGGTTGTCACGGCGTACACGCTCGCCACCGCCAGCTCGACTCCCCTGTGGGGCAAGCTCGGTGACATGTACGGGCGCAAGGGCGCCTTCATGACCTCGATCGTGATCTTCCTGGTCGGCTCCGCGCTCAGCGGTATGGCGCAGAACATGGGGCAGTTGATCGGCTTCCGGGCCATTCAGGGTCTCGGCGCCGGCGGTCTCATGGTCGGTGTCATGGCGATCATCGGCGACCTCATCCCGCCGCGTGAGCGCGGCAAGTACCAGGGCATGATGGCCGGCGTCATGGCCCTCGCGATGATCGGCGGACCGCTGGTCGGCGGCACAATCACCGACAACTGGGGCTGGCGCTGGTCCTTCTACATCAACCTGCCGCTGGGCGTCATCGCGCTCGCCGCGATCAGTGCCGTACTGCACCTCCCGAAGAAGCGCTCGCAGGCGCGGATCGACTACCTCGGCGCCGGACTGCTCACCGTCGGCATCACCTCCATCGTGCTCGTCACCACGTGGGGCGGTTCGCAGTACGCCTGGTCCTCCGTGCGGATCATGGAGCTGATCGCGCTCGGTGTGGCCGCGCTCGTCGGGTTCGTGTTCTGGCAGACCAAGGCCACCGAGCCGGTCGTGCCGCTGCACATCTTCCGCAGCCGCAACTTCAGCCTGATGGCCGTCATCGGCTTCATCACCGGCTTCGTGATGTTCGGCGCGACCCTGTTCCTGCCGCTCTACCAGCAGTCCGTGCAGGGTGCGTCCGCGACCAACTCCGGTCTGCTGCTCCTGCCGATGCTCGGCGCGATGCTCGTGACCTCCATGGTCGCGGGGCGGGTGACCACCAACACCGGGCGCTACAAGGTGTTTCCGGTCGTCGGCAGCATCCTGATGGGCACCGGCCTGTACCTGCTCTCCACGATGGACGTCGACACGACCCGGTTCATGTCCGGTGTGTACATGGCCGTCGTCGGGCTCGGCATGGGCTGCCTGATGCAGATCACCATGCTGGTCGCGCAGAACAGCGTCGAGATGAAGGACATGGGCGTCGCGTCCTCCACGAGCACGCTGTCCCGGACGCTCGGTTCGTCGTTCGGTGTCGCCATCATGGGTGCGCTGTTCAACAACCGGGTCCAGGACGTCATGAGCCAGAAGGCCGGGGCCGTGGGGGCCAAGGTGACCGAGCAGTCCGCGCAGTTGGACGCGAAGAGTCTGGCGAAGCTGCCGGCGGTGGCGCGTGAGGCGTACCAGCACGCGGTGTCGGCCGGTATCCACTCCGCGTTCCTGCTGGGGGCCGTGGTGACGGTGCTGGCGCTGGTGGCGGCGGTGTTCGTGAAGGAGGTTCCGCTGAAGGGGGCGGGGCCGGCTGCGCCCAAGGCCGGTGAGGGTGCGGAGTCGGAGTCGGAGACGGTGGCGCCGGTGTCGATCGTCGAGGCGGTCTGATCCTGATCCGCTGGTCATGAGCTGAAGGTCCCCCGGTCGGTGTCCGCCCCGGGGGACCTTCGTTTTGGTTTCTCGTTGTTTTTTGTCTTCTCGTTGTTTTCTCGCCCCCGCCGCCCCTGCCCGTCCCGTCCCTGGGGGCTGCCGCCCCCAGACCCCCGCTTCGGCCTGGACGGCCTCGTCCTCAAACGCCGGACGGGCTGAGTGATGCGGGCCGGTGTCGACAAGCATCGGCGCTGTTGTCAGTGGGGCGTGTCACCATCGGGCTCATGGACAAAATGCGGCAGTTGCGGCTGGCCAAGGACGCCATGGACCGGGACTGGGCCGAGCCGGGGCTCGACCTGGGTGCGGTGGCCGCGCATGCCGGATATTCGCGGTACCACTTCCTCCGCGCCTTCAAGGAGGCCTACGGCGAGACGCCGGGGCAGTATCTGATCCATCGGCGGATCGAGCGGGCCGAGGAGATGCTCCGCAGCGCCGACCTCTCGGTCACGGAGATCTGCCATCTCGTCGGCTTCAGCAGCCTCGGTACCTTCTCGGCCCGGTTCAAGGCGCGGACCGGGCTGACTCCGAGCGAGTACCGGAGCGAGCACGTGGGGCGCGGGGCCGCCCTCATCCCGGGGTGCTACGCGATGCTCTGGGCCGGCGGTTTCCCCTCCGCAACTTTGAAGAAGCGTGCCGCTGCCCGCCCTGCCTACGGTGAGGAAGAGGAACAGGAACAGGAAGCCACCTCGATTTCCACCTCGTCCGACAGGAGTGCGGAGCCATGATCCAAGGGCTGGGCATCACCACCGTATGGACCTTCGACCAGCAGCGCACCAAGGCCTTCTTCACCGAGAAACTGGACTTCGAGGTCCGGGACGACATCTCGATGGGGGACATGAAGTGGGTGACCGTCGGTGCCAAGGAGCAGCCGGGTGTCGAGCTCGCGCTGATGAGCCTGGATGGGCCGGGGCTCGATCCGGAGTCCGCCGAGGCGTTGAAGAAGCTGGTCGGCAAAGGGGTGTTGGGGGCCGGGGCGTTCCGTACGGACGACTGCCGTGGTGACTACGCGACCTTCAAGGCGCGCGGGGTCGAGTTCATCCAGGAGCCGACGGAGCGGCCGTACGGCGTCGAGGCGATCTTCCGTGACGACAGCGGCAACTGGTACTCGCTGACCGAGCGCCGCGAGGAGCTGGACTTCTCCAAGGACTTCGCGTGAGTGGGGGGCCTGTGGAGGAGATCGAGCCGGATCATACGGCCGTGCGGGTCGCGTTGTGGCGGGCACTGCATGTTCAGGCCGATGCTCCGCCGCATGTCATCGAGGACGAGGTCGGGCTGCGGCTGGTGGGGCCCGGGGACGGCTGGCGGGAGCGGCCCGACATGGACGTCGAGGCCACGCGCCGGATCCGTGCGTCGATCGTGGCGCGGGCCCGGTTCGTCGAGGACGTGGTGGCGGACCAGGTCGCGGAAGGTGTGGACCAGTACGTCGTGCTCGGCGCCGGGCTGGACACCTTTGCTCAGCGGCGGCCCGAACTGGGCGCGAGAACAAGGGTGTTCGAGGTCGAACGGCCCGGCACCCAGGCCTGGAAGCGGCGGCGGCTGGCGGAGCTCGGGTACGACGTGCCGGACTGGCTGCGGTTCGTGCCGGTCGACTTCGAGGGGGACTGGTGGGGGCAACTGGCCGCCGCCGGGCTCGACTTGGGGCGGCCTGCCGTGGTGGCCGCGACCGGCGTCACCATGTATCTCACCTTGGACGCGATCACCGCCATGTTCCGGCTCGTCGCCGGACTCGCCCCCGGCTCCACCCTGGTGACGACCTTCCTACGGCCCGTCGAGGACGTGGAGCCGGAGCAGCGCGCGCAGTTGGAGGTGGCGGTGCGGGGTGCTCGGGCCGCGGGCACGCCGTTTCTGAGCTTCTTCACTCCGGAGCAGGTGCTGGCGCTGGGGCGGGAGTGCGGGTTCCGGGAGGTGCGGTATGTGTCGGCCGCGGATCTCGCCGAGCGGTACTTCGGGGGGAGGACGGACGGGGCGGGGCCGTCTCGGGGGGAGGAGGTGATGGTGGCCGGCACGTGAGCCCTCGTTCAGGGCGGCCGACCTCTTCTTTGAAGAACTACGGCAGTATCGGGTAGCTGCCCGTGCTCGTCGGCGCGTGTTCCGGCAGCCACAGCACCGCGACCGCGCCCTCCGCCGGGATGTGGTCCGGCGCGCCCGCGGGGCGGACGTTGCGGAAGGTCAGCCGGGCGCCGAGGACCCGGGCCTGACCGGCCGCGATCGTCAGGCCCAGACCGTGGCCGTGGCCCGCGCGGTCCTTGCTGCCGGTGCGGAAGCGGCTCGGGCCCTCCGCGAGGAGTTCCTCGGGGAAACCGGGGCCGTGGTCGCGGACCCGGATCACCCGGCCCTCGACCGAGACCTCGATCGGCGGTTTGCCGTGCCTCGCCGCGTTCGCCAGCAGGTTGAACAGCACGCGCTCAAGGCGGCGGGGGTCGGTGGTGACCGCTGATTCGTGGACCACGTGCACCACCGCGTCCGGGTCCTTCGCTATCACCCGGCGGCTTACGAAGTCGCCCAGCATGATGTCCTGCAACTCGGCCCGCTCGGAGGCCCCGTCGAGCCGGGCGACCTCCAGGACGTCCTCGACGAGGGTGCGCATCGCCTTCGCGCGGTCCAGGACGAGTTCCGTGGGGCGGCCGGGTGGGAGCAACTCGGCCGCAGTCAGCAGGCCTGTCACGGGGGTGCGCAGTTCGTGTGCGATGTCCGCGGTGACCCGGCGTTCGGCCTCAAGTCGCTGTTGCAGCGCGTCCGTCATCGCGTCCACCGCGCGCGCGAGGTCGTCGGTCTCGTCCCGTACGACTCCGCCGATCGCGTCCCGTACCCGTACGTCCGTCTCGCCCTTCGCGACCTGGTTCGCCGCGGCGGCCGCCTTGCGCAGTCGGCGCGAGAGCTGGCCGCCGATCAGCACGCCCAGCGCGCTGCCGCCGAGCACCGCCGCGATCGAGCCGATCACCAGGGCCTGGTCGAGGTCCTTGAGGATGTCCGTGCTGCGGTCGGTGAACCCGGTGTGCAGCGACATCACATGGCCGTCCTTGAGCGGTACGGCCGCCCAGATGTCCGGGATGCCGTGCGGCCGGTCGGTGACGTACGTGGCCCTGCGGCCCTCCTCGACCTTCTGGCGCAGCGCCGGCGGCAGACTCGGGTCGTCGATCTTGATGCTGGGGAAGTTGGGGCGCCCGGACAGCTCGTAGTTGCGCTGGGCGATCTGGACCCGCTCGTCGGCGAGGTCGCGCGCGTTGTCCAGCATCGAGACCCGGGCCGCGTTGTGCACGACCAGGCTGAGCGCGATCGCGACCAGCGTGCCTACCAGGGCGATGGCCGCGCTGAGCTTCCATCTCAGGCCGGTACGGATGCCCGCTCTGTCCATGAACGACGGGACTCTGCGCTGTGGATTCCCCCGCATACCCCTGCTCAGGCCTTCAACTTGTAGCCGAAGCCGCGGACCGTCTCGATCCGGTCCTGGCCGATCTTCGTGCGCAGCCGCTGCACATGGACATCCACGACCCGGGTGTCACCGCCCCAGCCGTAGTCCCACACCCGCTCCAGGAGTTTGTCGCGGGACAGGACCGTGCCCGGGGCCGAGGAGAACTCCAGGAGCAGGCGCATCTCGGTCGGGGTCAGCGCCACCGGCTGTCCGGCCTTGAGCACCTCCATGCCCTCGGTGTCGATCTCCAGGTCGCCGAAGGTGAGCACTCCGCCGTCGACCGTCTCCGCCCCGGTGTCCGCCGTACGGTCGGTGCCGCTCGCGTGGCCGAAGCGGCGCAGCACGGCTCGGATGCGGGCTACCAGGACCGCGCCGTCGAAGGGCTTCGTCACGTAGTCGTCCGCGCCCGCCTCCAGGCCGAGGACCACGTCGATGGAGTCGGCGCGCGCCGACAGCATGATCACCGGAACCGTCGAGTCGTCCCGGATACGGCGGCACAGGCTCACGCCGTCCAGGCCGGGGACCATCACGTCCAGGAGCGCGATGTCGGGGCGGTTCGCCCGGAACGCCTCCAGGCCCGACAGCCCGTCGGGCATCGCCGTGACCGCGAAGCCGTCCCGCTCCAGGGCGAGTTGGGTGGCCTCGCGGATGACGTCGTCGTCCTCGACGAACAGGACGTGGGTCTGGTCTGCCATCCCGGTGCTCTCAGTCCTCGTGTGGGTCGTTCTCAAGCATGGGACGCCCGGTGGGGCGTCCGCGTTCACTGAAGGATCGGATCGGAGGGGCCGATCGGTTCGCCGCCGCTCGGTTTCCGCTCGGATTCCGCGCGGTTTTGGTTCGGGTCCGCTCGGATCTGTTCCGTTCAGTTTCCGCTCGGCGCCGGCGAAGCGTCGCCTCCGACCGCGTTGCTGTACTCGTTGTGCGTGCTGTACTCCTGGACGAAACGGCCCGACGTCCAGCGGTACGTGATCACGTTCTCGCCCGACGGGCTCGACACCGGGTCGCCCTTCTCGTACACCTGCTTGGTGACGACCAGATCGCCGCGGTCGATCTCCGCGTAGACCGGGGGTTCCTCGGCCTTGAAGACATTCTCGTACGTCCCACCCGTCGCGCGGTACACGTACGAGCCGATGCCGACCGCGTCGCCGCAGGTCATCACGTTGACGACGACGTCGTTGACGGTACCGCCGGTCAGCTCGCCGTAGGACACGTCGACCGCGTACTCGTCGGCGACGCACGGCTTCAGCTCGTGCTTGACCGCTGCCGAGACCTTCGGATCGTCCTTGACGAGTTTCACCGCGTCCACATGGTCGTCGGCCGTCGCGGAGGGGGTGGGGGAGGGCACCTCGGCGACGCCCACCGAGTCGGAGTGCGCCGGGCCCTCGTCACGGGCGCCGGTGCCGCCGGTGGCGCAGCCGGACACCAACAGGGCGAGGGCGGCGAGCACGGCCATCGCCGTGAACGCCGCCTCGAAGCCGCCGCGGACCCTGCTGGGTCCTGGGGTGTCGCTCAGGCCGCGCAACGCTCCCGCTCCTCACGCTCCAGCGCGCGTGCGTCCAGATCGCGGGCTTCCAGCTCCTCCCGGAGCCGGGCGAGCGCCCGGTGCAGCGTGCTCTTGACCGTACCGGCCGACATGCCGAGGGCGGCGGCCGTCTCCTCCGTGGACATCTGCTCCCAGTGTCGCAGGACGACGACACTGCGCTGTTTCGGAGCGAGAACTTTCATAATGTCCATAAGAAGCGCCCGGTCCGCGTGCTGTTCGGTCGCGTCGTCGACGCTCGCGTCCGGCAGCTGCTCGGTGGGGACCTCTTCGAGCTTGCGGGCCCGCCACCACTCGGTGCGGGTGTTGATCATGACGCGGCGCAGATAGGCGTCCGCGAGGCGCTTGTCCTCGATGGTCTCCCAGCGGCCGTACGTCCGTACCAGCGCGGTCTGTAGCAGGTCCTGGGCGTCGACCGGGTCCGGCACCAGCCGGCGGGCGCTGCGCAGCAGCGCGTCCTGTCGGGTGCGGACGTACTCCTCGAATTCGAGCACCTCGCCCTGCGCCATGATCAACCGCCTCCATCCCCGTTTCCGACCCGCCTGCTGCCGGTTGTCCTTTGCTGCGTCCCGCCGGTCTGCGGCACAGGAATGAAGCTACGGAGGGGTTGTCACGGCACTGTGCGGAGCAGCCTGCGGGGAGCGCTCGGCTGTCCGTCGGTTGTGTAACGGAAGTAGGTCTGGGGTAAGGGGGTTGGGTTTTTTGGGTGGGTGTGGGGTGGTTTGGGTGGTGCCTGGGGGGTGTGGGGGCTGGGTGTTGGCTGTGGTTTTGCTTGGGGTGAGGCGGGTGGCTGTGGATTGACCGTGTGTCAGGTGCGGGTCGCGGGGAGTTGGTACAGGGCGTCGGGGAGGGGTTCTACGAGGCCGTCCGCGACCAGGCCGTCCAGTGCTCTCGCTCGCTGTACCGGTTCGTGCCATACGCGGTCGAGGGTGGATTGCGGGACGGGGGTGTGCGCTTCGCGTAGTACGGCGAGGAGCTTGCCGCGGACCTGGCGGTCCGTGCCCGCGTATGTCTGGCCGCGGCGGGCCGGGCCCTCGTGGTCCGGCTTTCCGGCGAGGTTCCAGGCGCACTGGGCTGTGATGGGGCAGCGGTGGCATGTTTCGTTCTTCGCCGTGCAGACCAGTGCGCCTAGTTCCATGGAGGCGGCGGCCCAGCGGGCGGCTGTCTGGTCGTCCGGGGGGAGCAGGGCGCGGGCGAGTTTGCGTTCGGCGGCCGTGGTGGCGTTCGGGGGGTACTGGACGCCGGTGACGGCGCGGGCGAACACTCGGCGGACGTTGGTGTCGAGTACGGCGTGGCGCTGGCCGTAGGCGAAGGAGGCGACGGCGGCGGCCGTGTACTCGCCGATGCCGGGGAGGGCGAGGAGCTGGGCGTGGTCGGTGGGGACGTCGCCGCCGTGGCGTTCCGTTATGGCGGTGGCGGCGCCGTGGAGGCGGAGGGCGCGGCGGGGGTAGCCGAGGCGGCCCCAGGCGCGGACGGCTTCGCCGGGGGCGTCCTGGGCGAGGTCGGCGGGGCGGGGCCAGCGGGCGAGCCACTGTTCGTAGACCGGGAGGACGCGGGTGACCGGGGTCTGCTGGAGCATGAACTCGCTGACCATTACGCCCCAGGGGCCGGCGTCGGGGCGGCGCCAGGGGAGGTCGCGGGCGTTGTCTTCGAACCAGTCGATCACGGGGGCGTGGAGGTGCTCGCCGTTCGTGGACGTGGTGTGCGGGGGGTTCGTGGGCGCAGTCATGGCGGTTCCGATCCTGCCACGGCGGGTGGGTGTCGGGGGCGTGGCGGTACGGCGAGCCCGCCGCGGTTGTGCCCTTCCGCCTGCCTCTCTTTCCCTGCGGGTGCGTTGTGGTTCGCCCTGCGGTTTGGTGTGGGTCGGTGCCGCGTCGGGGGGTGTCCGTCCTCGGAACGGCGCGGAATCGGTCTCGCAAGATTTTGAGCGCGTTGACGCGCCAACCGCTGCGGGCGGACACCCCCCGACGC